>NZ_JAJGQM010000032.1 GCF_020784175.1 Xanthomonas campestris pv. asclepiadis
CTCCCGTGCCCGGCTTCCAGAACGGTCAGAACCCCCTCCAACAACACAGTTGCTACAAGGACGTACTTGCGGCGTGTTCCGCGATGGTGGGCGGGCAAGGGCCCTGCAGCCAAGCCGCAGATCAGCCGCTTTGCAACGGATCTATCCGCGCTGTCCAAGCACGTGCGATGACAGCGGGGGTAACAGACGGGAGCAGGGTCGGCTGTTGCGCACTCGACGGTTGTTGAAGGACGTCAAGTTGTACTTGCCACGCGTTGCTGGTGACACACACGGCAAAAGGCCAGGCAAATCTCACCACCCAGACATCACCCCGCTTCGCGCATCCGGGCGGTCAGGCCCTTGAGGAAGGCGCGCAGCAACTGGTCGCCGCAGGGGCGAAAATTCTTGTGGCCGGGCTGGCGGAACAGCGCGGACAGTTCCGGCTTGGATAGCGGGAAGCCGGCGCTGGCGAAGATGGCGTGCATGTCCACGTCTTTCAGCTCGAAGGCCACGCGCAGTTTCTTCAGCACCAGGTTGTTGCCGACGCGGGTTTCCAGCGGGCGCACCGGCTGGCTTTCGTCACGGCCGCGGAAACGCAGCACCAGGCCGTCGAGGAAGCGCGCCAGCATCGCGTCGGTGCAGGGCTCGAAGCCGGGCTCGTCCTCCTTCTTCAGCCAGGCCTGTACCTGCGGCTTGTCGAGCGCGAACTCCGGGTCGGCCAGGTGGGTGATCTCCACTACCTTGTCGTCGCTGAGGTCGAGCATGTAGCGGATGCTGCGCAGTACATCGTTGTGGATCATGACAATTCCGGGGCCCCGGCCTGTCGCCGGAAAGGCGTCATTCTACGGGGCCGATGCGCAACGCGGCGTATGCCCCGCCGGTCCGTTGCCGAAGCGGCTGCCGCTCAGCTGCCGCGATAGGTGGAATACCCGTACGGCGAGAGCAGCAGCGGCACGTGGTAATGGCCGTCGTTGGCGATGCCGAACGCGATCGGGATCTGCTCCAGGAAGGGCGGGTCCGGCAGTGCGGTGCCGGTAGCACGCCAATAGCCGGCCACCTCGAACTCCAGCCGGTAGCGGCCGGGTTGCAGCGTGAGCGCGGCCAGTTCGGGGCAACGCCCGTCCTGGTTGGTGACCCCGGCAAAGTGCAGGCCGGCGTCGGCGAACAGGCGCAAGGCGATGCCGGCGGCGGGGCGGCCGGTGGCCGTATCCAGCACATGGGTGGACAGCGTGCTCATGCCACCGCCTGGGTCGGTTGCGGCCATTGGCCGACGAATTCGGGCTGGTCGTAGGCCAGGTAGCTGTCGACGATGGCCTGGCGGTCGTCCAGGAACAGCTGGTCGGCCACCGCGCGGGCCAGCCGCGGCAGCGCGACCTTGAGCCCGGACAGCGCTGCCGCCGACGGGCCGTGGTTGATCAGCGCCGAATAGTTGAAGGCGAACACCCCGTGCAGCAGCGCGGCATCCTCGGGCGTGCGCGGCAGCAGTTCGAAGCCCGGACCCAGGTAGGGATGCGCATCCAGCACCGGATTGGCCTGGCCCGGCGGCGGCTGGTAGCGGTCGGCCCAGCAGGCGATGCGCCCGGACAGCGCGGCCAGTTCCGGGCGCAGCTGCGGATCGGTGACCAGGCCGGTGGCAACGGCGAGGAAGTCGAAGCGGTGCTCGCCCTGCGGCGTACGCACCACCACCTCGCCATCGCGCTCGGCCACCTCCAGCCACGGCGCGCCCAGATGCAGCGCGAAGCCCGCATGCGCGCAGGCGCGTTGAAAGGTGTCGTTGGTCGGCGGCTGGTTGTGCGCGAAGAAGCTGGCCATCATCCGGTACTTGTCCGCATCCGGCAGGCTCAAAAAGCGCGGAATGATGCCGGCCTGTTCCATGTGGCGGAACGGATTGATGCGCGGCAATGCGCTGCGGCGCACGAACACCTCGGCGCTGGCGACGCCTTGATCCAGCGCGAAACAGGCATTGTCGAACGCCGAGGCGCCGCCGCCCAGGATGCCCACGCGCTTGCCGGCCAGCGCGGCGAAGTCGATGTGGCCGGAGGTGTGCGCGTAGCGCTCTGCGGGCAGGGCGCGGCTGATCCAGTCCGGCACCATCCATTGGCCGCCGCCCTGGATGCCGGTGGCCAGGACCAGCTTGCGCGTGAGCAGCGGCGCGCCCATGGCCAAATGCAGGCGGTGGATGCCCGGCGCCACGTCCGGCTCCACACGCGCCAGTTGCGTGGCATTGCGCACCGGCAGGCGCAGCACCGCGCGGTACCAGCGCAGATAGTCCATCCAGCTGCCGCGCGGAATCTTGTCCAGCGCGTCCCAGCCGGCGCTGCCGTGCTGGGCTTCCCACCAGGCGCGGAAGGTCAGCGAGGGCACGCCCAGGTCGATCGAGGTGATCTGCTTGGGCGTGCGCAGGGTCTGCATGCGCGCATAGGTCACCCACGGGCCTTCCTGCCCCGCGGCGTTTTCATCGATGACCAGCACGTTGTGCACGCGCTCGCGTTGCAGTGCGAACGCCGCGCCCAGGCCGCTCTGGCCGGCGCCGACGATCACCACGTCATACACATGCCCGGCCGGATGCACGCGCGGCTGCGTCCATGCATCGCCACCGTGGGCCAGGCGTTGCAGATCGTGGTGGAGCTCGCGTTCGAGTTGGGCCAGGCTCATGGCAGTGCCTCCAGGCGCAGGGATACGATCTTGCCGATCTCGGCGAGGGCGGTGGACAGTTCTTCGCTGCGCGATGCATCCAGCCGGCGTTCCAGCGCGGCCAGGATGCCGGCCTTGTCGTGCAGCCGTACGCAGATCACGAACGGAAATCCGAACCGGTGGCGATAGGCCTGATTGAGCGCGTGGAAGCGCTTGAACTCGGCGTCGCTGAGCCGGTCCAATCCGGCCGAGGCCTGCTCGGCCGCCGACGCGGCGGTGAGCGTGCGGTCGATTGCCGCCTTGCCGGCCAGCTCCGGATGCGCGCGGATCAATGCAACCTGGTCCTCCTGCGACGCGTCGAGCACCACCTGCATCAGCCCGCGGTACACATCGGCGAACGGGCGCCGCCGTGCAGCGCGTTCGACCACCCACGGCGAATGCTCGAACAGCTCGCGGTAGCGCGCCACGAAGGCGGCATCGTCCAGCACGCTGTCGTCGATCACGCTCATGCATGCGTCCCCTGCAGCGAGACATGCGCGGCCACCACTTTCCAGCCGTCGGAAAACCGCACCCAGCTCTGGCTCTGGCGGCCGCGCGCGCTGCTGCCGGCACGGATGAATTCCGCATGTGTGGTGGCGAAGTCGTGACCGAAGCCGTGCACCTGCACCTGCACGAGCTGGCGTTGCGGCGAGCCGCCGCGTCCGATGCGAAAGGCGCGGATCGCCTCGATGCCGTACAGCACTTCGCCCACGCCGTAGCGCACCGTGCTGGGTGCGGTATGGAACAGCGAATCCATCGCGGCGATGTCGTCGTCCATCAGCGCCTGTTCGTAGGCGTGGAAGGCCGCGGTCACTTGCGCGATCACCTCGGGCAGGTCGATGTCGGCGGTGTCGATGCTCATGCCGGATGGACCTGCAGCCAATGCCGCGCGATATCGATGCGGCGCGCAATCCAGGCATCGCCGCTGGCCAGCACGTGATCGACAAACCGTGCCAGGGCCGCGGCACGCGCCGGCTTGCCGACGATGCGCCCGTGCAGGCCGATCGACAGCATGCGCCCGCCCTCGCTGCGCAGTTGCTCGAAGCCATCGCGCAGGTAACGGAAGAACGGCTCGCCATCGGCAAAGCCGTTGTAGGCGACGAACTTCATGTCGTTGGCGTCCAGTGTGTACGGCACGATCAACTGCGCGCGGCCGTGACGCGTGTCGTAATACGGCACATCGTCGGCATAGCTGTCGGCGTCGTAGACAAAGCCGCCTTCCTCGGCGACCAGCCGCGCGGTGTTGGGGCTGGTGCGGCCCTGGTACCAGCCCAGTGGGCGGCTGCCGGTGACACGAGTGTGCACGGCGATGGCCTGCGCGATATGCGCGCGCTCGGTGGCCTCATCCACATGCTGGTAGTCGATCCAGCGCAGGCCGTGGCTGGCGATTTCCCAGTCGGCAGCCTGCATTGCGGCCACCGCCTCGGGATTGGAGGCCAAGGCCTGCGCCACGCCGAACACGGTCACCGGCACGTTGCGTGTGGCGAACAGCCGATGCAGCCGCCAGAAGCCAGCACGGCTGCCGTATTCGTACAGGCTCTCCATCGCCATGGCGCGCGCGCCGGGCTGCGCTTGCGTGCCGACCATCTCCGACAAAAAGGCTTCCGAGCCGGCATCGCCGTTGAGCACGCAGTTTTCCGCGCCCTCTTCGTAGTTGATGACGAACTGCACCGCGATGCGCGCGCCACCAGGCCACTGCGCCGCAGGTGGGGTGGCGCCATAGCCGACCAGGTCGCGCGCGGTGTTCATGCATGCGGCTCCGCGTGCCAGGCCGCCAGTGCGGCCTCCACCGCCAGCCCCGGTGTGCAGGCGTAGCCTTCGGCGCGCAACACCGCTTCCAGCGCGGCCAGGGTGATCAGCACCTTGTGCTTCATCGCGTTGTAGCCCATTGCGCCGATGCGCCAGATCCTGCCCTGCAGCGGGCCGAACGCGGTGCCGATCTCGATTTCGAAATCCTCGCGCATGCGTCGGCGCACCGCATCGCTGTCGATGCCGGGTGGAATCACCACGCCGGTGACATTGCTCATGCGGTGCGCATCGTCGCCGAACACCTCCAGCCCCAACGCGCGGATGCCGGCGCTCACCGCACGCCCGGCGGCGGCGTGGCGGGCGAAGCGTGCATCCAGGCCCTCCTGCAGTGCCACGCGCGCACATTCGCGGGCACCGTACAACATGGTGGTGGCTTCGGTGTGGTGATTGAGGCGCTTGTCGGACCAGTAATCCATGATCATCGCCAGATCGAAATAATTGGAGGCGATGCGCGGCCCGCTGCCGTTGATGATGTCGGCGCGCACGATGCCGCGTTCGACATGGCGGCGCGCGAAGATCGCCTCGGCCGCGGCATTGGACACGGTGATCGGTGCCGAGCCGGACGGCCCGCCCAGGCATTTCTGCAGGCCGCCGGTGACCACGTCCACGTCCCAGCGATCACTGGCGATCTCCATGCCGCCGATGGTGGCGGTGGCATCCACGTAACTCAGCGCACCGGCCGCGCGGCACAGCGCGCCCAGGCCATCCAGCGTCTGGGCCATGGTGGTGGAGGTGTCGCCGTGCACGGTGGCGACCAGCTTGGGTGCCACGCGCTCGATCGCCTCGGCGATTGCAGCAAGCGGCACCACTTCGCCCCAGGGCGCATCCACGGTGTGCACGTCGGCACCTAGCCGGCCGAGGATCTCGGTGAGCAGCAGGCCGAAGCGGCCGAAGTTGATCACCAGCACGCGGTCGCCCGGGCTGACCAGCGACACCAGCGCCGCTTCGATACCGGCGCGCGCGGTGCCATCGACCAGAAAGGTCCAGCGATTCTCGGTGCCGAACAGCGGCCGGTAAAGCGCCATCACCTCGTTCATGTAGGTGGTCATTTCCGGATCGAACTGGCCGAGCAGATCGGCGGCCATCGCGCGCAGCACGCGCGGATGCGCATTGACCGGACCCGGGCCCATCAACAGCCGTTGCGGGGGATCGAGCTCGCCGAAGGTAGGCAGGTGACGCAGATCAGGTGACAAGGGGATCTCCCAGGTGTTCGATGAAGTGGCGCATGACCGCCAGTGCGATCTCGGCATCGGCCGGGGCCACGTGTTCGTCCGGATGATGGCTGATGCCGCCGGCGCAGCGCACGAACAGCATCGCGGTGGGGCAGAGCGCGGCCATCACCATCGCATCGTGGCCGGCGCCGGACACCAGCTGGCGTGGCGCGATGCCCTGTGCAGCGACTGCGTGTTGCAGACGGGTCATCAGCGCCGGTGCGCAGGGGCTGGCGGCCAAGGCCTGCAACGGGTCGATGGCGATGGCGATGCCGCGGCTGGCGCTAATCCGCGCGAGCGCCTGTTCGATCTCCAGCACTGCCGCATCGCGCGTTGCGTCGTCGCCGGCGCGCACGTCCAGCGTGCAGTCCACCCGGCCCGGCACCACATTGGTGGCGCCGGGTGCGACGTTGAGCTTGCCGACCGTGGCGACCAGATCGTCGCTGCCGGCGCGTGCAATCCCTTCGATCGCCAGCAGGGCCTCGGCAGCGGCGCTCAATGCATCGCGACGCAGGGCCATGGTGGTTGTGCCGGCCTGGCCGGCGCGGCCGTCGAAGCGCAGCGCAAAGCGCCGCTGCGCCGCGATCGCGGTGACAATGCCGACCGGCAGGCCTTCGGCTTCCAGCACCGGGCCCTGTTCGATATGGGTTTCCAGATAGGCCAGCACGCTGCCGGGCGCGCGTGCGGCCTGCTGGATCTGCGCGATATCCAGGTCCCACTCCGCCAGCGCTTTGGCCACGTCGATGCCGGCTGCATCGGTGACCGCCAGCGTGGCGGGGGCGAGCGTGCCGGCGACTGCACGGCTGCAGAACATCGAGGCAGGAAAGCGCGACCCTTCTTCGTCGCCGAAGGCGATCACCTCGATCGCGAACGGCAGGCGCCGCCCCTGTGCATGCAGCGCGGCAACGCACTCGATGCCGAGCAGGATGCCGAGCGGGCCGTCGTAACGCCCGGCATCGCGCACGCTGTCCAGATGGCTGCCGATCAGCAGCGCCGGTGCATCAGCGCGGTCGCCCTCGTAACGCCCGACCAGATTGGCCGCTGCATCCAGCCGCACCTGCATGCCGGCCTGGCGCATCCACTCGCCCACCTGTGCAACGGCGGCGCGGTGCGCCGGGCTGAGCCAGGCACGGAACAGCCCGGCGGGGGTGTCGCTGTAGGGCGAAACGCCCAGGGCATCGCAGCGGGCGACCGCGCGTGCGCCCGAGCAGGGGGCGGATGAGGTGCGTTGCGCGCTCAGCATGAGGTGCCGTGCGGATGGGTTGTTCTGCCGGCGCTGCCAGGACCGCGATGCGACAGGATCTGGTGCATGAGGCCTCCGCAGGCGGCGTGGAAAGGGGGAACACGCTCGTTGGTCCATTGCCCGGCGATTGCCGGTGACATCGTGGCGACAGGCGCGCGTGGCAGGCAGCGCCTGTCGATTCGACTATACGAACCGTCCCCGTCACCCCAAAGCGGTTTTTTTAGGGGTGCGCGTTGCAAAAAATGCGACAGGCAGCTTGTGCTGCGTTGTGTCCCTTCTCCCGCCGGGAGAAGGTGCCCGCAGGGTAGATGAGGGCGCTGCACAGGGCTGTCAGCCCTCGCAATGACAAACGCGTCGCCACGCGGCATCAGAAGTGACACATCGCCTGCTTGGCCACGTACCCTCACCCGAAACTTTGCGCAGCGCCCCGGTCCGCGCTGGCGGCGCGGTCGCACCACTGCAAGCACGCTCGTCGCGTGCAGGCGCTGCATCAGCGCCCCCAGCGGGAGAAGTGCAGTCCACGCCGTCCCCATGGCACCAGCTGCTACAGTTTCCCGTATTCCATGAAAGAGATTCACCAATGGCGCGCGACAACTTCAAGGACCTGTTGGCGCTGATCGCCATCGTTCGCGAGGGCAGCTTTACCCGTGCTGCCGCCAAGCTGGGGGTTTCGCAGTCGGCGCTGAGTCACACCATCCGCGGGCTGGAAGCGACACTGGGCTTGCGCCTGCTGACCCGCACCACCCGCAGCGTGGCGCCGACCGAAGCCGGCGAGCGGCTGATCCAGACGGTGGCGCCGCGCTTTGCGGAAATCGAGGAGGCGCTGGCTGCGCTCGGCGACATGCGCGACACCCCCGCAGGCACCGTGCGCATCACCGCCACCGACTACGCCGCGCGCGCAATCCTGTGGCCCAAGCTGTCCGGGCTGCTGCGCGACTACCCCGAGATCAAGGTCGAAATCGTGGTCGACAATGGCTTGACCGACATCGTCGCCGACCGTTACGACCTGGGCGTGCGGCTGGGCGATCAGGTCGAGAAGGACATGATCGCTGCGCGCATCGCACCGGACATGCGCATGGCCATCGTCGCCGCGCCGTCCTATCTCGCGCGCCGCCCCATCCCCAGGACGCCGCAGGATCTCACCGCGCACCGCTGCATCAACCTGCGCATGAAAACCGCCGGCGGCATTTACGCCTGGGAGCTGGAAAAGGACGGCCGCGAAGTCATCGTGCGCGTGGATGGCCAGTTGACCTTCAACGGCACCTACGAAGCGCTGGACGCGGCGGTGGACGGCTTCGGCATCGCATTCGTGCAGGAAGATCTGGCGCGCCCGCACATCAAGGCCGGGCGGCTGCGCTGGGTGATGAAGGACTGGTCGCCGACCTGGCCGGGCTTGCACGCGTTCTATCCCAGCCGCCGGCATTCCTCCTCCGCCTTCAACCTGGTGGTCGACGCGTTGCGTTACAAAGGCTGATGGATCTGCCGCGTTGTCGGCATCACCGGTGCGCGGATCAGCACACGTGCAGCGGCAGCGACCCATGGTTCCGAGGCGATCGCAGCATGGACACATGCCTGCGTTGTTCTCGTGCAAGCCGAAGTCAGTGTCGAACAAAGGCGCAGTACGCTGCACGATCGTGGTACAGACACGCGGTTGATGAGCGGGCTTCATAAGCCCGTGCCGATTCACCATCTTTATCGCCATCCGCTGCCTGCGTAAGCTGCAGCACATCCAGACACGCGCACGCCCGAGCCGCAGCATTCGTTGCTGCATTGTGCCCGTCGTGCGTCGCTGCGGTGGCAGGTCGATGCAGTGCATCGCTGCCCGCAGCGCATCCCTTCCGAACGCAAGGTTCGCATCGAGCGCGGCGTTAGCGCGCTTGCGGCGTGGCGTTCGTCTCGCATCCAACGTCGCACAAGGGCCACACATGCAAGCCAGTTCGCTCGCTACCGATCCATCTTCGCGCGCCGCACCTGTCGCAACACGCCGTTCCTGGAGCGCGGTCGGCTCGATGTCGCTCTGCGTTGCGCTGCTGATCGCTTCCGAGTTCATGCCGGTCAGCCTGCTCACGCCGATTGCCGCCGATCTGCACGCCAGTGCCGGCATGGCCGGCCAGGCGATTTCGATCTCCGGCCTGTTCGCCGTGGTCGCCAGCCTACTGATCGCACCGCTGTCGTCGCGCTTCAACCGGCGCCATGTGTTGCTCGCCCTGACCGGGGTAATGCTGGTGTCGCTGTTGTTGATCGCCAACGCGCACAGCTTCGGCATGTTGATGGTGGCGCGCGCGCTGCTCGGCATCACCATCGGCGGGTTCTGGGCGCTCTCCACCGCC
Organism: Xanthomonas campestris pv. asclepiadis; assembly: GCF_020784175.1. Lineage (GTDB taxonomy): Bacteria > Pseudomonadota > Gammaproteobacteria > Xanthomonadales > Xanthomonadaceae > Xanthomonas > Xanthomonas campestris_D. The sequence continues at coordinate 9,246 of NZ_JAJGQM010000032.1, forward strand.
ACGGTGATGCGCATCATGCCCGAGCATGCAGTGCCAAAGGCCTTGGGCATCATATTTATCGGTAACGCGGTCGCTGCCGCATTCGCCGCGCCGTTGGGCAGCTATCTGGGCGCGACCGTCGGCTGGCGCGGGGTGTTCTGGGGCATGTTGCCGCTGGTTGCGCTGACCATCGTCTGGCAGTGGCGCAGCCTGCCGTCGATGCCCGCGCAGGGCGCCACCTCGCTGGGTGGCATCGCCACCTTGTTGAAGCGTCGCTATGTGGCGCGCGCCATGCTGGCAATAATGCTGGGGTTTGCCGGTGCATTCTCCGCGTTCACCTATTTCCGCCCGTTTCTGGAAACCATCGCGCAGGTCGATGTGTCGCAGCTGTCGTTGCTGCTGCTTGGCCTGGGTCTGGCCGGGTTCGTCGGGACCTATGCCGCCACCGCGCTGGTGCCGAAGCGCTTGTTCACCCTGCTCAGCGTGCTGCCGGTCGCGCTGGGTGTGGCGACCATCAGCATGCTGCTGGCCGGCCATGTGGTGTGGGCCGTGGCCGTGGCGATGATTGCCTGGGGCACGCTCAACTCGGCGATGCCGGTGGCGTGGTCCACCTGGTTGAGCCGCTGCGTCAAGGACGCACCGGAAAGCGGTGGTGGCCTGATGGTGGCCGCGATCCAGCTTTCCATCATGCTGGGTGGTGCCGCAGGCGGCGTGCTGCTGGATCATGTGTCGATCGGCGCCACCTTCGTCGGTGCCAGCGTGTTGCTGCTGGCAGCGTCACTGGTTGCAGGGCGGGGCGATCGTTTGCAGCCGTGAGTGCTGGCGCTTGCACGATGCAGCGCGCAGTGCGTGGAGGCCAGTTCGTGCCACGTAACGACGCGAGGGGCGGTAGCGGATTTTCTGGAGCGCATCACGAAGCCCACGAACGCGCGTGCCTTGCGCGGCAGTGAAGTTTGCCATCGGCCACAGCCCGCGGCCCACGCTTAAGGTGTCTGCGTCGGCGTTGCTGCGTGGTACTGCTGCCATTCGAGCAGCGCCGGTCTGATGCCGAGAGCCAAAGGAAGGCGTTGGCGAGCGCAACGTTGTCAGCAAGCGCAAGCACGTTTGGCTGCTGTGCAGCCGTGAGCGTGCTCCTGGCGTTATTTCCATCAGTCCAATGTGAGATGACAAGCACCTCACACCAAAACAGAGTTTGCCGGGCTCAATCCGCCGACAGCGATCCCAGGGTGAAGCCGGGCACGGCATTGACCTTGCCGCGCCAGAGCACACCACGGTTGCTGGGCAGGGGTTGGCCGCCGGGCGAGAAGCAACGCGAGTCGATCAGGTGAATGAACTGCGGCGGCCGGCTGCTTTGCGCATCTTCCTCGGTGTCGTAGATGCTGGCGTGGCTGGCAAACGCACGACGGATATCCTCTTTTTCCTCGGCGTCGCCGGGATAGGCGGCAGAGAATTCCTGCGCAAACGCCTCGAAGTACTGTTTTCCGCTGACCAGCTGGCCCGACACGATGATGCCTTCGACAAACAGCGTGATGCCGAACTGCACGTTCGAGGTGTTGACGGTGGCGACCAGCTTCTGCAGATACCAATCCACGCTCTGGCCGTCGAACGCCAGCTTGACGTCCTCCAGGTTCGGTTGGTTGTCGTCTTGCTCTGTCATGTGGCTCTCCTTGGTGGAAGGTCTGATGCGTGTGTCGAAATAAGCGCGGCGATGGACCTACTCATCGCCCCGCATGCCCAAGAAAGCAAGCGCGTCCTGTCCAGTGACCGGCGTGCTTGAGTCCGCCAGCGTCGCCTTGAAGAGCATGCACGGAGTCTATGACATGTTCGCCTTGTCGGCCTGTCCTGGCTGGCGTCCTGATCGCTAGCGCTCGCCGCTGCCATCGTGCAAGCCGAGGTTCTGACGCGATGGCTCGATTGGCTCTCAGCAACGTTCACCCGCTACCGACGCAGATGCAGGAAGCGCCAACACGCCCAACCATCACCACCCAGCCACCGCACCATCGGATCGCGGATCACTAGCGCCGCTGATCACGCCATCCAGCTCGCGCACCAACGCGCCGGCGTGTCCCATCACCGGGGTATAGGCGGGCAACAACTCCACCGCATGCCCGGCATCACGCAGTGCCTGCACCAGCGCCGGATCAAAGCGGTCTTCCAATTTTAGTGACGTGCTGTCTTCGCCCCAGGTGCGGCCGAGCAGCCAGCGCGGTGCCGTGATCGCTTGTTGTAGCGGCATACCGAAACGGGCGTAGCGGGAGAAGATCGCGGCCTGGGTTTGTGGCTGGCCTTCGCCGCCCATGGTGCCGTAGGCCATGACGCGGCCGTCGTCGAAGGTGGCCAGGGCAGGGTTCAGGGTGTGGAAGGGTTTGCGGCCCGGGGCGAGCGCGTTCCAGCCGTCGGCGGCGAGGCGGAAGCTGCAGCCACGGTTTTGCCAGGTGATGCCGGTGCGCGGCAGCACCAGGCCGGAGCCGAATTCGAAATAGGTGGACTGGATGCAGCTGACCGCGCGGCCGTGTGCGTCGATGGCGCCGAACCAGACGGTGTCGCCGGCCTGCGAGGGCTGCGGCCAGGGCAGTGCGCTGCGCATGTCGATGCGGGCGGCGAGCGCGTCGAGTGCGGCGCTGTCATCGAGTAGCGCCTGTGCGTCCAGCGTCATCCAGGCGGGGTCGCCGAGGTGCGCGTCGCGGATCAGGAAGGCCTGTTTGGTGGCTTCGATCAGGCCGTGCAGGTGCGCATAGCTATCGGGCTGATCGGCCTGCAGGCGATCGAACAAGGCAAGGATCAGCAGCGAAGCGAGGCCTTGCGTGGGCGGTGCGTGGTTGTAGAGGCGCGCGCCGTGGATGGCGGCCGAGAGCGGTACGCTGGGCTCGGCACGATGACTTGCGAGATCGTGCGCGCGGAGCGGGCTGCCGAGCGCCTGCAGGTCGGCGGCGATGTCCTCGGCCAATGCGCCGCGATAGAAACTGTCCAGGCCCTGGTCGGCCAGCCGTTGCAGGGTGTGTGCGAGCTGCGTCTGATACAGCAGTGCGCCTTCGTGCAGCGGCACGCCGTGCGGTTCGAAGATGCTGGCGTAGGCACCGGGTTGCACGCGCAGCTCGGCGCTCTTGCTGGCGGCGATGTGCGCACCGCCCAGCGTCACCGGCACGCCAGCACTGGCGTGGTGGATGGCGTCATGCAACAGGCGCTGCAGCGAGAGGCTGCCGCCTGCGTGCTGCAGGGCAAGCGCCCAGCCGGAGACGGTGCCGGCGACGGTATTGGCCGCGCCCGGGCCGCGCCAGGGGATGCTGGTGTGGCCGCGATAGAACTCCAGTGTTGCAGCCTGTGCGGCACGGCCGCAGGCATCGATGGCGTGCACGCGGCCGTCGGGGTCGTGGATCAGCCAGAAGCCGTCGCCACCGATACCGGTCATGTGCGGGTAGACCACGGCCAGGCAGGCCGCGGTGGCGACGGCCGCTTCGATGGCATTGCCGCCGTCGCGCAGCACATCGCGCCCGGCCTGCGCGGCAAGGTGATGCGGGGCCACGACCATGCCGCGGCGTGCGCGCAAGGTATGCAGCATCAGCGTGTCTCCGCTGGCGGGCTGAAGGCGAGCAGGCCGTCGCGTTCGAGGTGCGCGGCGAGCGCGAACAGGCGGTCTTCGCGGCCGGGTGCGGCAATCAGCTGCACGCCCAGCGGCAGGCGACCGGGGCGCGGCAACGGCGCGGCCAGCACCGGGCACGCGGCCAGGCCGAGCGGCTGGGTGAAGATCCCCAGGTTGGCGCGTGCGGACACCGGCAGGCCGTCGATCTGGATGGTGTCCTGGTCGATGCGCGGCGCCGCGCAGGGTGTGGCCGGCGCGATCAACACATCCACCTCGTCCCAGAGGCGTTGCATGGCGGTGCCAAACCACTGCGCGAAGCGGTGCGCATCGGCCACCGCGCTGGCGGGTAGTTGCAGGCCGGCGAGCAGGCGGTCGCGGGTGGCCGGGTCGAACTGCTCGGCCTGCGTGCTCAGGCCGGCGCGATGGCGGTGGCCGCCCTCGGCGGCGGTGAGCACGAAGGCGGCGGCGCGGGCGCGTTCTGCGTCGGGGAGTTCGATGAGGGCAGTGCTATTGCAGGCGGTGAGCAATGCGCCCAGGCCGGCGTCCAGCGCGGGATCCAGGTTGCGCTGGAACCAGCCGCCCAGGCGGGCGATGCGCAAGTTGCCGGCAGTGCAGTGGGTCAGTGGCTGCCCCAGCATCACTTCGTAGACGCGGCGCAGGTCGGCGATGGAGGTGGCGAACGGGCCCACCACATCCAGCGCATCGACGAAGCCGAACACGCCATCCAGCGGCAACGCGCCGTGCGTGGGACGCAGGCCGTACACACCGCACAGCGCGGCCGGCACGCGGATGGAGCCGTTGGTGTCCGAGCCCAGCGCGAACGGCACCAGCCCGGCGGCCACCGCGGCGGCCGAGCCGCCCGACGAGCCACCGGCCAGATGACGGTGATCGTGCGGGTTGGCGGTGGTGCCGTAGTGCGCGTTGACGGTGGCAAAGCCGTAGGCAAACTCGTCCATGTTGGCGGTGCCGACCAGCACCGCGCCGGCATCGCTCAGCCGTTGCACCACGGACGCATCGCGGCTGGCGGGAGCGCACTGCGCGCGCATGGCGGCGCCGGCGGTGGTGACCTGGCCGGCAACGTCGAACAGATCCTTGACTACAAACGGTACGCCGGCCAACGCACCGCCATCGCTGCCACCGGCCAGCGCGGCCTGCACGCGCGCAGCGTCGGCGGCAGCGCGTGCGGGCAGCAGGCGGGTGATCGCGCGCAGGCTGCCGTTGGCCTGATGGATGCGCGTCAGCGTCTGGGTGGCATGGCGCGCGGCCAGCGTAGGCTGGCTGCGGGTGGTGCTGACGATGGAGCCGATCAGCCCGCGCGGCGTGGTGGTGTCCGGTGCGGCGGGACGCGGCGCGTTGAAGCTGGCGAGCAGCTGCGCGTGGCCACGCAGCACCTCGGTATTGCGATCGATGCCGGCCTGCCACTGCGCTGGGAGTTGCATGGGGTCACCTGGTTGAGGGCTGGGATTCGGGATTTGGGATTCGGGATTGGGATGCCGCAGCCTCATCCGCGCCTCGGGTAGCTTCTCCCGAGGGGAGAATGGGGAGCGGCAGGCCGACTGCTGGTGGCTGCGGCGCGGTGAGGTGGTCTACCAGCAATTGTTCGAACGCTTCGATATCCACCGCGTGCACCACCGTCTGCGCCTGCTCGCCCAGTCCCGGTTGATAGCCTGGCGCCCATGACAGGATGTCGCCGTAGCCTGCATCGAACGCGGTGTTGGTATCGACGTAGAGCGTCTCGGTCCGCGTCGCCAGCTCGGGGCGCAGCCATACCGCGGTGGCCAGCTCGTCCCACAGCGGAAAGCCGGGTTCGCGGCGGCGCAATGCGCGGCCGATGCTGGTATCGGCCGCGCTCATGCGCGCCAGCAAGTCGGGCGTGAGCTCGGTTGCGGTCGATGGATCCACCGGCACCATGGTGATCTTGCGCCAAGGTGCGCGCATGACGATGCTGGCCGCTTCCGGATCCCAGCGGATATTGAATTCGCGGCGTGGCGAGTTGACGAACTCGCGTGCGAACTGTTGCGCGCTGATGCTGTTGCGTTGCTGCCGCGGGTTGAGGCTGCCGCCCATGTAGACCAGCTCGCGTGCCAGCGTGGCGAAGGCCGGATCCAGCGATTGCGCGAGTGCCAGGTTGGTCAACGGGCCTGTGGCAATGATGCTCACCTCGCCCGGATACTTGCGCACCATGCGCAGCATAAATAACGCGGCCGGCTCGTCGGACGCGCGCACCACGCTGGGATTGCCCAACGGCAGGTCGGGCACCACGTCGTGGGCGTGATAACGCGGCGCGCTTTGCACGGTGTCGCCATCCACCCAGTGCCTGGTCCAGGCACCTTTCCAGACCAGCTTGCCGTAGAGCGCTTCCCAACGCTCGGTGGCCAGTTCGCTGTTGAGCAGCGGATGCACCGGGCCGGGCAGCACCGGGATGTCGGGGCGACCGGCCAATTCCAGCAGGCGGCAGCTATGCGCCAGCACTTCGTCGCGCCAGATGTTGCCGCTGACCGCGCTGATGCCCAGCACCTCGACCTCGGGCGACTGCAACAGCAGCAGCTGCGCGGGTGTAAAGCCGTCGATGTCGTCTTCGAGAATGACGCGGCGTTTGAAGGAGACGGCGTGCGGATCGGTCATTGCGTTTTTGTCGTGGAAGGTTGAATGCATTGCAACGGCGATGGATCGAGGGCGTTTGTAGGAGCGTGCCTGCGCGCGACGGCGGGTTACCGGTAAAGCCCGTTCGCGCTCTGGCGCGCTCCTACCTGCAACAACGTGCGTTCGTACTGGGCCAGGTCGGTTTCCAGCTGCCATTGCAGCCGAGCCTTCTCGCTGCCCTGGCGAAACGTTCGACACGCAGCATCATCGGCTTCGCGCTGCAGTGCAGTGACACAGGCCTGTACGGCTGCACCGTCGGCATCCCACAAGCTGGCGCCCGGCAGGAAGCTGTAGGTGAGGCCGTTGCGCGCGAGCTGCTTGAGCGTGGGGTAATCGATACCTTGTTCCTGCATCGCGCGCTGATATTCGTGGGTCATGTCCGCGCGGGAGACGCCGGCATCGTCAGTGGACAGCACCACCGGCACACCGGCGCGCAGATACATCGCCAGCGGATGCGCGGCGCCTTTGACACCAAGGATCACATCGTTGCTGGTGAGGTTGATCTCTACCGCAACCTGTTGGTCGCGCATGCGCTGCAGCAGTCCATCGACGTCGTCTTCGTAGGGCAGGTCCACGCCGTGACCGATGCGGCGTGCACCGACATCCACCGCCTGGCGGATGTGCGAGCGCAGTTGCGCCGGCGGCACCAGGCCCAGGGCCAGCTCGCCGGCATGCAGGGACAGCGGCACGTCGGGATAGCGCGTGGCGAAGAAGCGGAACATCGCCATGTGGCGGGTGTAATCGGCCAGCGCCACCGGGTTGTCTTCGGGCGCGACGATGTTCAACGCCACCGCGCGGCTGCCGCCGGCGGCGATCAGCGCGTGCGCCAGCGCCATCTGCCCGAACACCATCGGCTGCGGCAACACGCGCAGCACATAAGGCACGTAGCGATACGTCACCCGGCAGCCGGGACGCGCAGTGGGCTGGTCGCAGTGCAGCACGCGCCGCACCTGGGCATCGGTGTCGGCAAGCGCGCCTTGTGCTGCCTGCACCAGTGGCGGCAAGGCATCCTGCAGCGCGCGCAGGTTGGCCGCGTCGTCGTCTCCGTTCCAGGGCAGGGACTGCATCCGTGTTGCCGCCTGGTCCATTTGCGGCGGGTTGGCAATGATTTCCACATACGGCACGCGGTCGCGCGCGGCCTGTTCCAGCACTGCGGCCACGGTGTCGGCAACGCGCGCGCGCACCACCGCGTCGAACTTGCCGAAGGTGTTGAAGAACTGATCGTGTCCGGTGGGCTGCGATGGGCTGGGCAGGAACTTGCGCATCGACAGGGCATTCACCAGCTGGCCATACAGCGCGGCATTGCGCGTGGCGAGGTCGCGTGCGGGCTCCTGGCCCTGGGCGCACGGCGGCGCGCGCAGGCTCAGGTCGTCCAGTTGCACGCAGGCGCCATCGTCGCTGGCCCACTGCAGGTAGTCCTCGGCATACACCGAGCCGGACAGATGATTGTGCAGGTCGCCGCCCTTGGGCATGGCTTGCAGCCACGCGCGCAATTGCGCAGGTTGCGCGGCCGCGTCGTGAAACAGCTGCGCCACCTGCTGCTCGCGTTGTTGCGCAGGCGCCTGCGCCGGGCGTGCGAGCGTCATGCCCGGTAACAAGGTGCACAAGCTGAGGATCAGACAGCGATAACGATGTGGCATGTGGTGAGCTCTGGGAATGAGACAGCACGTGGCGCTGCCGGTTGCGGTGCAGCTTGCCGCGCGACGCGGTGGGTGACCAGGGGGGGCAGGAGATGAAATAGCTGCGGTGACTCGCTCACTCCAAGGCATAGCGCAGCACGAACAGGCCGGCAATCGCCCAGGTGGCCGGATGCACGGCGCGCCAGCGGCCGCTGCCCAGCTTGAGTGCCGCATAGGTGATGAAGCCGAAGGCAAGGCCGGTGGCGATGGAATAGGTGAGCGGCATGGCCAGCATGCAGATCGCGGCCGGTAGCGCGTCGCCGACATCGTCCCACTGGATCTGCGTGCACTCGCGCAGCATCACCGATGCCAGGTAGATCAGCGCCGGTGCGGTGGCATACGCCGGCACCATCGCCGCCAATGGCGAGAACAGCAGCGCCAGCAGAAACAGCGCTGCCACCACCAGCGCGGTGAGCCCGGTACGCCCACCCACCTGTACACCGGCAGCGCTTTCCACGTATGCGGTGGTGCTGGAAGTGCCAAGCAGCGAGCCGGCCAGGATGGCGGTGCTGTCGGCGAGCAGGGCGCGGTCGAACTGGCGACGGTGCGCCTGTGTGTGCAACAGGCCGGCGCGCTGGGCCACGCCCATCAAGGTGCCGGTGGCATCGAACATTTCCACCAGCACGAACACCAGCACCACGTGCAGGACGGCGGTCAGTGCGCCGCTGCCGCCATGGCCTTGCAAGGCGCCGGCAATATCCAGCTGCAGCAGCGTAGGCGCCAGGCTCGGCGGCAGCGACAGCACGCCCTGATAGTGCACCAGACCCAGCGCCAGCGCAGCGACGGTGACCGCCAGGATGCCCAGCAACATCGCCCCGCGCACGCGGCGCACTTCCAGTACGCCGATCAGCAGCAGCCCAGCCAACGCAAGCAATGGCTCGGGCCGATGCAAGTCGCCCAGGGTCACCAGCGTCTGCGGATGCGCCACCACCAGCCCGGCTTTTTGCAAGCCGATCAACGCCAGGAACAGGCCGATGCCCGCTGCAATCGCACTGCGCAAGGTGGGTGGGATGCCATCCACCAGCCAGCGTCGCGCGCCGGTGACGCTGAGCAGCAGGAACACGCAGCCGGACACGAACACCAGCCCCAACGTCTGCTGCCAGCTGTAACCCAGCGTGCCCACCACAGAGAAAGCGAAAAACGCATTCAAGCCCATGCCCGGTGCCATGCCGATGGGATAGTTGGCCAGCACGCCCATCAGCAGCGAGCCAAGCGCGGCGGCCAGACAGGTCGCCACGAACACCGCGCCGTGGTCCATGCCGGTGGTGGCCAGGATGTCGGGGTTGACGAAGACGATGTAGGCCATCGTCAGGAAGGTGGTGGCACCGGCCAGGACCTCGGTACGCACGCTGCTGCCATTGTCGGACAGCGCAAATCCGGGCCAGCGCATCAGCGTGCGCCCCGGCACGGGCGGGCGAAGGCGATCACACAAACAACCATCGGCAGGCATCTCATCGGCACAGAGGGGCACGCGCGATTGAGGTGGACGCGCGCGGGCCAAATATCTTGCACTGTGCGACGGCGGTTGCCACGGACCCTTCGCACGGATTGCGCTGCAAGTGCAATGCGTGTTGCGCGGTGTAATGGCATAACCGCAGGCTTTGTCTGCATCTGCGCCGGCGGCGCCTTGTGCACCCATCGATCAAACCGTGAAAGAAGATGCGGGGCTCACGTCCGTCCACAGGTGTCGTGCGACGTTGGCCGCCGCTTCGCGCTGCAGCGTGACCGGCGTCAGCCACCTGCGCGCCCGCTGTCGTCCTGTCTGCGCAGGCGCACGACATACGGAGCGCTCAAAGATCCAGCACCAGGCGTGGCGAACGGCTGCGCGAGCAACACAGCGTGATCTGGGTATTGGCGGCGTGCTCGCTGTCGCTGAGCACACTGTCGCGGTGATCCGGCGTCCCGGCAATCACGCCGGTCAGGCAGGCGCCGCACATGCCTTGCTCGCAGGACAGCGGCACCTCAATGCCGGCGTCCAGCAGGGCACTGGCGATGCTGCAGCCGGCCGGCACCTGCACCACGCGGCCGCTGGCGGCCAGCTCCACTTCGAAGGCGCTGTCGGCATCGTGGGCGATGCCCGGCTCGGCGGCGGCGAAGTGTTCGCGGTGCAGTTGCTCGGACGTCCAGCCGTGCGCCCTGGCAAGCAGCGTGAAGTGGTCCATGAAGGCGGCCGGCCCGCACAGGTACAACTGGTCGCGCGCACGCGCCTGGCCCAATTCCTCGGGCACATGCACGCGCGGGCTCTCGCCGCCATCGCTCAGATGCACTTGCACCTGGCCATGCGCGAAGCCCTGCTGCAGCCGCTGCCCGAACGCCACGTCGGCGTGCCGGCGCGCGTAGTAGTGCAGCACGAAGGGTTCGCCGCGCGCTTCCAGCGCTTCGGCCATCGACAGCAGCGGGGTGATGCCGATGCCGGCGGCCAGCAGCACGTGGCGCTCGCCCGGATGCAGCGGAAACAGGTTGCGCGGTGTGGAGATGCGCAGGCGGTCGCCGGTGCTCAGCTGCTCGCACAGATGCCGCGAGCCGCCGCGCGAGGCGTCGGCCAGCTTCACGCACAGCAGGTAGTGGTCGCGCACATGCGGTGCGCTGGCGATCGAGTACTGGCGGATCATGCCGTCGGGCAGATGCAGGTCCACATGCGCGCCGGCCTCGAAGGCCGGCAACTCCGCGCCGACCGGCTCCAGCCGGATCGCGCGCTGGCGATGGCCCTGGTCGAAGACCTCGGCAACGCGGACCTCGTGCAACTGCATGGCGTGCTCCTTGGCGGTCAGCGCAGGAAGAAGTCGCTATAGCCCTGGCTGCGCAGGCCACGGCGGTAGGCGATGGAGCTGCGGTCAGCCGGGATATGCACTTCCAGCAGCGGGTCCAGCGGCAGGTATTCGGGGCGCTGCGCCTCGACCATGGCGCGGTCTTCCTCGAACACGCGCAGGTTGAAGGCGTGCACGTCCTCCACCGGCAGATGGGTGTCGAAGTTGCGCGCGATCGGCACCAGCAGGCGCGTCTTGTGCTTGGACACCGGGCTGGCCGCGTTCATGATCACCAGCCGCTTGCCCGGCACCGGGAAGTGGATGGTGAGGGTGGCGGTGAACGGCAGATGCACCTCGAAATGGCGCAGCCACTGGAAATCCGGGTCCACGTCCGGCAGCGGCATGTCCACCGAATAATTGGCCACCGAGCTCAGGTAGTCGGCATTGAAGCCGGTCGGCGTCTCGGTGGTGGTGTAGGCCGGCACCTCGCGCTTGTCCGGCTGGGCAAAGGTGGCGGTGTGCACGAAGGCGAAATGCGCCACGTCGATGAAGCCCTCCAGCTGGCGCGCGGCACTGCCGCCGATGTCAAAGGCCGGGCAGACGATCTGCTGGAAGCCATCCTCGTCCCAGCCGGGCATCGGCGGAATCTGCACCTCGGCCGCGCTGACGCCGGCCGGTTTGGCCAGGCACACCCAGATCAACCCGTAGCGCTCGGCCACCGCATAGGTGTGCAGGCGCATCTTGGCCGGGATGTTCTGGCTGGGACTGGCGGGGATATGGTTGCAGCGCCCGCCCGAGCCGAAGCGCAGCCCGTGGTAGGCGCAGACCACGCCGCCGCCATCGGCGGTACCCATGCTCAGCGGCACACCGCGGTGCGGGCAGACATCGCGCGCGGCCACCAGTTCCTCGCCCAGCCGGTACAGCACCAGCGGCTCGTCCAGCAGGGTGGCCTTGAACGGCGCCTGCCCGACCTCGCTGCTCAGCGCCACCGCGTGCCAGTGCTGGGCCAGGCGCTGCCAGTCGGCGGCCTCGAAGGTGCAGTGCAGTGGCAGGGCGGGGACGGCGACATCCATGGGTCCAGTCTCTGGCGTAGGGCGGGAGCGGTGCCGGATTGACTCTAGGAAGCCGGGGGTGTGTTATCAAACATCGATTTTCAGCCAAGCCATTGCAAAAAATGCAACGCCAACCGAGCCCCGCCGCATGCTGACCTTTTCCCGCTTCACCCGTTACTTCATCGAAGTGGCCCGCTGCGGCAGCATCCGCAAGGCCTCCGACGTGCTGCACGTGTCGGCCTCGGCGATCGACCGGCAGATCCTCAAGGCCGAGGAAGAGCTGGGCGCGCAGCTGTTCGAGCGCTTGCCCGGACGGCTGCGGCTGACCGCCGCCGGCGAGCTGCTGCTGGTGGACGTGCGCGGCTGGGAGAAGGCCTACGCCCGCACCCTGGAGCGCTTCGACGAGCTCAAGGGGCTGCGCCGCGGGCATGTGGAGATCGCCATGATCGACGCGCTCAGTGAGGGCGTGGTGCCGGAGGCGGTGGCGGCGCTGGTGCAGGAGTACCCCGGCATCACCTTCAACCTGTCCACCGCGCGCAACCAGCGGGTAATGGAAATGGTGACCTCGGCCGATGTGGACATCGGCCTGCTGCTGGACCCGGTGAGCAGCGTGGACCTGGAGGTGCGCGCCTTTGCCGACATCCCGTTGGGGATTGCGATGCCGGTCGGCCACCCGCTCAGCACCCGCACCGAGCTGCAGCTGAGCGAAACGCTGGAACACCGCCTGCTGCTGCCGGCGGCCCCGCTGATCGTCGGCGAGCATGCCAAGGTGCTGTACCAGCGCCAGCACATCGACGTGAAGCGGCTGACCCACTGCAACGATGTGCGCACCCTGCGCGGGTTGGTGCGTGCCGGTGCCGGCGTGGGCCTGATGTCGTGGCTGGACGCCGCGCCGGATGTGGCCGACGGCCGCCTGGCATTCGTGCCGTTCCGCCGCCACCTGACCAAGCCGATGACGCTGGCGCTGTGCGTGGCCCCGCAGCGCCAGCTGTCGCGATCGGCGCTGCTGACGATCCAGGCGCTGGCGGCGAAGATCGATGCGATGGTGGTGCCGGTGGTGGGTTGAACCCCTCTCTCTCCTGGAAGAAGGGAGCAAAGCCCCTCTCCTGCGGGAGAGGGGTGAGGGGACGGGGCGACGCCACATTGGGTGGTTGGTCATGCGACGCTCCGCTCGCACCCTCATCCGGCGCTGCGCGCCACCTTCTCCCGGCGGGAGAAGGGACGCGAAGCGCGAAGCGCACATAACTCCCACTCGTTACACTTGCCCGGCTCTCCCAACACGACACCGCAGCATGCAGTTGATCGATATCGGCGCCAACCTCACCCATGACTCCTTCGACCGCGACCGCGAGGCAGTGCTGCAACGGGCACGCGAGGCAGGCGTTGCGCAACTGGTGATCACCGGCGCCAGCCGCGAGCATTCGCCGCTGGCCTTGCAGCTGGCCCAGCAGCACCCCGGATTCCTCTACGCCACCGCCGGCGTGCACCCGCACCACGCAGTGGAATTCACCGCCGAATGCGAGGCCGAAATGCGCACGCTGCAGGCGCATCCGCAGGTGGTGGCGGTGGGCGAATGCGGGCTGGATTATTTTCGCGATTTCGCGCCGCGGCCGGCGCAGCACAAGGCGTTCGAGCGCCAGCTGCAATTGGCTGCCGACAACGGCAAGCCACTGTTCCTGCACCAACGCGAGGCGCACGACGATTTCCTGTCGATCATGCGCAGCTTCGATGGCCGCCTCGGCCCGGCCGTGGTGCATTGCTTCACCGGCACCCGCGAAGAGCTGTTCGCTTACCTGGACCGCGATTACTACATCGGCATCACCGGCTGGCTGTGCGATGAGCGCCGCGGTGCGCATCTGCGCGAGCTGGTGCGCAACATCCCGGCCAACCGGTTGATGATCGAAACCGATGCGCCGTACCTGCTGCCGCGCACGCTCAAGCCGATGCCCAAGGACCGCCGCAACGAGCCGAGGTTCCTGTCGCACATCGTGGAAGAACTCGCGCGCGATCGTGGCGAGGAGGTGGCGCTGACTGCGGCCAACAGCACGGCGGCCGCGCGGGCATTTTTCCGTCTGCCCGCGCCTGCAGCCGCTGCATGACGTGCGCGGCGTGGGCAATCACGCCGCCAGCAACTCCCAGCCCTGCGCATCGCGCAGGCGCAGCCCCGGTTGCGGTGCATCCACGCTGACCCGCACGCCGCTGGCCCAGGGCAGCTGCCGCTGTTGCGGAAACCAGCGCCGCGCCTGATCGACCACGATCAACAGGCCATCATCGTCGCCCAGCGCGGCAAAGCCCTCGACCGCCGGCGCAAATGGCCGCACGCCGAAGTGATTGGCGACGCTGCTGGTCACCACCGCGACATCGTTGCTGGGTAAGCCGATCTCGCTCACGCACAGCAACTCGTCGCCGTGGAATGCGCCGTCGCCGGTGACCACGTCCTGCACCGCTTGGCGCGCGATCAACTCCAGCACCGCGCCATCGGGGCCGGCGAAATACACCGAGCGCGATTGCCAGACGCCATCCAGTCGAAACTGACGGCGGCCGTGCGGATCGGCAAGCAGGTTGCTGCGCGCGCCGATCCACTGCGCAGCGGCGTCGAAGCGCGAAGGCGCCACGTTGAACGCCAGGTGCACACTGCCCACCGGCTGCTGCGCCTGTACGCATTCCAGCGTGCTCCAGCCGATGTGCACGGTATTGCCCTGCAGCGGAAGCTGCAGCACATCGCGATAAAAACGCCGGGTCAGTGCGGGGTCCAGGCAGGGCAGCAAGATATGACGTAGATGCATGGCACTCAGATCGATGGGAGAGGCCTGCATTGAACAATCTCAATCGCAGTTGAGGTCAAGCATTCGATGGGCCAGACATGACCACGCCCGGATTCCAAGCCGCAGCGATCAGAAAACGCTTTAATCGCTATGCACCTGGCCGATGCACGAGGCCTCGGCGCCCAATCCAGACGGGTGATCGAGCCCGATTGCGCAATGTGAAAGGTTCTCCGGCGACCGCTCCAAGCAAGATGGAGCGCAATGCCGATGGACGAAAATGCAGGGACGCAAAGGCTGTGGTGGGTTCGCTCGTGTAAACGCGTCTTCCACGGCGGGATGCGAGGGTCGCCGGAAATCATCTATTTTCCCCGACGTAATTGCGGAGAATTGAGATGGGAAATTCCATAAAGCGTGCCTCTTCAGCACGTAAAAACCCGCCACTGGAGATTCCTGGCGGCAGCTCGATCGTGTCCTCTAGTGCCGGCGGGAGCGTAGAGGCGGATCACCGGTTCGTAGCGTTGCGTCGGCCCCCCATATCTAGGCGATCCAGCCCGTCTACTGCACCCATACCCACGCCAGGAGAGCGGCTGGAGCGGATGCGGCAAAAGAAACATGAACGGCTGGGCGAGCTGAATGAGGACGCAACGTTGCTTATCAGTCACTGGGGGGAACTGCAAAATTCCTTGTTGCAGAGAGGAGATGCGGAGCTGGCACGTAAATTTGAAGAAAAGAAGCCACGCCTGGAGGAAATTCAAAGGGAGTTGATTCGCGCGATGGATCCCAACGTCACTGCCGATCCGAACCCTGAAAGATGGGAAGAGGAGCTGGAACTCTTGCAAATGCAGGCGGACACGCTTAAGAGGATGTTTAAAAATAAGGATCCCGGAGGCTTTGATTCGATACGTCCGGCTTTGCTTGGCTCGTTGAATTCAGATGAATCCCGTGTCCGAGGGTGAATCTGACCAGTCTGAAGGTGATCTGTTGCAGTTGACGTCAGGCACAGGCCAGGAGCCGTCACGTTTCTTCGAGCACGACGTTGATCCTCGCTCCCCAGGCTGACGCAAGGTGCGCCCCAGGACATCGCTCAAAGCAGTTCTGCCAGCGCCCACAGATGCCGCACCAGCGGTGCGGTGTCTAGTGCGCCGGGCGATACCGCCAGGGCCAGCCTGGCCAGCGGCATCTGGCCTTCGATCTCCAGATAGCGCACGCCGGGCAGTTGCAGCTGCGCGGTGGAGGCCGGCACCACCGACACACCCAATTCGGCGGCGACCAGGTTGACGATGGACGACATCTGCGGCGCCTCCTGGGTGATGCGCAGGGTCACCCCGGACTGCCGGCAGGCGGCGAGGATCTCGTCGTACAGGCTGGACCCAAAGCTGCGCGGGAACAGGATGAACGGCTCGCCCGCCAGCGCGGCCAGTGGCGCGCTGTTGCGGGCGGCCAGGCGATGCGCGGTGGGCACGGCGATCTTCATCGGTTCGTCGGCAAAGCGCAGCAGTTGCAGGTCGGGCGGCGTGCTCAGGCCGTAGCGCACGAAGGCCGCGTCCAGACGGCCATCGGCCAGGGCCAGCAGCAGTCCGGCGGTATTGGTTTCTTCCAGCAATAGCTCGACCTGCGGCCACTGCCGGCGAAAGTCGCGGATCAAATGCGGCACCACCGGATTGAACGCGGCCGAGGCGGTGAAGCCCAGGCGCAGCCGGCCGGATTCGCCACGCGCCACCCGCCGTGCGGTTTCTGCGGCGCGCTCCACGTCGGCGAGCACGCGGCGCACCTCGACCAGGAACGCCTCGCCGGCCGGCGTCAGCTCGGCGCCGCTGTGGGTGCGCCGGAACAGCGGCGTGCCCAGATCGCGCTCCAGCGCCTGGATCTGCTGGCTCAACGGCGGCTGGCCAATCCCCACCCGCGCTGCGGCCCGGGTGAAGTTGCCTTCTTCGGCGACGGCCAGGAAATAGCGCAAGTGGCGAAGTTCCATGCTATCTGTCCTGTATATGGCAGCTGCCAGAATCATATATTGGACAGGGGGTCCTAGCGGGCGAATACTCGCCGTCCCATGTCTCGATGCTGCTCCCGTGTCTTCTTCTGATCGCCACGCCGGCAGCTCGCCGGGTACCACCAGCCTTGCCGACGTGCCCGCTGCCGACGCGCCGGCCAGCGGCCGCATCCGCCTGGCCCTGTTCCTGGCCGGCTTTGCCACCTTCTCGCTGCTGTACAGCGTGCAGCCGGTGCTTCCGGAGTTTGCACGCGCTTTTGGCGTGGACGCGGCCACCGCCTCGCTGCCGTTGTCGCTGGCCACCGGCGCGCTGGCCCTGGCGATCTTCTGTGCCGGCGCAGTGTCGGAGAACCTGGGCCGGCGCGGGTTGATGTTCGTATCGATCGCACTGGCCGCAGTGCTCAACCTGGTCGCCGCCTTCCTGCCGCACTGGGGCGCGCTGGTGCTGGTGCGCACCTTGTCCGGTATCGCGCTGGGCGGGGTGCCGGCGGTGGCGATGGTGTATCTGGGCGAGGAACTGCCGGCCAACAAGATGGGCGCGGCCACCGGCCTGTATGTGGCCGGCAATGCCTTCGGCGGCATGAGCGGGCGCATTGTGATGAGCGTGCTGACCGATCACTACGACTGGCGCACCGCGCTGGCGGTGTTGAGCGTGTTCGACCTGCTGTGCGCGCTGGCGTTCTTCTGGTTGCTGCCGCCGTCGCGCAACTTCGTGCGCCGGCACGGCATCAACCTGCGCTTCCATCTGCGCGCCTGGGCCGGGCATCTGCGCGACCGCAACCTGCCGTTCCTGTTCGCGCTGCCGTTCCTGCTGATGGGCGTGTTCGTCTGCCTCTACAACTACGCCGGCTTCCGGCTGGGCGGGCCGGAATTCGGCCTGAGCCAGAGCCAGATCGGCATTATCTTCAGCGCCTATGTGTTCGGCATCGTCAGTTCGTCGGTGGCCGGCGCGGCGTCGGATCGTTTCGGGCGCGGCCCGGTGGTCAGCACCGGTATCGTGCTGTGCGTGCTTGGCGTGGCACTGACCCTGGCGCATGTGCTGGCGCTGGTGGTGGCCGGCATCGTGCTGCTGACGATCGGCTTCTTCATTGCGCATTCGGCGGCCAGCGCGTGGGTGAGCCGGCTCGGCGGTGCGCACCGCAGTCACGCCGCATCGCTGTATCTGCTGGCGTATTACGCCGGCTCCAGCGTGATCGGCGCGCTTGGCGGCTGGTTCTGGCAACACGGTGGCTGGGGCGCGCTGGTCGGCATGTGCCTGACCTCGCTGACGCTCGCCTTTGCGGCGGCCTACGTGCTGCGCCAGCGCGCCGATGACACGCGGCCGTACGGGCGCTTTGCGCCGCATCCTGCACGCGGCGAGTGACGCGGAGCGACCGGAGCGACCGGAGCGAGCATCCGGGAACGACCGAGGCCGATGTGGATGCCAGCTGCGCGTTGCATGGGCGTGTGCCCGGCATGCGGGTGGTTTGCCTGGCGCAATCGGGAATCGGGAATCGGGAGTGGTAAAAGCTGGCGCGCGCGGGCGCCGGTGGCAGCGCTTGTGGTGCGAGCCGCATCGGGGCGTGAGCTGTGATTGCCTTGGTGTGGGTGGCCGCGTCTGTGAAAAACAACCGCCGCGTGCGCGTCGATGCGCGGCTAGGGAGCGGGCTTGCGGCCTTTGCGCTGCGTTGCAGGAGAGGGCGCACGCTTCGTCTCCGCCGCCCCTTGCGCCAGGGTTTCCAGCAGGCGCGCACGTCGCCGCTCCAGGTCGGCCAGCTGGCGCTCGATCAGCTGCAGGCGTGCCCGATGCGCCTGTGCGGTTTCCGGGCACATCTGCGCGCCTTCCACCAGGCGCATGCAATCGGGGAAGCCGCGAATGTCGTCCAGACTGAAGCCGGTGGCGATCAGCCGCTGGATCTGCCGCACCTGCGCAACGCAGCCGGCGGGAAACACGCGGTAGCCGTTGGCGCTGCGCGAGGAGGTCAGCAGCCCATGCGCGTCGTAGTGACGAAGTGAGCGCACGCTGGCGCCGGTCTGCAGCGCCAGTGCACCAATGCTCAGCGATGGTTCGGACGATGTGGCCATGCGCCAAGCATACGTCGCACGCAAGGCTTGACCCTCACATTGGTGTCAGGCTCGAGGATGCTGGCTCCCATTGTCTGGAGCTCACTCCGATGCCTGTTCGCTTCCTTCCTGTCATTGGCATGTTGCCGATGCGCTACGTGTTGGCTTGCCTGCTGCTGTTCTCTTCAACCTTGGCTACGGCGGGCCCGGCGGCCATCCCTGCATCGCGCAGCTACACCGTCACCGCACCCGACGGCGTGGCCCTGGCGGTGCAGGAGCATGGCGCCAGCGATGGCCGGGCGATCGTGTTCGTGCACGGCCTGCTCGGTAGCCGCATCGATTGGGACGCGCAGCTGGCCGATCCGCGCCTGCAAGGCTATCGGTTGATCACCTACGACCTGCGCGGGCATGGGCTGTCCGGCAAACCGGCGGCAGCGTCCGCGTATCGGGATGGCATGCTTTGGGCCGACGACCTTGCCGCCGTGGTGAAGGCCGCCAACGCGCGCGATGCGGTGCTGGTGGGTTGGTCGCTGGGTGGTGCGGTGATCAGCAACTACCTCACCCGTTACGGCGACGAAGGGCTTGGCGGCGTGGTGTATGTCGATGGCGTGATCGAATTGCGCGCAGAGCAACTGGGCGCGCATCCGGCGATCTATCGCGATCTGGTCTCCGACGACCTGCGCACGCATCTGCAGGCGGTGCAGGACTTCCTGCGGCTGTGCTTTGCCACCCAGCCGCCGGCGCCGGTGTTTGAAACCTTGCTGGCCAACGCGTCGCTGGTCTCGTGGGACATGCAGCGGGCCGTGCAGGGCATGTCGATCGACGTTGCCGGCCTGCAACGCACACAGCTGCCGGTGCTGCTGATGTACGGCGCGCGCGATGCACTGGTGACCACCGGGCCGACGCTGGCGCGTGCACGGCAGCTGCAGCCGCGTGCGCAGACGGTGCTGTATCCCGACGCCGGGCATGCCCCATTTCTGGAAGACAGCCCGCGCTTCAATCAGGATCTGCTGCGCTTTGTCGAACAGGCCGCCAACGCCCACTGACGCGGCGTGATGGCACGCGCGATCCGCATGGCGCGCTGCTGTGCTGCCGACCCGCGCGGCGCCCGTTGCCGCTGCGCAGGTCGGCACGTCGATGGCGGCATACCCGTGTCGCCATCGGCGGTTACAGCGTGGGCGAGGTGCCGGCAGGTGCTGATCCGGTCGCCGGGTCGTACTGCGGATGGCCGGGGTCCATGCTGGGTGGCGTGGAGGTGCCGGGCCGCAGCGCGCTTTCGCGCCAGGCGCGCACCAGCAGGTCGCGCAGCATCGCCGCGCCATCGCCGGCGGTGCGATAGACCATCGCGCGGCCGTCGCTGCTGGACGCATCGTCGAAGGCGCCAGCCTTTTCCAGGCGATAGACCTGCTCGACACGGCCAGTGCCGACGTCGAGAAAGTCCAGGATCTGCTCGAACACATCGCCCTGCTGATGCGCCAGTGCCGGCATGCGGCTCAGCAGGTCCTGCGGGGTCAGCGCAATCTTGTCCACGTAATCGCTCTCGAACTTGCCGTGCACCTTCGGGTCGGTGCTGTAGCCGTGCGGGTTTGGCCCCTGCCAGCCGTCGTGGTGGATGCTGTCGTGCTGCGGCTGCGCGCCATCGCCGATGTAGTGCGCGAACCAGCTGACATAGAACGCGCAGGTACGTTCGAGCTCGCGGGTGTCCTGGCCCTTGGCGCGCAGCGTGCGGAGTTGCCGCATGGCCGCCACGATGCGTTGGTAGCCTTCGGTGGCCGCGTACGGCAAGGTGCCGGCCCAACGCACATTCATGCGCTGCGCCCGTTGCGGGTCGCTGTCGGCGATGCGCCGCTGTTCGTCGTATAGCGCCAGCACGAAGGCGTAACGAGAGCGCGGCGGGTGTTGCATGAAGGCGAACTGCTCGCGGAACCAGCCGTGGTTGGGGTCTTCTTCGATCTTGAGAAACGGCTCGCTCTCGCTGCGCCAGCCATCCGGCAGCGTGGCGCCGTCGGCAATCACCTGCGCGTATTGCCTGAGGAAGACCGGGCCGTCGTCGGGCAGGGCCTGCACGGCGGCGCTGTCGATGGCCGCGTGCGCACGGTGGCCCCAGGCGGCGGCATTGCCGGAACATGTCGCTGCCGCAAACAGCAGCGCACAGGCAAGAGGGGAGGGTGTCATGGCAGTCCTTGTGGCCTGCAGCGCGTACGCCACGCTGCAGGCGATGGATCGGGAAGTGGAGCGTTGGTAGCGAGGCTGCGACACCCGGACGTCGGTGCACTCAGAAGTGGTAAGTCACCACCAGCCGCGAGTTGCGCTCGTAGATCGGCCGGCCGTAGATCGGTTCGCGCGTGCCCTGGCCGGAGATGGTGTCGGTGCGCGGGTTGCCTTCGGTCAGCGCAAAGGTGTTGGTCAGGTTGTCGACCGACAGCTGCACATCCCACGGCCCGTTGCGCACCAGGATGTTGGCCGCCAGGGTGTCGTAGGCGGCCAGCTCGGTGGTGTTCTCCAGGTCGGCGTAGCGCTTGCCGACGTAGGCGTAGCGCAACGAGGTTTCCCAGTCGAACGCACCGGTGGTGAAGAACAGCGTCGGGCCCGCATTGCCGTACAGCTTCGGCTGGCGGTTGGGCATGTTGCCGTCCACATCGACCACCGCCACTGCTCCGTTGGCCACCACCTCGGTGAGGTCGGAGACCTTGGTGTCGTTGTAGGTCAGGTTGGCATCCAAACGCAGCCACTGCGCCGGCGTCCACACCGCCGCCAGTTCGATGCCCGGGTTGGTGACGCTGCCGCGGTAGTCCTTGGATTCGGCCGCGCCGGTCTGCGGATTCACCGCGCTGGTGCCGATGTTGTATGGGTCGTACTTGGTGTAGAAGGCGGTGGCGAACACGTCCAGTGTGTCGAAGTTGAGCTTGGTGCCGAGCTCGAACTGGTCGGCGGTGGGGATGTTGACGTTGCCTTCGTTGGCGCCCTCGCTGGGCGCGCGGTGCGCACGCGAGGCGCGGCCATAGATGCCGACCGTCGGGTTGATGTCGTAGTTGAAACCCGCGGTCCAGTTGGTCACGCCCACGTCCAGGGCGGTCTGCGCGCGGGCCCCGGTGAACAGGCGCGCGGCATCGTCGGCCAGGGTGTCGGCCATGCCCAGGTTGCCGGTGCTGCGCAGCATGCTCCAGGCGCGGTAACGGTAGCGCTCGTGACGCACGCCGCCTTCCAGGCGCAGCGCATCGGTCACCTGCCAGGTGTCGGCGATGTAGGGCGCCAGCATGCTGGTGTAGGCCTTGCCCTGGGTGCGGTCGGCGCCATAGATCACCACACCGTCCTTGGTCACGCCGCCGACCACGTTGCCGGCCGCGTCGTAGCCGAGCAGGTCGATCGTGCGCGGGTTCTGGCGCATTTCGAACAGATAGCTCTGGTAACGCGAATTATAGGAGCGCGCGTAATAGGCGCCGTACACGCCCAATGTGATGTCGTGGGTGTCGCTGCCCCAGTCGAAGCGGCGATGCAGGCGCAGGTCGTCGGCAAACGAATCGGCACGCACGTTCATGGCGCGGTACTGGCCCTGGATCACCAGGCCGTCGGTGCTGGCCGGATCGAAGCGGCTGCCATCGTCGGTGTAGACGTAGCCCAGCGAGCTCAGGCCGGGAAACGCAGTGCTGGCGGCGGCGCGGCGGCTGTTGGCATACGCGCTGGCGTCCTGCGGCGCATTGCTGGAGTACAGCGCGTCGAAGGTCATGTCCAGGCGATTGACGATGGCCTTGTTGGACAGGCTCCAGCCATTGTCGAAGGCCAGGTCCAGGTTCGCGCCCAGATGGTTGAATTTCATGTGGCGGCCATCGGACAGGTCGCGCAACTCGCGCTGCGGCGCGCCGTTGGCATCGCTGGACACGATGCTGGCGCGCTTCAGTTGCGCGGTGCTCAAGGTGCCAGTGAAGCGGTTGATCAACGGGTCCAGCGAACGTGTGGTGTCGCGCGGGTCGTACAGCGGGATCGGCATGTAGAACGCATTCTTGTCGTCCAGATGCTTGGCAGTGAAGGTGATCTTGCCGTGGTCCAGCGTGTGCGTGAGGTTCATGCGGAACTGCCCGCCCTCGTCGGCCGGAAAGTCCACGTCGCGGTAGCCGTCGTTGCGGCGCACGAAGCCGCCGGCAGCCAGATACCAGCCGTCGGCCAGCTTGCCCGACCAATAGCCATCGAGCCGGTACAGCCCGGTGTCGCCGACGGTGGTGCGCACTGCGCCTTCGGGCGTGTCGCCGCCCTGGCGGGTGACGAAGTTGACGATGGCCGCGGCATTGGAGGCGAAGATCGGCGAGGGCCCGCCACGTACGGTTTCCACCGATTCGACCATCAGGTCCGGGCGCACCAGGCCTTCGGTCTTGTAGAAATAGCCGTTGTTGTCCGGGTAAGGACTGATGCCGTCTTCCTGGATCACCGCAAACGAGCCTTCGTCGGGAATGCCACGGATGCGGTAGACGTTCTGCACTTCGCCGCCGGTGGATTCGGCATAGATGCCGGGCATGGAGCCGATCAGGCTGGCCAGGTTGAGCGGGGCCAGCTTGTCGATCTGCTCGGCGGTCAGCGCGGTGATCGCATACGAGGCGTCGAACTGGTTCTGGGCCTGGCCGGCGCCGGTGACGATCATCCGGTCCAGCGAGAAGATGCCGTCCTCGCCCTTGCGGGGGGCAGGTGTGGCGGGTGCGGCTTCCTGCGCGAGCGCGGGGGTGGCCAGGGTCAGTGCAAGCAGGACGGCGAGCGGACGACGCGACACGGCACGACGCACTCCGGAGCGCGTCCGGATGTGGGTGTAGGGCATGGCAGGAGTGGGGTCAGCGGGGGAGATGCCCACTGTCGCGGCGCCATGTTTCCGCAGCGTTGCGTGTGCGCCCGATCACGCTAACTGCGTGAGTCGGTGCCACGATTTGTGACGTGGCGCCTGTTTTCAAGCGGTTTCAACCGTACGTGGCAGAGGGTAAAGGCATCGAGCGGCCGGCGTCGGTGATCAGCGCCACCGGGGCGGAGCTGGACGAGGCGCTTCCTTGGAATCAGGAAGAAGGCCCCCAGACTATGTGCCATCCATCCGTGTGGACATTCGCATTCGTGAGCACCTCCTTGCCCCTGCCCGCACCGCGTAAAGCCCCGCAGCAAGCGCGTTCGCGCGCCACCGTGGAGGTCATTCGCCAGGCCAGCATTCAGGTGTTGGTGGCTGACGGACTGCAGGGCTGCACCACCACGCGGGTGGCTGAGCGGGCCGGCGTGTCGGTCGGCAGCGTGTACCAGTACTACCCGAACCGTCAGGCGATGTTGATCGCGTTGCTGCAGTGGCATCTGCAGGCGGTGATCGACGCGGTGGAGCGGGCCTGCGCGCAACAGCACGGGCGCACGCTTGCGCAGCAGTGCCAGGCGCTGGTGCATGCCTTCGTGCAGGCCAAGCTGCAGCATGTGGACGTCTCGCGCGCGCTGTACGCCATTGCCGAGCTGCATGGTGGCGCCACGTTGGGGTCGCAGGCGCGCAAGCGCTCGCAGCAGGCGTTTGCCGCTGCGCTGGCCACCGCCGCGGATGTGCGCTTCGACGATTGCGAGGCGGTGGCCGAGATCGGCATGGCGGCCATCACCGGGCCGGTGAAGAGCCTGCTCGAGGAGGGTGCGCCTGCGGTGCGGATTGCGCCGCTGCAGGCGCAACTGGTGGTGTTGCTGCACAGTTACCTCATGGCCACCGGAGTTGCGCGATGACGGCGGTAGCAGTTCAGGACAGCAACGTACTGCAGGACTTCATCGAACGTCATCGGCGCCTGTTCGTGCTCACCGGCGCCGGTTGCAGCACCGATTCGGGCATTCCCGATTACCGCGATCTGCAAGGCGGCTGGAAGCGTCCGCAACCGGTGACGTTCCAGGCCTTCATGGGCGAGCTGTCCACGCGGCAGCGCTATTGGGCACGCAGTCTGGTCGGCTGGCCGCGCTTCGGGCTGGCGCAACCCAATGCCACCCATCACGCACTGGCCGCACTGGAAGCGCGCGGCCAGCTGGAACTGCTGCTGACGCAAAATGTCGACCGCCTGCACCAGGCGGCCGGCAGCCACGCGGTGATCGACCTGCATGGCCGGCTCGATGTGGTGCGCTGCATGGGTTGCGAGCGGCGCATGCCCCGTACCGAATTCCAGCTGCTGCTCGAGCACGCTAATCCCGGCTGGGCCGACCTGGACGCGGCGCAGGCACCCGATGGCGATGCGGACCTGGACGATGTGGCCTTCGACAGTTTTGTGGTGCCGCCGTGCCCGGTGTGTGGCGGCGTGCTGAAGCCGGATGTTGTGTTCTTTGGCGAGAACGTGCCGCGCGAGCGTGTGGAGCGTGCGTTTGCGCATCTGCAGGCGGCCGATGCGGTGCTGGTGGTGGGCTCGTCGCTGATGGTGTATTCGGGCTTTCGTTTCGTGCAGACCGCTGCACGCAACGGCCTGCCGATCGCCGCGCTCAACTTCGGGCGCACCCGCGCGGACGAGCTGCTCAGCCTGAAGGTCGAACAGTCGTGCGCGCAGGCGCTGGCGTTCCTGCACACCCCGTTCGATCCGCTGCGTGCACGCAGCGTCAACGACGCCAGTGCGCGCTCGGCATGACGCAGTGATCCATCGCAGCGGTTGTGCCCACGCGCGTGGCGCAGTGCAATGGGCATCCCCGTGTCATCTGTGGATGTCCTCTTGAGCCAGTTGTTCTCTCCCATCCGCTTCGGTCCGCTTGCGCTTGCCAACCGAATCGTCATCGCCCCGATGTGCCAGTACTCCGCGCAGGACGGCCGCGCCAGCGACTGGCACCGCATCCATCTGGGCACCTTGTCGCAATCCGGTGCCGGCCTGCTGATTCTGGAAGCGGCCGCGGTGCAGCCGCAGGGGCGCATCTCGTACGCCGACCTTGGCCTGTACGACGATGCCACCGAGCAGGCGTTGGACGAGGTGCTGCAATCGGTACGGCGCTGGTCGCCGATGCCGATCGGCATTCAACTGGCACATGCCGGGCGCAAGGCCTCCACCGATCTGCCGTGGAAGGGTGGCGAGGCGATCGCACCGGATCACGCGCATGGCTGGCAGACCGTGTCCGCATCGGCGCTGGCATTCCGTGACGGTCAGCCGCTGCCGCAGGCATTGGACGATGCCGGCATCGATGCGGTGGTGCACGCATTTGTCGATGCGGCGCGGCGCGCCGAACGCCTGGGCCTGGCGCTGATCAAGCTGCATGCCGCGCATGGCTATCTGATGCATCAGTTCCTGTCGCCGCTGAGCAATCAGCGCAGCGATGCATATGGCGGTTCGCTGGAAAACCGCATGCGGCTGACGCTGCGCATCTTCGACGCAGTGCGCGCGGCGGTGTCGGACAAGCTCGCCATCGGCGTGCGCATCTCGGCCACCGATTGGGTGGAGGGCGGCTGGGATCTCGAGCAGAGCATCGCCTTGTCCAAGGCGCTGGATGCGCGCGGTGCGCACTACATCCATGTCTCCAGCGGCGGGCTGGATCCGCGCCAGCAGATTCCGGTGCAGGCGGGCTACCAGATTCCGTTTGCGCAGCAGATCAAGGCGCAGGTCAGCACGCCGGTGATCGGTGTGGGCCTGATCACCGAGCCGGCGCAGGCCGAGGCGATCCTGCAGGACGGCCAGGCCGATGCGATCGCGCTGGCGCGCGGCATCCTGTACGACCCGCGCTGGCCGTGGCATGCCGCTGCCGCACTCGGCGCGTCGGTTACGCCCTCGCCGCAATACCTGCGCTGCGAGCCGCGTGAGGCGCGCGGCGTGTTCGCCAGCTGATTTACGCTGGGAGTGGTAAAGAAGCAGAGCGGGCCGGTGTCTGGATTGCCGCTCTTGACGCAAGATCGAATAAGGAAAACAGATGCCGATAGGATTTCTGGGCTTGGGCACGATGGGCCTGCCGATGGCGCACAACCTGCTGCGCGGCGGGTTCGAGTTGAGTGTGTGGAACCGGTCGCCCGAGCGCGCGCAATCGCTGCGCGAGGCCGGCGCCACGGTGGTGGATGCACCGCGCGACGCCGCACACGGCCCGCTGCTGTTTTCGATGCTGGCCGACGACAACGCGGTGCGTGCGACCGTGCTGGAGCAAGGTGTGCTGGACGCGCTGCCGGCTGGCAGCGTGCACGTCAACATGGCCACCATCTCGGTGGCATTGGCACACGAGCTGACCGCCCTGCATGCCGAGCGCGGCGTAGCCTATGTGGCCGCACCGGTACTCGGCCGCGTCGATGTGGCCGAAGCCGGCAAGCTCAACATTCTGGTCGCCGGCGACGAGGCGGCGCTGGCGCGCGTGCAGCCGATGTTCGATGTGCTCGGCCAGCGCACCTGGGAGATCGGCCGCACCCCCGAGCAGGCCAATGCGGTCAAGCTGGCGGCCAACTTCTGCCTGGCCAGTGCGATCGGCGCCATGGCCGAGGCCAGCGCGCTGGCACGCGGCCATGGCGTGGACGCCACCCAGTTCCTGGGCATGCTCACCAGCACCTTGTTCGCCGCACCCGCGTACCAGGGCTACGGCCGCCTGATCATGCAGCGCGAATACCTGCCCGCCGGCTTCACCGCCACGCTGGGCCGCAAGGATGTGGATCTGGCGATCCAGGCCGGCGCCGACAAGCAGGTGCCGATGCCGCTGGGTGAGTTGCTGCGCGCCGGCCTGGACGAGGCGATCGCGCATGGCGACGGCGACGCAGACTGGGCCGTGCTGGCAGAGGTGTCGGCGCGGCGGGCAGGGCAGGCCTGATTGCCGCATCCGCAAAGCGGAGCTAGCCCCCTCTCCTGGCGGGGCGAGAAGGCGCGGCTTGCGCATCACTGGCGCGTGTGCCTTGGAGCGCCCGCGCTCCAGCGCGGAGCAGGGGGTTGGGGTGAGGGTACGAGGCGAAGCCCACGTGCAGCAGATTGCGCTCACCGTCAGCAATATCTGCTGCCCACTTTCAGGCCGCTTCGCTTCCAGGCAGGAGAGCCCGCGTCTTGCTCACCTCAACATGCAGCAGACCTTCTAAAATGCCGGCTCGTGACAGCCGCCGCTCCAGGGAGGATGCGATGCGACACCTGCATATCACGCTCGGTTCGACCGAGCGCACACCGCGCTCACTGACCTGCGCCGGTGGTAGACGATGACCGCCGTACCGGTCGTCGACCAGGGCCCGGTGGGCCCGGACCATCCCGAGCATCCGGACCACTATCTGTTCGCGCAGATCCGCGAAGCGGTGGCCGTGCTCGATGCCGAGTTGAGCAAACCCACCGACGAGGCCAGCGTCCGCATGGCTGCGCGTCTGCTACCGCTGGCCAAGCAGCATGGCTTCGACCAGGTGGATTACGTGGTGCTCAGCCAGCACCTCGGCGAGGTGGGCGAGAACGTGTTTCTGGTGCGTGGCGAACTCGCCGACCCCGCGCATTTGCGTGCGCACATCACCACCCAGGAAGCGATGGAGACCTCGGTGGAGGCATCGATGGCGCAACTGGATGACATCAACCGGCGACTGATGCTGCGCCTGCCGCCGCGCTGAGTCGCGCTGGAAAGTTACGGGCGCAAGCACTGCGCCCGCAGCCGGGCGCATTGGCTATCATTGTGCCGATGCGCTCCGACTACATCCTCACCCTGTCCTGCCCCGACCGCACCGGCATCGTCTATCGCGTAACCGGCCTGCTGTTCGACCTGGCCTGCAACATCCTCGACGCACAGCAGTTCGGCGACGACGAGAGTGGCCGCTTCTTCCTGCGCGTGCACTTCGACAAGCCACCGGGCACCGAGATTGCGGGGCTGGAACGCCGCTTTGCGCAGCTTGCCGATGAATTCCAGATGGACTGGCAGCTGCACGATGCGCGCCGTCGCGCGCGGTTGCTGGTGCTGGTGAGCAAGCAGGGGCATTGCCTCAACGATCTGCTGTTCCGCATGCATAGCCGGCAATTGCCGGTGGATATTGCGGCGGTGGTGTCCAACCACGCCGACTTCGCGCCGCTGGCCGCCTCCTATGGCATCGCCTTCCACCATCTGCCGGTGAGCGCCGACACGCGCGCTGCGCAGGAAGCGCAGCTGCTTGCCCTCATCGAAGCGTTGCAGATCGATCTGGTGGTGCTGGCGCGCTACATGCAGATTCTTTCGCCCGAGTTGTGCCGCGCATTGGCAGGGCGGGCGATCAATATCCATCACAGCTTCCTGCCCAGCTTCAAGGGCGCGCAGCCGTATCACCAGGCGCACGCACGCGGCGTCAAGATCATCGGTGCCACCGCGCATTACGTCACCGAAGATCTGGACGAAGGCCCGATCATCGAACAGGACGTGGCGCGCGTGGATCACGCGATGACGCCGCGCGATCTGGTGCGGCTGGGCAGCGATACCGAATCGCTGGTGCTTGCGCGTGCGGTGCGTCGCCATGTCGAGCACCGCATCGTGCTCAATGGCCATCGCACGGTGGTGTTTCGCTAGCGCACCGTTGCGCATGGCCCTGGGACGCTTGCAGCACGCATGGTGGCGCGGCGCCCAGGCCATGTCCGGCCAGCGAGCGCGCCGGCCTGGCGCAACCGTCGCACTCTCCTCGCCGCTTCCTTCTGGAATTGTTTGCATGTCGCTTGTCCCCGGCTCCAGCGCTCGCGCGCAACAGCACGCCACCCGCGCGGCATTCTTCATTCCCGGCTTTGCTGCCGCGGTCTGGGCGGTGCTGGTGCCATTCGCCAAGGCCAGAACCGGCGTGGACGATGGCGCGCTCGGCCTGATCCTGTTGTGCCTGGGGGCAGGCTCGTTTCTGGCGATGCCGCTGGCCGGTGCCTTGTCGGCGCGCTTCGGCTTCCGTGCGGTCATGGCGGTGACGGCGGCGCTGATCTGCATCAGCTTGCCGCTGCTGGCGGCTGTCGCCAATCCGTGGGTGCTGGGCGCGGTGCTGTTCGTATTCGGCGCCGGCGTGGGCGCGATGGATTGCGCGATGAACATGCAGGCGGTGGTGGTCGAGCGTGATGCCGGGCGCGCGATGATGTCCGGATTCCATGCGTTCTTCAGCATCGGCGGCTTTGTCGGTGCCGGCGCGATGACCTTGCTGCTGTCGGCGCAGGTCTCCCCGCCGAGCGCGGCGGTTGCCGGGGTGATCGCCATGCTGCTTGTCGTCGCGCTGGCGGTGCGCCACTGGCGGACCGAGCGTGTGGCGCAGCAGGGGCCGTTGCTCGCCTTGCCCAGGGGCATCGTGCTGTTTATCGGCATTCTGGCGTTTGTGGTGTTCCTTGCCGAAGGCACCATTTTGGACTGGAGCTCGGTGTTCCTGGCCGATGTGCACCAGGTCGCCCCGAGCACCGCCGGCGTGGGCTATGTGGTGTTTGCATTGACCATGACGGTCACGCGCCTGCTGGGCGATGCGGTGGTGGAGCGCCTGGGGCGCATCCGCTCGATCGTGGTGGGCGCGCTGCTGGCCGGCGCGGGCTTTTGCGTGCTCACGCTGGTGAGCCCATGGCAGGCCTCGCTGGCCGGTTACGTGCTGGTCGGCCTGGGTTGCGCCAATATCGTGCCGGCCCTGTTCTCGTTGGCCGGCAACCAGACGCGCATGCCGGAGAGCATCGCCATCACCTCGGTCACCACGCTGGGCTACGCCGGCATCCTGGCCGGGCCGGCCTTGATCGGCTTTGCCGCGCATGGCATCGGACTGGTCGGCGCCTTGCTCGGTGTTGCGGTGCTGATGGTGGGCGTGGCGGTGTCGACGCGCTGGTTGAAGGTGTGAGTGTTGTCGGTCACCCGCCTGGAGTCGGTGGGCTGTCGGTCATGCGTCGCGCGCGGGCACGCTCCTACGAGGGGTGGGGCGGGGATCAGGCGTCGGCTGGCAGGTACTCGAAGCGGTAGCCCACGCCGTACACCGAGCGCACCCATTCTTCGCCGCCCACCTCGGCCAGCTTGCGGCGCAGGTTCTTGATGTGGCTGTCCACGGTGCGGTCGGTGACGATGCGGTGGTCCACATACACGTGGTCCATCAACTGTTCGCGCGAGTAGACACGCCCCGGTGCTGCGCACAGCGTACGCAGCAGGCGGAACTCGACCTGGGTCAGGTCCAGGTCGCGCCCGGCCACGCTGGCGCGGCAGGCGGCTGCATCGATCAGCAATCCATGCGTGGGCACGGCGTTGGGGTCGTGCCGGTGCCGACGCAGCACCGCACGCACCCGTGCAATCACCTCGCGCGGGCTGAACGGCTTGCAGATGTAGTCGTCGGCACCGATCTCCAGCCCGAGCAGGCGGTCGATCTCCTCGGCGCGCGCGGTCACCATGATCACCGGCACCGCGCCGAGGCTGCGCAGCTCGCGGCAGACGTCCAGGCCATCGCGATTGGGCAGCATCAGGTCCAGCAAGACCAGATCCGGCGACTGCGCGCGAAACGCGGCGATCGCCTGCGCGCCGTCGGCCACCCAATGATGCGAGTAGCCGGCCGCGTGCAGATACTCGCCCAGCACCGCAGCCAGGCGCGGTTCGTCTTCGACGATCAGCACGTGCGCGTTCGGTGCTGCGGTGGTGGCGGTGTCGTCCATCAGGCCTCCAGGGCCGGCAGCCGCAGCGTCACGCGCAGGCCGCCCAGCGGCGATGGTGTGGCGACGATCTCGCCGTCGTGCGCGCCGACGATATTGCGGCAGATCGCCAGGCCCAGTCCGCTGCCGCCGCTGGCGCGATTGCGCGAACCTTCCACGCGATAGAAGCGCTCGAACAGGCGATCGAGCTTGTCTACCGGTACGCCGGGCGCGCTGTCTTCGATCACGATCTCCACCAGGTGCGCGCGCCGTGTGCACTGCACCCGCAGCTGGCCGCCGGCATCGGTGTAGCGCAAGGCGTTTTCCAGCAGGTTGGACAGCAGCTGCTGCAGGCGACGCTCATCGCCGTCGACGTGTAACGGCGCCTGGATGCCGTGGGCCCGCAGCGTGAGCCCGGCAGCGGCAATACGCGTATGCATGCCGGCCAGTGTGGACTGCAGCACCACACTCAGATCGATCGGTGCGCGCCGGTAGGCCAGCGCGCCGACATCGGTGAGCGACAGATCGTAGAGATCCTCGATCAGCTTGCCGAGCTGGCCGACCTCCTGATGCAACGAGGTCAGCGATTCCCGCGTCATCGGCCGGATACCATCCTGCAGCGCTTCCAGCTCGGCGCGCAGCACCGCCAGTGGCGTGCGCAACTCGTGCGAGACATCGGCCATGAAATCACGACGCGCGCGTTCGTTGTTGTCCAGTGCCTGCGCCAGCTGGTTGAAGTCGCGCGCGAGCTGGTCGAGTTCATCGCGCATGCGCGCCTCCAGTCGCGTGCCGTAGTCGCCGGCCGCCAGGCGATGGGTTGCCGCGGTCAGGCTGCGCACGCGCCGCAGCAAGGTGCGCGACAGCAGCCAGCCGAACAGCGCGGCCACCACGATGGACGCCGCGCCGACGGTCCACCACAGACGTTGCTGGGCCTGGTAGAAGCGCGCGTCGTTGGCGGTCAGCACCTTCTCGAAGGGCAGCATGCCCATCCAGCCCACCGTCTGCCCGTTTACCACCACCGGGCGCAGCGTGTCGGTGCGGCTGACGTCGGGGTTGCCGATAATCACCCGGTAGTCGCGATCCAGCAGCGCGAAACGAAACACCGCGCCGGTCTGATCGGAGATCGGTGGTGCGCGTGGCGGCAGGTTCTGCGGCAGCTCCGGGCGCATCAGCACGAACCAGGCGTCGGGATTGTCGCGGATGAAGTTCCAGTCGCCGTGCTTGGCGTAGTCGGCCTGCACGCGCGGCAATACGTCCAGCATCCGCTCGATGCCCTGTTCGCTGAGATAGTCGAGAAACTGCTTTCTGAGCAACAACTGCCCGGCCAGGCCATTGATCAGCAGCACTGCAATGCAGGCGCTGAGGATGGCGAGGAAGAGTTTGGCGGTGATTCCGAGTTTCATCGAGGCTGGGACAACCTTGTTGCGAATGAGGCCAGGCACGCGCGCTTGCTGTGTTCACTGGGTAGTACAGCGCTGGCGACTGCAGGTGCGGATGCAGCGCCTGTCTTGCACAACCGTATTGGGACTTCATTAAACCGCGAAAGCAAGCGCCTGCTGTCTGTCGATGCAAATCTTCAAATTTGCTCCATATTCGCCGCGTAGCGTGCGCATCCTCCGATCACTCCCGAGTGCGCCGTATGCGTTGCGTTGCTTCCTCCCGTTCTGCCGTGGTGCCGCGTCAGTGGCTGCTGGCCGCGATGATTACCGTCGCGCTGGCGGCGTGTTCGCCTGCGCAAGCGCCGCAGCAGCGGCAAGTGGAAGTGGGCGTGCAACGCGTGGACGTGCAGCGCCTGGCAATGGACCAGACGCTGCCCGGACGCACCGTGGCCTACCAAAGTGCGCAGGTGCGCCCGCAAGTGGGCGGCATCCTGCGCAAGCGGCTGTTTACCGAAGGCGAGCAGGTGCAGGCCGGGCAGGTGTTGTACCAGATCGAACCGGCGCCGTTCCAGGCCGCCTACGCCTCCGCGCAAGGCGAGCTGGCGCAGGCCGAAGCGGCGATGCTGTCGGCCAGGCCCAAGGCGCAGCGGTATCAGACGCTGGTCAAGCTCGATGCGGTCAGCCAGCAGGACGGCGATGACGCCACCGCCACCTTGCGCCAGAACGAGGCCGCAGTGACAGCAGCCAGGGCGGCGTTGCAGACCGCAAAGCTCAATCTGGATTTCACCCGCATCACCGCGCCGATCAGCGGCCGCATCGGCACCTCGAGTTTTACCCCAGGCGCGCTGGTCACTGCAGACCGGACCGACGTGCTGACCACCATCAATCAGCTCGATCCGATCTATGTGGATGTCAGCCAATCCAGTGCGCAGTTGCTGCAGTTGCGGCGCAAGCTCGATGCCGGCCAGCTCAAGGCGGTCGATGGCAAGGCCGAGGTCAAGCTGTTGCTGGAAGACGGCAGCGCCTACGCGCGTACCGGCACGCTGGAGGTGGTGGACACCGCGGTGGATGCCACCACCGGCACGGTGAAGCTGCGCGCGGTGATTCCGAACCCCGACCATCTGCTGCTGCCCGGCATGTACGTCAAGGCGGTGCTGTCGATGGCGGTCAACGAGCAGGCGATCCTGGTGCCGCAACAGGCCGTCACCCGCAACAGCAAGGGCGAGGCAGTGGCGATGGTGGTCAGCGCCGACGGCAAGGTGGCGCAGCGCGTGCTCAAGACCGGCAATGCGGTGGGCGACCGCTGGGTGGTCAGCGAAGGCCTGTCTGCCGGCGAGAGCGTGATCGTGCAGGGCCTGCAGAAGATCCAGGTCGGCATGCCGGTAAAGACGCGCGAGGTGAGCGCCACCACAGCTACCCCAGCGGCAGCACCGAATGCAGCTGCTGCAGTCGCACCGAGCGCACCCGCCGCCGCTGCGCGTACGGCCACGCCGACGCCTGCAGCGCCGGCCAGCACCACGCCCAAGGCCGACTGAGGAACTCCCATGGCTCGTTTCTTCATCGACCGCCCCATCTTCGCCTGGGTCATCGCCATCGTCATCACGCTGGCCGGCGCGATCTCGATCCTCTCGCTGCCGCTGGAGCAGTACCCGGACATCGCACCGCCCTCGGTCACGGTCAGCGCGACCTACACCGGCGCCTCCGCAGAGACCGTGCAGAACTCGGTCACGCAGATCCTCGAACAGCAGATGACAGGCCTGGACAATCTGCTCTACATGTCCTCCAGCAGCAGCTCGGCGGGCACTGCGCAACTCACGCTGACCTTCGACTCCGGCACCGACCCGGATACCGCGCAGGTACAGGTGCAGAACAAGGTGTCGCAGGGCGAGGCGCTGCTGCCCGACGAGGTCAAGACCAACGGCATCACGGTGACCAAGTCGGCCAGCGGCAGCATGTTCATGGTGCTGGCCTTCACTTCCGAAGACGGCAGCATGGACAGCACCGACATCGGCGACTACATGGTGTCCTCGCTGCAGGACCCGATCAGCCGCCTCAACGGCATCGGCAGCGTCAACGTGTTCGGTGCCGAATACGCGATGCGGGTATGGCTGGATCCGGAAAAACTGCACACCTACGCATTGATGCCCTCGGATGTCAGCACCGCGATCGCCGCGCAGAATGCCGATGTCTCGTCCGGTGCGCTGGGTGCCTTGCCGGCACTGCAAGGCCAGCAATTGAATGCTACGGTGACCTCGCGCAGCAAGCTGCGCACCCCGGCGCAGTTCGAGAACATCGTGCTCAAGTCCGATGCCGGCGGCGCCACGGTGTACCTGCGCGATGTCGCGCGGGTGGAGCTGGGCTCGGAATCCTACGGCTCCAGTTCCAAGTTCAACGGCAAGGCCGCCTCGGGCATGGGCCTGCAGCTGGCGACCGGCGCCAATGCGCTGGACGCGGCCAAACTGGTGGAGGCCAAGCTCGACGCGCTCAAGCCGTACTTCCCGGCCGGCCTGAAGTACGAAGTTGCCTACGACACCACGCCGTTTGTGCGCATCTCCATCGAGGAAGTGGTCAAGACCCTGATCGAAGCGATCGTGCTGGTGGTGGTGGTGATGTACCTGTTCCTGCAGAACTGGCGTGCCACGCTGGTGCCGGTGATCGCGGTGCCGGTGGTGCTGATGGGCACCTTCGGGGTGTTGTCGCTGCTGGGCTTTTCGATCAACACGCTGACCATGTTCGCCATGGTGCTGGCGATCGGCCTGCTGGTGGACGATGCCATCGTGGTGGTGGAAAACGTCGAGCGCCTGATGGCCGAGCAAGGCATGTCGCCGCGCGAGGCCACGCATACCTCGATGGGCCAGATCACCGGTGCGCTGGTCGGCATCGCGCTGGTGCTCACGGCGGTGTTCCTGCCGATGGCCTTCTTCGGCGGTGCCACCGGCGAGATCTATCGGCAGTTCTCGGTGACCATTGCCGCAGCGATGATCCTGTCGCTGGTGGTCGCACTGACGCTGAGTCCGGCGCTGTGCGCCACCTTGCTCAAGCCCATCGACAAGGGCGGCCATGTCTCGCGCAAGGGCATGCTGGGCAGGTTCTTCACCTGGTTCAACACGCGCTTCGATCGCGGCACCGAGCGCTATGGGCGTGGCGTGGAGCGCATCGTCGGCCATCGCAAGCTCGGCTCGCTGATCTATGTGGTGCTGCTGGTGGTGCTGGGCCTGCTGTTCTGGCGTCTGCCCAGCGCGTTCCTGCCCGAGGAAGACCAGGGCATGCTGATGGTGATGTTCAGCGCGCCGGCCGGTGCCACCCAGCAACGCACCCAGCAGTCGATCGACCAGGCCACCGCGTTCATCCTCAAGCAGCCGGAAGTGCAGGGCATCATGACCATCTCCGGTTTCAGCCTGGCCGGCAGCAGCCAGAACTCGGGCATGGGCTTTATCCGCCTGAAGGATTGGGCCGACCGCGAGGGCTCGGCGCAGGAGGTGGCCCAGCGCATCACCGGCGCGATGATGATGACGCTGCCGGATGCGCAGGTGTTTGCGTTGACGCCGCCGGCAATCAACGGCTTGGGCACCAGCTCCGGTTTCACCCTGCAGTTGCAGGATGCCGCCGGTAACGGCCACGAGGCGCTGGTGGAAGCGCGCAAGCAGTTGCTGCAGCTGGCCAACCGCAATCAGAGCCTGAGTGCGGTGCGCTTCAACGGCCTGGACGATGCGCCGACCTACCGTGTGCAGATCGACGATGCCAAGGCCGGCGCGTTGGGCGTGGCCGCAGCCGACATCAACACCACGCTCTCCACGGTGATGGGCGGGCGTTACGTCAACGACTTCCTCAACAACAACCGGGTCAAGCGCGTGTACGTGCAGGGCGAGGCGTCCGCGCGCATGCTGCCCGGCGATATCGACCGCTGGTACGTGCGCAACAGCGACGCCGCGATGGTGCCGTTCTCGGCATTCGCCAGCAGCGCCTGGGCCTATGCGCCGCAGGTGCTGACCCGCTTTAACGGCAGCGAATCGATGGAGATCACCGGCAGCGCCGCGCCCGGCATCAGCTCGGGCGATGCGATGACCGCAGTCGCCAGCGAAGTCGATGGCATGGGCAAGGGCGTGGGTTACGCCTGGTCGGGCATGTCGTATCAGGAACAGGCCGCCGGCACCCAGACCTGGATGTTGTATGCGGTGTCGCTGGTGTTCGTGTTCCTGTGCCTGGCGGCGTTGTATGAAAGCTGGTCGATCCCGATCTCGGTGATGCTGGCGGTACCGGTGGGCATCGTCGGCGCGTTGCTGGCGACCTGGATGCGCGATCTGTCCAACGACATCTACTTCCAGGTCGGCCTGCTGGCGACAATGGGGTTGGCCGCCAAGAACGGCATCCTGATCGTTGAGTTCGCCAAGGAGCTGGAAGAAAAAGGCCAGCCCTTGATCGAAGCCACCTTGCATGCTGCACGCATGCGGCTGCGCCCGATCCTGATGACCTCGCTGGCCTTCATGCTCGGCGTGCTGCCGATGGTGATCAGCAGCGGCGCCGGCTCCGGTGGACGCCATTCGCTGGGCACCGGCGTGCTCGGCGGCACGCTGGCCTCCACCGTGCTGGGCATCTTCTTCGTGCCGTTGTTCTACGTGATCGTGCGCAGCCTGTTTCCCGGCAAGGCGGCCGATCACTCCACCGTCGTTTCCACCTCCGAGGTGACTCCATGATGCGCACGACATCCCTCAGTCTGGCGGTGGCCTGTGCCATCGCATTGAGCGGCTGCGTCAGCATGGCGCCGCGTTATGCGCGCCCGGACGCACCGGTGCCCGGCGTGGTCGGCGACACCGGCAACCACGGCGACAGTGCCGATGGCCACACCGCCAACGCGGCCGAGCTGGATTGGCGGCAGGTGCTGGTCGATGCACGCCTGCAACAGGTGGTCGCACTGGCGCTGGACAACAACCGCGACCTGCGCGTGGCCGTGCTCAATATCGAGCAGGCACGCGCGCAGTACCGCATCCAGCGGGCGGACCTGTTTCCCGCAGTGGATGCCACCGTCTCGCACACGGCGCAACGTGCTGCGGCCGCGACCAGTTTCACCGGTGCGCCGCAGATCATCCGCAGCGCCACCGGGCAGGTGGGGATCAGCAGCTGGGAGCTGGACCTGTTCGGGCGCATCCGCAGCCTCAAGAACGAAGCGCTGGAGACCTATCTGGCCAGCGAGCAGACCCAGCGCAGCACCCGCCTGAGCCTGGTGGCCGAGGTGGCCAGCGACTGGCTCACCGTGGCCGCCGATCAGCAGCGGCTGGCACTTGCCCAGCAGACCCTGGAGAGCCAGCGCAAGACGCTGCGCCTGACTGAATTGCAGCACGACAACGGCGTGGTCTCCGGGCTGGATCTGGCGCAGATCCAGACCAGCGTGGAAAGCGCGCGCGCCGATGTCGCCAGCTTCACTACCCAGCTGGCGCAGTCGCGCAATGCGCTGAACCTGGTCGTGGGCACGTCGGTACCGGCGGCGTTGTTGCCGACTGCCGATGCAATCGAGAGCGGCGTGGCATTGGCACCGTTGCCGGCGCAGCTGGAATCGCGCGTGCTGTTGCAGCGCCCGGACGTATTGTCGGCCGAGCACACGCTCAAGGCCGCCAACGCCGACATCGGTGCAGCGCGTGCGGCGTTCTTCCCCACCATCTCGCTGACCGGCAATGTCGGGCGCGGCAGCGATGCCTTATCCAGCCTGTTCGATGGCGACCACACCTGGTCGTTCACGCCTAGCGTGAGCCTGCCGATCTTCCGCGCCGGCGCCTTGAAGGCCGAACTGGATGTGGCCAAGCTGCAGAAGGACATCACCATCGCCCAATACGAACTGGCGATCCAGACCGCCTTCAGCGAAGTGGCCGACGCGCTGGCCGAGCGCACCCAGCTGGATGAACGCATGGACGCACAACGCGCCCTGGTGGATGCGGCACAACGCGGCTTCACCCTGTCGGATGCGCGCTACCGCAATGGCGTGGACAGTTATCTGGTGGCGCTGGACGCGCAGCGCTCGCTCTACAGCGCACAACAGACCTTGATCAGCCTGCGGCTGACCGAAGCAAGCAACCGGGTGACCTTGTACAAGGTGCTCGGCGGTGGCGCAGATGCGCAGTCACAACCGCTTGCGCAACAGTAGCCCTGCATGGATGCGCGAGCGCAAGCGCATCCGTCAGATCCACAATGGCAGTGACAGTGCCAGGATCAAAAGGAGCTGACCAGATCGCACCTCATTGCGCAGCGCGTAGCGTGCGACTCGCAATCATGCACCGACCATCTCGACCGGTCCTTGCCCGCCCACCGTCGCGGGACCTTGAGCGGCATGGATGCCGCGCCAGGGCCTACAAGGACGTACTTGCGGCGTGTCCTGCGATGGTGGGTGGGCAAGGGCCCCGCTGCAAACCCGCAAATCGTCCGCTCTAAAAAACCGATTCACCGACAGCGTTCAATCACCTTTCAAGGCAACCAAAGCCCCTCTCTCCTCTGGAGAGGGGTCGGGGAGAGGGTACGGAGCGAAGCCACACGAGAGTGAGAGTTGAGAGGCTTTTCCCGTACCCTCATCCGCCCCTGCGGGGCACCTTCTCCCGGCGGGAGAAGGGGTCAAGCTCCCGTTGGGACCTCGTTACCTTCAAGGGAGGAGGAATCAAATTCTGTGAACGTAGGAGTTGTGCCAGCCGCCAACACGCTACGTGTTCCCACGCATGTTGCGATGGCCGACGCAGACGCCGGCCATCGCATTGCACATTGCTAAAACCGCATCACTTCGCCGCGTTGGCGTTCATCACTGCATTGCGGCTTGCATCCAGATACTGCGCCGGGTCACGCATGCCGGTGGTATGGCATTGCCCGGTGGTGTGACCGCGGTTCACGCCGCCTGGCAGCTGCGCGTTGACCTGCTCCACGGTGCCGTCTTCCGGATCGTTCAACACCAGGTCCGAAGCGGCGTTGCAGTAGTCGTTGGTGTACCAGTTGGTCTTGGCGAACGAGGTCGTGTAGTAGTTGACCTTGGCGCGCGCATCGGCAGGAATACCGGCCAGCCAGGCCTTGGCGCCGTCGTAGGTCATGTCCGTGTTGGTGCCGCAGCCCACCCCGAACCACGAGCCCACCGCCGCCAGAATGCCGGACAGATTGGTGCCCTGGTACGGCGTGCCGACCGACTGCATCACCCGCCCCCCTGTGGCGTTATCCAGCCCGC
Organism: Xanthomonas campestris pv. asclepiadis; assembly: GCF_020784175.1. Lineage (GTDB taxonomy): Bacteria > Pseudomonadota > Gammaproteobacteria > Xanthomonadales > Xanthomonadaceae > Xanthomonas > Xanthomonas campestris_D. The sequence goes on from NZ_JAJGQM010000032.1 coordinate 48,765, forward strand.
TCCAGTAGTAGGTGTACAGATGCAGCGCGGCCATGCCGCCCTGGCTGTGCGCCACCGTCGCGAACGAGGACCACTGACTGGCAAACTGCGCCAGCCGCTGTGCGAACTGGTCGTTGCTGCGGTTCTGTTTGGCATCGATGAACGAGGACGCGTTGGTGAACTGCGCCTGCGGCCAAACGCCGTTGGAGCAATAACCATGCACCAGCACCAGTTGCGACCCCGCGGCCTGCGGTTGCGCCATCGCAGTGGCACGGGCCAGCGTCGTCGGACGCGGCCCCATGCGCATGCTTTCGTCGATCGCGGCGGCAGACCGCGCGATGCTGGCACGGCGCAACGCGGGCAGCTGCAACGGCAGCGTGTCAGCCTGCACCAGCGGGATGTAATGGTCCGGGTCTTCGATGCGCAGCCCGCGCAGCGTAAACGGCGCACGCGCGCCGGCACGCGCGATCCAGCGTTCGTCCAGGCTCAGCGGCAGCTGGCCTTGCTGCGGCGTCAGCATGCCGCCGATCCATGCCACCGGCACGTCCTTGCCCTTGGCATCGGTGCCCCAGACCTGGCCGAACACGCGGTAATGCGACGGTGCCTTGCCGCGCGCGGCGATCGGCAAGGCAATGCTGAGCCGGGTGCCGTCGGCAGCGCGTGCGCTGAGTGCGTTGCCGAGCAGGCGCAGGGAGGTATCCAGCACCGGCAACACATGCTCGCTGGTGCGCACGAACGGCTGCCCGGCCTGGTCGCGACCGCGCACGATCACCTGTGCGATCCAGGTGCCTTCGGCTGTCGGTTGGAACGTGCCGCCATACACACCGTCGCCGGCAGCACCATCGTCGTGTTGCCCGTCATCGGCCATCGACAGCGTGCTTATACCGCCTTGCGGATCGATCACACGCAGGCTCGCTGTGTCGATCTGTCCGGCCTGTGCGGCAAGCAGGGTGGAGCCGCGCGCATCGTTGCCGCTGAGCAGTGCGTTGAGCGTCAGCGTCTGGCCGACCTGCTGCCGACGATGGCGCGGATACGACGCCAGCTGCGTGCGCGCGTCGCCTTCCATCAATACATAACCGCGTTGCGCCACCGGCGCTGCCGATTGCAGTGCCAGCGACCACGCGCCGTTCTGTGCGGACTCCACCGCGTAGCGCATGCCGCTGGTGCCGCTGTCTGCGGTGCCCAGCAGCGTGCGCTGCGCCTGCAGTTGCGGTGCAACGGCAGCCGCACGCGCGCCGGCAGCGCGGGGCGCAGTCACCGCCGCCTCCCAGGGCTGATCGCCGGCCAGCACCATGAAACGCAGGTGGCCGTTTTCCACCGGCAGCGTGCCTTGCCAGCGTGCGGAGTTGCCGGCCGGCGTCAACTCCACCGGCAGCAAGGCGCTCTTGGACAGAATCGCCGACTCGGCCGGATCGGGTGCGCGCATCTGCGCGAACTCCTCCGGTGGGCCAGCCAGTTGTTTGGGCTGCAGCTCGGCCGCGGCAAGCGGCATGGAGACCAGCGACAGGGTGCACAGCAATGACAACAGCGACGGCTTCGGCATGGCGACATCTCTCCTTGAACGTTGCAGAAGCGATGCCGCCGCGCATGGCAACGGCATCGGATGCAGCGCCCCCTCGCCGCGATTCGCCGATGGTTATACCGCGCGCGTGTGGCAGGTCTGCTGTGCGCTGCAGCACCTCACGCGCAGCAAACAAAACGCCACAACTAAAAAGTACAGACTGTGATGGGGGTCGTGGACAGATCGATGTCCCGCGCCTCTGTGCCCAACAAAATCAGAGGTCTGCGTTGGATGTTCAGCGCCGCACTCGGCGCGTCTCAGTCCGCCTTGTGGCGCGCCGAGCGGTATTGCTCCACCCAAGCGACAGTCTTTGCAATGCCGCCGAAGGGATAGAAGTGCAGGCTGACGTCTCCATACGCGTCAGTGAGGCCAGCGGCGAGACGATCCACAAAACGATCCGGCCCGGCAGTCCCCAACAGCGTGCCGAGCGAGATGCCGTACTTGGACAGCATCGACGCGCATGCACCGACACCGCAGCTTGCGGCATAGCGTGCGAGTACCGCCACGCCGGCAGGACCGGGAACGCCCACACGCACGGGATATGCAATGCCGTGCGCGCGCAGCGCCTGCAGCCACGTCAGCACGAGGTCGGCATCGAACGCGAACTGGGTGACGATCAGCGGCGCCATGCCGCGCTCGGTGATGCTGCGACACTTGCGCTGCAGCACCTCCCATCGATCGGCTGCAGGCATGCTTGGATGCCCTTCCGGATGCCCCGCCACGCCGATGACCTTGATGCCGGAGCGCTCAAAAACCCCGGTATCGATCAGCGACACGCTGTCCGAAAACGGCCCGATCGGTGACGGTGGATCGCCCGCGATCACCAGGCAGCGCTCGACGCCGGCGTCATCGACGGCGCGGCTGACGAATGCGTGCAGCGCGTCGAGCGAGGCGACGCGGCGCGCGGACAGATGCGGCATGGGCTGAAAGCCGAGGTTGCGCACCCTCCGTGCCGCGGCCAGTCGCGCGGTGTCGTCCTGGTTGGGCAGGTAAGGGATGGCAATGGTTGAGCCACGCATGATCCCAGGCGCCGCTGCGGTCAGCCCGGCAATGTCCTTGGCGCTGACCTCCAGCGAATAGGCCGCGGTGATGGTGTTGGCGCGGCTGGGCGTATCCGGAGCAATCAAAGGTCTTGCCGTCCTGTTGTGGTGATTGGCTGCGCCGCTGCGTCAGCCCTGATCGAGCGGGGAGGGAGCCAGGGAGCACACGGAAATCCCGGCGGCGCCACATGACCTGCGGGCACTCAATCGTCCTGTTCCGCATCGCCGTAGAATTTCACGCCCAGTTGAATGCGACTGCGCCCGCTTTCGGCGCGGTGCCGATTGGTGTCGCGCAGCGAGTAGACGCAGCCGCAGTATTCCTGCTGGTAGAAGTTCTCGCGCTTGCTGATCTCGACCATGCGCGAGGAACCACCGCCCTTGCGCCAGTTGTACTCCCAATACATCAGGCCGGGATACTTGGCCGCAGCGCGAACGCCGCAGTCGTTGATCTGCTGCATGTTCTTCCAGCGCGAGATGCCCAGGGAACTGGTGATCACCGGGAACCCATGCTCGTGGGCATACAGCGCGGTGCGTTCAAAGCGCATGTCGAAGCACATGGTGCAACGGATGCCGCGCTCCGGTTCGTTCTCCATCCCGCGTGCGCGCTCGAACCAGTTGTCCCGATCGTAGTCGGCATCGACGAAGGGCACGCCGCACTGCTCGGCAAAGCGAATGTTCTCGTCCTTGCGCAGCTCGTATTCCTTGCGCGGATGAATGTTGGGGTTGTAGAAGAAGATGGTGTAGTCGACGCCGGACGCCAGCATGGCCTCCATCACCTCGCCGGAGCATGGCGCGCAGCAGGAATGCAGCAAGACCTTGTCGTGGCCGGCAGGTAGTGGGAGTGGCGTGCGCGTTGCGGTGGTATCCATCAGTGGGCTCCGGATGTCGTGGCGGTGCCATTGGCAGGCTGGCGCGCCAGTTCGATGAAGGCGCGCAGGTAGTCGACGGCGATATCCGCCTCGCGTGCGCCCAGAAAGATCTGCTTGGGGATGCCGCGCGCCCCCAGCCGCACCGGCACCACGTCCATCCTGGACGCATATTCCTCCACCAGCCAGCGTGGCATGGCGGCCACGCCGCGGCCACTGGCGACCATCTGCATCATGATGTCGGTGGTCTCGATGGCCTTGTGGCGCCTGGGCGTGACCCCGGCCGGCAGCAGGAACTGGCTGTAGATGTCCAGGCGCTCCAGGTCCACCGGATAGCTGATCAGCACTTCCCGGGTCAGCTGCTGTGGCTTGACGTAGGCCGCCGACGCCAGTGCATGGCTCCTCGCCACGACCAGCACCTGCTCGTAGTCGAACACCGGCTCGAACCGCAGCCCGGGCTTGTACAGCGGGTCGGGCGTGACCAGCAGATCGATCTCGTAGCCGAACAGCGCGCCGATGCCGCCGAACTGGAACTTCTGCTTGACGTCCACATCCACGTCCGGCCAGGTGGCCAGATAGGGCGCCACCAGCTTGAGCAGCCATTGGTAGCAGGGATGGCACTCCATGCCGATGCGCAGCGCGCCGCGTTCGCCCTGCGCGAACTGCCCCAGGCGCTCTTCGGCCAGGTCCAGTTGCGGCAGCACCCGGTTGGCCACCGCCAGCAGGTATTGGCCGGCCTGGGTCAGGCGCAGGTTGCGTCCCTCGCGCAGCCACACGTCGGTGCCCAGCTGCTGCTCCAGCTTCTTCATGCTGTGGCTCAGCGCCGACTGGGTCAGGTTCAGCACGCCGGCGGCGGCGGTCAGCGAGCCTTGCTGCTCGACCTGCTGGACGATGGTGAGATGGATGCGCTCAAGCATTCAGATGATCCGAATTCATGGATTGTTGAAATAACACCATTTTACTTCATTGAATGCGAGCCCTAGCATCGGGGTTCGTCGTTTCAGGTCAACCCCGCATGACTGTCAACGTGCCACACCCACTCCGCGTCGTCGCGGTCTCCGGCGGGCTGCAGCGCCCTTCCAAGGCCGTCGCCCTGGCCGAGCATCTGCTGGCCCTGATCGCCGAGGCCGTGCCATGCGAGCAACATCTGGTCGAACTCGGGGCGCTGGCACCGCAGTTCGCCGGTGCGGTCTGGCGCTCGCAGCTGCCGGCAACGGTGGAGCAGGAACTTGCGGCCGTGGAGCAGGCCGACGTGGTGGTGGTGACAACGCCGGTCTATCGCGGCTCGTTCACCGGGCTGTTCAAGCACTTCTTCGACTTCATCCATCAGGATGCCTTGATCGACACGCCGATCCTGCTGGCGGCGACCGGCGGCAGCGAGCGCCATGCATTGGTGATCGACCACCAGTTGCGGCCACTTTTCAGCTTCTTCCAGGCACGCACGTTGCCGCTGGGCGTCTACGCCACCGACCGCGACTTCCTGGACTACCGCGTGCACAACGAGGCCCTGGCCGAGCGGGCCAGGCTGGCGGTGCAGCGGGCATTGCCGCTGATCGCATTGACGCGGCAGGCACGTGCCATCGCTGCAGAAAACGTGGCTGCGGCCTGAGGCGATCCAGGCCACGGTTGCTCGGCGGGCCACCACACCTGTCGCCGGCCACAGGATCGGTTGGCGATTGCCCGCTGATCCAAAGTCCCGGCATCCCACCCAGCAGGGATCCACACCTGCGCGGAGACGTGCGCTCGTATTCAATCTCGGAAACAAGGCGTCAGCTTGCAATGACTCAAGACTTTACCTTCAGCATCAAGAGCCAGCGGTTTGACGAGGACTACCGTCCCGCGGCCAATACGCGCAACACGACCAACTTTGCCAACCTGGCCAGGGGCCAGCGTAGGCAGGAAAATCTGCGCAACACGCTTGCGATGATCGACAACCGCTGCAACGACCTGGCGCATTGGGATAACCCCAGGCGCGACCGCTACGCTGTCGAACTGGACATCATCTCGGTCGAGATGCACATCGACGCGAGCGAACGCAGCGATGCATTTCCGTTGATCGAGATACTGAAGCCCAGCATCCTCGACAAGACCACCGGTGCGCGCATCGAGGGAATCGCAGGGAACAATTTCTCCTCCTACGTGCGCGACTACGATTTCAGCGTGCTGCTGCCAGCGCACAACCAGGACGCATCCAGCTTCAGCATCCCGGACGATTTCGGCAGCCTGCATGGAACACTGTTCAAGCACTTCGTGGACTCGGACGCCTACAAAGTGCATTTCACCAAGCCGCCGGTCATCTGCATCAGCGTCTCCAGCAGCAGGGTCTACCATCGAACCGGAAACCGGCACCCCATCCTCGGCATCGAATACCGGCAGGACGAATTCTCCTTGACCGATCGGTACTTCGCCAAGATGGGCCTGCAGGTGCGCTATTTCATGCCGCCGAACAGCGTTGCCCCGCTGGCTTTTTACTTCTTCGGCGACCTGCTCAACGACTACACCAACCTCGAGCTGATCGGCACCATCAGCACTATGGAGACGTTCCAGAAGATCTACCGGCCAGAGATCTACAACGCCAATTCCGCGGCAGGGGCCATCTACCAGCCGAGCCTGAAGCACCAGGATTATTCCGCTACCCAGATCGTCTACGACCGCGAAGAGCGCAGCCAGCTCGCGGTGACGCAGGGGAAATTCACCGAGGAGCACTTCATCCGGCCCTACGGCAAGATTCTCGCGCAGTGGGTCTCCCACCACGCTGTCTGATCAACAAGAACGCAAGACACCACTCATCATGAAAAAGCTGCTCCCCACTTCAACCGCCGGTAGCCTGCCCAAGCCCTCCTGGCTCGCGCAGCCGGAAAAACTCTGGTCTCCCTGGAAGCTGCAGGACGCCGAACTGACCGAAGGCAAGCAGGACGCATTGCGCCTGTCGCTGCAGGAACAGCAGCATGCCGGCATCGATATCGTCAGTGATGGCGAGCAGACCCGCCAGCATTTCGTCACCACCTTCATCGAACACCTCAGCGGCGTCGATTTCGAAAAGCGCGAAACCGTCAGGATTCGCGATCGCTACGACGCCAGCGTGCCGACCGTGGTTGGCGCGGTCAGCCGCCCCAAGCCTGTCTTTGTGGACGATGCCAGGTTCCTGCGCGAGCAGACCCGGCAGCCGATCAAATGGGCGCTGCCTGGCCCCATGACGATGATCGACACCCTGTTTGATGCGCACTACAAAAGCCGCGAAAAGCTGGCATGGGAATTTGCCAAGATCCTCAATGAAGAAGCCAGGGAGCTCGAAGCGGCCGGCGTGGATATCATCCAGTTCGATGAGCCGGCCTTCAATGTCTTCTTCGACGAGGTCAACGACTGGGGGGTGGCCACCCTCGAACGCGCGGTCGAAGGGCTCAAGTGCGAGACCGCCGTCCATATCTGCTATGGCTACGGCATCAAGGCCAATACCGATTGGAAGCAGACCCTGGGGTCGGAGTGGCGTCAGTACGAAGAGTCGTTTCCCAAGCTGCAGACGTCGTCGATCGACATCATCTCGCTGGAGTGCCACAACTCGCACGTGCCGATCGACCTGATCGAACTTGTGCGCGGCAAGAAGGTGATGGTCGGGGCCATCGACGTGGCGAGCAATACCGTCGAAACGCCGCAGGAGGTGGCCGAGACGCTGCGCAAGGCGCTTCGCTTTGTCGATGCCGACAAGCTCTACCCGTCCACCAACTGCGGGATGGCGCCGCTTGCCCGCGACATTGCAAGAGGCAAGCTCAAGGCCCTCAGTGCAGGCGCCGACATCATTCGTGGAGAGCTGGCAGCCCGCTAGCACACCGGTACTTGCGCTGGACCAGCGGCCGAAGCGATAGGTCCGACGCAAGTTCCATCCTGCCGTCGCCACGGCTGACCACGACCGCCGCAACAAAAAAGCCCCCGCAAGCAGGGGCTTTTTTGTATGCCATCGCGTTGCAGCGATCAGTAATTGACCTGCAGCTGCAGCCGCAGCAGGTCGCCTTCCACCACCGGGTACGGCGCGGTGGTGACGTCGGTGCGCTTCATCTTCGAATAGGCGAACACCAGTTCCAGCGCGTCCATCGGCTGCCACTCGACGCCGGCTTCCACTTCGTCCAGGCGCATGCGCGGCGCATTGGTGTCGAACTTGGAGCCGCCGCGGTAGGTCTGCCACTTCAGGTACGGCAGCAAGGTGCCGTAGCTGCCATCGTGCTTGTACATCGCCTGCACGTAGCCGCCGCTCAGTGAGCGGGTGCGGATGCGTCGCTGTGCGACATCCAGCTCCGGGCCGCGGCCCACCGTCCATTCGGCCTGCAGGCCGAATGGCTGCGGGTAGTAGATGATGTGCGCGGCCACGCGTTGATCGGTGTAGCCGTTCGGGTCAGTGATGGCCGGGGTGAAGCTGCGGCCACCGATGTTGACTGCCGCCGCGGTCGGCACGAAGCGGCCGCTGTAGGCATCGGCACCCACTTCCAGGTACTGGCCGTTGGCGAACTTGAACGGGTAGGTGGCGTGCACCACCGCATGCATGCTGTCGTTGCGCTCGGCGCGGTTGGCGCCCTGGCCGTTGTACACGCCGGCACCGAGTACGCCGTAATCGCCCGAGCCCTTCAAACCGGATTTGACCAGGTCCTGGAAGCGGCCCTTGGCCACGGTGGGGCTGTAGTAGAACACCGCACCGATATCGCGTTCGTCGCGCAGGCCGGAGTTGAGCGCGTCGGCGCGGTCCAGGGTGAGCCGGTTCTGGCTGGACTGCAGGTTCTCCCAGCCGTACGGCATCTTCGACTGGCCCACACGCACGCGGTACTCGCGCTTCTTGTCGAAGTAGATGTCGGCATACGCATCGCGCAGCTGCGCGAAGTTGGAGGTGGTCGACCCGGTCGGCGTGCTCGCAAAATCCGGCTGGAAGTACAGCGACACGTGCTCGTTGAGATCGCCGCTCAGCACCAGGCGCGCGCGACGGATGCCCAGGCTCTGGTCGTTGCCAATAAAGCGGTCGCCGGGTGCGCGCAGATCCCGCGCGTCTCCGCCGATGCCCTGGTTGTAGCGGATCTGCGTGTAGCCGCGCAGGCTCAGCTTGTCGTACCACTTCTTGCCGGCTTCGCTGGCCTTGGCCGGCGCTGTTGCGGGCACGGGCGCAGGTGCGGCCTGGGCGATGGCGGTATCGGCTGGCACCGGCGCTGCGGGGGCGGGCGGCAATGCCGGGGCGGCCGGCATCGCCGACGCCGGCAGCTTGCCGTTCTCGTCCACCTGCACGAACTTGCCCAACTTGTCGCGCCCCGGGGCCGGCTCGGCGAAGATCTGCTTGGTCTTGCGGTCGACGTACAGCTCCAGCTCGGCAGCCAGGGTGCTGCCACTGGCGGTCGCGCTGAGGGCGCACAGGACGGTGGCGAGATTGCGTTTTTTCATGGGTCCGGCTCGTGCAAGGGAAACGGGTCGGCGGCAGCATCAGGCCGGCGCTGCCCAGCGGGGCGGCGAACACGGCACCGGCACGCCACCAGGGCGACCGGTCGTCCTGACGGTGCGGCAATGCGTGCAGTTATATTTAGATTTGATGTCAGTTTGGTGACATCGGCAGTCTGCACAGCGCAAGGCTGTGTCAGCTGCGTGTCCGGCGCGTGTCAGTTGTGCGACGCGCAGAAGGCGGGCCCATCGACGCGCGGAGTGGGCAGCAGGCGCCGATATGACGCTTTGGTTGCTGCGTCCCCTTTGGGCCTGCGGTGTCATGAGGAGATGGTGCCGCTAGCTGCAGCTGCCAACGCAAGGCCGAAGGCGCGCGCCGTATATGCTCATAGCGCAGCTGTCGTCGCCTCCAACGAGCGGGCGAGGGACAATGAATCAGAACATGGCGAAGGCGGGTCGTCGCCCGCCTTCGCCGGATCACTCAATGCCTGGCAGATTACCGGGCCAGTGCTGCCTCAGGTTGTCGAGCAGCAGCGTGCCAGGGCTCGCCTCAGCCGGCCGGCGCCGCCTGCAACGCCGCCGCCACCGCATCGCGCAGCGACGTGGTCGGGCGGCCGATCAGCTGGCTCAGCGTATGGCTGTCGTCGAACAGGCTGCCGCCACGCGAGGATGCCGAGCACTGCGCCAGCACCTGTGCGAATGCAGCCGGTAGGCCGATCTGCACCAACGCCGCCGCGTAGTCGGCTTCGGGCAGGTCGTGGTAGGCCACCGGCTTGCCGGACTGCCGCGCCACCTCGGCGGCGTACTCGGCCATCGTGAAGGCGGTATCGCCGGCCAGCTCGTAGACCTTGCCGGCCTGCGGCGTGTCGGCGGCCAGCACCGCTGCGGCGGCCTCGGCATAGTCGGCGCGCGTGGCCGCACTGATCCTGCCCTCGCCGGCGCTGCCGATCACCGCGCCATGCGCCACTTCGGCCGCGATCGAACCGGTGTAGTTCTCGGTGTACCAGCCATTGCGCAGCAGCACGTGCGGCACGCCGCTGTCGCGCAGCAGCGCTTCGGTGGCCACATGCTCGGGTGCCAGCGACAACGTGCTGGTATCGGCGTGCAGCACGCTGGTGTAGGCCAGCAGGTCCACGCCGGCACGCTGGGCCGCCTCGATCACGTTGCGGTGCTGCGGCACGCGCTCGCCCACCGCGTTGGACGACACCAGCAGCACCCGGCCCACGCCTGCGAAGGCCTGATCCAGGCTCTGCGGGTCCGCGTAGTCGGCGCGACGCACAGTGATGTCGCGTTTTGCGAACTGCGCGAGTGACGCAGTATCGCGGGCCGTTGCTACGATCCGAGCGGCCGGGACACGCGCCAGCAGTGCTTCGACCACCAATGCGCCCAGCTGCCCGCTGGCGCCAGTGACGAGGATCAGGGGGGAGGTGTGTGCCATGGTGAACTCCAGTAGGTATTGATAAGAGGTGTGGTCTACTATCTAGACTCTTGGTCCGCGCACCTATTGTCAGGGCCGTTCGAACCTCCGCAAGGAGGCAGTTTTCCACCCCCTGGTTACCGTGAGATATCCCAGTGAACGCGATTGCTCTGTTTCCACCGCCGCCGTCCCTGCAAGGCATGCCATTCGACGCCACCAAGTGCCCGGTGCGCGACGTGCTCGATCAGATCGGCGACAAATGGACCATGCTGATCCTGCTGACGCTGATCCCCGGCCCCTCCCGCTTCAGCGCCATCCAGCGCGCCGTGCCGGACATCTCCAAGCGCATGCTGACCCAGACCCTGCGCAACCTCGAGCGCAACGGCATGATCACCCGCAAGGTCTACGCGACCAAGCCGCCCAGCGTGGAATATGCCTTGTCCAAGCTCGGCGTGGCGCTGCTTGGGCCGATCTCGCAGCTGCTCAACTGGGCAGGCGAAAACCATGCGGCCATCCGCTCCGCACGCGAACGCTTCGATCATGCCCAGCAGCCGGCGGTTGCGCTGGATGCCGACGAGGCGCTGGCGTAAGCGCCGGCCCGCGGCGTTGCTAAGGGAGATGGCGGCGCTGACGGCCAGGTGGTAGGTCAGCGCGTTGGTTGATAGCCGGGTGCGCGTAAACATGTGAACGCGTACTCACAAAATCCCGTGCCGGATAAACGTCTGGTAGCGCAATCACGGCGACCGTAGCCCGCAAACCCTTGCGGCGTAACGGGCCGGCCGCGCGCTATCACCGCCATCGCTAATTTCAATCGCACGCCTGCTCAAGCGCATGCACCGGTATCCGATAAGGGCTCACCTGATCTCGTGAATCCGCCGCGCCATGCCTGTCTTCGGCACCTTGTCCGCCTCAACGCGACGCACCCTTGGCGCTGCCCTGCTCGCGCTATGGTGCGGCTGGATCGCCGTGGCCTGGACCACGCCACCTGCGCATGCCAACGACGTGGCAAGTGCGTGGACGCAGGTCCAGGCCAGCCTGCCGGCCGCGCAGCAGACGCCGATGCTGATCGGCGTCGCAGGCGCCTGTGCGTGTAGCGATCTGGCCGCTGATCGCGCCTGGGCCGTGCTCAGCAGCGCGGTGCGCGCGCGTGGCGGGCAGGTGCGCATGCTCGACACCCCTGCGTTGCGTGGCAGCGGCTATGCCGTGTGGCTGCTCGGCGCCGACGGCCAACCGCGCTATGCCGGCCCTGCAGACGGTGGCGCCGTCTGCGGCACGGCTGGCGCTGCGGAGTGGTCGCGCTGGTTACCCGATGTCCTGGCGCGCACCCCGGGTGCCGCGCTGGTGTCCCCTTGTCCTTGTGCCGTGGAGTCGCTGTCATGATGGAACTGTCCGCATCGGCACCGCCGACCTCCACCTACGCCACCCGCCTGGCGATCAAGGCCGACCGCTTGTTTCTGTGGCTGGCCGTGCTGCAGGGCGTCGGCTCGCTGGGCCTGGCCTGGTACCAGGGCCAATGGACCACGTTTGTGGCCGTCACGTTGCCCAGCCTGTTGCTGATGGCCTGGCAAGTGCAGGCCAACCCCGGCACACGGCTGACCCGCATCACCAATGCGCTGGTGCTGATGGCCCTGGTCGCGGCTACCATCCAGCAGGCGCATGGCCTGGTGGAAATGCACTTCGGTGTATTCGTGATCCTGGCGCTGCTGCTGTACTACCGCGACTGGCTGCCGGTGGTGGTCGCGGCAGGCGCCATCGCCGTGCATCACCTGGCGTTCTACTGGCTGCAATCGCGCGGCATGCCGGTGCAGGCGTTCACCGTCGGCAGCGGCTTCGGCATCGTGGTGCTGCATGCCGGTTATGTGATCGTCGAAACCGCCTTCGTCTGCGTGATGGCGATCCAGCTGCGCCGCCAGGTCGATGCCCTCGACCACGAGGCCGAGGCACTGGTCGAACTGGCCGACACCCTGGCCACCGGTGCGACCTTGCCGCCGGCCATCCTGCAGCAGCCCTTCCGCAGCGGCTCGCTGGCGCAGGCCCTCGTGCGCATGAGCGTGCAGGTGGAAGAGCGCATCGCCCAACAGCAGCAACTGCTGCTGGAAAATCGCCGTATCCGTCTGGCGCTGGATGCTTCGGCGATGGCGGTGGCCATCGTCGACGGGCAGGGCGCTGCCATCTACCGCAATCAGTCGTTCCAGCAACTGAGCACGCAGGTCGACACGCAGGTGCTGCACAGCGCACTGGCCGATGCGGTGCAGGCCGGGCATGACGCCGGCACCAGCAGGACGCGCGCGCTGGCGGCGCTGCAGCTGCAGGAAAACATCACCCCCGTCCGCGATCACGACGGCGCCTCGCTGGGCGTGGTGGTGGAGTGGCAGGACCGCACGCAGGATCTGGCGCTGGAAGAGCAGCTGGCCACGGTCATTGCCCAGGGTAATCCCCCCACTTCTAGCGGTCGCCAGAAGTGGAGCTAAGTGGCCATCGCCAACTTCATGGCAGGCGTGATG
>NZ_JAJGQM010000033.1 GCF_020784175.1 Xanthomonas campestris pv. asclepiadis
TCTTCATGGAACCTCCTCGGGAAAGGGGACGAGAAAATTCCACTTCTGGCGTCAGCTAATGGGCGGGGGGATTACCAGGCGACCGCAGTCCGGGCCGACATTTCCATCGCGACCGAAGCACAGACATTGATCGAAGCTGCAGTGACGCATTTCGGCCGTCTCGACATCCTGGTCAACAACTCCGGGGTGTGGGATGTCGGCATGGTCGAACACATGAGCGAAGACCAATACCGCCGCTTGTTCGATGTCAATGTTCTGGGCATGTTGCTGACAACGCAGGCGGCGATCAAACACCTCAAAGACGAGGGCAGCATCGTCAACATCTCTTCGTCGATCACCACCCTGCGGTCTCCGGGAACATCGCTCTACACCGCCAGCAAGGCAGCAGTGAATGCAATTTCTGGCGTGGTGGCCAAGGAGCTGGCTCCACGGAAGATACGCGTCAACATCGTCAGTCCCGGTTTTGTGATTACCGAGGGCACGACCAACGCCGGCATTGTCGGCTCGCAAATGGCGGACGGTATCGTGGCGCAAACGCCGCTTGGGCGTGCTGGTCAGCCGGAAGACATCGCAAGCGTGGTGACATTCCTTGCCTCGGACGATGCCAGATTCATTACGGGCGAGGAGATTCTGGTGACCGGCGGACTGCGTTGATTGTTCCGCTTTGACAGCTGGCCTGCTCGGCCAGCTGCCCAGGCGCGGTCTAGCTGGAGGGAAGCACGGGTGCGGCGTAGACCACTACATGATGACGCGGACGCACCGATCTCCCAGGACGCTCGCTTGTACAGCGAAGTCATTGCTTGGCAAGAAAAAAGCGCGGGTCATGATGATTGCCTGTATCGACGATCTTCAAAGGCACTCATAACAAATGACCCCGCAGCTTGGAAGAGATGTCGCGGTCACGTCGTCTGGCAGTAACGGTGCCTGGATGCGGCTGGGCAACTTCAGCCCAAAGAATCGACCGAGTCCGATCAGTTCGAAACTGGGTACAAGATAGCGTCTTCATTGCGCGATCAATCGATCATCGCGCTTGATGCCCGCGAAAACTCCGGCGGCCCTTACGAATGGTTCATGTGAGTATTGCGTGCTCTGTATGGCAGCGACCATGCAAACACGGAAGCAGTGCAAACGTGGATCGACAAGATAGCGCTAGAACAATGAGGCCCGCACCGCTCCCGACGCCGCCCAATGGAAAAAAAGTTCTAAACGCGCCATTTCAGTAGCGCACTGACCACTGAAAATACAGCACCAAACTTCTCGCGTGCCGGAAGGGGAAGGCCGACGTCCAGTTTTTCCTATTTCACGATCTTCGTTCTCAATTCAGATGATGCGCGCGGCGTTTCATAGACGCAGACGTCGCTTGAACCAATAGCGTGGAAAGAAGCAGCCCACATCGCCCCATAACCGCAATTCGCAAAAACCAACCCGACTTCGCTTCGAACAACAATTCCCCAACATTGTTCTCGCAAGGTGTCAGGCCCAATTCATTGCAATGACTCCACTACCGCCAACGAGGTCGTCCTTGCGCCAGATCTTTAAGCTTCCGCTTGCCTTGGCATTGATGACAACCGTCGCTCAGCCGGCGATGCCAGCGCCAAGCACTGCTTCCGCCAGAACTGTCACGTCCCAACTACCACGGACAGTACGCCCTACACATTACACGCTGGACATAGTTCCGCATGCCGAAAAGCTTAGCTTCGACGGCAAGGCAGCGATCAACATCGTGGTGCTGCAGCCAACAGACAGCATCACCCTGAACTCAGCCGAACTTAGCTTCAAGCGAAGCACACTCTTGCGAACCGAGAATAGCAAGCTGCTGCGCGCGACGGTCAGCACCGACGCCGCCGCACAGACGGCCACCTTCGCCTTTGCCGAGTCCCTTCAGCCCGGCAACTATTTGCTATCGATCGACTACAGCGGTGTGATCAATACACGGTCCAACGGACTATTTTCCGCCGATTTCACAACACGGCAAGGCCAACGCCGCGCACTGCTTACCCAATTCGAGGTAGCCAGCGCACGTAGCTTCATCCCATCCTGGGACGAGCCTAATTACAAGGCAACCTTCGACCTGGCAGTGACTGTGCCGGCAACGCAGATGGCAGTCAGCAACATGCCGGTGGCCGCGACCACCCAGAGTGCTGGCGGATTGAAACGGGTGTTGTTCGAACGCTCACCCAAGATGTCGACCTACTTGTTGTTTTTGGGCGTCGGCGATTTCGAACGAACTACCATCAAGGCAAACGATGGCACACAGATAGGGGTGGTCGCGCAAAAAGGCAAGCATGGGCAGACCGGTTTTGCATTGGATTCTTCGCGCGCAATACTGCAGGAATACAACGATTACTTTGGCATTCCGTATCCTCTTCCAAAACTGGACAACATTGCAGCTCCCGCGCGTTTCACGGTGGCGATGGAAAACTGGGGCGCCATTCTCAGTGCTGAGCGGTACTTGTTGCTGGACCCAGCAACAGCCGACATCAAGGATAAGCAACTCATCTTCAGCATTGCCGCTCACGAAATCGCGCATCAGTGGTTCGGCAACCTAGTCACCATGGCGTGGTGGGACGACCTCTGGCTCAATGAAGGCTTCGCCAACTGGCTGGGCGCGCGCACCACCATGAAGTTGCACCCCGAATGGGATGCCGACAACACGTTTGCTGCAGAACGCAGCCGAAGGGCAATGCAATTGGACGCACTCGTGACCACACATCCGATAGTGCAGCATGTGGCCACCGTGCAGCAGGCGGATGAAGCGTTCGACCAGATTACCTACGACAAGGGGGAGGCCGTCATAGCCATGCTGGAAGACTACATCGGTGCCGATCACTGGCGCGATGGTGTGCGGCGTTATATCGCCCAGCATCGCTACGGCAACACGGCGACCAACGAGCTCTGGCAGCAACTCGACGCTGAAGCACCAGACAGACAGCTCATGCAGGTTGCGAATGACTTCACTCTGCAGCCAGGTGTTCCACTGATCAAAGTCAGCAGCCGCTGTGTTGCGGATCATACGGCCGTGACCCTTGAGCAGGGCGAATACACGATCGATCGGCCCGATAAATCGCCACTGCGCTGGCGTGTGCCGGTAGCACTTCGCAGCCATAGAGGCAGCTTGACGCGTACGCTGGTCGATGGTCGCGCACAGGTGCAGTTGCCCCGTTGCGACTCACCAGTGCTGATCAATGCCGGCCAAAGCGGCTATTACCGAACACTGTATGCGCCTGCCCTTTTCAAGGAACTCAGTACCGGCTTTTCCGCGCTGCCGGTGGTCGACCAGATGGGCGTGCTGATGGATGCCAGCGCACTTGTTGCGGCCGGCCTGCAGCCAGAAGCCGATCTGCTTGACCTCATCGACGGTGTGCACGTAAATGCATCGCCGGATCTGTGGGGAGAGATAGCGCAAACGCTTGTGGAGATAGACGCGTTGTTCGATGGCGACTCCAAGGGTCAGATCGCCTGGCGCAATCATGCGGTTGCAGTGCTGACCCCCGTTTTTTCTAAGCTTGGGTGGGACCCCCGTCCCGGTGAGACCAGCCAGACCAGACAGGCACGTGGCCAACTACTCACGACCCTGGGTGTGTTGGGTGATCCGGCAGTCATCGCCGAAGCGCGTCGCCGATTTATCGCCTTCCAGCTCGCGCCCGACGCGCTGTCAACAGACATGCGTAAACCTGTATTGCAGATAGTTGCACAGCATGCCGACGCAGCCACGTGGGACGCCTTACACGCTATGGCGAAGGGGGAAGCCAGTGCGTCGCTACGCGAGCAGTACTACAGTCTCCTCGGTAGCGTGCAAAATGCAGCTCTGGCGCAACGCGCGCTTGAGTTAGCACTCAGCGATGAACCCACCGGCAATATTGGAGTACGCGTACTAGTCGCAGTATCGCGACAGCATCCGGATCTGGCATTCGAATTTTCCGTCGCACATTTGCAGCAAGTGAACGCGCTGATCGCCGCGTCCCAAAGCAACTTCTACCCACGCTTGGCTAACGGCTCAGCCAACCTGCAGACTGCCGAGAAAGTCAGAGAATATGCGGAAAAAAATCTCGACCCCACCTCCCGTGGCGATGCTGAGGCCACGATCGCAGCGATTCAAACGCGTGCGAAGCTGCGCGAGCGGCGGGTACCGCAGATCCAGGCATGGTTGGAAGCCAGGAAGGCTTCTCAACCATTAAGAGTTGATAGATAAGGACTATAGAAGTTTTCCGAGACTTCGCTATAGCCCCCCTATTCCGTCCCACGGAATTGCTGCATCCAATGCGATCGACCAGCCTGACGGCCGCCCAATGTATCCACCCGCACGTTACCTCGCGCATGCACACGAATGATCTATGGAAAAGAGCCCCGGACCAAGCCGGGGCTCAGACCTTCATGCACAACCCAACACTTACTCCACCAGATTCTTGCCCGCCCCTGCGGTGGCGATCACCTTGGCCTTGACCTGTGCGGCCGGGGTGATGCTGTAGGTGTAGCCCAGCGGTTCGGGGAACACCTTGGTGGTGATCCAGTTGGTGGCGTTGGCGTAAGGCTTGCTGCCGTCCGGGGTGCTCCAGGTGATGCCGCTGCCGACGTAGTTGTTGATCAGGTCCCAGTAGCCGATCTCGCTGCTGTCGCGCGAGGTCACCGGGTTCTTGATGTTCTCGAAGTAGTTGGACTCGATCTTGGCCACCCCGCCCATGCGCACGTTGATGCCCGAGGTGGTGACGTTGTTGAAGTAGTTGTTGTAGATGTGGCTCAGCCCACGACGTTGCAACGGCACGCGCGATTCGACGTTCTCGAAGCGGTTGTGGTGATAGGTGGTGCGTGCAGCCGAATTCTTGGTGTCGCTGTCGCTGTATCCATTGAGCGCGACCTTTTGATAGTTATAAACGTAGTTGTAGGACACGGTGACGTGATGGGTGCCCTTCTTCATGTCGATGCCGCCATCGAAAGACGCATCGCCGGCACCCGAGCACTTGGTCAACGAGGCGAACACGGTGTTGTGGTCGACCCAGATCTTGGATGGCGAGCCGCTGGAATTGCCTTCCAGTGAGATCGAGTCGGCATCTTCGCCGCCCTGCAGCAGGCCGATGGTCATGTTCTGGATGATGACGTTGCTGGAATTACCCACCACCCATAGCCCGAAGTTGGCCGACGAGCCGTTGGCCCCCTTGATGGTGATGTTGCTCTTGTTCTTGATCTGCACGGTCTTGGCCGGCAATTTCCACTGAGCACAGACGTCCTTGATGGAGCTGAAGTCGAACTTGCCGGTGTAGTTGAGCACCAACCCACCGCTGCCGGAATAGCTGTCGATGGCCGCCTGCATCGCCTCGAAGGTAGCCACGTTGACCGGTGTCTTGTTGCCGCCGCCGGTGGTGGTGGCACCGTACCCGACCGGGCCGGCGATAGCGCCCGCAGCGCAGGCGGACAGTGCAAGCGCGAATGCGCCCTGGAATGTCTTGCTAATCATGCAGCCTCTCCCAAAGAAGTGGAAAAGCGATGCGTGCTGCCTGCGCCGGAGCGACGACAACAGCAAAGCGGTGCGTGGGGGCCGCATTCTTCGCGCGATTTAAAACATAAAACAATTATCCATAACTGAAACTTTGACGCACCACGGTGTTCTCCTCGCAGGACATGCAAAAGAGACAGCGAGGGACACCCGGGACAGGACACGGTTATGTCGTGTGCGCTGTTTTTTTATGTAGGCAGATGTGTTTTCCATGCATGCAAACGCAGACTGATGCTGGTTTGCTCACGCGCGCTTTCGACCGCAGTTGCTAGCGGCAAATGCGTTTTTCAGGCATCCACATGCACCACGGGATGTTGCGCAGTGGTAACTGCATACGAACGAGCGTTGTGAGTGTCATTGGTGTAGCAGCAGTGCCATCGCAGGCATGCGCGGTTGCGCGGCATCAGATGCCGGTGTGCTGGAGATAAGGCGTGATTGCGCTTTGGATCAATCGCGACAGTGGGCGAGCGCTGGCGCCATGACAAGTCTCTATCGACAAGTTCAGGCCACTTCAGCCCGACCACGTGGTGCGTCAGGTAATGCTCGACCGCAGCGTGGCGATCAGCATTGGATACGTGGATTCAGCGACACGCCGTTGCGGCGCAGCTGCGTGTCTCAAGACGACGACTCTTCAAACGTTGCCACACCGTCGCTTGCGATGCGCAGGCCGCAGCGCAGGCTCGATCGAGATGCGTCGCAGCAGCGCCTGGCAGGCCGAGCACGCGCAGATTCGCGTGCACTCACTACCCCGGCGCCCCATCCGCTCAAACCGCGCGGCTGGCCAGCATGGACGCATGCGCCAGTTCCGCGCCGGGCCACGGCGTGTGGTCGTCGAGGAAGTTGCCGACCAGGCGCATGCACGCCGGGCGCTCTTCCACATGCGGCATATGGCTGGAATTGGCGAACACATGCCACCGCGCGTCCGGGATCAGACGCGCGTACGGCTCCACCGTTTCCGGCGTGGCTTCGTCGTACTTGCCCGACAGCACCAGCGTCGGCACGCTGATGCGATGCAGGCGCTCGATGATGCTCCAGTTGCGCAGGCTGCCGACCACGTGGAATTCGGTCGGGCCATTCATGGCGTGGTACACGGTCGGGTCAGCATCGATGGCGGCGAAGGTGCGTGCCACGTCGGCAGGCCACGGCAACACGCGGCAGACGTGCTGGGCGTAGAACACCTGGCTTGCGGCGCGATAGGCCGGATCGTCCAGGGTGCCGGCCGCTTCGTGCGCGTCCAGCGCCGCCTGGATGTCCTCGGGCAGGCGCGCGCGCAGCCGTAGCGCGGCAGCGCGCCACAGGCCCATCGACGCCGGCGAGTTGGCAATCACCAACGCACGCAGGCCGGCCGGCCGCCGCACCGCATGCTCGGCCCCCAGCATCCCGCCCCAGGACTGCCCCAGCAGCGCGTACTGCGACAGCCCCAACTGTGTGATCAGTGCCTGCAACTCGTCCAGAAACAGCCCCACCGTCCAGAAACCGGGGTCTGCATTGGGAAGATGGGTGGACTTGCCGTTGCCGAGCTGGTCGTAATGGATCACCGCGCGGCCATTGGCGGCCAGGTCCTTGAAGCTGTCCACATAGTCATGGGTGCAGCCGGGGCCGCCGTGCAGCACGATCAGTGGGCAGGCGTCGCTGCGCAGGTCGCCGGTGATGCGGTACCAGGTCCGGTACCCACGAAATTGGACGTAACCTTCGGTGGACTGCATGACCTGCGCCTGCTAACGGCAAGAATGAGCGCCGAGCCTAGCGAGTGAACCGCCGTGCGTTAACTGGCAAAACTCCCAGGTTCGCGCTGCTTTCGAAGGTCCGAGCCCGATACGCGAGCGAGGCGACCCAGCTGAGCGCGCCGTTGGTCGCCAGGACGGCCATCGACCAGCACCGCGATTGCGCGCGCCGATCGCAGGTTTCCGCCATTACGAAATCGCCTATCGCTGGGCGCCGGCGCAGACGCTGAACACACCGCGCTTACGGCTCCAGCAACCGGTAATGCATGCCACGCACCACGGCCTCGACGCGATTGCGCGCGCCCAGCTTGCGTGCTGCCGAGTTCAGATGCAGGTTCACCGTGGCGGTGGACCGGTTGAGCGCGGCGGCAATGCTCTTGGCCGTCAGCCCCTTGGCCGAGTACTGCAGGCATTCGCGCTCGCGGCGGGTCAAGGCGATGTGGTGGCAGCGGCGTTCCTGCGGATCAAGCAACTCCTGCGCACGTGCCTGAAAGGTATGCGCCAGCAGCAGGAAGGGCGATAACTGCGCTTCGGCCAGCCGTGGCGCCTCGACCGCGACCGCGTCCACCGCAGCGCTGAATGTTGCGAACGCGCCGCCAGGCAGGTGCAACGGCACGGTGACACCGGTTCCCATGCCGCTATCGCACAAATAACGTGTGACCTGCCGATGCTGGCTGCCGACGTATTCCACGCCCTCCATGTCGCCATCGCTGCGATAGGACCACACGAATGGCGTGGTACGTCGCGTCGCACGCTGCTGAACCGGGTCGTGTTGGTAATAGCCGTGCTCGCACCAGACGTGCTGCATATCGCCTGGCGCATTGCGCTGCATGAACACTGATGGGGTGATCAAGGCACCTTCCAGACTCAGCGGCACCGGCGCGTAGTCGTAGACCAGCGACTGGAAGCCCAGCCCGCAGACGTCGGCGAACACCCGGTCCAGGCAGGCATTGAGCGTGTGCAGCGCCTGCAGATCGCGGCCCAGGCTGGCCAGAGTGTCGAACATGGTGGGTCCTTCGGTGTCGACGTATGCCGCTGGAGGGCATCCAGCATGGAAAACCTAGCACTTTTACCAATGGATGGGCTTGGCGGCCACATTATCGTCACAATGCCAGTCAGACAGCTGCACTGCAGCATTGACGTTCAGACGCTTCCACTGCGCCTGCGTTGCGACCCGGCATTCCTTTCAGCGGACACCTGCATGACCGACACCCCCCGCCGCGACGACGCGGCCGCGCTGGAACGCTTTGGCTACACCCAGGAACTCAAGCGGCAGCTCACGCTCAAGGATCTGCTGATCTACGGTCTGGTGTTCATGGTGCCGACCGCGCCGTTCTCCATTTTCGGCGGCGTGTTCGACATCAGCGCCGGGATGGTGCCTCTGACCTACCTGGTCGGCTTCGTGGCGATGCTGTTCACCGCGTTGAGCTATCAGCAGATGTCGCAGGCGTTTCCGGTCGCCGGCTCGGTATATGCGTATGTGGGGCGCGGCCTGAGCAGCGGCATGGGCTTTCTGGCCGGTTGGGCAATCCTGCTCGATTATCTGCTGGTGCCGACCCTGCTCTACGTGGTCGGCGCCAACGCCATGCACAACGTGCTGCCGGCGGTGCCGCAGCCGGCATGGGTCGCCTTCTTCGTGGTGCTCAACACGCTGGTCAACCTGCGCGGCATCGAAACCACCGCGCGTGCCAATCGCTTCTTCCTCTACGCGCAGCTGGTGGTGCTGGCGGTGTTCGTGGCGCTGGCCACCGTGGCGATCCAGCGTGGCGTCAATGGCGCGCACTGGAGCCTGCGTCCGTTCTACAACCCGCAGGCATTTTCGCCGCAGCTGATCTTCAGTGCCTTGTCGGTGGCGGTGGTGTCGTTCCTGGGCTTCGATGCGATCTCCACGTTGTCGGAAGAGGCCCGTGGCGGCAACCGCGTGGTCGGCCGGGCGACCCTGCTGGCGCTGTTGCTGGTGGCCGGCCTGTTCGTGCTGCAGACCTGGTTGGCCGCGCTGCTGCAACCCACCCTGCAACGCTATCCCAGCGCGCAGGCCTCCAACGATGCCTTCTTCGAGATCGGGCGCTTGATCGCCGGGCCGTGGTTGCAGGTCGTCATTGCGCTCACGGTCGCGATCAGTGCGGCGATCGCCAACTCACTGGTGGCGCAGGCCGCCACCTCGCGCCTGCTGTTCGCCATGGCACGTGACCGCCAGCTGCCCGCCTTTCTGCGCTACATCCATCCACGCACCGGCGTGCCGCAGCGCGCCATCCTGCTGGTGGCGGGCTTGAGCATGGTGCTGGGCGAAGTCTTCGTCGGACAGATCGCGCTGCTGTCCTCGTTGTGCAATGTCGGCGCGCTGACCGCCTTCATCCTGTTGCACGTGGCGGTGCTGTGGCATTTTCGCGGACAGGGCCGCAGCCTGCTGTTGCATGTCGCGACGCCGTTGATCGGCATCGTCATCCTGGCCTATGTGCTGATCAATGCCGACCGGCATGCACAACTCGGCGGTACCGCGTGGATGGTGGCCGGGCTTGCGGTCCTGGCGTTTTTGAAAGCCAGCGGCCGCTCGACCGAGTTCCGCGCCAGCGACGCGTTGGAATAAGCCGTCGCGACTCCGTATACAGGCGAGCTCACAGTCTGCGCCGACATACCGCCGGCAGCTGCGTAGCGCAGACCAGATTCAAGTCTGCAAGGGCTATGGGCGCAGGCCATCCCGCATGCGGCGTGCCTGCCTGTATCGCCTGACAGCTTGATCCAAGCGTCGCTGCAGATGCAGTGTGTATCGCATCGCCTTATGTGCGGCGGCGTGCGTGTTGCAGACGATCCCGGCGCACTCGCGCAGCGGCGATTGCGCATGCGTAAAGCGATGGCATGGCGTGCACACGCCGACCGCTGCACGCAGAACACGATTATCTTTTTATCGACTGCCAATCTCTGAACGAGATTTTCAGCACATATTCAGCTTTAAACATTCGCTAGTCTCGTTCGGCGCCAACGATGGCGCCCGCAGGGTGTGGCCCCCGCCGCAGCCTGTCGTTCCCTGACGAGAAGGACTACCCATGAATCGCAAGAATGCGTTGTACCTGGCGCTGTTTTCCGCCGTTTCCGGCTCCGCACTGGCAGCGCCACCGACCGAAATGGACGCGGCACCGGTGAGTACCGCGCCGCAAGCGGCCAAACTCGGCGCGGCGACATTGCAGTCGGCAAGTCTGCGGGGCGGCATCCTGCCCACGCGTGTGGTGCAACTCGCTGCGCCCACCAGCACCGAGATCAGTCGCGTGCGTGAGCGCCGCATCGCACAGGTCAAACATGGGCAGCCCTTGCAGATCGGTTTTTCGCGCGCGGTTGCCAAGCCCTTGGTCAACCTGGCCACGCTCGATTGGCAGATGGCCAAGGATGGCTCGCGCGTGGCGACCCTGAAGGTCGGCTCCGCACAGGCGGCCTCGCTACGAGCATCGCTGATCCTGCGTGGCGCCGGCGCCACGCCGGGCGATCCGTCCAAGGTGACGCTGCGCTTTGCCGGCGACGACGGCCGGGTGTTCGAGCAATCCGGTGCCAGCTTCGCCGCCAGCGGCGATGCGATCGGCTGGTCGCCCACCGTCAGCGGCGAGAACCTGCTGGTGGAACTGTCGCTGCCGGCCGGCCAGTATCCGGAGAACTTCAGCCTGAGCATCCCGCAACTGTAGCATCTGGACATCAGCCCCACCGCCAGCGCACGCGACATGATGACCATTGCCATCGGCGAGAGCGACTCCTGCCAGAACGATATCGTCTGCCGCGCCAATCCCACCGCCGGTTTTACCAATGCCGCAAAGGCGGTGGCGCGCATGGTGTTCACCACCAGCCAGGGCTCGTTCCTGTGCACCGGCACGCTGCTCAACAACACCAACTCGCCCAAGCGCAACCTGTTCTGGACTGCCGCGCACTGCATCAGCACGCAGACCGTTGCCAACTCGCTGCAGACCTACTGGTTCTACGATGCGGCCAGCTGCAACGGCAACACCGCCAGCGCGCAGGCCACCACCTTGACCGGTGGTGCGTTCCTGCGCCACGCCAACACCACGCGTGACACCGCGCTGCTGGAGCTGAAGACCGCACCGCCGAGCGGCGCGTTCTACGCGGCATGGAACAGCGCAGCGATCGGCGCGACCGGCACGGCGATCGTCGGCATCCATCACCCGTCCGGCGACGTCAAGAAGTATTCGCTGGGCACCGTCAATGGGCTGAGCACCACCATCGACGGCAAGAGCCCGCTGTATCGGGTGGTCTGGAACGACGGCGTCACCGAGGGTGGCTCGTCCGGCTCGGGCCTGTTCACCGTCGCCAGCGGTGGTGCGTACCAGCTGCGCGGCGGTCTGTACGGCGGCTACTCGTTCTGCACCGCCCAGACCGATCCGGACTACTACTCGCGCTTCTCGGACGTGTATTCCAGCATTTCCACCTACTTCGGCCCGTAAGCGGTTGCTGCACGTGGCAGGCGGGGTATCGCCTGCCACGTGCGATTGCGCTTGGCCTGCGTGCAACACAGTCGATTGATTGACGCATTTCGTGGATAAATCCGTGTGCGTTGATTTTTTTGTGCATCGACCTGTGGACGTTATCGAACACGTACATCGATCCGCGTGCGGTACTTCATCTGTATCGCCTTGATGATGCAGACTTGGCAGCTCCTCCTTTACCTGGATCGGCATGCCCATTCAACGCAATCTCCACATCATCGCCGCAGCTGCACTGCTGGCCTTGTCGCTACAGGTCACCGCCAGCG
Source organism: Xanthomonas campestris pv. asclepiadis (assembly GCF_020784175.1). Taxonomy (GTDB): domain Bacteria; phylum Pseudomonadota; class Gammaproteobacteria; order Xanthomonadales; family Xanthomonadaceae; genus Xanthomonas; species Xanthomonas campestris_D. The sequence continues at coordinate 11,966 of NZ_JAJGQM010000033.1, forward strand.
CAGCCGGCAGGCCGGCCAATCGCGACGACGTCAAGGCATACGCGCTGCAGCTGTGCCTGGACAACAACTACGAGCGCAGCGGCAAATACACTTCCGACCAGCTGCGCGACCGCTCGTATCTGCTGACGACCTATGCGCTCGACAATGCCAAGGTCGGCGCCACCGACCGGCTGCATCGCTATGTCGCCGAACAGACGGCAGACTTCCATCGCGCCGAGGTGCCGATGAAGGACGAAGCGCGCCGGGGCCCATTCAACAGGATCTTTGCACAATGCATGGCGTTCTATCGTTCGCCTGCGTTGAACGAGTTCATTGCACGAGAACTCTGAAGGCAATCGCTGCAAGCTCACCGTTCGATGGAGACGAACGGATCGGCGTGACGATTCGGCGCAATTCATCAGATAGATCACGCTACACGCAGGGTGCGCCGCGATTGCGGCTTCCTGGATCTGTGGCTGCGAGCCGTTGCCGCAACCACCTGACCCTTCTAGATGGTCCCGACCGTTGCCGGCCGCTGACGCGCATCCGGATGCGCGCATACCCTGGCGCCTTGCGTGACGCAGTCGCAAGCCCGACCACCTCACGATAGTCTGACGCAGTGCCGCTCGCCGCCTGGCACATCCTCTTCCCCGCTTCGACAGGAGCCGCAATGTCCGCATCTTCTCCACGCCCTTCCCGTCGCCAGATGCTGCGCATCGCGCTGGCCGCGGGCACGCTGAGTGTGGCGAGCCAGCTCGGTGCTGCACTACGGCGCGAGCCGAAGGAAGACCTTGCATCACCGGACCCGGCAGCGCCGGCGCCCTTCCCGGCCAACGGCAGCGTGCTGGTCCTGCTCGGCACCAAGGGTGGCCCCACCCCATCAGCGCTGCGCGCCGCAGCCGCCAATGCGCTGGTCATCGACGGGCAGCCCTACCTGATCGACTGCGGCAATGGCGTTGCACAGCAACTGGCCAAGGCCGGCATCCGCCTGCCTGCGCTGCGCGATATCTTTCTCACCCATCACCACTCCGACCACAACGCCGACCTGCTCAACGTGGTGTGGCTGGCGTGGGCCAGCGGGCTGCAGACGCCGGTGCATCTCTATGGCCCGCCCGGCATCGCCAGGATGGTGGATGCGTTTGTCGAGATGAATGCCATCGACATCGATGCGCGCATCCGCGAAGAAGGCCGCCCGCCGTTCAAGCAGCTGATCCATGTGCACGAGTTCGACCAGCCCGGCACGGTACTGCAGAACGACCAGGTCACCGTCACCGCCACGCTGGTGGATCACTACACGCTCAAGCCGGCGTTCGCCTACCGTTTCGCCGTGCGCGACCGCACGGTGGTGTTCTCCGGCGATACGCGCTACCTGCCTGCACTGGCCGAATTCGCGAAGGACACCGACATCCTGGTGCACGAGGTGATGTACCTGCCCGCGCTGGAAAAGATGCTCAAGACCAACGACAACGCACCGACCTTGCTCGATCATCTGCTCAAGAGCCACTCAACCAGCGAGGACGTCGGCAAGATCGCATCGGCAGCCGACGCGAAGATGCTCGTGCTCAATCATTTCGTGCCCGGCGGCGACCCGACAATCACCGATGCCATGTGGAGCGCAGGCGCGCGCAAGCACTACGCCGGGCCGATTGTGGTCGGCAAGGATTTGATGCGGTTGTAGCGGGATAAGTAGGCACTACCTGACTGCGCACCGCCGTCAACGTGCGCGATCTTTTGCCAGCCGTTTCAAGTCACCACCGGAGTGCGCAGGCTCCATACGCTCGCATCTGCCTTGCAATACGCGTCGATAAACGCCTGCTGTGAGGGCATCTGCTCCACCACCTGCCGGATCGGCTGGGCAATGCCGTCGAGCAGGCGACGCAGGTCGTGATCGGACAGCGCACGCGCCAGCGGGTGATGCTGCGCGGGCACGATCCCCTGCCCCATCAGCACATGGGTCCAGGAGTCGACGCGAAACAGTTCATCGGCCGCTTGCCAGGCATGTGCGCGTTCGCGCCAGGCGCGCAGGCGCAGCGCGAGCGATTCGGGCAGCTCCATCGCGCGGCACTGGCGCCACAGCGGCTCGTCGCGCCGGGTGGCGTGGTAGTGCAGGATGATGAAGTCGCGCACGTGTTCCATCTCGGCGCGGCTGATGTCATTGAACAGCTCCACCTGCGAGGACGCGATGCCGTCTGCCGGGAACAAGGTGATCAGGCGCACCACCGCGGCGATGGTGAGATGGATGCTGGTGGATTCCAGCGGTTCGATAAAGCCGCTGGCCAGGCCCAATGACACCACATTCCTGTTCCAAGCCTTGAGTCGACGACCGGTGCGGAACGGCACCAGCCAGGGGTCTTTCAGCGCAGGCGCGGCCACATCGCGTAGCAACTTGGCATGCGCCTCGTCGTCGGACAGGTGTTTGCTGGAAAACACCAGACCATTGCCGACGCGATGCTGCAGCGGGATATGCCAGCGCCACCCGGCTTCGTGCGCGATGGCGCGGGTGTACGGCACCGGTGGGCCAAGCGCTTCGGTCTGCACCGCAACGGCGCGATCGCACGGCAACCAATGGCTCCAGTCCTCGTAGCCGGTGTGCAACGCCTGCTCGATCAGCAGGCCGCGAAAACCGGTGCAATCGATGAACAGATCGCCCTCGAGCACCTGCCCGTCTTCCAGCAGCAGGCTGGCGACATCGCCACTGTCCGGTTGCAGCGTCACCTGCTGGATCCTGCCCTCGATGCGCCTGACACCGCAGGCCTCGCTGCGCGTGCGCAGGAACCTGGCATACAGCGCGGCATCCAGGTGATAGGCGTAATTGACCGCAGGCTCGCGCAACAGTGCGAAACGATCCAGGCGCGAGGCCACGGTTTCCAGGCAGTAGTCGCCAAAGCTGCCCGGCATGCCGCGGCGCTGGCTTTCCAGCCATAGATGATGGAAGGCGCACACCAGCGTGCTTTGCCCGGTGATGCCGAAGGGATGGATATAGCGCTCGCCCTGGCGGCGCCAATGCTCGAAGGAGATCGACAACTTGAAGGTGCCGGCCACCGCGCGCAAAAACTCCTGCTCGTCGATCTGCAGGAAGCGATGGAAGCTGCGGATCGGCGGCACCGTGGATTCGCCCACGCCCACGGTACCGATCTGCTCGGACTCGACCAGGGTGATCTCCAGCAGGTCGCGGAACTGATGCGACAGCGCGCAGGCGGCGATCCATCCGGCGGTGCCGCCGCCGGCGATGACGACCTTGCGAATCGGGCCCTGGCTCACTGCGCGCTCCTGTGTGATGGATCTGGGGTGGCCGACACAACGGCTTGATCGGTCGTCTGAGTAACGCGAAAGGCCTGCATGGAGCGGAACGCGTGAGTGGCACAGGCGAATGCCGCGCATCGACCCTGCCCGCCAGGCAGCTGCGCAATTGTCCGGCGAGTCGCCGTAAAGCCGATCTCGCGCATCAGCGGTTGAGTTTGCCGATCAGCATCGCGCGCAGCTGTCGCGCGAGGGTCGGATCGATCGGGCCCAGCGCATGCCGCGCCTGCTCGGGCAGGTGCTCGCCCGCGCGCTCAGCCGGGCCGAACACGTAGTAGTCGAACAGGGCGCGCCACGCTGCTTTCTCCGCTGCCGGACGGTCGCGGATGGCCCAAAGAGCGTGATACAGGGCGGGCATCGGCGCCGGCAGATGCGCGGGCACGCTGCTCCACCAGTAGTTGACCAGCACGTTGAATGGCTGCAGCGATTGCACGTGATGCCACCACATGCCGGGAATGAACAGGGCGTCGCCCGGCTCCAGCACGGTGGTGCGCGCCTGCGCCAGCGCGTCGGCAAATCGTGGATACCGCAGCAGATCCGGATTGGCGATATCCACCATGCTCACGACCTGCCCGCCCGGCGTGGGATCCAGCGGGCCGGGATACAGGTTGGCCACCTGCTCGGGCGGAAACAGCGTAAAGCGACGTTGCCCCACCGCACAGCACGCCAGGTTGTTGGGGACATCGTAATGGCAGGAGGCGATGACGCGATTGCCGATCCAGATGCTTGGCTGCACCGCGATGCCGCTGGCGGCGACATCCAGCTCATTGCCTGCGCGCAACCCTGGCAGGTTGTCGTCGATCGGCAACGAGGCCAGGTAGTAGGTGGGCGGCTGCGGGTCATCGCGATGCGTCACGATGGCCTCCAGCAAGCTGCTCAGGGTGCCGCGTTGCACCTCGAAATTCAGCGCGCTGCAATCGTCGCTGTAGAACGGGCGGCTGGCGATCTCCGGGCCGCCATGGGAATACTGCAGAGCACGCCCGCTATCGTGCGCGCGCAGCAGCGCCATCGCTTCGTCGGGGCTGCGCAGCCCGGCCTGCACCAGCGACCAGTCGCGTGCGATGCCACGCAGCACCACCGGCTCGGCCGCCTCGCACAGCGCGGCAAGCGGCAGCGCGTCGGGATGGCAATCGCGGCGCTCGGCGATGGGCGCAATGGAGGAGATGGCTGCGCCCGTGGTCATGCGCTCAGGCGAACGCGGCGGTCGCAGATGCAGCGTGCACCTGCTGCAGGCGGCGCTGCTTCTCGGCCATCAGCCGACGCACGTTGTGCAGCGAGGCCAGCATCAGGAATGCAGCCTCCAGATAGCCGGCCCGATGCAGTTGCTGCAACGACGACGCATCGAGTGCGGCAAGCCGCTCGCGGTCGATGGCGAACAGGCCTTCCAGCGTGGTGGCATGGGTGGCATCCAGCGTGACATCCAGCTGCACCGGCTGGATCAGCCCCAGCGTGTCGAAGGCGGCCGCCATCGCCTGGCCGGCATCCACACCGTCGCGAATGCCGCGCAGCACACCGATGACGTGCTCCAGATACGGGCTGTGGCCGCCCTGCGGCAGAAACACTGCCTCGCCTTCGTGGCGACTGACGCGTGGGTGCTCCAGATCGACGTGGATCACCGGCTCCTGCCCCAACACGCCATCGATGCGCTGCTCCTGGAAGCCGATCAGGAATGGCCCCTTGGCCACGATGCCCGGCAGATAGCTGGCAGCCCAGCGACCATCCTGCAGAAACAGATTCTCGTCCTGCGCAAAGCCCAGCAGTGCCACCGACTGGTAGCCGCCGGTGGCCGGATCCTTGCGAAAGAACAGCGGGTACTCGCGCTGCAGCTCGGCGTATTCGGTGACGAACGCAGGCACCAGGCCGAGCGCGTCGCCGAACTCGGCACCGAAGCGCAGGATGACGCGCAGATCGTGATGCGCCACGTTGTTGAGCACTGCGTATCGCGTCATCTGAAACTCCCACGGTGCGCCGCAAGGGAGCACCGCATCACGTGGAATGCGTCGATTGCGCGGCCAGGTGCCGCGCCTGCTGTGGCGAGCATTGCCAAAAAGCGACAGGCCGGCAAGCGGCACAGCAGAATGGGGATCGGCACGGCAGCAAGCTGCGTCGCTGCGGTGACCCGGCGGCCTTCCGGCTGCTGGCTGTAGCGGCCGTCAAGGGGAACGCACCGCGCGCCCGGAGCGGCGTGCACGTCGGCATCTGCCACGCCGCCCACCGGCTGCGCCCACCTGAGCTGAGCGCAGCCGGCCTGTCAGAACGCGTAGCGCACACCCAGCGTGTAGCGTGGCTGCTGGTCGATCAGGCGGATGATCTGCTTGTCCGAGCGCCCGTGCCAACGCACGTCTTCGCCGGTCAGGTTGATCGCCTCAAAGCCCACGGAAAGCTGCTTGCTGAAGCTGTAGCTGACGCTGAGATCCCACTGCTGATAGGCCTCGACGTAGTACGGATTTCGGTTGGCATTGTCCTGGTTGGCGGCGATCAGGTACTCGTCGCGCCAGTTCCAGGCCAGACGCGCACTCCAGCCGTATTTTTCGTACATCAGCATCACATTGGCGGTGTCGCTCAGACCGAGCAGCGCGAACTGGTCGCGATCGATCACGGTATTGTCGAAGCCCACATCGCCCTCGACGATGGTGTAGTTGGCATAGATGCCGAAGCCGGTGCTATCGAAGAAGTACTGCCCGCCCAATTCCCAGCCGTGGATATTGGCCTTGTTCTGATTGACCGGGCGCGACACATCGAACTGATACAGCGGGTCGGAGGCATTGCCGACGATGTCGTAGGCGTTCTCCAGTGCCAGGCTCTGCGCGGAGCTGCCGTTGTAGGCGGCCAGCCCGCCGGTGGCCGCGGCATTGCGCAGCAGCGCCATCGCCGCAAACAGCGCCGTGTCGTTGGCCGAGCACGCCGCCGCGACGTCGTTGCCCGACGCCCCCACTTGCGCTGCGCAGGCGCCGCTCTGCAGGAACGCCAGCGCGGCCTGCGCGTCAGGGCCGGAGGTGGGATCGCTCAGCCCGTACAGGGATTCGCGCGAGACCGTATTGCCGATGAAGTTGCTGACGCGCTTGTTCCAGAACGTGGCCGACACGTAGCTGGCATCGGCGAAGTACCACTCCAGCGCCAGGTCGAGGTTGTCCGATTCCAGCGGATCCAGCTGCGGATTCTGCGCGCTGCCGCCGGCCCGGTTGGAGGGATTGATCAGGATCGAGCCATTGGGCGTGTTCGGCGTCGGGCCAGCGATCAGGTTGTTGTAGGGCGCACGCGCGATGGTCTGGCCGAACGAGGCCCGTCCTTTCAGCTGATCGGAGATGTCGATGCTGAAGTCGAGATTGGGCAGGATGTAGTTGTAGCTGGTCTTCTCGCTGAAGGGCTGCTGCTCGGTGGAACGCAACAGCTGGAAGTCGTTATTGGCCTGCCACAGCAACGCCGTGGGCGTGGCCACCTGCGAGGTGGATTCCACATCGGTACGCTCGTAGCGCAGGCCCAGCCGGGTATTGGTGGTCATGCCGGAGATGTCGCCCTTCAGTTCCAGCTGCACATAAGCGGCGCGGGTCTTCTCTTCCACCTGGTTGTCGGCGCTGTATTGCGGGTTGTAGCGGGTGGTGGCGCCGTACTGGCTGCCACCCCACAGCGCCAGCTGATCGGCATCGCCGCGCCAGGCATTGGGCGCGGCGCCGTTGGCGTTGAAGTCCTTGAACATGCCGATGATGCTCACCGGCCGCAGCAGTGCCTGCATGCCGGGCTCGTTGCCGGCGTTTGCCACGCCCCAGTCGCCCAGCGTGGAGTTGGTGTCGCTGGTAAGCCGGTTCATGGTGGTATTGGCGCTACTCACGCCGAACTGGAAGCGCCCGTCCTCGAAGTCGAAGGTGCCGTCCATGCGGCCTTCCTTGATCTCGGTGACCTGCGATTGATAGAAGATGCGCAGGAACTGCGAGCCGAGCTCGGCGGGGGTGAAGTCCGGGTTGAGCACGCCGTTGGTGCCGGCCAGGGAATCGGCCGCGGTGGGGTACCAGGTGCGCGCGCCAATCGGCAGCCCGCCATTGAAGCGCAGCTCCTGCCCCCACTGGCCGCCGCAGGACGGGCCATTGCTGCAGTTGTTGGTGCCGGCGAAACTGAAATACGTGGCACTGCCGCCGGTGACCGGGTCGTTGGGCAGGCTCTTGGTCTTGGAGTTGTGCGCATCGAAGGACAGCTGGAAGCGGTCGTTCACCTGCCAATCGGCATTGAAGCCGAGCGAGCCGAGTGTGTACTTCTGCTCGTTGCGCTGCTGCTCCATGCCGAAGTCCTTGGCACCGTTGGGCACATCGCGCAGATACACCGGCGTGGCCACCGCCTGGCCGGTATCGAAGGTCAGATCGGTGAAGCTGTTGGCGCGCTGCAGCCAGATGCCCTGCTCGCCGCGCTCTTCGCGGATCTCGTTGGACGAATAGGTGTAGTCCAGCGTCAGGGTCAGGCTGTCGCTGGGGGCGAACTGCATCACCGCCTGGCCGTTGGTGCGCTCGCGCTGGAAGTCGGCGAAGGCATAGCGCAGGTCGTTGGGCATGCCGTACAGCTGGCCGATCGCCGGGGCGTTGGTCACCACCGCATCCGGACGCAAGGCCGGGTCGGTACCGGTCCAGCGCTGGATGTTCCAGGTGTTTTCGGTGGCCTGCACCGAGCCGCCGTGGCGCTTCTGGTAACTGCCGCTCAAGCCGATGCCGAAAGTCTTGTCGGGATTGGTATAGCTGAAGATGCCGGAGACTTCGGGGGTGAGCGAATCGCCGAACGGCTGCGAACGATCCGACACCATCTTGGCGCCGGCGTTGGCCACCACGCCGGAATGGTTGAACGGCTTGTCGGTCTGGATATTGATGGTCGCGCCGATCCCCCCGCTGGGTGCGGTGGCGCGGCTGGTCTTGTAGACCTCGATCCCGGTGATGGCCTCGGAGGCGAGCTGGGCGAAATTGAACGCACGCGTGCCCACATCCACGCCCCCGATCGGGGTCTGGCCCGGCGCACCGAACGCATCGGCACCGGGAATCAGGCGGCCGTTGAGGGTGACCGTATTGAACTGCGGGCCGAAGCCGCGTGCAGTGACCTGCGCGCCTTCGCCATCGCGGCGCTCGATCGAGATGCCGGTGATGCGTTGCAGCGACTCGGCCAGATTGGTGTCGGGAAATTTGCCGATGTCTTCTGCGCTGATTGCATCCACCACGCCGGCAGCGTCGCGCTTGATGCCCATCGACTGGTCCAGGCTGCTGCGGATGCCGGTCACGTTGACCGCATCAAGCGTGGTGGCGGTTTGTGCGCTGGACTGCGGCGGCGATACCTGCTGCGCAGCAGCGTCCTGCGCGAAGGCCGGATTGATCACCAACAGGCCACCGACGAAGGTGAACATGGCCTTCGACTTGAAATTGCTCAACGTACGACGCATCGATCTATCCTCGGGTCTGGTCCAACACCCACGGCCGTGGTCGCGGAATGCGACGCGGCGTTTGCCTGGCCACGCACCTTGGACGGCACGCGACATACATCCTTAGCAGCACTTCATCTGATCCCCCGTGTCGAACCGAACGACGGATCCCCCTGATGCCGACCGTGCGCGTGCAACCTCCGTGAAGGACGCTGACTGCGACGGTCTGTACAGCACGTGCGACTGCCTTCCCTACCCCTGAATCCGTGGCCGGCGCAGCCCTGTGCGCCACATCATTTCAATCGGCTGCCATCACTCCATCCCAGCGTGATAGCGCTACCACGCGGCGCAGACTAGTCACGCGTGCCGGCGCTTGTCACCCTGCGTTGCAGCAAACATGCAGCGACACATCCAGGCACAAAACACCGCGCGCGCTCGAGCTCGCACGGTAGACGCAGACCTGCCGTGGCTGTAAGCGTTATCAGCAGCGAGTGCAGCAATGACGCTTTGGTATGGGCCGTGCAGGACGTGGCGATGATCGCCACAATGCCGGTTTCAAAAGTTGCGCAAAGTGTCACGGCGATCGCAGCACGCGATCAGTGCATGGCGGCATTGCCAGCAATGCGAGGCAACCGGATCGAGCAACGATGCGAGCACATGCGTTGGATCAACGCCCTGCGTTGATGGCGATGTATGCAGAGACAACAACGGCGCAATCGCTGCAATCGATTGCGCCGTTGTTCGACACACTTCGCGTGTCTGCGCCCCGCTCGTCCGCGCCGTTGCAGCGCGGACGAGTGCATCGGCAACCGCTAGCCGATCGCATCCAGCTGGTTGTCGCCACGCTGGGCATCGGGCAACACATGGTCCGGATCCAGCGTCACATGCAGCACTTTCTGCGTGGTTGGCAGCGTCAGCTTGGGTGCGGTGTTCTGCAGCCAGGTTTCCACCGGCACGCGGCGGTCCAGATGGCTGCCGTCGGCCAGGTCCACCCGCACGGTGACCGGCATTACCAGTTTCTGGCTGCTGCGCAGCGTGAGTTGCAGGCCCTTGGCAGGATCGTGATCGATGTAATGGGCCTCGCTGATGCCCATATCCAGCTGCCAGTTGTTGAGATACCAGCCGCGCCACCACCAGGCCAGATTTTCGCCACTCTCGCTTTCCATCAGCCGGAAGAAATCCGATGGCGTGGGATGCTTGTAAGCCCAGGTCGCGATGTACTTGCGGAAGGCCGGATCGAAGCGCTCCGGCCCCAGGATCTGCTCGCGCAACAGCACCAACCCCAACGCACCCTTGAAATAGGTCAGCGAATGCCGGTAGGTCTCGCTGGTGGAATCGGCGTTGTCCATCAATGTCGGCGCACCGTCATCGGCCAGCAGCGGCAGGATTTCGTCGACCGGGTTGCCGCCCTTGGGCGCATATTCCGAATCGCGCTTGGGTGCGTACTCGCCCTTGTTGAAGGCATCGGATGCATAGACATCGATGAAGGTATTGAAGCCTTCGTCCATGAACGCGTGGCGGCGCTCGTTGGAGCCGACGATCATCGGGAACCAGGTGTGGCCGATCTCGTGCGCGGTGATCCAGAACAACTCCTTGCCGCTGTCTTCGAAGCCGTCGAAGACGATGCCGGGATACTCCATGCCCGCACCGTACCCGCCCAGGTTGATCGCGGCCGGCCACGGATACGGGTACCACTGCGAGAAATGTTCGATCGCGCCCTTGACGTATTCGGTGGAGCGGTTCCACTTGTCCGCGCCCACGCCCTCCAGCGGATACACCGACATCGCCAGCGACTGCTTGCCGCCCGGCAACTTGATGCGCGCGGCATCCCACACGAACGCAGGCGAGGCGGCAAACGCGACATCGCGGGTGTTGTCCATATGGAAGCGCCAGGTGCGCGTGGCGTTTCCCGCAGGTTTGGCTGCGCGCGCGCTCACTTCCTCGGGCGTGCGGATCAGCACCGTGCGATCGCTGCTGCGTGCCTGTTGCAGGCGTTGCTGCTCGCTGCGGCTGAGCACCTCGGCCGGATTGGTCAGCGCGCCGGAACCGGCAACCAGGAAGCCCTCCGGCACGGTCACCGCGTAGTCGAAGTCGCCGTACTCCAGATAGAACTCCGAGCCCAGATACGGCTGCGTGTCCCAGCCGCGCAGATCGTCGTAGACGGCCATGCGCGGATACCACTGTGCAATCTCGTAGATCTCGCCCTGCTTGCTGGCACTGACCGCAGTGCGCCCGCCCCAGGTGCCCGGAATCGTGTAGCGGTAGCGGATATGCACGGTCAGCGCCTTGCCCTGCCCCGCCAGCGGCTGCGGCAGGTCCACCCGCATGCGGGTGTCGTCGACGACGAAGTGCGCGGATCGGCGACGCCCGCCGTCATCGATTTCGACACTGGCGATCTGCATGCCGTCGGTGAACTGGGTACGGCGCGACGGCCGGCTGGCGGCAGCACGCGCATCGGCGCGGTAGATGTTCTGGTCCAGTTGCAGCCACAGCACGCTCAGCGTGTCCGGGCTGCGGTTGGTGTAGTGGATCGCCGCCTCGCCCGTGAGCGTGTGCGTTGCCGGGTCGATGCTGGCGTTGAGGGTGTAGTCGGCACGGTTCTGCCAGAACAACGGGCCGGGCACGCCGCTGCCACTGCGGTAGGCGTTGGGTGCGTCGGGCAGTTGCAGCGGCGCGAACAAGGCCAGCGGATCGAAGGTACTGGCTGGGGCGGCTGCGTTGGCTGCGGGCGCGGCATGCGCGTACGCGGTGATGCACGCCAGCGACAGCGCAACGGCGAGCGATCGGCGCAAGGTGGGGAACATGCGTGAGGTCCTGCGGCGGAGGGGATCCCCATCCTACGGTCGCCCTTGCCCGGCACGGCACTGCCATTGGTCCCGGTTGCGGCATCGAACTTCTCGACGGTGACAGACTGTCCGGGGCGCAGAAGCGGCGCAGCCGCCGCGGCCCGCACGCGACCTGCAGATGCCGATCACGCCATCCCTGCCCCGGCGGCGGCATAGCCCGCGCTTGCCACCTCAGTCGGCGGCAAGCCGCGACAGTCGCAACGCGCCATCCCCACCTTCGGCCAGCGTGTCGCCCGGATTGCTCAACCGGCAGCGGCGCAGCGACAGACAGCCGCAGCCAATGCAGTCGGTGAGCTGGTCGCGCAAGGCCTGCAGCTCGGCGATACGCGCATCCAGCTGCACACGCCAACGCGCCGACATGCGTGCCCATTCCGCACGCGTGGGCGTGCGCTGGTCCGGCAGCACCGAGAACGCGTCCAGCACCTGCTGCAACGGCACGCCGAGCCGTTGCGCGACGCGGATCACGGCGATGCGTCGCAGCACATCGCGCGCATAGCGGCGCTGGTTTCCTGCCGTGCGCAGGCTTTGGATCAGGCCTTTGCGCTCGTAAAAATGCAATGCCGACACCGCCACGCCACTACGCCTGGCCACTTCGCCCACGGATAACTCACGCTGCATTGCCTTGACCTCAACCTTGGTTGAGGCAGGATGCTGCGCGGCCACGACCGGTGCAAGCCCCATGGTCATGGCTCTACACACTTCAGTTTCTGGATGCTCGATGCCCGCCGATACCGCCCTGCCCGCCAGCTCACCCGGCGACAGCCGATCCAGCTCCATCCTTGCCGCTCCGTACCGCGCCGCAACGCTGGGCATGGTGGCGCTGGTGTCGCTCAATGCCTTCGAATCGCTGGCGGTGGCCGCCGCCATGCCGACCGTCGCGCGCGAATTGAATGGCTTGCCGCTGTACGCGCTGGCGTTCGGCGGCACCCTGGCGACCAGCGTGGTCGGCATGACCGCCGCCGGGCGCTGGAGCGACCGGCGTGGTCCCGGCGGAGCGCTGGCCTACGGCCTGCTGTGCTTCGTGATCGGCCTGCTGGTGGCAGGGCTGGCGCCGAGCATGCCGGTGCTGATTGCCGGCCGCCTGCTGCAGGGCCTGGGGGCTGGCGCGTATTCGGTGGCGCTGTACGTGATCGTCGGGCGCCTGTATCCGGAAGCCTTGCGGCCCGCGTGTTTGCTGCGTTTTCGGCCGGCTGGGTGGTGCCGTCGTTGATCGGGCCGGGCATCAGCGGGCTGATCGTGCAGCACGTGGGCTGGCGCTGGGTGTTCCTGTCGGTGCCGCTGCTGGCGATACCGGCCGGGCTGATGCTGTGGCCGGCGATCCGCGGGCGCACCTGGTCCAGCGACACAGCCGGCGCGTCGGACTCCGCATTGCGCTGGGCGGTGGGTGCGGCCTTGGGCGTGCTCGGCGTGTATCTGGGCGGACAGCTGCACGGCACGAGCGCGTTGCTGGCGATGCTGCCGGCACTGGCGCTCACCGTGTGCTGCGCCTGGCAGCTGTTGCCGGCCGGCACGCTGCGGCTTGCGCGCGGGCTGCCCAGCGTGATCGCGCTGCGCGGGATCGCGGCGGCCGCCTTCTTCGGCTTCGAGGCGTTCCTGCCGTTGCTGCTGTCGCGCGAGCGCGGCCTGTCGCCGCTGCTGGCCGGCGTGGCGCTGAGCGTCGGCGCGCTGGGCTGGTTCAGTGGCTCCTGGTACCAGGGCCATAGCCGCGCCGGCTGGTCGCGCCCACGCCTGCTCAAGACCGGTGCGTGCTTCATGTCGCTGGGCATCGTGATCAGCGCGGGAGCGGTGTGGCCGGTCATCCCGGTGCCAGTGGCAATTGCCGGCTGGGCGCTGACCGGCCTGGGCATGGGCCTGCTGTATCCGAGTCTGTCGGTATTGACGTTGTCGCTGTCGCCGCCAGCGCAGCAAGGCGCCAACAGTTCGGCGCTGCAGTTGAGTGAGGCGATCGCGGTGGCCGGCATGCTGGCGCTGGCCGGCGCCTTGTTCGCCGCGCTGCTGGCCTGGGCGACCGCGGCCGCGTACCTGAGCGTGTTCGCTCTGGCGTGGCTGCTCGCTGTGATGGGCTTTTTCGTGGCGCGGCGGGTGTGATGGGTATGCGGCGTGCGCACGGTGTCGAAGCAAGGGAGCACTGATGGCGGGCGCTGACGCGTCGCGGTCGGTCGACGTGTATCGCTCGCAGCGCATGCAGCACGCGTGCGGTCTGCACGACTTGCATGATCCGCATGCTCAGCACGTTGCGCTGGCATGGCGTACTGCAGGTCAGGACAGCGCAGCGACCAGGGCGCAAGCGACTTTGCCGATCCTGCCGGGATCGCTGCGATCGCGAGGGAGATACCTCGCCCGCGAGCGACTGGTCATTTTTTCGCCACCCATCTTGACAGCGTTGCAGGCTGGGGCCTGCACCCACTTGTCCACAGCCTTGTGCAAATTCCATCCACAGGGGGTGTGGAAAACCCGCGCTGCCCGGCGGGCTACGCGGGGCTTGCGCGCCACTGCAGCGTGTGTCAGGCGGTGCGGAGCGGCAGCTGCGTCAGGCAGCGCGAACCGTGGCGTCCGACGCGGCTAAGCACAAGACGATCCCCACGCATCACCAGACGCCAGGCAATAACGACACACGGCATCGCCACGTCGCAGCGGCGATGCGCAGTCACTGCTGCATCAGTCCACGATCACGTGCGGCACGAAGCGCGAGGTGTCGCGGGTGATCGGGCCATCGTCGTCGCGCATGCCCAGCCCGGCCGGACGATCGGCGACCACCCAACTGCCGACCAGGGCGTGCCGCCCATCGAACACCGGCAACGGATGGTGCGCCTGCAGGATCGACGGCCCTTCCACATACGGGCCGTCGGTGTGCGCAGCGTCGCCCAGTGCGGTGACCAGGGAGATATTGGCACCCTCGCGCGACAGCAGCGGCTTGCGTACCCAGCCTGCCGTCGGCGCTTCGCCGGCTTGCGCAAAGCGCGCCGGCAGCAGATTGGGATGGCCCTGATGCCGCTGCCACAGCAGCGGCAGGATGCCCTTGTTGCTCAGCACCGATTTCCACGCCGGCTCGATCAGGCGCACGCGGTTGGCAATCAATGCCGGGCCGAAGCGCTCTTCCATCATGAATTCCAGCGGATAGAGCTTGAACAGCGTATGGATCACCCGGTCCTGCTCATCGGTGAACCAGCCATCGGCGCTCAGGCCGATGTCCTCGATGGCCACTTCCTCGGTGCTGATGCCCACCTGGTGCGCGCAGTCGCGCAGGTAGCGCACCGTGGCGCGGTCTTCCAGCGAATCGCGCACCGCGGAGAAATGCATCTGCGCACCGAGCGCGCCATCAGCCGCCAACGCGCCCAGCGTCTCGCACAGCAGGTCCTGGATCAGGTTGTACTGATCGGTGCCCTTGGGCAGCGCACCGGCGACGATCTGCTGCTCCAGCCATAGCCACTGGAAATACGCCGATTCGTACAGCGAGGTCGGCGTGTCGTAATTGAGTTCGTACAACTTGGCCGGGCCGTTGCCGGCATAGGCCAGGTCCATGCGGCCGTACAGATGCGGGTCGCGGTTCTTCCACGAGGTGGCGATCCAGTCCCAGTAGAACGGCGGAATCGCCAACTGCGTCATCAGCTGTTCCGAGCCCACCACCTCGTCCACCAACTGCATCGCCATGTCGTGCAGTTCCTGCGTGGGCGCTTCGATGTCGTCCTCGATCTGCTGCAGCGTAAACGCGTAGTACGCGCTTTCGTCCCAGTACCGCTCGCCGTCGATGGTGTGGAAATGGAAGCCGAGCGATTCGGCCTGCTCGCGCCAGTCCGGGCGTTCGGCGATTGCGATCCGTTGCATGTCAGCCGCCGTACCCGGAGCTGCGCCCGCCGCTGCCGAACGAACTGCGCGCCGCCGCACTGGAGCCGAAACCCGAGCGCGACACGGTGATCGCCCGCGACGGCATGTCGATGGCGCCGCTGCGCCCGCGCACGGTGCCGACACGGTTGCTGGCCAGATCGCCATTGGGCTTGTAGTACCCACCGCTGCGGTAATCGCGGTACAGCGGAATCGAGCCGCCATAGCGGTAGCCGCCACCACCGGTCATGTTGCCCAACGCGTAGCCCAGCAGGAACCCGCCCATCGGCGGGATCCAGCTCTGCTGGCCCTGCACCGTCTGCACCGCCGTGCAACTGCCGAACTGCTCGTCGCACTCGTAGCGCGTGTTGAAGCGCGGCGCGGCCTGCTGATGCTTGGTCACCGCCTCGTCGTATGCCTTGAGGCATTGCTGGATGTCGGTCTGTTCCTGCTTGATCTGGTAGCAGTCGGAGGCCGACTGCAGCACCACGCCCGTCTCCGGTTCGGAACCGCAGCCGGTGACGAGGGCGGCCGGCAAGGCGGCCATCAAGGTGAGCTTGAGGTTGCGTGATCGCTTCATGCCTGCGCTCCGTTACGGCGTGATCGCCGCGGCATTGATCAGCCCGACCGCGATCGACACGCCGGCCGAGAAGATGCCGGCGGCGGTGACGTTGTCGGTGATCTGCCGCGAGATGCGCCCGGCCACCAGGTTGGCCAGCAGATACGCCACGATCTGGATGCCGCAGGCGACCGCGCCCCAGATCAGCGCATCGACCAGGCTCACCGAATGGGTGATGGCCGAATGCAGCGGCAATGCCACACCGATCAGGTTGCCGGCCAGGGCGGTGGCCGCCGCCACGTTGCCCTGCCGCAGCAGGGTGAAGTCCTTGTGCGGGGTGACCAGGGTCACCAGCACCACTGCGACGATCAACACGCCCAGGCCGGTGCCGAAGTAGGAAAGAAACGCGAGAAAACTCTGCAGGTTGATCGGGTTCATGACAGGACCAGGGTAAGTGGAGGACGAGCGCGCACGCTCAGGTGATATCCAGATCGGCAACGGTGACATCGATGCCGACCGCATAGGTGACGCAGAATTCATTGGGGCCGGAATCCTCGCCGGTGACCAGCAGGAATTCCTCGCGCTGCAACTCCGGCACATCGCGGCTGTAGAGCATGGCGTAGTGGGTCAGATCGCCATCGCGGCGCGGCGGCTGATAGCGGTACAGCACTTCGTCATAGGCAATCGGCGGGATCCGCGCGGCATCGTCGGTGGACTGGGTGGCGCGTTCCCAGCGCTTGCCCGCGTAGTCGATCTGCGCCGCACCAAGATGCGGATGCTGCATCACGAACTCCTGAAACGCCTGCTTGCTGGGCGGATTGACCGTCTCGCAATACACGAACGCCTTCATCGCCTCCAGATCGCCGCCCACGGTGGTGACCTGCAGGAACGCATCATCGTCCAGGTAGAACCGATGCAGGGAATAGCCATCGCCCAGATTGACGTGGCCGTAGCACGGGATGCCTTGATGGCCGCCCGGCAGCTCGGCGGTCATTGCCTCCGGCGCCATGCGATACAACGTGGTGTCGATCTCCACCTGGCCACCCACGCGCAGCCCCAGCGGCAGCGTGTGGCCGATTGCGCCGGTGCCGGACGTGGGCGCCGCTGGCGGTTGTGGTTGACCGAACAACTTGCTGAAAAAACTCATCGTCATGCACCTTGTGGCGATGGGGAATGGGGAACGGCAGCAGCGCGCAGGGCCTGCCATGCGATGGCATGCACGGGCACGCGCTGCTCGGCCAGGTAGTACAGCATGGCACCGGCCGGCACGGCGGTGTGTGCGGGCGGGTTCAAGCGCAGCGCGCCATCGGGCGCGCGCAGGCCCAGCAGTAGGCCGCCGCGCTGGCTGAAATCGGCGGCCAGCACGCGGTAATCCAGCGTTGGCACATCGGCCGGAACCAGCAGGCCGAACTGGGTTGGGCCATCGTCCACCGACAGCAACTCGGCGGTGATCGCCGCACTGCCCGGGTCCTGCGCAGCGCGGGCCAGGATCTCGGCGGTCATCGGCCGTGTGCATTCGATCGCCGGATAGTGGCAATTGACCAGCCGCGCGGCGCTGCCCGAGTCGAAGTGCGCCACGATGTGCGCACGCGGCGCATGCGCCATCAGCGCGAACACCGCCGCCAGGGTCTGATCGTCGGACGGCGGGTTGACGATCACCCGCGCCGCGCCCGCGATGCCGGCGCGCAGGTACACCTCGGTATGCGTGTACGACTCGGCGGCGATGAAGCGCATGTGGTCGGGCATCGGGTTCTCGGCCACGCCCTCGGCGATCAGCACCACGCCTTCGTCGTCGGTGGCGGTGTGCGAGAGCAACAGCTCCAGCAAACGCGCGGAGGCGGCGCCCTGCCAGCCGATCAGAATGGTGTGCCCGCGCAGATCGGCGTAAGCCATCTTGCCCATGTAGTGGCGCCTCCAGAAAGTGATGAGCACGCCGCTGGTCTTGGCCAGCACCGTGGCGAACAGCGCCACCGCGCCCGGCATCAACACGAACGCGGCGATATAGCGCCCGGCCACCGAGCCCGGCGACAGGTCGCCATAGCCGATGGTGGTGGCGGTGGTCATGTAGTAATACGGAAACGCGTCCAGGCCAACGAGCTTGTGCTCGCCAGCCATCAACAACAACGCCCAACTCACACCCATGTGGGCAAGCAGGGCCAGCGCCACCATGCCCCAGCTGACGCGGCGCACATGGCGCCGCAGTACCCGGATCAAGCGTCCGACGATGATCATGGCGCGTCCTGTGCCGTGGGGTGGATCAGCTGTCGCTGCGCGGAACCTGCTGCACGTCGCGCACCTGGCCGATCAGCGGCGCGCTGCCGCTGGCGCTGTCGTGGCCGAGCTGGGCCGGCTTCTTGAAGCGCGCCAGCACCGCGGCGGCGTTGGACTCGCCTTCCATCAGGCCGGCCGCGGCCAGACGCCGGTTCAGATCGCCATCACCGCTGGACGCTTCCAGCTCTTCGGCCGATTCGATGCGTGCGGAGGTTTCGGCCTGACGCGCCTTGATCCGCTCCAGCGATTCCAGTGCCGAGCCCATCTTGCTGCTGGCGCCGGAATGGCGCGCTGCAATCGCCGCCTGCGCCTTCTGCACCGCGTCGGTGGCCTTGACCGTGTCGATCTGCTGGCGCATGCCGCGCAGCTGGTTCTCGGTCTTCTGGATGGTGGCCTTGAGCGTCACCACCGACTGGTCCAGCGACGTCTTGGACGCCTTGTCGCCGGCATCCTCGCTTTCCAGCGCGGCCAGTTTGGTCGCCACATCGTGGGCCAGCGATTCGTCGCCCTTGGCCAGCGCACCTTCGATATAGCGCGTGTATTCGGCCATCTTGCCGGCGCGCGCGTCGATCTTCTGCTGGGCGAGCTTGCTCTGCGCCATCAGCTTGGTCAGCTCTTCGCGCGAGCGCGTGAGCTGGGCGCCCGCATCGCGCATTTCCTGGTCCAGGATGCGCAGCGCATTGGCGTCGACCGCCTTCTGGCCGGTTTCGTGTGCAGTGCCACGCAGCAGCGTGATCAGCTTTGAAAAGATACTCATGACAACACGCCTTTAGGAAAAGAACGGCTTGAGAGATTCGGCGGCATCCAGAGTATTGGCCGCCAGGGTCTGGATTTCTTCGTCGATCTGGTCCAGCGTGGATGACGCCGACAGTTCGCCGAAGACCACATAGCTATCCTTGCCGTCGACCTGCACCAGGCCCAGGTTGGACAAGGGGTTGAGCGGGTTCAGTCGCAGGCAGGCGTCGTTGAACGCCGCGCGGTCGCTGACCTGGTCGGCGTTGGCCAGCAACGTGGAAACGAACACCTGCGAGCCGGAGGCGGCGACCTGGATCTGCATGTCGCCGTGGTCGGCCAGGGTAAGGTTGATGGCCGGCTCCAGCCCATCGATCAGTTCGACCTCGATCGGCTGGTCGCGGTAGCGCTCGGCCAGCAGGCCGTGCAATTCGACAGTGGTGTACTGCGTCATACGATGTCCTGTCCTTTGGTCATGCAGCGGTGGTGTAGCAACTGCGGCGATGCAGCTGCGCTAATGCGGCAACAGTCGTGCAATGGGCGGACATACTACAGACTGTCCGCGACCGGCAGAAAGGGCCGGAAGTCAGCCGGTCAGGCCAGCTGCAGGCGGTAGTAGACCACCCGTTCAGTTGGCTCGAAGCCGCACGCCGCATGCGTCGCCTGGGCGCCGCTGTCTTCCAGCCGCGCATCGGAGGCCAGCTCCGTGCAACCCTGGTCTCGCCACCCGGCCTGCGTGCTCACGGATACAGCATCCGCTTGCTCCAGTGGCTGGCCGCATCGGCCTCGTAACGCCAGCGCTCGTGCAGGCGGAACCTGGCGCCGTACCAGAACTCGAACGCCTGCGGCACCACCCGGAACCCGCCCCAGCCATCCGGGCGCGGCACCGTGCGGCCTTCGAAGGTGGCTTCCACCTTGGCGATGGCCGCGTCGAACTCCTCGCGTGAGCCCAGCGTCTGCGACTGCAGCGAGGCCCAGGCACCGATCTGGCTCATGCGCGGGCGCGAGGCGAAGTAGGCATCGGCCTCCTCTGCACCGACCAGCTGCACGCCGCCTTCGATGCGCACCTGGATGCCGGCCTCGCGCAGGCTGCGCCACAGGAACAGCAGCGCGGCCTGTGGATGGGTCTGCAGGTCGCGGCCCTTGGCGCTGTCCAGATGGGTGTAGAACACGAACCCGCGCGCATCGAAGGCCTTGAGCAAGACGGTGCGTGCGCTCGGCCGGCCGTCGACGCTGGCGGTGGCCACGGTCATTGCGCTGGCTTCGAGCTCGGCGCCGGCCTGCGCCTCGGCGTACAGCGCGGTAAAGGTGGCAAGGGCTTCTGCGTACAGATCGGTCATGACGGTGCGAGGGCAGCAAGATTGGCGCCTATTGTGGGCGCATCGCGCCTGCTTCGCCTATGCGCGGCGATCGACAGCTCCGCGTTCGCCGCCGGGGACAGCGGCTGGCGCTTGAGAGCATCTAGCGCTCGTACACTTTCCTCGCGTCACCGACGCCCGGCCGCCAGGTACTCGCTACGCGTTACGCGCAGCCGATCCACCAGCTGTCGCCGCGGTCATCCTTCGCGCAGCGTGGGTGTCGCTGCTGCTGCGCGTAGCCAACGGTCACCGCGCAGGAATGGTTTCAGTCCATGCCGATCGGCCCGATGCGCGGGCCCGAATGCTACGATCCCTGCGCATGAACCCCGCTCCCAATCTCGTGATGGTCGGCCCGATGGGCGCCGGAAAAAGCTGCATCGGCCGCCGCCTGGCCGAGCGCTTCGGGCTGGAATTCGTCGATGTGGACCAGGCCATCGTCGAGCAGGTCGGCAGCAGCATCCCGGCCATTTTCGAACAGCACGGCGAAGCGCGGTTCCGGCAGCACGAGGTCCAGACCCTGCAGACGCTGCTGGAGCAGGACAACAAGCTGATTTCCACCGGCGGTGGCGCGGTACTGGATCCGCTCAACCGCCAGCGCATCCGCGAGCGCGGCTTTGTGGTGTACCTGCACGTCAGCGTGCCGGCACAGCTCACCCGGCTGGCACGCGACCGCAACCGGCCGCTGTTGCAACGCGCCGACCGCGAGCAGGTGCTGCACGCGATGGCCGCGCAGCGCACCCCGCTGTACCAGGAGGTCGCCGACCTCAGCCTGGAAACCGATCACTTCTCCCCCGCCGAGGCCACCGCGCAGCTGGTGCTGCGCCTGGCCGCGCAATGGCGCATGTCGAGTACCCCCGCATGACACTTCCCCGTTCTTCGCGCAGCGTCGATGTCGACGGCGCGCAGCCGTACACCATCACCATCGCGCCCGGCCTGCTGGCCGACGGCGCGCGCCTGGCCAGCCATGTGCGCGGCCGCCACGTACTGCTGCTCAGCGACTCGCAGGTGGCCCCGCATTACGCCGCCGGGGTGCGCAATGCGCTGCTGCAGGCGCGCCCGGACCTGCAGCTGGGCGAACTGGTGATCGCCGCCGGCGAAGCCTCCAAGACACTGGACAATTTCGGCGCCGCGATTGCGGCGTTGGCTGAGCTGGGCGCCACCCGCGACGCCTGCGTGTTCGCACTGGGCGGCGGTGTGGTCGGCGATCTGGCCGGGTTCGCGGCGGCCTGCTGGATGCGCGGGGTGGACTGCGTGCAACTGCCCACCAGCCTGCTGGCGATGGTGGATTCCTCGGTCGGCGGCAAGACCGCGGTGGACATCCCGCAGGGCAAGAACCTGGTCGGCGCGTTCCATCCGCCACGCGCCGTGATCGCCGATACCGACACCTTGCATACCCTGCCCGCGCGCGAGCTGCGCGCCGGGCTGGCCGAGGTGATCAAGTACGGCGCCATCCGCGACCCGTTGTTCTTCCAGTGGCTGCATGCCGAACGTCGGGCGTTGCTGGAGGGCGATGCCGACGCCCTGGCGCAGGCGATCGCACGCAGCTGCGAGCACAAGGCTGACATCGTGGCACGCGACCCGCTGGAGAAGGGCGAGCGCGCCCTGCTCAACCTGGGCCACACCTTCGGCCATGCGATCGAGACCGAACAAGGTTACGGCGCGCCCGGCAACGACAACCTCAACCATGGCGAAGCGGTCGCGGTGGGCATGGTGCTGGCGGCGCGGTTGTCGGCGGCATTAGGTATGAGCCAGGCGCAGGACACCGAGGCGCTGCGCGACCTGCTGCACGATTTCGACCTGCCGACCGAGATCCCCGCCGGACTGTCGCCACAGGCCTTGCTGGGGCGCATGCGGCTGGACAAGAAGAACATCGCCGGCCGCCTCCGACTGGTGCTGTGGCGCGGCATCGGCAAGGCCGAGGTAGTGCCTGATGTCGACGAGGCGGCGGTGCTGGAGATCCTGGCGGGCTGAGGGCGGCCGGGCACGTAGGGAACGCTGGATGGCCGCACGCAGCTGTCGTCGACCTCCCGACCCTCAGCTCTTCGTAGGAGCGCCCTCGGGCGCGATGGGGCCTTCCCGATAAATCCCCATCGCGCCCAGGTGCGCTCCTACGCAATGCCTGCCTGCCGATCGCCTGCGCGGGCGAGGCAGAACGTCGTTTGCGCAGGAACCCGCTGGCACGCGCGGCCCTTGCCGACGCGCCCTACTGCGTCCGCAGCGCCTATCCGCCACCACGCCGACAAGCTTTCACCAGCGTGGTGGATAGCCCCCGCTCAACGCGCCGGCCTGCGGACATCCACGAGACCGATTGCCAGCACTGCCCTCTGGACCTTCGCAACCGGAGCAATCCGGCGCGCCCACCGCCTCCCAGCCTTCAGCACGGCCCGGCTACAATCGGCGCTATGCGCATCCACTTGCAACACGATCCTGGCGGCAACGCGCCGCTCCGCTACGTCCAGCTGACCCTGCAACCGGATCTGTTCAGCGGCTGGGAGCTGCTGCGCGAGAGCGGCGAGATCGGTGGACGTTCGCAGTTGCGACGCGATCAATACCTGCTGCAGGACGAAGCGGACCGGGCCTTCGACAAGGCGCGCGACACCCACCTCAAACGCGGCTTCCAACTCATCACCGGCGGCGCCGACGCGCCGCTTTGAGGACATTTCTCCCCATGCTCAAGAACGATCGCCTGCTGCGCGCCCTCAACCGCCAGCCCGTGGACCGCACCCCCGTTTGGCTGATGCGCCAGGCCGGCCGATACCTGCCGGAATACCGCGCCACCCGCGCGCGTGCCGGCAGTTTCCTGGGCATGGCCAAGAACCCCGAGATCGCCTGCGAGGTCACCTTGCAGCCACTGCAACGCTTCCCGCTGGACGCGGCGATCCTGTTCTCCGACATCCTGACCATTCCCGATGCAATGGGCCTGGAGCTGTATTTCGTCGAAGGCGAAGGCCCCAAGTTCCGCCATCCGGTGCGCGACGCCGCCGCGATCCATCGGCTGGGCGTGCCGGACATGGAAACCGAGCTGCGTTACGTGATGGATGCGGTGCGCCTGATCCGCCGTGAGCTCGATGGCGCAGTGCCGCTGATCGGCTTCTCCGGCAGCCCGTGGACGCTGGCCTGCTACATGATCGAAGGCGGCGGCAGCAAGGAATACGCGCGCATCAAGGCCATGGCCTTCAACGCGCCGGACGTGCTGCATCACCTGCTCGGCACCGTCACCGATGCCGTGATCGCCTACCTGTCGGCACAACGCGCGGCCGGCGCGCAGGCGCTACAGGTGTTCGACACCTGGGGCGGCGTGCTGTCGCCGGCGATGTACCGCGAATTCTCGCTGCCCTACCTCACCCGCATCGCGCGCGAGCTGGAACGCGGCGACGGTGCCGAGCGCACCCCGTTGGTGTTGTTCGGCAAGGGCAACGGTGCCTACGTCAGCGAGCTGGCGGCCAGTGGCGCCGAAGCGGTAGGCGTGGACTGGACCATCGCGCTGGCCGACGCCGCCCAGCGTGCGGGCGGCCGCGTCGCGCTGCAGGGCAACCTGGACCCGGCCACCCTGTACGGCTCGCCCGAGGCGATCCGCGCCGAAGTCGGCAAGACCCTGGACAGCTACGCCCAGGGCAACGGCGGCTCGCGCGAAGGCCATGTCTTCAACCTTGGCCACGGCATGTCACCGGATATGAAGCCGGAACATGTGGGCGTGCTGGTGGAAGCGGTACAGACGCTGAGCAAGCGCTAATGCGCCACGCGACCAGCCGCGCGTAATGCGCGGTTGGTCGCCGCTAGATCCGGCATGACGCGCGGTGCGAGGCGATGGTCCATCCCGCGTGATGTGAAGGACTGATCGCAGGACACGCCTTGAATGCCTGGGCCGCAGATGCGCATGTTTTTCTGAGTTCCTGCACATCGGCACGGGGATAATGCGCTGTTCCTCGACAGTGGTCATCATGTCTCAGCCTGTCCTCACCTTGCGCGCCTACGACACCATCAAGCCGCTGCTGTGGCTGGTGTCGCTGGCGATCTTCATGCAGATGCTGGATGCAACCATCGTCAATACGGCATTGCCGTCGATGGCGCGCAGCCTGCACGAAAGCCCGCTGCAAATGCAGTCGGTGGTCTTCAGCTATGCGTTGGCAGTGGCGATGTTCATCCCCGCATCGGGCTGGATTGCCGACCGCTTCGGTACCCGGCGCACCTTCCTGGCGGCGATCATCGTGTTCACGCTGGGCTCGCTGCTATGCGCCGCCGCGCAACAGCTGCCGCAGCTGGTGGCAGCGCGCGTGGTGCAGGGCATCGGTGGGGCGATGCTGCTGCCGGTTGGCCGGCTGGCAGTGCTCAGGACCGTGGCGCGCGCCGACTTCCTGCGCGCGATGAGCTTCATCGCGATTCCTGCATTGATCGGCCCACTCATCGGCCCCACGCTGGGTGGCTACCTGGTGGAAGTCGCCTCGTGGCACTGGGTGTTCCTGATCAACCTGCCGATCGGCGTGCTCGGTTTCATCGCTGCGCTGAAGATCATGCCCGACCACTACGGCGATGCGCGCCAGCGTTTCGATCTGATCGGCTATCTGATGCTGGCGTTCGGCATGGTGGCGCTGTCGCTGGCGTTGGACGGCATCTCCGAGCTCGGCTTGCGCCACGCCTTTGTCATGCTGCTGGCAATCGGCGGCCTCGCTGCACTGGCCGGTTACTGGCTGCATGCGGCCAGTACGCCGGTGGCGTTATTTCCGCTGGCCTTGTTCAAGGTGGCCAGCTATCGCATCGGCATTCTGGGCAATCTGTTCGCGCGGGTGGGCAGCGGCTCGATGCCGTTCCTGATTCCGCTGCTGTTGCAGGTTGGCCTGGGCATGAGCCCGATGAATGCCGGGCTGATGATGGTGCCGGTGGCGTTGGCCGGCATGGCTGCCAAACGTGCCGCGGTGAAGCTGGTCGGTCGCTTCGGCTACCGCCGCGTATTGATGCTCAATACCGTGCTGGTGGGCCTGGCGATGGCCAGCTTCGCTTTGATCGATGCGGGCCAGCCGCTATGGCTGCGGCTGCTGCAGCTGGCCTGCTTTGGCGTGGTGAACTCGCTGCAGTTCACCGTCATGAACACCGTGACCCTGCGCGACCTGGATCGCGAGCAGGCCAGCCCCGGCAACAGCTTGTTGTCGATGGTGATGATGTTGGCCACCGGTTTCGGCGCGGCAGCGGCGGGCAGTCTGCTGGCCGCCTTCAACACGCATCTGGGCGACAGCCACGGCGCCACTGCCGCATTGCATGCGACCTTTTTGTGCGTCGGTGGAATCACCTTGTCCTCGACGCTGATCTTCTGGCAACTGGCCGAGACGCGGCCGCATCCCAGGCAGGTGGAGGAGGTCGCCGAGTAACGCGACCTCTGCGACATCGACCGGCGCAGTGCGCGAGCGCAGGGCAGCGCGCGATGTCAACCGCGGCACACGGTCTAGATTTCATCGTGCGGGCGTTCGCGCTGCAGTGCCTCGGCGATGGTGTCGGCCAGCATGTCGCCGGTCAGCGGCTTGCGCAGGAAACTGTCGAAGCCGGCGTCCTGTGCGGTGGGCTCGGCCTCTTCGTCCGAGCGTGCGGTCACCGCAATCAACGGCATGTCGTAACCGAACACGCGCAGCTGCCGTGCCAGCGCAAAGCCGTCCAACCCTGGAAGATCCAGGTCCAGCAAGGCCAGGTCGAAGGGGTTGTCGGCCGCTTCGGTCAGCGCGGCCAGCCCGTGCGGTGCATGCACCACCGAGTGACCCTGCGAACGCAGCAGGCCGACGATGACCTCGGCGATGGTGGGATCGTCTTCCACCAGCAGAATGCGCTGCGGGGCGACTGCGCCGCCGGTGCGTGCCACCTCGCCGCCGAGCGTGGCGTTGGAGGCGACCCAGCGCAGCGGCAGATCAACCACGAAGCGCGTGCCGGCGCCCAATCGGCTGATCACCTCGATATGCCCGCCCATCGCCATCGCCAGTTCCTGGCAGATGGCCAGGCCCAGACCGCTGCCGCCGTAGCGCGAGGTGGTCTTGGCGCCGTCACCTTGTTCGAAGCGCTGGAACAGCCGCGCTTTCTGATCGGCGTTGATGCCCGGCCCGGTATCGGCCACCTCGAAACGCAGCCCCTGGTACGACCCCAGCGTGGTCAGCTTGAGCCCCACCACCCCGCGCTCGGTGAACTTGATCGCATTGCTGAGCAGGTTGAGCAGGATCTGGCGGATGCGGGTGACATCGCCGCTGGCGGTGATGTCGCCAAGCAGCCCGACTTCCAGGCTGAAACGCAGGCCGCGCTCCTGCGCCAGTGGCGCCATCAAGCCCTCCACCTCGGCCACCAGCTGGCGTACCGAGAAGGGCTCCAGGTCCAGTTCCAGGCGCCCGGATTCGATCCGCGCCAGGTCCAGCGCATCGTTGACCAGGCGCAGCAGATGCGCGCCGGCACGGCGGATCGATTCGGTATAGCTGCGCTGTTTGTGGTCCAGCGAGGTCTTGAGCAACAGCTCGCTCATGCCCAGCACACCGGTCATCGGCGTACGCACCTCATGGCCGAGCGTGGCCAGGAAACGCGTCTTGGCCAACGACGCCTGCTCGGCCAGTTCCTGCTTGTGCACCGCCAGTTGCCAGGCATTCAAGCGCCGCAGGCGGCGGCGATACAACAGCACCGCCGCGGCAACGACGCACAGGGCGAGCACGCCCAGCAGGACCAGCCCCCACGGCGCCAGCCACCACGGCGGCAATACCTGGAAGCGCAGCGTCTGGCTGGCCGACCAGATCCCGTCGGCAGTGCGCCCCTGCACTTCCAGCGTGTAGTGCCCTGCGGGCAGTCGCGAAAACAGCCGTTCGCCACTGGGCCCGACATCGATCCAGTCCGGGTCGTAGCCACTCAGGCGGAAGCGGTAACTGTTGGACTCCGAATCGGCCAGGCTGAGCAGGCGCGCGACGATGTGCAGGTCGCGATCGTCGTCCTGCATCGTCAGCGGCTCTTGCCCGGTGATATCCAGGCCACGCTCCCCGCGCCGCAAGCCCACGCGTTCGATGATCAAGGGTGGCCGGCGTGTGCTGGGGCGCATCGTGGCCGGATCGAACACCACCACGCCGTCGGGCGATGCAGCCACGACCCGCCCGCTGCCGGCCTGCACCAGGGTATTGATCTGCAGCTGCTGGTTGGGGAGCCCGTCGTGCACCCCATACACACGCACCAGTCGGCTGCCGGGATCGATCCGGATCAGGCCGCGCTGACTGGACACCCAGGCCACGCCCCTGGCATCGACCACCAGGCCGTTGGGCGCCACCATCGGAAACTCCTGCTCTTTTCCGACCGTATCCAGGTGCTTGAGCCGCTTTCCGTCCCACAGATACCGCCGGATCTCGCCCGCCAACCCGGTCCAGACCACGCCCCCCTCTCCAAGCCGGAACAGATACGTCGGCAGGGACGGCGTGCCGTCGACGGGGACAAAGCGGTCGGCAGCGGGATCCCAACGGCGTAGACCGGCGTTATTGCTCAGCCATATCTGACCATCGGGGCCAAGCCGTATGTCCAGGATGGTCAATGCCTCCAGTCCATGGCTGCCATGGACGATAGTCCGCAGCAGCTGCCCCTCCTGGTTGCGGATTTGCAGGCCGTATTCCAGCACCGTCACCCACAGCCGGCCCTGCGCGTCCTCCGCCATCCAGCCCGGTCGGTCCGCGGCACCGTCGGGATCGGGCTCGACATCCTCACGCAACTGCCAGCGTTTGACTTGCCGGGTCTGCGGGTCATACCGGATCAGTTTTCCTTCGACGGCGATCCACACCAACCCGCGCCGGCTTTCGAGCATGGAGTCGGGCGGACGAGCGTCGATGGTGGCCAGGTGGGTCTGCAGTTGGCCGGTCACCGTATCGAGATATTCCAGCACGTGCCGTGAGCCGGCCAGCCAGACGCCGCCCGCAGCCGACGGCGCCGTCGCCAGCACGGACGGGTTAGTCAGCGACTGTGGATCGCCGCCGTGGGGGGCCACGACCGCAAAAGTGTCCCAATGCGGCGGCAGGTGCCACAGGCCGCCTTCGAGCGCTGCAAACCACAGCCCGCCCTCCCGATCTTCGTAGGCCGCAATCCAGTTCCGCCGGACCAGGCCGTGCGCCGACAGGCTGTAGACCGGCACGCTGCTGATGTCGGTTCCTGCGGTAGACAGGCCCAGGCCGCCGTCGGTGTCCAGCCAATAGCGCCCGTTGCGATCATGCAGCAGCACCCCCATGACCCGCCGCTTGCTCACCGCTTTCTGCCACGGCTGGGGCCGCGCCTGGCCATTGGCATCCACACCAAACGCATCGCCGACGACATCCGATACCCACAAGGTGTCGCCGTTGCGTTCCATGTACAGCCGATTGACCGCCTGCGTGGTTCCAGGCAGCGGCACCCGCTGAAAGTGCGCGCCGTCCCAGCGAGCCAGCCCGCCATGGGTGCCGATCCACAATGTCCCATCGGGCGCGACCGCGAACCCGATCACGCTGTCGGACGGCAGGCTGGTCGGGTCGCCGGGCACGTTGGAAAATCGCTGCATGCTGCCGTCGGGACGGCGCCGATACAGCCCGTGGGCAGCCGTGCCAAGCCAGACATCGCCGTTTGGCGTGTGGGCCAGCGCCCACACCGTGATTTCGCGCAGCTCCGGAAATTGCGGGCTCTCCAACCGCCTGAACGCGCGTGTCTTGGGCTCCAGAAAACCGGCGCCGCCGTTCTCGAACCCCATCCACACCCGATTGTCACGATCGACGCAGATGGTCCAGATCGCGTTGCTGGTCAGCCCTTCTTCCATCCGCCAGATGCGGTAGTTGCGTCCATCGAATCTGGCCAATCCGTCATCGCTGGCGATCCAGAGATAGCCCTGCTGGTCTTCGGCAAGCTCGCTGACGGTGTCCGAGGGCAGCCCGTCGGCAACCGTGATCTGGCTGGGGACCGGCGTCAGCAGCGCGCGCGAGCTCGCCCATGCAGGCTGCAGCGTGGCGCACAGACACAGCGACGCTGTCGCGATCAACCAATAGGAAAAACACAAAAAAAGGCGCACTGGACAGGTTTCACGACAAGTCGCCGCATAGTGCGGGCCACGCGCGGTGCGAGCAAGCCCGAGCGAGCTTGCCGCGTTGCTCATCCGTTTTCACTCCACGGCCCGAACCGGCGCATGCACCGGGTCTCGATCTGGTTCACCGCTGTTGCATCCGCGCCAAGCAGCCACCGTATGACGGGGCAAGCGACGACAGCTTAGTCGACGGCCGGGATGTCGTGCGCATCGGCGGCGTCGGCCAGCACCCGTGCCAGTGCCTGTGCCAGCAACTCGCCGGTGACCGGCTTGCGCAGGAAGCCATTGCAGCCGGCAGCCATCGCCTGCGGTTCTGCGTCGGCATCGGCACGTGCGGTGACCGCAACGATCGGAAAGCGCACGCCGCGCGCGCGCAACTGCGCCACCAACGCCGCACCGTCGATGCCCGGCAGGTCCAGATCGCACAGCCCCGCGTCGAAGCTGCGCGTACTCAGCTCGGCCAACGCCGCCAGACCATGCAGAACATGGGTGACCTGGTGGCCACGTGTCTGCAACAGGCCAACGATCACCTGCGCCACGGTCGGGTCATCTTCGACCAGCAGCAACTGCAATGGCGCCTGTGTGCGCGGCGAGCTTGCACGTGCAGGCACAGGCACCGTGGGGAGCGCACTCACCCAGCGCAGCGGCAGCTCGACCACAAAACACGCTCCCTGCCCCAGTTCACTGCTGACCGTCACTGCACCGCCCATCGCCGCCGCCAGTTCGCGGCAGATCGCCAGGCCCAGGCCGCTGCCGCCATGCCGGGCAAGCGTCACTGCACCTTCGGCCTGCTCGAAGCGCTGGAACAGGCGCCCGCGCTGTTCCGCGCTCATGCCCGGGCCGGTATCGCATATTTCGATCCGGATGCCTTGCCTGGGGCTTTGCGGCACCGCCGCCACACGCAGGCTGACGCTGCCACGCTCGGTGAACTTGACCGCATTGAACAACAGGTTGAGCAGGATCTGTTGCACCCGGCTGGCATCGCCGTGCAATGCCGGCGGCAGCGCGTCATCCAGTTCGCACGCAAAAGCCAGCTGCTTCTGCTCGGCGCTCGGGCGCACCAGCTCGGACACCTGCCTGATCAGCTGACGCAGGTCGAAGTCGCGATAATCCAACGGCAGCTTGCCGGCCTCGATCCGCGCCAGATCCAGGGCATCGTTGACCAGCCGCAGCAGATGCTTGCCTGCCGACTGGATCGCGCTGGCATAACCCTGCTGACGTCCATCCAATGGCGTCTGCAGCAGCAACTCGCTCATGCCCAGCACACCGGTCATCGGCGTGCGTACCTCGTGCCCGAGGGTCGCCAGAAAGCGCGTCTTGGCCAATGACGCCTGTTCGGCCAGCTCGCGCTTGTGCTGGGCCAGCTGCCATTGCGCACGCATGCGCACACGGCGGCGATAGGCGGCCGCAAGCAATGCGCCCAGCAGCAGCACAAGCAGGCAAATGAGCGCGATGCCTGCGTCACTACGCCACCATGGTGGATTGACCGAGAACCGCAGCGAGCGCATCTGTGAGCGATTGCCCAGCGGGTCCACCCCCTGCAGCGTGAGCTCGTAGCTACCGGCAGGCAAGCTGGCAAATTCTCGGATTCCCGCGTTGCCCGAGGTCTGCCATTCGGTGTCGAAGCCTTTCAAGAAACTGCGGTAACGATTGGACAGCGGGTCGCTGTACGACAGCAGACGGCTGACGATCTGCAGCTGCCGATCTCCAGGTCCCAGCTGAAACGGGCGATCCATTGGCAACGCGATGCGCGCACCATTGCGTAGCACGCTGACATGTTCCAGCTGCAGTGCCGGAACAAACGGTGCGACATCGGGCATTGCGGTATCCAGCAGCACGGTAGAGCCATCGCTGGTCGCCCCGATCAGGGTATCGCCCGCCATCAGCAGACAATGCTGAATGAACTCCTGGCTGGTCAATCCATCGCGTGTACCAATATTGCGTAGGCGTGCCGGCGTCACCGAAGGGTCGATCCGCCATAGCCCGCGCAAGCTGGAAATCCAGACCCTGCCACGCGGGTCGATCCGCATTGCGGATGCGTCGAACCCAGTCAGGCCGTCGGCCTGGCCCACCTGACGCACGCGCACCCAACGTGTTGCGGTTCTTTTCCATTGTTCTGCACCTACTGCCCGATACACCCACACCATCTCCGGCGATTGGCTGGCAAACGCCTGGATCTGCGTCCCTTCCAACCCTGTGACCGGCACGAACTGGTGTGACGCTTCGTCCCAGGCAAACATGCCGCCTTCGCCTGCAACCCAGACACGTCCGTCCGGGCCTTGCTCCAGCTGCTGTACGGCGATATCGCGCAAGCCGTGCAAGTCCTGCTGCGTGATGCGCTGCAAGACACGACCGCTACGCAAATCGCGCTGCTGCAGCATGTCGATGAAGGCCATCCACACCGTATCGCCATGCTCGATGATCCAGTCAGGCGCCGATAGCGCCGACGCCGGTTCAGGGCCATCGGACGGCCAGTGGATGAATTCACCGGTACGCAGGTCCATGCGGGAAAGGCCAAAGCTCAGATTGCCCAGCCAGACACGTTGCAGGCGATCCTCCAGCGCTGACACCAACTCCATGTCCTTGAGTTGCGACGACTGCAACCCTGTCTGAAACGTGTCGCCAGTGCTTGGATCGACGCGCAACAAGCGACCTTCCGCATCGACCTGCCACAAGCCACCAGAACGTGTGGCCGGGGCCAGGTTGCAATAGATGGCATCACCCGTCGGCACCGCCGGTTTGAGCACGGCTGTGCGCTTCCAGTCTGCCGGCAAATACCCAAGGCCGGTGCCATGCATCGGAACCCATAGCCCGCCATCAGCGGCTCCAAGCAGGCCAATGACATTACGGCGTGACAATGCCCCCTCTCCGCTGAAGGCAGGGACCGGTGGACGCTCGCCGCGGGTCCGCCACAGACCGCGTCCACTTCCCAACCAGAATTCGCCGTCCGGGGCAGCCACTGCACCCCAGAACTCGTTGCCGGTGCCGAACATCGTCCCCCAGGGCAGCGGCGGCCATCGATCGTCCGGGCCCATGACGTGCAACCCCGACTCGCTCCCCAGCCACAGACGGTCCCCCGCCCATTGCAGACCGAAGATGGCAGACTGACGGTTCGGTTCGTCCGGGACATAGACGCGGTGCAGATGTTTTCCGTCGTAGTACGCCAGTCCACTGCTGGTTCCGATCCACAGCCGCTGCCGGTTATCCGCCGCAAGATTCATGACCATGGCCTGGTCAAGGTCGCCATCGACCGCACCCAGATCCACCGACGACATCGCCCCAGAGGTATCGATGCGAATCAGCGCGCCGGTCGTGGTTCCGGCCCAGATATCGCCGTCGAACGCGGTGATGCTGTAGATCTCGCCGTCCTTCATCAACGGATAGTCGACCGTGCGGTAGTGCCGGAAATGGCCTCGTCCGGCATCCATGACGCTCAGCGTCTTGCCGCAGCCGATCCATATCCTGTCAAGCGCGTCGATGTGCAGCGCCTGGATCGCGTTGCAGGGCAACGATGCGGGGTCGGAAGGATCATGTCGCCAGGTCCTGAATCCTGCCCCGTCGTACCGCACCAGACCATCCAGGGTGCCAAGCCACAGATAACCGGCGCGATCCTGGTGGATCGCAACCACCATGGTCGATGGGAGTCCGTCGCTGGGACCCACGATCCGGAAACGCGGAATCTCCGGAATCTTCGCAACACTGGGCATTGCGCCCAGCAGCAAGACCAACAAAACAGCAAGCTCACGCATGTGGGCATCCTTTCCACGTCCAGCCCGCATGCTCGCAACGGATCGTTGCGAGCGCAAGCCAAGCGCGCTGCAGCGGGATATGTCTAGAATCCGCCCATGACAACCCTCGCCCGCCTGTTGCTGCTTCCCGCCCTGGCCGTGACCAGCCTTGCCGCAACCGCCGCGCCGGTGCGTTACGCGCTGGATCCGGTGCACACGCGGGTGCTGTTCGCGGTCGAACACGCCGGCTTTTCCAAGGCACTGGGCACCGTTTCCGGAAGCAGCGGCACGCTGGTGTTCGACCCGGACGACTGGGCCTCGGCACGGCTGGACGTGACCGTGCCGCTGCAGCGCGCCGACCTGGGCGATGCCAAGTGGAACGAGGCCACCCTGGCACGCAACCTACTTGACGCCGAGCGGTTTCCCGACGCGCATTTCGTCTCCACGCAGGTGGAAGCCAGCGGGCAGAACCACGCCAGGGTCACCGGCAACCTGACCCTGCACGGGGTCACCCGCCCGGTCACCCTGGATGTCACCCTCAATGCGCTCAAGCGCCATCCATTGCCGCCGTTCCGCCGCACCGCCGGGTTCTCCGCCACCGCCACGCTGAGCCGTGCGGAGTTCGGCATCGACGCGTGGAAATCGATGATCGGCGACACAGTGGAACTGCGCATCGAAGCCGAAGCCGTGCGCGAAGGCCGCGCCGAAGACGACGCGCCGCAGCCGCAGCCGCAGCCGCAAAGTGCACCTGCCTCCTCTGACACTGCCACCAGTCCGGAATCCTGAGCATGACCCTGAAGAACGTCGAACGCTGGGGCGGTCTCAGCCAGACCCTGCACTGGCTGATCGCACTGCTGATCCTGGTGCTGGGCATCGTCGGCCTGACCATGGGCGAATTGCCCAAGACGCCGAAATACTTCTGGGTCTACACCGCGCACAAATCGGTGGGCCTGACCGTGTTGGCACTGGTGATCGTCCGGCTGGGCTGGCGCGTCTACGCGGGCGCGCCGCCGCCGGTAGCCGGCACCCCGCGCTGGCAGGAGCGCATCGCCGGGCTGACCCACTGGCTGCTGTACGCGATGATCTTCGCGATGCCGCTGTCGGGCTGGTTGTACGACTCCACCAGCGGCCTGCGCCCATTCCGCTGGTTTGGCCTGTTTGCCGTGCCCAAGCTCAGCCCGCCGGACGAACAATTGCGCGCAATTGCGCACTTCATCCACGAGTGGGGCTTCTGGTTGTTGATTGCCGTGGTGCTGGCGCATGCCGGCGCCGCGCTCTACCACCACCTGATCCAGCGTGACGCCACCCTTGTGCGGATGTTGCCGCGCGGTTGGCTCTCTTCCAAACCCTAAAGGATTCCCCATGTCGTCCAGGTTGTTCACCTCTCCCCTGCTGGTCGCCGCCTCCCTCGTGGCCACGTTCGCCGCCGCGCCGGTCCTCGCTGCCGATTACGTGCAGGCACCCGGCTCGTCGCTGGTATTTGCCAGCAAGTACGACGGCGAAGTGTTTACCGGCAAGTTCCCCGGTTTCGACACCACGCTGAGTTTCGACCCGGCCAATCTTGCCGGCGCCAAGCTCGATGTGCGCATTCCGCTGGCCAGTGCCATCAGCGGCAACAACGACCGTGATTCGACCCTGCAGGGGCCGGACTTCTTCAACGTTGCCAAGTTCGCCACTGCGCGCTACCGCGCCGACAAGTTCCGCGCACTGGGCGGCAACCAGTACGCGGCCGACGGCACGCTGGAACTGCGCGGCGTCAGCAAGCCGGTCACGCTGACCTTCACCTGGACACCTGGCGCGCAGCCGGTGCTGGCCGGCAAGGCAGTGGTCAAGCGCCTGGACTTCGGCATTGGTGGCGGCGACTGGGCCGATACCAAGACCATTCCCAATGAAACCGCGATCAGCACCAAGGTCGTGTTCAAGGCGAAGTAACGCCACCGGCCGCAACCGGACGCGGCCATTGAACGGCGGACTACCTCGTCGGGTCCGCCGTTTTTTTATGCCTGGCGGCTGGATGACACCGCGCGACAGCTAGACTCGGCGTCCATCCCAGGGACGCCGACGATGCGCACACATGGAACCTTGACCCGCTGGAATACCGATCGCGGCTTCGGCTTCATCACGCCGGCACAGCCGGGCGATGATTTGTTCGTGCATATTTCCGCGTTTCCCCGCGGCTTCGAAACGCCGCAGATCGGCGAAGTAATCTCCTTCGAAACCGAGCCGGGTCCGGATGGTCGCCCGCGCGCGGTGCGCGTCGTGCGTGCCGGTACACACGCGCCCAGGCATGACGCCCCCGTGCGACGCAACGCGACACGCAGGGCACCAGCAAAAGGACGGATCGGGCTCGGCAAGGTCCTGCTCATGATGGTGGTGCTCGGTGGCGGCGCGTTCGCGTATCAGCAACGCGATTACCTGATCGATGCGTTTACTCCGGCACCGGCACCTGAGCAGACGCCACCGCTGGCGCGGCCCGCAGCAGCCGCCCCTGCATCTGCTCCCACCTCGCAATACAGCTGTGGCGGGCGCACGCATTGCTCGCAGATGACCTCCTGCGACGATGCCACTTACGTGTTGCAGCATTGTCCAAATACCGCAATGGACGGCGACCACGATGGCGTGCCATGCGAGCAGCAGTGGTGCCATTGAATCAACACGGCTGACACCTTGAACGGGCAACCGACAAGATTAGTTTGTTAGCCGCATCTTGTTAACAGTCAAAAGCCCAGGTCAAACGCTGAGTCGGTCCAGGGCGCGGTGCCCTCACCGCTCGCGGGACACGCCGTGAACCGAGCCATCAATCGGCGAGGACACCGCACCAGAAAATTTGCCGATTGCTCTGCTGAAAACCATGCAGACCGACCATCTCGACTGGTCCTTGCCCGCCCACCGTCGCGGGACCTTATGCGGCATGGATGCCGCAGAAGAGCTTACAGGGACGTACTTGCAGCGTGTCCCGCGATGGTGGGCGGGCAAGGGCCCTGCAGCCAAGTAGCAGATCGGCCGCCTTGCAGCGAAGGCCCAGATCGTCCGCTCCGCACCAGACCGGCACGAAGTCGTTTTCAGCCACTCCAGATCCAAAATCTGGCGCGTACCGAGTGCGCGCACGCCGCATCATCGCGTGCCGGCATTCAACCACTCGCGTAAACGCCGGCTGTCGAACGGCCAGTCCAACTCGCGCCCATCCTCATCGCGCAGCACCGGCACGCGCTCACCGCAAGCGGCCTCAAGCGCCGCATTGCCGTCGATGAAGACGCTACTGAACTCGCCTGCGCGTGCCTGCGCCAGCACTTCCACGGCCTGGTCGCACAGGTGGCAATCGTCGCGCTGGTACAGGATCAAGGCCATCGGGAAGTCTCATGCTGCGCTGCAGCCGTGCCGCAAGCGCCGAGCGACTAGAATAGCCGCCTTTACGCTCACCTCTCCGGCAAGCATGGCTGTCAGCACGTTCGACCTGTTCAAGATCGGCATCGGTCCGAGTTCCTCCCACACCGTGGGGCCGATGCGCGCGGCCGAGCGCTTCGTGCATCGCTGGCTGCTGGATGCCGGCCGCCTGCAGGACGTGGTGCGCATCCGCGCCGAAGTCTTCGGCTCGCTGGCCCTGACCGGCCGCGGCCACGGCACCGACAAGGCCGTACTGCTCGGCCTGGAAGGCCACCGCCCCAACCTGATCGATCCGGACATCATCCCCGCCGCGCTGGAACGCATCCGCGCCAGCAAGCGCATCAGCCTGATGGGCCAGCACGTCATTGCCTTCGACGAAAAGCGCGACCTGCCGATGAACAAGCGGCAGAAGCTGCCCTACCACACCAACGGCATGCGCTTCACCGCCTACGATGCCGATGAAGCGGTGATCGCCACGCGCGATTACTACTCGGTCGGCGGCGGCTTCGTGGTCAACCAGGACGATGCCGCCGACGACCGCATCGTGGCCGACGAAACGCCGCTGCCCTACCCCTTCCTCAGCGGCGACGAATTGCTCGCGCAATGCGCACGCAGCGGCCTGAGCATCGCCGCGCTGATGTTCGAAAACGAAAAGAGCTGGCGCAGCGAGGACGAGATTCGCGCCGGCCTGCGCGAGCTGTGGGCGGCAATGCAGTCCTGCGTGGAGCGCGGCATCCGCCAGGAGGGCACGCTGCCCGGTGGCCTGAACGTCTCGCGGCGCGCCCCGGCCTTGTATCTCGAGCTCTCCTCCAAACCGGAAGCGGCGATGCGCGATCCGCTGACCACGCTGGACTGGGTCAACCTGTACGCACTGGCCGTCAACGAGGAAAACGCGGCCGGTGGCCGTGTGGTCACCGCGCCCACCAACGGCGCGGCCGGCATCATCCCGGCGGTGCTGCATTACTTCGACCGTTTCTGCCCCGGCGCGTCCGAGCAGCGCATCTTCGACTTCCTGCTCACCGCTGCGGCCATCGGCATTCTCTACAAGGAAAACGCCTCCATTTCCGGCGCCGAGGTCGGCTGCCAGGGCGAAGTGGGCGTGGCCTGCTCGATGGCGGCCGGTGGCCTGGTCGCCGCGCTGGGCGGCAATCCCGGGCAGATCGAGAATGCCGCGGAAATCGGCATGGAACACAACCTGGGCCTGACCTGCGACCCGATCGGCGGCCTGGTGCAGATCCCGTGCATCGAGCGCAACGCGATGGGCGCGGTGAAGGCGATCAACGCCAGCCGCATGGCCATGCGCGGCGACGGCAAGCACAAGGTGTCGCTGGACAAGGTCATCAAGACCATGCGCGACACCGGCCGCGACATGCAGGACAAGTACAAGGAAACCAGCCGCGGCGGCCTGGCGGTCAACGTCATCGAATGCTGAGCATGGCGCGGCCCCGGGCCGCGCCATGCATCGCCACCGAGCGCAGCAACGCGGTGCGCACGCGTAAAAAAAAGACGCCCAAGCCCTTGCATCCCTGACAGGCGCAGAAAGCTGCGCAGATCGAGCAAGCTGTGAAAGTCCTGCCCTGCAACAAGTGTACCCAGCAGGCACCCGTCTCCCGCCTGCGGGGCAAGGGTTCCGACATGCGGATGGGGCATCGCCACCGCGATCATTATCGCTTGCCGGAAGCAGACATGCCGACACGCGGCGCAGCCATGCAACATGCTCTGCCACGGCATGATTGCAGTCACTGTCCAGACATCGCCAAACAGGGCAATGCGCCCAATTGCAGCGCCCGCTAACGCGGTCGCATGGCAGAGCTGTACGTCCCCACCACATGCCGCCGTGTACCGTTTGACGCTGGATTCCCACGGAGATCGCGATGCGACCGCTTGTTTGCACTCTCGCCCTGGCCCTGGCCTGCGGCCCATTGATGGCGCAGGAAACCAGCTATGGCCCGCGCCTGGAAGGCTTCGACTACCCCTATCCGGTCAAGACCTTCGCCTTCACTTCGCAACAGCAGCCGCTGGAAATGGCGTACCTGGATGTGGCGCCCACCGGCAAGCCCAATGGGCGTACCGCCGTGCTGCTGCATGGCAAGAACTTCTGCGCTGCCACCTGGGAGCAGACCATTACCGCGTTGAGCAGCGCCGGCTACCGCGTCATCGCGCCGGACCAGGTGGTTTTTTGCAAATCCAGCAAACCGGCCGCCTATCAATTTTCCTTCGCGCAGCTGGCCAGCAACACGCAGGCACTGCTGAAAAAACTGGGCATCGAACGTGCGGTGGTGGTCGGTCATTCGATGGGCGGCATGCTCGCCATCCGCTATGCGCTGATGTATCCGCAGGCCACCGAGGACCTGGCCTTGGTCGACCCGATCGGCCTGGAAGACTGGAAGGCCGAAGGCATTCCGTGGCGCAGCGTCGATGCCTGGTACGACAACGAGCTGAAGATCAGTTTCGAACGGATCAAGAAGTATCAGATGGAGGTCTATTACGCCGGCCAATGGAAGCCTGAGTTCGAACGCTGGGCGCGCATGCAGGCCGGCATGTCGCTGGGCAACGGCAAGCAGGCGGTTGCCTGGAACCAGGCGCTGACCTACGACATGGTATTCAACCAGCCGGTGGTGTACGAACTACCCAAACTCAGCGTGCCGACCACGCTGTTCATTGGCCTCAAGGACCGCACCGCGATCGGCAAGGACACCGCACCGCCCGAGGTCAAGGCACGTGTCGGCGATTACACCAGGCTAGGCAAGCGTGCAGCGGAGGCGATTCCAAACGCAAAGCTCGTCGAGTTCGCCGACCTCGGCCACTCGCCGCAGGTACAGGACCCGACACGTTTCAATGCCGCGTTGTTGAAGGCGATTGCGCAGTAAGCACTGCCGGCGGCAGTGCGATTGGCATGACAAAGGCGTCTATGGAAGCTGCAGCCTGCGAACAGGCGAGCTGCAGCTGGACGCGTTTGCAATGCACGCCGCAGACAGCAGGCTATCCGTGCAGTCGATCACGTAATAGACTGCACGCGCACCGGTAGCCGCCATCGAGCAGAGGCGGCGCTTTGCCACGCTCTCACCCTACTACCCAGCCACAATCCGCAACACATCATCCAGCAACGCCGCCGCCGTCACCTCGGCACCCGCGCCCGGCCCCTGGATCAGCAATGGCTGCTGGCGATAGCGATCGCTGCTGATGGCGACACGGTTATCGGTGCCGGCGCCGCCGGCCAGCGGGTGATCCAGCGCCAACTCGCGCAAGCCGACGCTGGCACCATGTGCGTCCACACGGCCGACGAAGCGCAGGCAACGCCCCGCGGCACGGGCCTGCTGCCAGCGCGCGCCGACCACCGCATCCAGCGCGCTCAGTTGCGCATCCAAGGCGTCAAGCGGCAACCGCGCAATGCTTGCGGGCACCAGCGATTCCACATGCACCTGTTCGGCTTCCAGCTGCCAGCCCGCTGCGCGCGCCAGGATCAGCAACTTGCGCCGCACGTCCTCGCCCGACAGGTCGATGCGCGGATCCGGCTCGGTATAGCCGGCTGCCATCGCCTCACGCACGCAATCGGAAAATGCGCCGGTGCCGTCGTAGCGATGGAACAGCCACGCCAGCGATCCGGACAACACCCCTTCGATCGAATGGATATGGTCGCCACCCGCCACCAGTGCGCGCACGCTGCTCAGCACCGGCAACCCCGCTCCAACAGTTGCGCTATCACCATAGTGCGCACCGCTGGCGTGACGCGCCGCGTGCAGCGCCTGCGCACGCGACAACGCGGTGCCCTGGCCCAACTTGTTGGCGGTGACCACGTGCACACCACGCAGCAGCCATTCCACATGCCAATCGGCAACGACATCGCTGGCAGTGGCGTCCACCAGCACATCGCCGGCACGCAAGGCGGTGGTCTCTGCCCAGGGTTGCAGCACGGCCTGGCCACGCGGTGCGGCGTTGGCCTGTTGCAAGGCCTGCACGGCGCTGGTGCCGCAATCGTGGGCAATCCGCGAATTGGCCAGCCAGTCGAAGCGCGGCAACTGCAGCTGGCGCTCCTGCAGCGCGGTATAGCGCGCCACGAACGCGCGCCCCACCGTCCCGGTGCCCAGCAAGGCCAGCCGTGGTGTGGGCGTCACCGCTGCCGCCGAAGCGCGGCGCGAAACAGGCAGCACGGTGCTCACGCGTCGACCTGTTTGCGGCTTGCGCTGGTCAGCGTTGCTTCGGCACGCGCCAGGCCGGCGCGCAGGTCGATCAACAGATCCTCGGCCGATTCGATCCCGATCGACAGCCGCAGCAGGCCATCGGAAATGCCGGCGGCAGCGCGTGCTTCGGCGGTCATCGCCGCATGCGTCATCGAGGCCGGATGCGCGATCAGGCTTTCCACACCGCCCAGCGACTCGGCCAGGGTGAAGTAGCGCAGGCCATCGACAAACGCGCGCACTGCGGCTTCGCCACCGTCGAGCTCGAAACTCATCATCGCGCCGAAGCCCTTCTGCTGGCGCGCGGCCAGTGCATGACCCGGATGCGCAGCCAAGCCGGGGAAATACACCTGATTGACCACCGCATGGCCGTCCAGCAGCTCGGCGATCGCGTCGGCGTTTTCCTGATGCACGCGCAGACGCGCATCCAGCGTGCGCAGACCGCGCAAGGTGAGGAAGGCATCGAACGGCGAACCGGTCAGGCCCAGCGCATTGGCCCACCACACCAGCTGCTGGTGCAGCTCGGCATCGCGCGCGACCACCGCACCGCCCACCACATCGCTGTGGCCGTTGATGTACTTGGTGGTGGAATGCAGCACCAGGTCCGCGCCGAACTCCAGCGGCTTCTGCAATGCCGGCGACAGGAAGGTGTTATCCACCACAGTCAGCGCCCCCACCTTCTTTGCCGCCTCGATGACGAAGCGCAGATCGGTAATGCGCAACAGCGGGTTGGACGGGGTTTCGATCAGCACCAGCCTGGGCGATTGCGCCAGCGCATCGGCCAGCGAACGCGGGTCGGTCAGGTCGGCGGTGACCAACGCAAAGTGGCCCTTCTTGGCCAGCGCATTGAACAGCCTCCAGCTGCCGCCGTAGGCATCGTGCGGCACCACCAGGGTGTCGCCCGGCTGCAGCAACGCATTGAGCACCAGGTTGATCGCACCCATGCCGGTGGAGGTGATCACCCCGCCGGCGCCACCTTCCAGCTCGGCCAGCGCTTCGCCGAGCAGATCGCGGGTCGGGTTGCCGCTGCGGGTGTAATCGTACTGGCGCTTGTTGCCGAAACCATCGAAAGAGAAGTTCGACGACAGCACGATCGGCGGCGTCACCGCGCCATAGGCGGTGTCGCGATCGATACCGGCACGGACGGCGGCGGTGGCAGCGGTACAGGGGGCGTCGGCGGGGTCACGAAAGCTCATGCGGTTTCTCCGGTGAGGCGAAGGGCAGTGGCGAGGATCGCGTCGATGCGATCGATTTCTTTCAGGAAGGCGTCGTGGCCATACGGCGAGCGCAATACGCGCAGGCTGCCGCGCGGCCCCAGGCCTTCGACCAGGCTGACCAGGTCGGCCAGCGGCACCAGGCGGTCGCCCTCCACCGCAACGACGACGGTGGGCACGCGCACCTGCGCCGGGTCGATGCGATGCAGGTCGATGGACTCGGACAGCCGCAAGTAGGCGGTCACCGGCGTGCGCGCGACGTACTGCGCGCCGGCGGCATCCAGGTAGTCTTCGGCGGCCACGCGCACGCGGCCATTGATCACTTCCGGCGGCGCGTCAAAGCGCTCGCTGAATTCTTCCGGGGTGCGGTAGCTGAGCATGGCGAACTGCCGTGCCAGCGCCAGCCCATGGTTTTCGGCGCATTGCAGCTGACCCAGCGCCACCGCGCGGCGCTGCAGTGCACGCCAGGCGGCGGCATACGGATGCGCGCGATGCGCACCACTGACCGCAACCAGGGTGCCGACGCGGGCGGCGTGGCGGCTGGCGAACTGCAAGCCGACCAGCGCGCCATACGAGTAGCCGACGAAGCCGTGCAACCGCGCGATACCCAGCGCATCCAGCAACGCGGCGATCGCATCGGCCTGGTCGGCAGTATCGATCGGCGCATCCAGCGTGCCGTCGGCGCCGAGAAAATCGAACGACAACAGGCGCCGCGAGGCCGGATCCAGCGCGCGGCCGGCACCGACCAGGCCATCCACCCAGCCCTTCTCGGGGAACAGGCCGCTGGCGGCCAGATGGCGATGTGCGGAAATCCCGCCGGCCACGAACACCACCGGTGCACTGGCGGCGCCGACTAGTTCATAGCGCAGCCGCAGCTCGCGCATGCCGGCATGGCGCATCGTCAAGGCAATGACAAGCTCGCCGCGCATGGCAATCAAGCCGTCGTCGGTGGCGGCGGGTGTATCTGCGTATTCGGTCGGTGTCGGCGATGCTGTATTCACGAGGCTCATGGCGATATCCGGGGTGGATCGGCCATCGAGCTTCGCGGGAGCTCGCGTTCGACGTGCGCAAGGCACGATTCGAACCATCTTTCGGCGGACGCGGAGGTCCCCGCAGGATTTGGCACCAAACGCGGGCGCTTGCGCGCTCCGCTGGCTGCCCCGGCATCAAAGGGCCTGTCCCTCCGCCGGTCTCGATGGTGAGGCTAAGATGCCACTGCCTTTTTGCGATGTCAATCTCTTCATGCGGATGGAAAGATATATTTTCATCCGATACCACTGCGGCCTGTGATGGACCGCATACTTGAGGCTCCTTTAGTTCGAGCCGATCACGTGCCCCACCACGTGCCTCGCAGCGCCCTGCCTGCCCTCGCCTGGCCTTTCTTGCTCGCGGTTCTGGCGTGTGCCGCACCTGCCAACGCGCAGCAACGCTGGCATTGGCCCGATGCCGCAAACACGACTGCGAGCTCGCCAACAGTCGCAACTGCGCAGACTGCGACCGCATCGCCCGGCACCGGCCCGTCCCTGCAGCTGGAATGGCAGGCTCCAGTCTATCTGGCCTGGGTCAGCAACCCGCTGGCCGGGCCCGCGCAGGTGCAGCTGAGCGCACCGGCCAGCGAGGATTACCGCGCCGTGCCGCAGTTGCCGCTGACGGTGCAACTGGCTGCGCATGAGCGTCGCCTGCTCGCCCGGCTGTATCCGGCCAGCAACCAGCGCAGCCTGGGCGGGCTTGGACTCAAGCTCGACGTGGTGCCCGGCGATCCGCAGGCCCGCCCGCAGCAGCAAGTGCGTTACCAGCTCCCGTTTCGCGATGCGCCGATCCAAGTGGACCAGGGCTTTGGTGGGGCCTTCAGCCATGCCGATGCGCCCAACTGGTACGCGGTGGACTTCGCGCTGCCGCAGGGCACGCCGGTGCTGGCAGCGCGCGAGGGCGTGGTGATGGAGGTACGGCAGGATGTCATCGAAGGCGGCCCGCAGGACCAGGCAGCTGGCGGCGGCAACCTGGTGCGGGTGCTGCATGCCGACGGCAGCATGGCCATCTACGCCCACCTGGCACCCAATGGCGTTGCGGCGCGGCCGGGCCAGGTGGTGCGCACCGGCGAGCGCCTGGGCACCTCGGGCAGTACCGGCTTCAGCACGGCCCCGCACCTGCATTTCGCGCTCCAGCGCAATGCGGACCTGCGCCTGATCGCGTTGCCGTTCCGGATGCTGGGCCCCCAGGGCGAGTTGCAGTTCCCCTCGCCGGCACCGTGAGTGACGGCCGCCCGGGGGAGCGCCGGGCTGCCGACCTGGAAGGCCCAGGCCCAGGGCCACAGAGGCCCGCCGCGGCGAAGCCGCTATAATCACCGGCTTCCTCAGTTTCCGCAGGCGTCCGACCGGGCGCGCTCAGCCCATGTCCGACGTCTCCAACGAAGCCGCGCGCCGCCGCACCTTCGCCAT
This sequence comes from Xanthomonas campestris pv. asclepiadis, assembly GCF_020784175.1. Classification (GTDB taxonomy): domain Bacteria; phylum Pseudomonadota; class Gammaproteobacteria; order Xanthomonadales; family Xanthomonadaceae; genus Xanthomonas; species Xanthomonas campestris_D. The sequence goes on from NZ_JAJGQM010000033.1 coordinate 56,198, forward strand.
CATTTCCCACCCCGATGCGGGCAAGACCACGCTGACCGAAAAGCTGCTGCTGTTCGGCGGTGCGATCCAGATGGCCGGCTCGGTCAAGGGCCGCAAGGCCGCCCGTCACGCCACCTCGGACTGGATGGCGCTGGAAAAGGAGCGCGGCATCTCGGTCACCTCCTCGGTGATGCAGTTCCCGTACGAGGGCAAGATCGTCAATCTGCTCGACACCCCCGGCCACGCCGACTTCGGCGAGGACACCTACCGGGTGCTGACCGCCGTGGACTCGGCGCTGATGGTCATCGACGTCGCCAAGGGCGTGGAAGAACGCACCATCAAGCTGATGGAAGTCTGCCGCCTGCGCGACACCCCCATCATGACCTTCATCAACAAGCTCGATCGCGAGGGCAAGAACCCGATCGATCTACTGGATGAAGTCGAAACCGTGCTCGGCATCCAGTGCGCCCCGGTCACCTGGCCGATCGGCATGGGCCAGCGCCTGAAGGGCGTGGTGCACCTGATCACCGGCGAGGTGCACCTGTACGAACAGGGCCGCAACTTCACCCGCCAGGATTCGACCATCTTCCCGTCGCTGGATGCGCCGGGACTGGCCGAAAAGATCGGCGCGCAGATGCTGGCCGAGCTGCGCGACGAACTGGAACTGGTGCAGGGTGCCAGCAATCCGTTCGACCTGCAGGCCTACCGCGCCGGCCAGCAGACCCCGGTGTTCTTCGGCTCGGGCGTCAACAACTTCGGCGTGCAACCGCTGCTGGACTTCTTCATCGAGCACGCACCGCCGCCGCAGGCGCGCGACACCACCGGCCGCCGGGTCGAAGCGACCGAAGCCAAGCTCAGCGGCTTCGTCTTCAAGATCCAGGCCAACATGGACCCGCAGCATCGCGACCGCGTGGCCTTCATGCGCGTGTGTTCGGGCAAGTTCACCGCCGGCATGAAGGCACTGCACGTGCGCAGCGGCAAGGACGTCAAGCTGGCCAATGCGCTGACCTTCATGGCCTCCGACCGCGAGATCGCCGCCGAAGCCTGGCCGGGCGATGTCATCGGCATCCACAACCACGGCACCATCTCCATCGGCGACACGTTTACCGAAGGCGAAGCGCTGTCGTTCACCGGCATCCCCAACTTCGCACCGGAACTATTCCGGCGTGCGCGCCTGCGCGACCCGCTCAAGCTCAAGCAACTGCAAAAGGGCCTGGCACAGCTGTCCGAAGAAGGCGCCACGCAGTTCTTCCGCCCGTTGATGAGCAACGATCTGATCCTGGGCGCGGTGGGCGTGCTGCAGTTCGACGTGGTGGCCTACCGGCTCAAGGACGAATACGGCGTGGACGCGATCTTCGAGCCGGTCAGTGTCACCACCGCACGCTGGGTACATTGCGACAACGCCAAGAAGCTGGAGGAGTTCCGCGAGAAAAACGCCGGCAATCTGGGCATCGACGCGGCCGGCCAGCTGGTGTATCTCGCACCGACGCGGGTGAATCTGCAACTGGCGCAGGAACGCGCGCCGGACGTGCGCTTCTCTGCCACGCGCGAACACGCGCATGCCAAGGCGATCGATTGACCGCGGCTTGAACCAACGCCTGCGACCGCACTTGCTGGCGATGCGAATTACTCGCAATTGCGGTACCTTTTTGGCATGAACGCAGACGCCTCCCCCTCGACCGACCTGCGCGACGAGATAGCCAGCGCCGTGACCCACGGCCTGGGTGCCATTGCCGCATTGGCCGGTGGCTCGGTGCTGATCACGCTGGCCGCCATCTATGGCGACGGCTGGCAACTGGCCACCTCCATCGTGTTCAGCGCCACCCTGGTGCTGCTGTACGTCGCCTCCACGCTGTTTCATGCCATCCCGCATCCGGGCGCCAAGGCGCGCCTGCAGGTGCTCGATCACTGCGCGATCTATCTGTTGATCGCCGGGACCTATACCCCGTTCACGCTGATCAATCTGCGTGACTCCTGGGGCTGGGGATTGTTCGCCGCGATCTGGACGATTGCCGCGGCCGGGGTGATCTTCAAACTGTTCTTCACCGGTCGTTTCCGCCTGTTGTCGACGGTGCTGTATCTGGCGATGGGCTGGCTGATCGTCGTGGCGATCCAGCCCTTACTGCGCTCGGTCGATACCTGGTCTCTGTGCTGGCTGCTGGCCGGCGGACTCTTCTATACGCTGGGCACGTATTTCTACCAGCGCGACACCCAGCGCTATTTCCATGCGATCTGGCATCTGTTCGTGCTGGCCGGCAGCGCTTGCCACTTCGTTGCGGTGATTGCGCAAGTGATGTGAAACGCGATCTACGGCGCGTTCGCGCGCCGTGCACGAGGCATCGCCAACCATGGCCCGCGTGAACAACGTGACCGACACCTCAGCTACACCATCTTCCCCCACGCCACGTCGTCGACGCTGGCTGACCGGGCTCGCCATCATCGCCGCCATCGTGGTGGTCTTCGTGCTGCTGTTCCAGTGGAACTGGCTACGTGGCCCGGTCGAGCGCCTGGTCAGTGCCAAGACCGGTCGCGAATTCCATCTCGGCTATCTGGATGTGAAGCTGGGTCGCACCACTACCGTGCGCGGCAACCGGCTGAGCCTGGCGAACGCAGCATGGTCCAAACGCGGTCCGATGGCCGAGCTCAACTCGGCCGAGATCGATGTCGAGTTGTGGCCGCTGCTGCGCGGCAAGCTGCGTCTGCCGGAAATCCGTCTGGATCACCCAACCGTCTTGCTGGAAGCCGGCGACGACACCCATCCCGGCAACTGGGTATTTGATCAGGACGATGGCGATGGCACGATGCCGCGCCTTGGCCGCCTGCTGGTGGACAACGGGCGCCTGCAATACATCGATGCAGCCAATCGCTCAGACGTGGATGTGTCGATCAACAGCCTTGCACCACCAAGCAGCGACCAACGTGCGGCGCCGATCGGCATCGACGGCAAGGGCCGCTGGAAGGGCTATCCCTTCACGCTCAAGGGCAATACTGCCTCGCCGCTGGAGCTGAGTCAGAGCGAACATCCGTTCCGTATCGATCTACGCGGCAGCGCCGGCGCCACCCGCACGCACGTGCGCGGCACCTTGACCAACCCGTTCCAGTTCCAGGTCTTCGATCTGCAAATGGCCTTGAGCGGCCAGGACATGCAGGATCTGTATCCGCTGACCGGCGTGGCCATGCCGTCGACACCGCCATACAAGCTCGATGGTCATCTGCGCCGCAATAGGCAGCTCTGGCGCTACGAAAAGTTCACCGGTACCGCCGGCGACAGCGATCTGTCGGGCACTGCCGAAGTGGACCTGCGCAACAAGCGCCCGTTCCTGCGTGCCGACCTGGCGTCCAAGCGCCTGGATTTCGACGACCTGGCAGGCTTTGTCGGCGCACCGCCGAAGACCGGCGCGAACGAGTCGGCAAATGCCGAACAGAAAAAGCAGGCGGCACAACTCGCGGCCAGTGCCCGCGTGCTGCCCAGCACGCCTTATGACCTGTCCAAGCTGCGTGCGATGGATGCGCAGGTACGCTGGCGCGCGCAGCGCATCAATGCGCCATCGTGGCCGCTGGACGACATGGATGCCTCGCTGACGCTGAAGGACGGCCTGCTACAGCTGGATCCGCTCAACTTCGGCGTTGCCGGTGGCGATATCCGCTCCACGATCCGCATGGATGCGCGCAAGGAAGTGATCACCACGCAACTCAAGGCAGGCCTTCGCGGCATTCGGCTGGATCAGCTCTTCCCCGATACCGCGCTTGCCAAACAAGCCTCCGGTGCCATCGGTGGCGAATTCGATCTGCGTGGCCGCGGCAACTCGATCGGGGCGATGCTCGGTACCGCCGACGGCACGATCGGCGTCGGGATGGGCCGCGGTCATGTCGGCAACCTGATCATGGAACTGGCCGGGCTGGATATTGCCGAATCGCTGAAATATCTGTTCACCAAGGATCGTCAGATTCCGGTGCGCTGCATCTTCGGCGACTTCGGGGTGCAGGACGGTTTGATGCAATCGCGTGCGCTGGCCTTCGACAGCACCGACACCATCATCATTGGCGAAGGCAGCATCAGCTTGAAGGACGAAACACTGGACCTGCTACTGCGCCCGCGCCCCAAAGACCGCAGCATCCTGAGTCTGCGCTCGCCGTTGCGGATCGGCGGCAGCTTCAAGGACCCGACCTTCCGTCCCGACTTCAAGGCCTTGGGCCTGCGTGGCGCGCTTGCAGTCGGCCTGGGCATGATCGCCCCGCCCGCCGCCTTGCTCGCAACCTTCGAACCGGGTCCCGGCAAGGACAGCGATTGCGGCGGCAAATTCGCAAGGTAAGTGCACTACACCACTTTGGGCGACCAGCAAACCTGTCGAATGCTGTAGCGATGATGACAAGGTGTCGATCGCATGCAAGTGCATTGACGGATGCAGTGACCCCAAAACTGCAGTGATGGCACGGATCGAAGGGAGCTGATCAAAGCGCAGTCCTCGAACGACCGCACGGCCTGCACTGCTTGCACCATGCAAACCGACCCTCTCGACTGGTCCTTGCCCGCTCACCGTCGCGGGACCTTACGCGGCATGGATGCCGCGTAAGAGCCTTATCTGTTCGGATTCTGG
>NZ_JAJGQM010000034.1 GCF_020784175.1 Xanthomonas campestris pv. asclepiadis
ATCCGAACAGATAAGGCTCTTACGCGGCATCCATGCCGCGTAAGGTCCCGCGACGGTGAGCGGGCAAGGACCAGTCGGGATGGTCGGTGTGCATGGTCAGCAGCAGGAGCAGCGGCCGGTGGGTCAGACGCAGCGGTAGTTCCTTGCTCCTTTTGATCTGGCTGACGTGGTCTGATTTCCAACAGCGCTTTCCGTGGGATGCAGGCAGTGTGAGGCGATTGGGTTTTCCTCTATCGCTACATTGCCATGCAGTCATGCATACAAGCGGCTAGGCCGCTGCGTTAAGTCATCTCGCTTTTTGCAGTTCCATCAGCGCACGACCAACTTGGCAGGCGTGCTGTCCTTACCGGTTCCGGGACCCTTGGCGGCATGGATGCCGCCAAGGAGCCTCCATGGACGGATTCACGGCGTGTCCCGGAAGTGGTGAGGGCATCGCGCCCTCGACCAACCAGGCTCTCGACTGCATCCAGCAAGGTGCAGCCAACAAACACCACCGCTCTCACTGCAGGACGGGCGCAGTCGCGCTAGGAAACAGCATGTAAACCTCGTTCACCGCGGTTCCTACACGCCATCCGCGCCACGTCTGACGACTGCGCGCTAGATTTGTTAGCGCGCCAACCCAGCGATGCAGCGGTCATGACCCCGCTCAATACACATCGCGCCGGTAACGCCCCGCCGCGGTCAGCGCCTCCAGCCGCGTCTCGCCCAGCAGTTCGCGCAGCGTGGCATCGACCTCACGCGCCATGCTGTCCAGGCTGCCGCAGACATGGATCACCGCACCGCGATCGATCCAGTGGCGCACGGCGTCGCCGGCTTCGCGCAGGTGATGCTGCACGTAGCGCTTGTGCGCCTGGTCGCGCGAGAACACCCGGTCCAGCTGCTGCAGATGGCCACGCGCGTGCCAGGCCTGGAGTTCGTCGGCAAACAGACCATCGTGCGCGGCCTGCCGTTCGCCGAACAGCAGCCAATGCCCGTGCACGCCGGCCAGTTCGGCCTCGCGCAGCAGGGCGCGCAAGCCGGCGATACCGGTGCCGTTGCCGATCAACACCATCGGCGCCTGTTCGATGCGATGGAAGCCAGGATTGGTGCGCAACCGCGCGCGTATCTGTCCACCGACGGGTGCGTGGCAGATCAGCCAGCCCGAGCCCAGGCCGGGGCTGCCATCGGCGCCTGTGGTCAGGCGCACCACCGCGGTCGCCACGCCATCGGCCGGCACGCTGGCCAGCGAGTAGTCGCGGGTCGGCAGCCAGGCGCAGGCATCCAGCCACGTCTGTGGATCCGGATGCGGCGTTGGCGGGCGCGTGGGCGGCTCCGGCAGCACGCGCTCGGCGACGGCCTGCTGCAGCGGCAGCAGCTGCGCATCGACATGCACCAGCGCGTCGGGCGGCAGCCCCCAGGCGGCCAGGCACGCGCGGACGTGGGTGTAGGCATGCGCCGGCTGCACTTCGAGAATGTCGCCGGCCTGCCACTGCGCACCGGACAGTGGCAGCAGATCGATCTGCCAGATCGGGGCGCCCTCGCTGCCCGGGTTCAGATGCTTGCGCGCCGACAACGTCCAGTGCAGCAACGTCGGGCGGGCCAGCGGCACGGCGGCCACCGGCGCGCCGGCAATCTGCGCCAATTGCGCATGCCATTGCGCCAGGGCCTGCGGATCGGTGTTGTCCATCTCCACTGCCGGAAACAGCGGCTGCGCGCCCTGCGCCTGCAGCCACTGCTCGATGCGTCGCGAAAACCCGCAGAACTGCGCGTACTGGCGATCGCCCAGGGCCAGCACGGCATAGGTCAGCTGTGACAGCGTCATGCGCTGACGCAACAGTTCGCGCTCGAAGCCGCGTGCGGTGTCGGGCGGCTCGCCATCGCCAAAAGTGCTGACCACGAACAAGGCATGCCGGGTGCCCTGCAGATGCTGCGCGGTGAGCTGTGCCAGCGAGCGCACCTGCACCGGCAGACCGGCGGCCTGCAGATGCCCGGCCGCCTGCCAGGCCAGCCGCTCGGCAAACCCGCTCTGGCTGGCGAACCCGATCAACCACGGCTCGGCCTGCGACGCCGCCGGCGCACCGTGCAGGACATCGCGCGCGGCACGCAGCTCGCGCTTCTTGCGGCGGCGATCCAGATATAGCATCCAGCCGGTCACGAAGAACACCGACATGCCGACACTGGCCAGCATCACCACGATGCGGCCCGGCAGCCCGAAGAAACTGCCCGAATGCAGCGGGAACATGCTGACCAGCAGCTGCTGGCCACGCGGCAGCAGCGCATAGTCCTGGCGACGCAGCAACGCACCGCTGCCCGGCTCGATTTCCAGATTGTCGTAGGCGCGATCGTGGTCGGGATGGTCGGGCAGGAACCGCGCGCTCAGCGGTTGACCCGCACGCGGCGGGATGCGCAGGTCCAATGCGGTGCTGTGCGTGGCCGGGATGGCATCCAGGGTGCGCTGCACGCCCGCGAAATTCACCGTGGCGGGGCGGTGATCGCGCCCGTCGCCGCGCATCGCCGGCTCGGTGCCGAGCAAGGCCACCATGCCGTCGCGGTACCAGGGGTAGGACCAGGTCAGCCCGGTCAGCGCCACCAGCAGATACACCAGCAGGCACCAGGTGCCGAACACCGCGTGCAGGCTCCACAGAAAGCTGCGCCCCTGTCGTCGCCATTCCACCGCCCACCAGGTGCGCAGGCTCCACCAGCGTCGCGGCCAACGCAGATACAGGCCGGAGGCGCAGAAGAACAACAGGATCAGGGTGCTGGCACCGGTCACTGCCTGGCCGCGCTTGCCGGCCGCCAGATGGCGATGCAGATCCTCGATGAAGGCAAACGCGCCGCTCAACCGCGGAGCGGCGGCCTTGTCGCCGGTATACGGGTCGAAATACACCCGCCCGCCCCCCTTGCCGGCCAGGCGTGCGGTGGACGGACGCTTGCCGGTCGGATCGATCAGCATGCGCGTGACTGCCTGCTGTTGATCCAGGTCGAGCCGACGCAGCAGCACATCCACCGGCAATGGCCGCTCGCCTGCCGCATGCCGCTGCGCCAGCTGTGCGATCGCCGGGTTGGCCAACCGCACGATCTCGTTCTCGAAGGACATCAACGCGCCGGTCAGCCCCATTACCGACAGCACCAGCCCGGCCGTGATGCCGAGCAGCCAGTGCAGTTGGAACAGGACGGTCTTGAGCACGCGCGAACAGCCTGAAACAGTGGGGTCCGCTATTGTAGATGAGAATCGTTATCGCAGTTTGCGTGGGATTTTCGAGGCTCACGCCTACGCCATCAGCGACAAGAGCGCGCGGGTCAGCGTGCAGGTCGGCAACCTGCAGGGCGTGGTCGATGCGGATATGCGGCACGCCGCCTGACGCAATGCGATGACGTCGCGATCGGTTATCGCTTGATCATTGCCGCACCGCCGGTGCCTGCTGATCCGCGGAAATCAGCCTGGCCAAAGCTGTCTGCGTCGCAACCTCCTCGCTCATCAGGCGATTGCCGCGCTCTGCACCAAGCGCGGGCCGCGAAAGAACGCGGCCCGCGGGGATCATTGTGTTTCCATCGCATCAAGCCAAGCCTGCAAGCGCCGATTCCCCGCCTGCCAGGCATCACACCACCGCATCCCTCTACTCAGCCTTCCCGCAACCAACGCGCCACCTGGGGGGCGAAATAGGTCAGCACGCCATCGGCGCCGGCGCGCTTGAATGCCATCAGCGCTTCCAGCACGCAACGACGCTCGTCCAGCCAGCCATTGGCGGCGGCGGCCTTGAGCATCGCGTACTCGCCGCTGACCTGATAGGCGAAGGTGGGCACGCGGAATTCCTGCTTCACCCGCCGCACCACATCCAGATACGGCATGCCCGGCTTGACCATCACCATGTCGGCGCCCTCTTCCAGGTCCAGCGCGATCTCGCGCATCGCCTCGTCGCTGTTGGCCGGATCCATCTGATAGGTGGTCTTGTCGGCCTTGCCGAGATTGCCGGCGCTGCCGACCGCATCGCGGAACGGACCGTAGAACGCCGAGGCGTACTTGGCCGAGTAGGCCATGATGCGCACGTTGAGATGGTCCTGCGCATCCAGCGCGCGGCGGATCGCACCGATGCGGCCATCCATCATGTCCGAGGGCGAGATGATGTCCACACCGGCTTCGGCGTGCGACAGCGATTGCCTGACCAGCGCCTCGACGGTGATCTCGTTGAGCACATAGCCCTTGGCGTCGATGAGGCCGTCCTGGCCGTGCGTGGTGTACGGGTCCAGCGCCACGTCGGTCATGATGCCGAGTTCGGGAAAGCGCGCCTTGAGCGCACGTACCGCACGCTGTGCCAGGCCGTCCGGATTCCAGGCCTCGGCCGCGTCCAGGCTCTTGCCGGCCGGGTCGATCACCGGGAACAGGTCGATCACCGGGATACCCAGTTCCAGGGCCGCTTCGGCTTCGCGCAGCAAGTCGTCCAGCGACAGACGCTCCACGCCCGGCATCGAGGCGATCGGCGCACGGCCGGACAATTCATGCACGAACACCGGCCAGATCAGGTCGTCGGTGGTCAGCGTGTTTTCGCGCATCAGGCGCCGCGAAAACGCATCGTGGCGCATGCGGCGGGGACGGTAGTGGGGATGGGCCATCGTGGGCTCCTGTCGGCAGCCGGCAAGTTTACGCCCGCCATCCGCCGCCGGACGCGCTGCGACGCAGTGTCGCAGCGCTGCAACGGACAGGAGCGCGCCGCGATTCATGCCAGCGTGATTCGCCGGGGCACACGGTCGGCTCGCCCCATAGTGAACGCGTCCGGATGGCGGCGGTGTCACGCAGCGACCTTCTTCATCGCCAGCCGGTGCAAGGCGCTTCCGGCTCGCGCGACCTGCTTTGACGCCGCCGCGCGCTAGATCACGCCGCCGCCCAGGCTCAGGCGGATCACCCCGACCACGATCACCAGGCCGTTGAGCAGCAGACCGGTCTTGGCACGCCCGCGATTGCCGGCCGAGGTGAACAGCAGCGCGATCGCCGCAATCAGCGCGCCCACCGCCGCAAACGGGATCAGGAACCAGTTGCCCCAGCCCAGCAACGGGATGAAGGCCAGCACCATCCACAGCAGCGCCACAATGCCCCACAGCAGGCTGATCAATCCCACGTGCCACCTCGTATCTAAAGAATGGCATGAGCTTAGCGCCGCGCCCGCCAAGACGCTGTGGGCAGATGGTCACCCTGACCAATGGCGGTTTGGCGGTAGCCTCACGTGGGCATGGCTAGGGTGCGGCAAAGTCCGGAGCGATTCAGTCCGGGCGCCGGATCATCGCCACCATCGTCGTCAACAGGGCCCACATCATGAACAAGCATGCCGTCATCGCCGCTGCGCTCGCCATGCTCCTGGCCGGTTGTGCCAGCAGTTCCAAGGTGATGCTGGGCCAGGCGCGCGTGCCGATCGACCCGGCGCAGGTGCAGGTGTACTCCAATGCACCGGTCGGCTCGGTGGAGATCGCCCAGCTCGAATCCACCAGCGCTGCCGGTTTCGGCACCCAGGGCCAGACCGATGCAGCCGTGCAACGGCTCAAGCGCGAAGCCGCCAAGCTCGGCGCCAACGGCGTGGTCATCGTCGGCGTGGGCTCGGAACGCTCCGGCGGCGGCCTGTCGGTGGGCGGCGGCAGCTACGGCGGCCGCGTCGGCGGCGGCCTGGGCATCGGCATCCCGACCACCCAGAAGCGCGCGGCCGGCATGGCGATCTGGGTGCCGGCGGGGGCACCGCAGCGCGCGGCGCAAGAGGTGCCGCCTCCAACGCCCTGAGGCGACTCCAAGGATTGGAAAGCATTTGAAAAGGCAGCTCTGCATCAAGGCGCGATGGTTGGCTGATTGAAGCTCCATCGTGCCCTGATGCGTTACGCAGTCTCGAGTGGCTTAGCGCTTGCCCTGCTGTGCCGGGATGAACTGCGTCTCCACCGCCTTGGCCAGCTGGTCCGGCGGCAGCAGGCCCTGGTCGAGCAGGAAGTTGTTGAAGGCCAGGCGGTCGAACTTTTTGCCTAGAACCAGCTCAGTGCGCATGCGCAGTTCCAGGATTCGGGTGTAGCCGTAGAAGTAGCTACCGGCCTGGCCGGGCGCGCGGACGGTGTAGCGGTCCAGCTCCTGGCGGGTCATGGCGGGCGAGAGGCCGAGGTCGTCTTCGAGTACCTGGCGTGCGCGGTCGCGGTCGATCAGGCCGAGGTTGAGCATCGGGTCGAGCATGGCGCGCGCGGCGCGCAGCAGGCGGAACTGCAAGGCGATCAGCTGGCCGTCGAGCGGCTCGTACGGGACCATTTCGGCTTCGGCATACAGCGCCCAGCCTTCGACGTTGACCGAGTTGAACGCGAACAGACTGCGCGCCAGCGATACGCCGCGTTCGACCATGGCGGTGAACTGCAGCTCGTGGCCGGGGCGGCCTTCATGCGCGCTGAGCGTCCAGGCGGCCGAGCCGAAGTTGAAGTCGTCGTACTGCTCCTTCTTGGCGCCGTCAGCGGTCGGGTTGCCCAGCGGCAGCACGAACTGGCCCTGCTGACCGGTATTGCCGATCAGCGGGGCCGGCAGGAAGTGCGGCGCCGGTTGCGCGGCGCTTTCGGCCGCACTGCCCAGGCGCATCTGCATCGGGCGGTTGGGCACATCGACGATGCGCTGTTGACGGATGATCGGGTCGATCTGGTCGATCACGCCTCGGTAGTGGGTTTCCAGCTGGTCGTCGGCGATCTTGTTGCCCTTGAGCGCGCGGATCACCTGCACGTAATCGCTGCCCTGCACGCCCTTGGCCTTGGCCACCAGCGGCGCCAGCTGACGCATCGCCGAGCGCGTTTCCATGAATTCCAGCTGTGCGCGCTGGATCAGCTGCTGTGGAGCGATGTCGATGCCGACCTGCTTGAGCTGGAAGGCATACAGCGGCTCGGGCAGGCGGGTGTCCTTGCGCGCCTTCGGCAGCACCGTGGTGCGGGTCCAGTTGGCGTATTCCTTCAACTGGGTGGACATCGCCTTGAGCGCTTCGTCGGCGCCGGCGATCTTGTACTTGGCGAACAACTCGCCGATGCCGGCGACATAGGTGTCCACGTTCGCCAGCGCCTGCTCCACTTCGCGCTCGGTGGGCTGCAGCAAGGCCTTATTGCCAAGCTGTTCCTCGTAGCGCTGGCGGGCCAGCGTGGTGGTCGGCGTGCTCCCCGGCACCAGGCCGACGTAACGCTTGAGGCGATCCAGCGCCTTGGCGCGGCGCTCGGGCACGGTCTGGTCGGACAGCAATCCATTGAGGCCGCTGAAGACCAACTGCGGCGCGTCGTTCCACGGCAGCAGGTAGCGCTCGTTGAGCTGGCTGCCTTCGATGTTCTGTTCGGCCGCACCGATCATGATCTGCAGGTCCTGGCGCACATTGATGTCGCGCTCGGTCGCCAGCTTGGCCTGCAACGCGGCGCGCGCCTTGTTCATCGCATCGCGGTAGCGCGCGGCATTGTTGGGCCCCAGGTCGATGACCTGGTCGTCGTAGCCGGGCACGCCGAAGAAGCTGGCATATTCAGGCTGGAACGGCGCCTGCGCGTTCAGCAGGATCTGCGCGTCGCCGTTGCTGGTCTGTACCCAGGCCGGCGTGGCAGGTTGGGCCTGCGCGGTTTTGCCGGTCTGTGCCTGCAATGGCAGCGAAGCACCGAGCGCCAGCGCAATGGCGAGAACGAGTGGTTTCATGGGGCGGATCCGCAAGTTGGGTAGCGCGACCCTACCCATCCGCAGCGGCTGCGGCAATGCGTCTTAGGTCATGGTCGGCAGGAGTGCGGCGGCGCTTGCGGGCCCGTTACCAAGCTGCAGACGTTGGGCGATTGCAGCGTGCGAGGCGATGCAGTGGGAATCGGTGGCGGCGATGACATGGCAACGTCCTTGTAGGCCAGGTGTCGGTAAGCGACGGCGGATGATGTCCGCGGTGAGCAAGACCACAGCCCCACCAACATCGCCGATGTCGCCGATACCCGGCAGCGGCAGCCACCTTACCGCTGCAGTTAACGCATCCCCTGCACCCGATCGCCGACCGCTCAGGGCATCAGGCAGCGCTGGATGAAGGCCTCCGCGGTCTTGTAGCGATGCAAGGCGGTGCTGCCGGACAAGCCGTGCTTGGCGCCGGGATAGGTCATCAATTCGAAAGTGGTACCGCGCTGCTGCAGGTCGCTCATCAGCGCGGTGGAGTTGGTGAACAGCACGTTGTCGTCGGCCATGCCGTGGATCAGCAGCAGCTTGGCGCGCAGGCCGTCCAGATGGGTGGCGATGCGTGCGTTGCGGTAGCCGGCGGCGTTGCCGGCCGGCAGGTCCATGTACCGCTCGGTGTAGTGGGTGTCGTACAGGCCCCAATCGGTGACCGGTGCGCCGGCCACGCCGCAGGCATAGGCCTCGCTGTGCCTAGCCAGCAGCATCAGCGTCATGTAGCCGCCGTTGGACCAGCCCTGCACGCCGATGCGGGTGGGATCGACCCAGCGCTGCGCCTTGAGCCAGGCCACACCCTGCAGCTGATCGTCCACTTCGACACTGCCCTGCCTGCCGTACAGCGCACCACCGAAGGCGCGGCCGCGCCGCGGCGTGCCGCGGTTGTCCAGCGAGAACACCACATAGCCACGCTGGGCGAGGTACTGGTCAAACAGCGCATCGCCACGGCTCGGCCAGGCATCGAGCACGGTCTGCGCGGCGGGGCCGCCATACACGTACACCATCACCGGATAGCGCTTGGACGGGTCGAAGTCGTCCGGTTTGATCAGGCGATACTGCAGCGGCGTGGTGCCGTCGGCAGCGGTGAGCGTGCCGAATTCCACCGGGCGCTGCGCGTCGCGGTATCTGGCGTAAGGGTGCTGCGGATCGGCCAGGTCGTTCTTCAGCAGCGTGGCGATTTTTTCGCCATTGGCGCGGAACAGCTCGATCTGCGGCGGCGTGGCGGTGTTGGACCAGGTATCGACATACACACTGGCATTGCCCGCGAAGCTGGCAGCGTGCGTGCCGTGGGGTGTCGAACGTTTTTCGATCGCACCGCCGGCCAGCGGCACGGCGTAGATATGGGCCTGGGTCGGCGATTCCTTGCTAGCGGAAAAATACACCGTGCCGGCTTGCTCATCGACGGCGAGCAGTGCATCGACCACCCAGGCGCCGGAGGTCAGCGGCGTGAGCGTGCGGCCATCTTCCGATGCCACATACAGATGCGCGTAGCCGCTGCGCTCGGAGTTCCAGATAAAGCGGCCGTCCTTGAGAAAACGCAGATCGTTGTGGAGCGGCACCCAGGTCGGCGAGGTCTCGGTGATCAGCACGCGCTGCTTGCCGCTGGCCAGCGTGGCTTCGATCAACTCGAGGGTTTTCTGGTCGCGCGACTGGCGCTGGAAGGTCAGCCGCTGCGCATCGCGCCAATCCACCCGTGCGAGATAGATATCGGGGTTGTTGCCCAACTCGATCCAGCGCGGCGCGGCGTTGGCACGTGGCGCGATCACACCCAGTCGCACGGCCACATTGGGCTGGCCTGCCTGCGGATAGCGCTGGTCGATCACCTCGGTGTGGTCGGCGTAGACCTCCGGGCGCTTCTGGATCGGCACGGCCGATTCGTCGATGCGCGCGAAGGCGATTGCCGAATCGTCCGGCGCCCACCAGTAGCCGGTGTGGCGATCCATTTCCTCGTCGGCGACGAACTCGGCCACACCATTGCCGATGGTGTCGCTGCCATCATGGGTGAGTTGCAGCTGCTTGCCGCTGGCCAGATCGATCACCCACAGGTTGCGCGCGCGCACGAAGCTGACGAAGCCGCCCTTGGGCGAGAGCTTGGCGTCGGTGGCGAAGCCTTCACCGTGGGTGAGCTGGCGCACCGAGACGCTGCCGGTCTTGCGCAGGTCGTACAGATACAGTTCGCCACCGAGCGGGAACAACAGTGCATGTGCGTCCGGCGCCCATTGGTAATCGACGATGCCGGCGAAGGCGGCGATGCGTTGGCGCTCGCGGCGGGCCTTTTCCACATCGCTGAGCGTCTCGGTGCCGGGTAGCACAAGCTTGGAATCGACCAGCAGGCGGGTCTGGCCGCTGGCGATGTCGTATTCCCACAGATCCAGTTGATTACGGTCGCTGTCCTTGCCGCGCAGGAAGGTCACGCGCGAACCGTCGGGGGCGACCTTGGGTTTCATCAGCGTCGGGCCGGACAACGGCAATGGGCCGGTGATGGCGTCGAGGGTGAGTTTTTCGGCGTGGGCGGTGGGGATCGTGCTGAGCATGAGGGCAAGGGCGGCGAACAGGGCGCGCATCGAAGATCCTGTCTTGAGATAGCACACAGGATGCGGGCGCGGGGGATGTTTGAGAAGCGCGGCGATGGTGCGTGTGCGCGATGAAGGGCTGTGCGCGTGTGCTGCAGCGTGGTGCTGGGGGTGTCGTCGCTTTAGCTTTGAGCGGGCAGAGGTGCGTTTGGACTGATGGTCGCAGTTGGCGCGCTGCGGATGATGCATGCGCATTTCGTGCTGCGCAGGTTCCGGGGGCGGTGGGTCTGGCTCCACTTGCGTACCCTCACCCCCAACCCCTCTCCCAGGGGGAGAGGGGCTCGAGGCGCCGGGTGTGTGTCGCGCGCGATTGATGCACGCGCGTTCCGCTGCTAGAGCTCCTGATGCTGGCTTGCTATTGCTGCTTGCTGCCTGCTGTTGTTGTTGCTTACTGTTGTTGTTGCGCCGTTGCAATAGTCGCCGCTATCGCCGCGCGGACCGTTACGCAACCGCGCCTACTGCTTTGCCGCAGCGCTTGCCGAACAGGTGCTTGCGTTCTTCCTCGCCCAGCGGCTTGCCGGCGTTGGGGTTGACCTGTTCCTTGAGCGCATAGGCGCGTTGCGTTGCCGGACGCGCGGCGATGGCGTCGTGCCAGCGCTTCAGATGCGGGAACTCGGCGTAATCGGGGCGGATGTCGGCGTAGACCTCGATCCAGGGATAGCTGGCCATGTCGGCGATGCCGTACTCGGGGCCGGCCAGGAACGCGGAGGCGGCCAGGCGCTTGTCGAGCACGCCATGCAGGCGGCGTACTTCGGCGTTGTAGCGATCAATCGCGTAGGGAATCTTTTCCGGCGCATAGACGTTGAAGTGGCCCATCTGGCCGCTCATCGGCCCCAGCCCGCCCATCTGCCAGAACAACCATTCCAGCGCGGCGATGCGGCCACGTGCATCGCGCGGCAGGAAGCGGCTGGTCTTCTCGGCCAGGTACAGCAGGATGGCGCCGGATTCGAACACGCTCTGCGCGGGGCCGCCATCGGTCGGTGCGTGGTCGACGATCGCCGGCATCTTATTGTTGGGCGAAATCTGCAGGAAGGCCGGTTCGAACTGCTCGCCCTTGCCGATGTTGACCGGCTTGAGCGTGTAGTCCAGCCCGGCTTCTTCCAGGAACAAGGTGACCTTGTGGCCGTTGGGGGTGGGCCAGTAGTACAGGTCGATCATCGTGCGCTCCAGTTCGGCAGGGGATGGCACGCAGCCGCGTGCCTTGACCGCCGATGGTACGACCAAGCCTGCGACCTGCGCGTGCGCTCGCGGTGGTGCTGACTGGAACGATGTGTGACGCGATTGCTCGCGGCCGATGCTGCAGTGCAAGTTGACTTGGTTAAGGCTGCGCTCACAAATGCACGACTGTTTCATCGACCTTCGCCTGTCCCGCCTGGGGCCGGCTTATCTTCACTTGGGGAAGAAATCATCGTGAGAGAGCCACGCACCCTGCCGCGCACGCGGCGTCTGACGTCTGCCCTGCTGTTTGCCCTGTCGACGCCGCTGGCCGCGCAGACCGCGCCGGCACCGCAGTCCGCATACACGGTCCCCGGCGCGAGCCAGGCCGATCCGGCCACGCTCGATGCGGTGCAGGTCACCGGCATCCGTGGCAGCCTGACCTCGTCGATGAACGTCAAGCGCGATGCGCAGGGCATCGTCGACGGCATCGTGGCCGAGGACATCGGCAAGTTCCCCGATACCAATCTGGCCGAGTCGCTGCAACGCATCAGCGGCGTGTCGATCGACCGCTCGCTGGGCGAAGGCTCGCGCGTCACCGTGCGCGGCGTCGGCCCGGACTTCAACCTGGTGTTGTTGAACGGCCGGCAGATGCCGGGCGCCAGCATCGAGGAATCCAACGCCTCCAACTCGCGTGCGTTCGACTTCGCCAACCTGGCGTCGGAGTCGATCTCCGGCATCGAGGTGTTCAAGACCAGCCGTGCCAGCACGCCCACCGGCGGCATCGGCGCGACCATCAACATCAAGACCAGCCGGCCGCTGGACAACCCCGGCCTGCATGCCAACGTCGGCCTCAAGGGCGTGCACGACAGCTCCAATGAAAACCTGCCCGGGCGTTTGCAAGGTGATTCCCTGACCCCGGAAATCTCCGGCATCTTCAGCAACACCTCGGCCGATGGACGCTTCGGCGTATCGCTGAGCGGCAGCTACCAGGAACGCGACTTCGGCTACAGCCAGGTCGGCGTGCCCAACGGCTGGCGCTCGTTCCGTGGCGATTCCACCGCCTACGGCACTATCCCGCAGCCAGGTACGCCCGGCTCGGAGAACATCGTCAACCGCCCCGGCCCGAACGATATCTATTCGGTGCCGCAGAACCTCAACTACCGCGTGGTCGGCGTGGAGCGCCAGCGCACCAACGGCCAGCTGGTGCTGCAGTACAAGCCGCTGGACAACGTCACCACCACGCTGGATTACACCTATTCGGAAAACAAGATCCAGCAGCAGCGCAACGAGATGTCGGTGTGGTTCAACTACGGGCCCTCCGCCAGCGCCTGGACCAACGGCCCGGTGGCGGGGCCGATCACCTATTCGGAAATCGTCAATCCGGCCACCAGCGACCTGGCCACCGCCGGCTCCAATGCGGCCACGCGCAACCAGAACAAGTCGCTGGGCTTCAACGTGGATTGGGCGGTCAACGACCAGTTCAAGCTCAACTTCGACATCCACCGCTCCACCGCCGAAGCCGGCGCGGACAGTCCGTTCGGTTCCAGCAATTCGCTGGGCGTGTCCGGCTTTTACCGCGGCACCTCGGTGGTGGATTTCAGCAAGGATTTCCCGGTGTTGCAGCAGCAGCTGGGCTTCGGCCTGACCGGACTGGATCCGGCACGCACGCTGGTCACCGGCTCGGCGTTCCGCAACAGCTACATGAAGTCGGAGATCGACCAGGCCCAGGTCAACGGCGACTTCACCTTCGAAAATTATTCGCAGTTGAAGTTCGGCATCGGCAGCACCGAGGTCAAGAACCGCTCGGCATTTTCCAACGTGCAGCGCGACACCTGGGGCGGTGCCGGCACCGCGGCCGATTATCCGGACGATCTGTGGATTCCAAGCTCGTTCGCGCAGTATTTCGATGCGATCGATGGCAGCGGCAATCCGGCGCAGTTCAACCAACTGTTCCTGTTCGACTTCGAACGCGCCCGCCAGGCCGCCGCGCAGGTGGCCGGCGACGACGCGCTGTACCGCACCTCGCCGGTGTTCACCACCGACCGCCGCGTGACCGAAAAATCCAAGAACGCCTACCTGCAGTGGAACAACAGCTGGGACGAGTTGCGTGTGCCGATCAGTCTGGCCGCCGGTGTGCGCTACGAAGAAACCAAGGTGGACGCACAGGCGCTGGTGCCGGTGGCGGTGGGCATCGACTGGGTCGCCAACAACGAGTTGCCGCTCCGCCTGGCTGATTCGGCATTCGCCAGCGGCAGCGGCAAGTACGAGTACTGGCTGCCCAGCCTGGACCTGAGCTTTAAGCTCACCGAGGATCTGGTGTTGCGCGGCAGCTACGGCGAAACCATCGGCCGGCCCGGCTGGGGCGATATCCAGGGAGGGCAGACGCTCAACCAGATCGCGCGCCTGGAAGGCGGCACCGGCCAGGAAGGCAATCCCGGCCTCAAGCCGCTGCTCTCGCACAACATCGACCTGTCGCTGGAGTGGTACTACAGCGATGCCAGCTACGCCTCGGTGGGCTTCTTCCGCAAGAACATCGACAACTACATCGGCGTGACCACGCGCAACGATTCCTCGCTGGGATTGAACACGCCGGTGGGCGGCACTTACTGGAACGAAGCGCTGGGCAACGGCTGCGCTTCGGCCGACCTGACCTGCATCCGCAACTACATCTTCCGCAACCGCGGCGGTGCGCCGGGTGTGGTGCGCGGGCCGGACGATTCCAATGGCAATGCCACCGGTGTGATCAGCGGGCAGCCGGGCGACCCGGTGGCCAACTTCGCCATCACCGCGCCGGCCAACCAGCGCTCGGCCTCGCTGGACGGGTGGGAATTCAACCTGCAGCACATGTTCGGCGACAGCGGCTTCGGCGTGTCGGCCAACTACACCATGGTCGACTCCGGCCTGACCTACAACAACTACGTGATCGGCGAGCAGTTCGCGCTGGAAGGGCTGAGCGACTCGGCCAACGTGGTCGGCTTCTACGACCGGGACAAGTGGCAGGTGCGTGCGGCCTACAACTGGCGCGACGAGTTCCTGGCCGCACGTTTCGACGGCAGCGGCCAGCCCAATCCGGTCTATACCGAAGCCTACGGCCAGCTGGACCTGAGCATCGGCTACCAGTGGACCGACAACCTGTCGCTGAGCCTGGAGGCGATCAACCTCACCGACGAGGTGCAGCGCCAGCACGGCCGTCACCCGAACCAGATCATCTACGCCACCCAGACCGGCCCGCGCTACATGTTGGGCGTGCGCTACAAGTTCTGGTGAGGCAGCGCGTTGGTCATGCAGTGATGTTCTTTTAAGCGCTCCCGGCAGTGAGTCTGCCGGGGCGTCTCGCACGGCTCTCTCGTGGCGTTTCCCGGATGTGTCGCATCCAGGACTTGCCATGTCGAAGCAACTGTCCAAGCATGGGCCACGCGCCCCGCGTGATGTATCTGCCCCCCCCATGACCAATGCCGCGTTGTTGAACAATCTCGATCACCGCGATCTGCGCGTGATCACCGCGCACGGCGCCGCCTTCGGCGACGACGTGATGTCGGCTGCGACCTTTCCGCAGGAATTTCGCCAACTGCAGGCGCAATACCCGATCGTGTTCCATCGCAGCGGCGAGCGCAGTTTCCAGCCGCTGGCGTTGCTGGGATTACGCGTGGGCGAGAACCTGTTCCTGGACGGCGCGCGCTGGGATGCGCCGTACGTGCCGCTGGCGATCCAGCGGCAACCGTTCTTGATCGGCGAGCAGGCGGATGGGCCGATGGTGCACGTGGATCTGGACAGCCCGCGCATCAGCCGCAGCGAAGGCGAGGTGCTGTTTCGCGAACATGGCGGCACCACCGAATTTCTCGACCACATCAGCCAGGTGTTGCGCACCTTGCACGATGGCCTGGCCGCGAGCGAGGCCTTCGTCGCACGCCTGCTTGGCTACGACCTGCTCGAACCGTTCGTGTTCGAGGCCACGCTGCAGAACGGCCTGGAATGCCGTCTGACCGGGCTCTACGCCGTGCACGAAGAACGCCTGCGCGCACTCGACGATGCGGCCTTGCTCGATCTGCACCGGCATGGCGATCTGGAACCGTTGTACATGGCAGTGGCCTCGATTGCGCAGTTCCGCCATCTGCTCGACCGCATGCAGCGCCGTCATGCTGGCTGAGCCGCGCGCCATCGAAGAATTGCACGGGCTGGACCCGGCCGTGCTGCGCTCCACCACGCCGCTGGTGTTGCGCGGGCTGGTGCGCGACTGGCCACTGGCGCAGGCCGGCGCGACCTCGGCGCAGGCGGCGGCCGCCTACCTGCGCGGTTTCGATCGCGGCGAGGCGGTGGTGGCACAGGTCGGCCCGCCGGACATCGGCGGGCGCTTCTTCTACAACGCGGACATGAGCGGCTTCAATTTCCGCTCCGAGCGGGTGCCATTGAGCGTGGTGCTGGAGACCTTGCTGCGCGATCTGCACAACCCGCAGCCACCGGCGATCTATGTCGGATCCACCACGCTGGACACCTACCTGCCCGGCCTGCGCGCGCACAACCCCATCGCCCTGCCGCAGGCGCAGCCGCTGGCCAGCATCTGGATCGGCAACCGCACCCGCATCGCTGCCCACCAGGACCTGCCCGACAACCTGGCCTGCGTGGTCGCCGGGCGCCGCCGCTTCACGCTGTTTCCGCCGCAGCAACTGGCCAACCTGTATATCGGCCCGCTCGATCTCACCCCGGCCGGGCAGCCGGTCAGCCTGGTGGATATCGCCGCGCCGGACCTGCAGCGCTTTCCGCGTTATGCGCAGGCGCTGGAACACGCGCTGGTGGCCGAGCTGGAACCGGGCGATGCACTGTTCATTCCCAGCATGTGGTGGCATCACGTCCAAGCGCTGACGCCGTTCAACGTGCTGGTGAATTTCTGGTGGCGGCAGAGCCCGGCCTACATGGATTCGCCGATGAACGCGCTGATGCTGGCGCTGCTCACCCTCCGCGACCTGCCAGCGGAGCAACGCGCCATCTGGCAGGACGTGTTCGACCATTACGTGTTCGATGCCGACGCGGATACCGCCGCACACATGCCCGAGTCTGCGCGCGGCGTGCTGGCGCCGATGGACGAGGCCCGTGCCCGCAGCCTGCGCGCGCGCTTGCTGCAACGCCTGAATCGCTGAGGATCTGATGCCATGACCGACACCACGCCTGCGGATCCACAACAGCGCCCGGTGCGCCGCGTCGTCATCGCCGGTGGCGGCACCGCCGGCTGGATGGCCGCCGCCGCGTTATCCAAGGTGCTGGGCCGGCACCTGCAGATCGTGCTGGTGGAATCGGACGAGATCGGCACGGTGGGCGTGGGCGAAGCCACCATCCCCAGCCTGGTCACCTTCCATCGCCTGCTGGAGATCGACGAGGCCGCGTTCATGGCCGCCACCCAGGCCACCATCAAGCTGGGCATCGGCTTCGAGCATTGGCGCGATGTGGACCGGCACTACATCCACTCCTTCGGCCACACCGGCACCGATCACTGGAGCGCGGGCTTCCAGCATTTCTGGTTGAAGGGCCGGCAGCGTGGCGTGGCGCGCGACTTCGGCGACTACTGCCTGGAACTGCGTGCCGCGCAGGAAGGCCGCTTTGCGCATCTGCCCAATGGCGGCATGAATTACGCCTATCACCTGGATGCCGGCCTGTACGCGCGCTTCCTGCGCCGCTTCAGCGAAGGCTTCGGCGTGCAGCGCATCGAAGGCCGCATCGGCAGCGTGGAGACCGATGCGCACAGCGGCTATCTCACCGCACTGACGCTGGACAACGGCACGCGGGTGGAAGGCGATCTGTTCCTGGATTGCACCGGCTTTGCCGGCCTGCTGATCGGCAAGACGCTGAGCGTGGGCACGGACGATTGGTCGCACTGGCTGTTCGCCGACAGCGCGCTGGCGGTGCAGACCGAATCGGTCGGCGCGCCGGTGCCCTACACCCGCTCGCGCGCCAATCAGGCGGGCTGGATGTGGCGCATTCCGCTGCAGCACCGGGTCGGCAACGGCATCGTGTATTCCAGCCGCTACATGGACCAGGACAGCGCCGCGCAGGTGCTGCAGCGCAATCTCAGCGGCCGCGCACTGAGCCAGCCGCGGGCACTGCGCTTCACGCCCAATCAGCGGCATCGGGTCTGGGAAAAGAACTGCGTGGCGCTGGGGCTGGCCAGCGGCTTTCTGGAGCCGCTGGAATCGACCAATATCCATCTGATCCAGCGCGGCATCATCCGGTTGATGCAGACCTTTCCGCAGGTCATCAACGATGTCGACATCGCCGAATACAACCGCCAGGCCGCCGCCGAAATCACCCATATCCGCGATTTCGTGATCCTGCATTACCACGCCACCGACCGCCGCGACACGCCGTTCTGGCGCGATTGCGCGGCGATGGACATCCCCGACACGCTGCGCCATCGGGTGGAGTTGTTCCGCCAGAGCGGGCGGGTGTTCCACCAGGCCAACGAGCTGTTTGCGGAAAATTCCTGGGTGCAGGTGATGCTGGGCCAGGGCATCACGCCGAAGCAGCATCACCCGGTGGCCGACCTGATGGGCGATGCCGAGCTCCGTCATTTTCTGGAGACCATCCACACGCGTGTCGATGCTGCCTTGGTGCGGCTGCCGGCGCATGCGGACTTCCTGCGGCGCTATTGCCCGGCACCGCTGCCGGAGCCGGCAACGCGGCTGCCGACCGACACGGCGCTGGTCACCGGGACGCGATGAATTTCGCGCCCGGCAGGCGCCCCCCCTTGGCTTAGACCGCCCCGGCAATGCTAGATTGCCGCTTTGCCAGCCATTGCGGGAACAATGGCCGGCGCTCGCCGCAGCATCTTTTTGCAATCGGGGTAAGGGGAACGCATGTTGGATCTGACACAGGGCCGTATGGCACGCCGGATCGCGCCGGTCATTTTGTTGGTCGGCCTGGCCGCCTGCTCCAGGCAGGACGACAAGGCCGCCACCACCGCGCCTGCCACCGGCGCCACGCCTGCGGCACCGGCCGCCGCGCCAACGCCGGCCACGGCGGTGTCGCCGCAGGTGCAATTGATGGCTGCCGACCAGTTGCGCGCCTCGGCCACCAAGGCCTTGCAGGACAACCGCATGTACGCCCCGGCCGGCGACAACGCGGTGGAGTACTACCTGGCCCTGCGTGAGAAGCAGCCGCAGGACGCCACCGTCAACAGCGCGCTGACCGACCTGCTGCCGTACACGCTGATCGCCGCCGAACAGGGCATCAGCCGCGAAGAATTCCCCGAGGCGCAGCGCCTGATCGCGCTGATCGAAAAGGTGGACCCGAAGGCACCGGCACTGCCGCGCCTGAAGAGTGGCCTGGACACCGGCATGAAGACCGCCGCCAGCCGCTCCGAGCAGGATGCCGAGCAGGCCAGGAAGCTGGTCGAGGACAAGGCCAAGCAGGCGGCCGAGCAGAAGCGTCTGGCCGAGCAGCAGACCCGCGAGGCGGCCGCTGCGCAGCAGATCGCCGCGCAACAGGAAGCCGCCCGCCAGCAGAGCGCCGAGGCCGAACGCCAGGCCGCCGCGCGCCGTCAGGCCGAGACCCCGGCGCCGGTGCCGGCCGCCCCGCGCCCGGCACCGGCGGCCACCGCAGCTGCACCGGCCGCGCAGTCGCTGCGCCCGATCAGCACCCCGGCACCGCGTTACCCTCCCGAAGCGCTGCGCGCCGGCACCTCCGGCGAAGTGCTGGTGGAGATCACCGTCGGCACCGACGGCTCGATCACCGCCTCGCGCGTGCTGCGTGCCACTCCGCCGCGCGTGTTCGACCGCGAAGCGCTCAATGCGGTCAAGCGCTGGCGTTTCGAACCGGTGGCCGCACCGGTGACCACGCGGCGCACGCTGTCGTTCAACCCGAGCGGTTGAGTGGGGCGTTGGGCGATCGAGTCGTTCTGCATGCGGCTGAGTGAGTGAGTCTGTTGGTTGCTTGATTGATTGCTTGATTGCTTGGTTGCTTGGTTGCTTGGTCGTTGATCGCTTGATTGGTCGATCGTTTGTTGATTGCTGGCTGATGGCTGATGGCTGATGGCTGATGGCTGCCGATGATCGATGCACTGCACTCCCGGCAAATGTCGGGCGCCAAACAAAAGCCGCAGCGATGCGGGCTTTTTGTTTCCTGGTGATCCGTACCCTCATCCGCCCTTCGGGCACCTTCTCCCGAGGGGAGAAGGAACATCAACCGGAAATCGCCAGCCGTTCCTGGTGATAGCGCCGCACTGCCGCGTACCACAACAGCGCGGCCAGGCCGAAGCCCGCCAGCAGGTACACCGCCCAGATCTGTGCGTCGATCTGCTCGTGGCGGATCACCTTGAGCAGCATCTGGTTCTGCGCCAGAAACGGCACCGCGAAATGCCATAGCTGCGTCTTCAACGGATACGCCATCAGCGCATAGCCCGGCAGCATCGGCAGCAGCAACAGCCAGGTCATATGCGCCTGCGCTTCCTTCATGCTCTTGGCGGCGGCGGCCAGATAGGTCAGCAGCGAGGTGCCGATAAACAGCATCGGCACCAGGATGAACAGCATCTGCAGCATCGGCACGACGCCGACATTGAGCTGGCGGCCCAGGTTCGACGTGGACAGCTGCGCGCTCACCTTGAAGGCCAGCAAGGTCAGCAGCAACGACAGCATGCCGATCACGCAGGCGGCAGCGATCTTGCCGCTGACAATCGCGCTGCGCGGCGCAGGCGTGGCCAATAGGGGTTCCAGCGACTGGCGTTCGCGCTCGCCGGCGGTGGCATCCAGGATCAGCGAGGCGCCGCCCAGGAACGAGGTGATCACCAGCAGCACCGGCAGCAGCATCGCCATCATCTGCCCGCGTTTGGCGTCGGCGGTGGCCAGATCCTGCGCGGCGATTTCCAGCGGCCTGCCCACCTGCGCATCGATGCCGCGCGCCAGCAGGCGCAGTGCACCGACCTGCTGGCTATAGCTGCTGAGCGCGGCCTGCAGGCGCAGGCTCGGCACGTCGGCCTCGCGGCGGGTGCTGTCCTTGATCACCTCCACCAGGGCCGGTCGCCCGGCGCGCCAATCGTCGGCGTAGCTGGCGCTGATGCGCAGTGCCACATCCACATCCTGATTGCGGATTGCGGCGGTCAGATCGGCTGGCGCATCGACCGCGTTGAGCCCCTGCGCGGCCAGAAAGCGCACCAGATTGGGCGCATTCTCGCGGCCGAGCATGGGGATCTCCAGCGGCTTGTCGATCTGCGTGCGCACGCGGCTTTCGCTCAGTGCGCCCATGCCCAGGATCAGGATCGGGTACAGCAATGGCGACAGCAGCAAGGCCAATGCCAGCGTGCGGCGATCGCGGCCGATATCGCGTAACTCCTTGCGCAGTACCGTCCACAGCGTGGACAACAACGATGTGGTGCTCATGCGTGCAGTCCCTCGTCCGAGCCGATCGCCTTGACGAAGGCATCTTCCAGATTGTCTTCACCGGTGGCAGCGCGCAGTTCGTCGGCGCTGCCGCAGGCCACCACCGTGCCCTTGGCGACGATGACGATGCGATCGCACAGCGCCGCCACCTCCTGCATGATGTGGCTGGAAAAGACCACGCAACGCCCCTCGGCCCGCAGTTGCTGCAGGAAGCCGCGCATGGCGCGCGTGGTCATCACATCCAGCCCGTTGGTGGGCTCGTCGAGAATCACGTTGCGCGGGTCGTGCACCAGCGCGCGTGCAATCGCGGTCTTGGTGCGCTGGCCCTGGCTGAAGCCTTCGGTCTGACGATCGAGAATGTCGTCCATGTCCAACGCGGCCGACAGCAGCCGCGTGCGCTCGGCGATCTGCGTGCGCGACAGTCCGTGCAGCTCACCGAAATAGGTGATGTTCTCGCGCGCGGTCAGCCGCTTGTACACGCCGCGCGCATCCGGCAACACGCCCAACGCGCGGCGCACCGTCACCGGGTCGCGGGCGGCATCCACGCCATCGACGCTGACGCTGCCCTGGTCCGGCGACATCAGCGTGTAGAGCATGCGCAAGGTGGTGGTCTTGCCGGCGCCGTTGGGGCCGAGCAGGCCGGTGATCTGGCCATCGGCAGCACTGAAGCTGACCCCATCCACCGCCTTCACCAGCCCGGTCTTGGTCTTGAACGATTTGTGCAGGTTGTCGACAACGATCATGCATGCGCCTCCGTGGCGTGGTCGGTGCGGCTCATGGTTCCCATCCGTTGAACGAGGTAAACGCGGGCACGTTGTTGAGATCGGCAACGCAGTGCGCGTCCAGCGCACCGGCGTTGGCAGTTTCCATGAACTGCGCCATCAGTTTGGGCATGCAGCCCAGCGCCATGACGCTGTGTCCCTGGCCGGGCGCAACCAGATGCCGCCCATTGGGCAGTCCCTTGAGCACGGTGTCGGCATAGCGTGGTGGCGTGACCGGATCCAGCTGACCGGACAACAGCAAGGCCGGAACCTGCGAGCGCAGTGGTGCGGTGAAGTCTGCGGCACGCTTGCCGGTGGGCCACACAGGGCATGCGGCAAACACGCTGCGTGGGACATCCTCGCCCAGCAGCAGCGCCTGGTGATCGGGTGCCGGATGATAGCGGTCGGCATCTTCAGCGCACACCACCGACCATTGCATGGGCTGGTTGATCTGCATGTCCATGTGCGACAAAGCCATCAGCGGCGCGTAGCGACCTGCGGCGGCTTCATCCAGCACCAGCGGCAGCAGGGCAGCGCTCTGCGGTGCGTAGGAAAACGTAAAGGCCAGGCCGATCACCGCATCGGCGGTCACCCGATCGCGCTTGATGGCGTTGGTGCGCAGATCGCGATACTCCACCTCCGGCGATTCGGTCTTCAAGCGGTCCATCACGGTGCGCAGCTGCGTGCGCACATCGGTGGGAAAGCGCGCGCGACAGGCGGCGATGGCACGGCATTGCTCGGACTGCAGGATCAGTGCGTCTTCGAAGGTGCGTGCAAACTCACCGCTGATCACCAGATCGCTGGGCGCAACGCCATCGAGCACGATGGCCCGCGTCTGTGCGGGGTAGCGTTTGGCATAGTGCTGCGCCACGCGCGTGCCGTACGACACACCGACCAGGTCGATACGTGGCACGCCCAGGGCGGCTCTGACGGCATCCAGATCGCCGATGGCTTCGGCGGTGGTGTAGTACCGCGGGTCGGCACGGCCTTGCAAGCCCTCGGCACACTGCCGGGCATAGGCCATCAATTCCTCCGGACTGGACGCCATGCCGGCCTGCAACGGCTTGCCATCGGCAGTCTCGCACCGTAGTGGGTGCGATCCCCCGGTGCCGCGTTGATCGACCAGAAAGATGTCGCGCTTTTTGCGCACTTCGCGCAATGCAGCCGCGGCGATGGCGGCAACCTCGGTCGCCGACTGCCCCGGCCCACCGGCGATGAAAAACACCGGATCTGGCGTGCTGCCGGCGCCGGCATCGCTTTCCAGCCAGGCGATCTTCAAGTCGATGCCGCGCCCGGTCGGCGCGGCCGGGTTTTCCGGCACGCGCAGGCTGGCGCATTGCGCCTCGATATTGCCGGCCGCGCTGCCGGAACTCAGCGTGCACGGTGCAAATTGCAATGCGCCGTAGCGAGTGCCGGCGGCGGTGCCGGTCTGCGTTTTCGCTGCTCGCGACTGCGCGGTACTGGGCGCAGTGGCGCCAGCCTGGGTTACCGCAGCTGCGTTTTCGGCAGGCTTGTCTGCACGCTGACATCCGGCAGCCAGCATCGCGATCAGCAATGCCGCCACCACTGTGGGTTGCTTCACCATGTCCACCATCTCTCCTGGTATTCCCTATCCCCTGACGCCGCAGCCGGTCGGGTGTGACCGCTGCGACTACTGCCCGTCTTCAAACAGAAACACGTGCTCGATCGATTCCCCAAACAAGCGCGCGATGCGAAACGCCAACGGCAGACTGGGATCGTACTTGCCGGTCTCCAGCGCATTGATGGTCTGCCGCGACACGCCCAACCGCTCGCCCAGCTCGCCTTGCGACCAGCCACTGGCCTCGCGTAATTCGCGCACGCGACTATTCATTGAAACCGTCGTGCGTTGATGCTTTTGGTGATGCCGTAGATGGCGCACAACATCGGAAACACCCACAACATCGCCACCGTTGCGGGGATGTCGATCAGCTCGGCCGCCTGCAGAAACCCGCCGGTCATATACGCGCCGCTGAGCAGGCCGGCGGCAATGGCGATCGACTCCAGCTCGATGCGTCGCTGCATCTCGTCCGAGTCGCGCACGTAGCGCGCCACCGCGCGGATCACCAGGGCGACCAGCACGGCCGGCAACAAGGCGATCAGCACGCGCGCCCAGTTCGGATCCACGTGGGCAAGCAGGTACTTCCAGAACAGCATCACCACCACATACAACCCCATCGGCACGCCGAATTCGCGGTGATAGCGTCGCGCCAGCACCGGCCGCGTGCTGTCGCGCAGGCTGCCACGCGACAGCCATAGCAGCAGCGACAGCAACAGGCACGACACGCCCACGCCCGCACACAGCCCGGCAAGGTAAGCGCTCAGCGGCAGCAGCCGCAATTGCCCGAGCGCGCCGACGGCGAGCAGGCCAGCGCCCAGGCAGAGCGCTATCAGCGCGTTGCGCCTGCAGGCGGTCATGCGCCGTGCCTCGGGAATATTGATGCACGCAGTGGCAGGCCACCGCTCCCCACTCCGACATCGCCGCGCATCAACGGCTGCGCCGACCACGCCGGTATGCATTCCAGTTGCCGATGCTGCTGACGCATTCCCTTAGCCTGTCAAGTCAACTTGACAGGCACGATGCGCCTGGCGCGGCCAGCTGTCAAGCACCCTTTACACATTCGATCGCGTGCGACCCCTCCCCATCGGGACTCGACGATCGCAGGAGGAAGACGCAAGCGCCCGAGGTGCGCAGCGCTGGACCCGAGCTGGGTTACGCTCCCCCGATCCAACCTCGGCGGGAGCGCCAATGCGTCTGAAGATCTTGTTGGCAATCGCACTAAGCGTCTGCATGGCGACCTCTGCCATGGCGCAGGAGGCCGCGCCGCGCACGATCCAGGTGGATCTGGGCAGCGCCGGCGGGCCGGTCGACCGGTTCTACGACCTGTCGATCGGCTCGGACTTTCCCGGCACCTTGATCCGCAGCGACAGCCAGGCGCAGCTGGTTCCGGCGGTGCAGGAGCTGGGGTTTCGCTATATCCGTTTCCACGACGTGTTCCATGACGTGCTCGGCACGGTGAAAGACGTCGACGGCACACTCGTCTACGACTGGACCAAGCTGGATCAGCTCTACGACGCGCTGCTGGCCAAGCGCATCCGTCCGTTCGTCGAGTTGGGCTTTACGCCCGGCGCGATGAAGACCTCCGAACAGACGCTCTTCTACTGGAAGGGCAACACCTCGCATCCGGACCCGGCCAAGTGGACGCAGCTGATCGATGCGTACGTGCGCCACATCCGTGCGCGCTATGGCGCCGACGAAGTGCGGCAGTGGTATTTCGAGGTGTGGAACGAGCCCAACCTCAAGGATTTCTGGGAAAACGCCGACCAGCAGGCCTACTTCGCGCTGTATGCGAACACCGCCCGCACGATCAAGGCGATCGATCCGCAACTGCGCGTCGGCGGCCCCTCCACCGCCGGTGCGGACTGGGTGCCGGAACTGCTGGCCTATGTTGCCAAGAACAAACTGCCGATCGATTTCGTCACCACGCATACCTATGGCGTGGACGGCGGCTTTCTCGACGAACACGGCAAGCAGGACGTCAAACTGTCGACATCACCGGACGCCATCGTCGGCGATGTGCGCCGGGTGCGCGCGCAGATCCAGGCCTCGCCATTTCCGGATCTGCCGCTGTATTTCACCGAGTGGAGCAGCAGCTACACGCCGCGCGATTTCGTCCACGACAGCTACATCAGCGCGCCCTATATCCTGACCAAGCTCAAGCAGGTGCAAGGCCTGGTGCAGGGCATGAGCTACTGGACCTACACCGATCTGTTCGAAGAACCCGGCCCGCCGCCCACGCCCTTCCGCGGCGGCTTCGGGTTGATGAATCGCGAAGGCATCCGCAAGCCGGCTTGGTTCGCCTACAAGTACCTGCACGCGCTCAAGGGCCGCGACATCCCGCTGGGCGATGCGCATGCGTTTGCGGCGGTGGATGACCAGCGCATCGCGGCAGTGGCCTGGGATTGGCAGCAGCCGGTGCAGGCGGTGAGCAATACCCCGTTCTACACCAGGCAGGTACCCAGCACCGACAGCGCAGCGCTGGTGTTCCGGCTGGCGCAGGTGCCGGCCGGCACGTACCGGCTGCAGGTGCGCAAGACCGGCTACCGGCGCAACGACCCGCTGTCGCTGTACATCGACATGGGCATGCCCAAGGACCTGGCGCCGCGGCAGCTGGCGCAGCTACAGCAGGCCACGCGCGACACGCCCGAACAGGACCGGCGCGTGCACGTCGGCGCCGATGGCGTGGTGGAGATCCGCGTGCCGATGCGCAGCAACGATGTGGTGCTGATGACGCTGGAGCCTTCAGCGCGCTGAGTGCACGACAAGCCCTTGCGCCTGCACTCGGGCGAGGGCGGACGGCGCGCAGGAACCGCAGCGCACGCATGGTACATGCCGATTCCGGGCACCCGGCCGCGCCCACCTGGCGGTGAGCGCAGTCGTTTTGATGACCGCTCTTACTTGAGATAGGTCTTGAGAATGGCGGCGATGTCGTCGACCGCCAGTTCGCGCTCGCCCAGTGCCTCCGGTGCCGCGACATGATGCTTCAAGTGCTCGCTGAGCAACTCGACCATCAAACCCTGCGCAGCGCCACGAAACGCCGCCACCTGCGTCAATAACGCCGTGCAGTCCACGTCCTGCGCCAGGGCCTTCTCCAGCCCCTCCACTTGTCCACGGATCCTGCGCACGCGGGCGAGCAGCTTGGATTTGTCCTGATTCAGATGCGCCATTGCCATATACCCCCTGGGGGTACCTACGATACCCTAGGGGGGTATCGTAGCCAGGGCCCCTCCCGATGTCGATCATGCATGCCGCGCCGCACTGCGCGCAGTCGCACACATTCGCCAGCGCCAACCCGCTGGCCGAGCGCAGCACCCGCAAGGCCGTCATCCTGACCGTGGTCATGATGGTGGTGGAGATCGTCGGCGGCTGGACGCTCAATTCCATGGCCCTGCTCGCCGATGGCTGGCATATGAGCTCGCACGCACTGGCGCTGGGGCTGGCACTGTTCGCCTACCGCTTCGCGCGGCGCAATGCCAACGACCTGCGTTTCAGCTTCGGCACCTAGAAGGTCGAAGTGCTGGGCGGCTATACCAGCGCGATCCTGCTGTTGGGCGTGGCCGGCCTGATGGCGTTCCAGTCGGTGGAGCGGCTGTTTTCGCCCAGGTCCATCCAGTACCAGGAAGCCACCGTCATCGCCGTCATCGGCTTGCTGGTCAACCTGATCTGCGCCTGGTGGTTGCGCGACTCGCCTGGCCATGCGCATGGCCACCACCACGGTCACGACCACGCGCAGGACGGTCATGGTCATGGTCATGGTCATGGTCATCACCACGATGGGCATGCCGATCTCAATCTGCGCGCCGCGTACCTGCACGTGGTGGCCGATGCCGCGACCTCTGTCCTGGCGATCATCGCGTTGCTCGCCGGCATGTACTGGGGCGTGAGGTGGCTGGATCCGGTCATGGGCATCGTCGGCGCGGTGCTGGTCACCGTGTGGGCATGGGGGCTGCTGCGCAGTACCGGCCGCGTGTTGCTGGATGCAGAGATGGATACGCCGGTGGTGGCAGAAGTGAAGCAGGTCATCGCCGGGCTGCCGCATGCCATCGCCATCGGCGACCTGCATGTCTGGCGCGTGGGCAGCGATCGTTATGCCTGCGTGGTCAGCCTGGTCACTGCGGCCGACATCGATGCGGACCTGGTGCGCGCCGCCCTGCAGATCCACGAAGAACTGGTGCACATCACTGTCGAGTTGCGTCGCCCGCGGGCGGCGCTGGCGGCGGCCTAGCGGCCCGGCAGCGCCAGGTGTGGGGGACCTTGCCATCACCGTGCAACCAGGCCTGCGCCGGCCTCGCGCGGAAAGCCTCAGATCTTTGCCGGTGCCGGGCTGACGTATTTCTCGCGGCGGATCTGCGCGTTCGGCAGGCCGGCTGCCTTCAGGGCCTCGATGCAGCTGTCCACCATGTCCGGGTTGCCGCACAGGTAGGCGATATCGCCCTGCGCATCGGGCGCGAACTCGGCCAGCTGCTGCTGCACGTACCCCTGCCGCACATCGGCATGCGGCTGCTCGGGCAGTTCGCGCGAAAAGCACGGCACGTAGCGGAACTGCGGATGCGCATCGGCAAACGCGCGGAAGTCGTCGCCGTACAGCAGCTCGGCCGGCGTACGCGCGCCCTGCAGCAGCAGCACCTGCACGCCGCGGATGGCGATCGCCTCGGCCAGCAACGGCAGCATCGAGCGGTACGGGGTGACGCCGGTGCCGGTGGCGATCAGCACATAGCGCCGGTTGTGGTCGCCCGGCGGCAGGCAAAAACGCCCATAGGGACCGCTGGCCTGCAACTGGTCGCCGATCTGCAGGCCTTCGAACAGCGCGGTAGCCGAGCCGCCGGGCACGAAGCTCACCGCGATATCCACCGCCTCGCCCGGTCCGAACGCGTGGTCGTGGATGGTCGCCAGCGAATAGCTGCGCTTGGTCGGCGTGCCGTCGGCGGCGCTGAAATGGATCTGGATGAACTGCCCGGGCTGGAAATCCAGCGGCTGCCCGTCGTCACGCAGGAACTGGCAGTGGGCCACGGTGGGCGCAATCATGCGCCGGTCGACAAGCTTGAGGGGGAATTGAACGGGCACGAACGTATTTGGGACAGTCTGTGATCGGGGCTTGCCCCCGCGGGCTTCTATAATAACGGCCTGCAACTCGCTGCGCCGTCACGCTGACGCGAAGGAACATCTTGAATTCTCCATCTCCGATCACCGCACCCGCGCTGCGTGTGTGCGATCTGCGCAAGACCTACGACAACGGCACCCAGGCGCTCATGGGCGTGTCGCTGGACGTGGCGCCAGGCGACTTCTTCGCCCTGCTCGGCCCCAACGGCGCCGGCAAATCCACCCTGATCGGCATCATCAGCTCGCTGGTGAACCTGTCCGCCGGCCAGGTGGAAGTGTTCGGCACCGACCTGGTCGGCCAGCGCAGCGATGCGATGCGCCTGATCGGCCTGGTCCCGCAGGAGGTCAACTTCAACCTGTTCGAAAAACCCTTCGACATCCTGGTCAACTACGCCGGTTTCTACGGCATGCCGCGCGCCGAGGCCGAGCGGCTGGCCGAAGCGGAGCTGCGCCGCTCGCACCTGTGGGAAAAGGCCCAAGTGATGAGCCGCACGCTGTCCGGCGGCATGAAGCGCCGGCTGATGATCGCCCGCGCCATGATGACCCAGCCGCGCCTGCTGATCCTGGACGAGCCCACCGCCGGCGTGGACATCGAGATCCGCCGCGACATGTGGCGCGTGCTCAAGGAGATCAACGCCGCCGGCACCACCATCATCCTGACCACGCATTACCTGGAAGAAGCCGAGCACCTGTGCCGCAACCTGGCCATCATCAATCACGGCCAGATCGTCACCCAGGGGCCGATGCGCGAACTGCTGGCCAAGCTCGACGTGGAAGGCTTCCTGTTCGATATCGACGGCGACCTGCCGGCCGAATTGCCGGTGATCGAAGGCACCACGCTCACCGCCATCGACGGCCACACGCTGGACCTGGACATGCCGCGCGCGATGGACCTCAACCGCGTGTTCGCCACGCTCGGCAGCGCCGGCATCCGGGTGCGTTCGATGCGCACCAAGAGCAATCGGCTGGAAGAGCTGTTTGTGCGCCTGACCGGCGACGCGCCGGCGCCAGACGCCGCCGCACCCGCGACGCCCATTCCCAACGGCATACCGCCAGCGCAGCCGCGCAGCGGAGGCCAGCCATGAACGAGATCCGCACCGTGACCGAACCCACCAACGCACGCCGCAACTGGATTGCGCTGGGCACCATCGTGCGCCGCGAAGTGCAGCGCATCCTGCGCATCTGGGGCCAGACCCTGGTGCCGCCGGCCATCACCATGACGCTGTACTTCCTGATCTTCGGCGGGCTGATCGGCTCGCGCGTGGGCGACATGGGCGGCTACTCGTACATGCAGTTCATCGTGCCGGGCCTGGTGATGATGAGCGTGATCCAGAACAGCTACGGCAACATCTCCTCCAGCTTCTTCGGCGCCAAGTTCGGCCGGCATGTGGAGGAGCTGCTGGTCAGCCCGATGCCCAACTGGGTGATCCTGTGGGGCTACGTCTCCGGCGCGGTGCTGCGCGGGGTGATGGTCGGCGCGTTGGTGCTGATCATCGCGATGTTCTTCACCCCGGTGCGCATCCCGCATCCGCTGGTCACGCTGACCACGGTGCTGCTGGGCGCGACCATCTTCTCGCTGGCCGGCTTCGTCAATGCGGTGTACGCCAAGAAGTTCGACGATGTGGCGATCGTGCCGACCTTCATCCTGACCCCGCTGACCTATCTGGGCGGCGTGTTCTATTCGGTGAAGTTGCTGCCGCCTTGGGCCGAAGCGGCCACCCACGCCAACCCGATCTTCTACATGGTCAACGCGTTCCGTTATGGCCTGCTCGGCAGCTCGGATGTGCCGATCTGGGTCGCCTACGCGCTGATGCTGGGTTTTGTCGCGGTGCTCAGCGCGCTGGCGCTGTGGCTGCTGCGCCGTGGCGTGGGTTTGCGGAGCTGATGACGATGGCAATGCATATCCTCATCCTCGGTGCCGGCGGCACCGGCGGCTATTTCGGCGGGCGTCTTGCGCAGGCCGGTGTCGATGTCACCTTTCTGGTGCGCGATGCGCGGGCGGCGCAGCTGCAGGCCGATGGCTTGCGCATTCGCAGTCCGCTGGGCGATGCGGATCTGCCGGTGGCGCATGTCACCGCGCAGGACTTGCCGGCCCTGGTGGCGCAGCGGCCGTTCGATCTGGTGATCCTCAGCTGCAAGGCCTACGACCTGGACAGCGCGATCGAGGCGATTGCGCCGGCGGTGGGCGAGCACACCACGGTGCTGCCGATCCTCAACGGCCTGCGTCATTATGCGGCGCTGGACGAGCGTTTCGGTGCGGCACGCGTGCTGGGCGGGCTGTGCTTCATCAGCGCGACCAAGGGCGCGCACGGCGAGATCCTGCACTTGGGCAAGCCGGCGGCGATGACCTTCGGCGAGCGCGATGGCGGCACCGCATCGGCACGGGTGCAGGCGTTTGCTGCAGCGTGCGCGCAGGCCGGCATCGATCATGTGGCCAGCGCGCAGATCGCGCAGGAGCAGTGGATCAAGTACAGCTTCCTCACCGCGCTGGCGGCGGCCACCTGTCTGATGCGTGCGCCGGTCGGGGCGATCGTCGCCACCGACGACGGCCGCGCGTTGATCAACGGCGTGTACAACGAATGCCTGTGGGCCGCCGATGCGGCCGGCCAGTCGATTCCCGAAAGCGCGCGCGCCAAGGCGTTGCAGACGCTGTTGCAGGTGGATTCGCCATTGAAGGCCTCGATGTTGCGCGACCTGGAAGCCGGCCAGGAGGTGGAAGCGTCGCAGATCGTCGGCGACATGCTCAGGCGCGTGCGCGAGACGGGGCGTAATGCGCCGCTGCTGATGGCGGCGAATGTACATCTGCAGGCGTATCAGGTGTTGCGGCAGAGCTGAGGCTGTTGCTGCGTGTGCGGTGCGGCTGCGTGTAAACCGTACCCCCATCCGCCCTGCGGGCACCTTCCCCCGATAGGGGAAGGGTTGCGGCTCCGGCTGACGGCTTCTTTTTGTATGGCGCGGCTTGTCCTCGAACAGTTCCATCGCAGCTGATTGGCGTCTTTATGGCGCCGTTCGTTGAGGCGATCTGCGGAAACAACCCGCCGCTGATGTCGGTGTCTATCTGCTGCATGCGTCGCACTGGCGCCGTGCATCACCACTGCGCGGCGACTGCTTCCGCATCATGCCGCGGCCTCAGCCTCAGACTCGACATTGCCATTGCCATTGCCATTGCCTTCGCGCCATCACGACGCAGTGCGCACGATGCTCTGCATCCCCTCGCCCGTGTCGCCGCCGATGAAACTGCTCAGCCACCTGTTCCGTGCCGGTCATTTCGTGATCCTGGCGTTTTTCGTGCTGTGCGCGGCGGGTCTGGTGGCGATGGCCGGGTTGGAGCTGTGGCATGGCTTCACCCCCGGCGGCGACATGGTGGTGCGCGACCGCTTCAACGTGGTGCTGGAGGCGATCGGCCTGCTCACCGTGGCGCTGGTGACGCTGGAACTGGGCCAGACCATCTTCGAAGAAGAGATCCTGCGCGACGTCAAGGTCAGCGGCCCCACGCGGGTGCGCCGCTACCTGTCGCGGTTCTTCGTGGTGATCGTGATTGCGCTGGCGATCGAGACGCTGGTGTCGATCTTCGAGCTGATGCACGACGACCCGGCCAAGCTGCCGTATGCGGCGGCAGTCGGCCTGTGCGCAGCGCTGCTGCTGATCGCCTGGGGCGTATTCGTCAAACTCAATCGCAGCGCCGAGGAGCTGGAGCCCGAGGCGATGGCAGAAACCAAGCGCGAGGACCAAGAAGTCGAGGAATGAGCGCCGTCAGTCGCTGGCAACGGACAGGGGCGGCACTGTAGTCGGCTTGCCGTCGTCGCCGAGCGCGATCATCACGAAGTGGCCGCGGGTGCACAGCTCGCGTGCACCGCTGAGCAGATCCTCGGCGATCAATTCCACTTCCACCTTGATCGAACTGCGTCCCACCGACACCACCCGCGCGATGGTTTCCACCATCTGGCCCTGGCGGATCGGCAGCTTGAAATCCACCTGGTCCGAGCGCGCGGTCACCACTGCACGCCGCGCATAGCGCGATGCCGCCAGAAACGCGGCCTTGTCCATCCACGCCAGCGCCTGCCCGCCGAACAGCGTGCCCATATGGTTGGTGTGGTTGGGGAACACGATCTCGGCCATGCGGGCTTCGATCGGTGGCTGGGTCTGCAAGCTGTCTGACATCGTGGGATCCAAGGAAAGAAGGGACAAACGGCAAGCAGGCCATGCGGCCGAGGCCGATGTGTGGCACGCCCACTTTCGACATGCCACGCGTGTCGAAAGCACAACGATAGCCTGATCGACGCGAGGTGCAGGCGATGACGCTACGCAATGCGAGGCATTCGTGCTTTCTTGGGTCGTCATGCCGTTACCGCGTGCGACTGCAGCAAACGACCAGGAACGTGCGCGTCCATGCAAGTCACGGTGTCAGTGTCGCAAATGTAGCGAAAGCGTAAGGGCAACCGTGGACAGCTGTCGCGGCCGGGTCCGCTCCTACGAGAGCGCAGTGCTCGCTAGCGCTTGGCCGTGTGTGCGCCGCGCCAGCAATCGCTCAGAGGCTGGTCTTGACCGCGGTTTCCACCTGCGCCGGCGACTGGAAGCCGGGCAGGCGCGCCACCTCGCTGCCATCGCGGTACAGCGCCAGGGTCGGGGTCTGGCGCAGGCCCAGATCGCGGAAGAATTCCTCGCCCACCACTTCCAGCTTGACCTTCAACAAGGCCACACCCTCGGCGGCATCGCTGTTGGCGAACTTGTCCAACGACATGTCGAGCATGCGGCAGCCGGGGCAGTTGTCCTTGTAGAAATCCACCAGCGCGCGCGGATGCGCGGCCAGGGTGGCGGTGTAGTGCTCAGGCGACGTGACGGTAATGGTGTGCATCGTGGGGATCGTGTTGGCATTGGGCCAGGACCTCGTCGGTCCAGGCGGCGATGGCCTGCGCGTCGCGCACGCCGTGGGGCATCTGTTCGATGGTCAAACGCGGAAACGGGCTGACGAAGAACTGTGCGATGCGATGTACCGCACCGCAAAAATAGTCCTCACCCCACTGCGTTTCGCCGGTGCCGAACACCGCCACCCGCGGTGGCTTGCCCAGCGTCTGGACCAGCTCGACGATGAAGCGTTTCATCTCTGCCGGCGTACGGCCACCGTTGTCGGTCCAGCTACCAAGCAGAAACAGGTCGTACTGTCCGGGCGCATGCGGCACCTGCGCCAGGGTCTGCAGATCGGTTTCCACCCAGGTCACCGCATGCCCGGCCGCTTCGCAGCGCAGCGCAACACTGCGCGCGACATCACGCGTGTTGCCGCTCAACGAGGCCAGTGCGAGCAGGATGTTCATGGGGCGGGGAATGGGGAGTCGGGAGTGGGGAATCGGAAGAGCATGGTGTGACTGGCTGTTGCGATTTCCGATTCCCGATTACTCACAGATCGTCGAAGCCGTTATCCGAATTGGTCTTCTTGTACGAGGCATTCCGCATTTCGAAGAAGTCGGTCTTGGTTTCGGTGAAGTTGTCGGCGTAGGCCTTGATCCACGGCATCACGTTGTCGTTGGCGCCTTCGTACAGCTTCTCGATGCCGAGCATGCCGGCCATCTTGTTGGCGCGGTACTTCACGTAGCGGATCATCTCGTCGACGTCGATGCCGTCGATGCCGTCCAGCACTTCGGCCGTCCACACCGTTTCCAGGTCGATCGCGTGCTCGAAGGCCTTGTGCACATAGTCGGTGAGCTGGTCGCCCTGCAGCGCCTGGTTCTCGCCGATGATGGCGCGAATCAGCTCGCTGATGAACTTGGAGTGGGCCAGCTCGTCGCGGTTGATGAAGCTGATGATCTTGCCGGTGCCGGTCATGCGGTTCTGGCGGACCAGATTGTAGAAATACGCAAAGCCGGAATAGAAGTTGATGCCTTCCAGGATCGAGGACTGGATCAGCGCGCGGATCAGCGTTTCGGCCGTCTTGTCGCGCATGAAGTCTTCGTAGGCGCCCATGATCGGCGCATTGCGCTTGATGATGGTCGGATGCGTGCGCGCGATTTCGAACACGCGGTTCTGGTCGGCCAGGCCGGTGATCGAGGCCAGCACGTAGCTGTAGCTCTCGTTATGGATCACTTCCTGCTGGCCGATGATCGCGGCATTGGCGTGCGCGGCCGGGTCGGTGATGTATTCGGCAACGTTGTAGATGAAGCGCGTCTGCGGCGAATCCAGCGTGGCCAGCAGGCCGATGATCGAGTCGTAGGCATTCTTCTCGCGCGCCGACAGCTCGTTGTACTGGCGCGCGTCGCCCTTCATGTCCACTTCGTCGGGGATCCAGAAGTTGGTCGACAGCTCCTTGTAGGCCCGATAGAAGGACGGGTACGGGATGTCGTTCCAGTTGAGGATGCCGGAGGTTTCGCCATTGATGATGGCGGTGGAGCGGTTCGGGTGACGCGGCTCCAGGATCTTGATGCGCTCAAGCGGTGTTGCGGACATGGGTCTCTACTCGTGTTTCAGGCGTCGCGCGCGCGTGCAGCGGGGACGGCGGCAGCAATTGTTCTGGAGGAAAGCCCCCTGAGTCAGGGGGCGCGCCGAAGGCGCGGGGTGTGGGAGCTGGTGAAGCAGGGTCCACGGTTCGCAACGCGAACCGTGGAAGCGAAGCGCGAATGCGCTTAGCTACTGCATGCGCTTTAGCTCGAACACCACTCGCATTCGCTGATGTCGATGTCGTTGGAGCGCACGTAGTACGTGGTCTTCAGGCCTTCGCGCCAGGCCGTCATGTGCAGGTCCAGCAAGGTGCTCGCACGGATGGTGCTGGGCACGTAGAAGTTGAAGCTGATCGACTGGTCGATATGCCGCTGGCGACGCGCGTTCTGACGCACGCTGGCGAACTGGTCGACCTTGTAGGCGCCCTTTTCGTAGTACGGCCAGGTGTCCAGCGACAGGCCAGGTGCGGCGACCGGACGGCGGAAGTCCTTCTTCTCTTCGTAGTAGAACGCGCTGTAGATCGGGTCGATCGAGGCGGTGGAACCGGCGATCTGCGCGGTGCTCATGTTCGGCGCAACCGCCAGCATCCAGGCATTGCGCACGCCGTTGACCGCCACCTTTGCGGACAGCTCCAGCCACTGCGGGCTGTTGTAGTCGCGCGCACGGAAGTACTCACCGGTGTGCCAGTCGCTGCCGCGGAACACGCTGTAGGTGCCCTTTTCCTTGGCCAGCTCCATGCTCGCCTGGACGGTCAGGTAGTTAATGCGCTCGTACAGCTCGTCGCTGTAGTCCTCGGCTTCCTTGGCATTCCAGTGGATGGACTTCTGCGCCAGCAGATGGTGCCAGCCGAAGGTGCCCAGGCCGATGGCGCGGTACTTCTGGTTGGTGATGGTGGCCTGCGGCACCGGCAACTGATTCAGATCGATCACGTTGTCGAGCATGCGCACCTGGATCGGGATCAAGCGCTCCAGCACGTCGGCGCCCAGCAGATCGGCCTGGTCTGCCTGCACGGTGATCGCGCGGCCCAGGTTGATCGAGGACAGGTTGCACACGACGAAGTCGCCGGCCTTCTTGGTGGTGACGATCTGATTGCCGCTGATGATCTCCTGCATCATCCGCGTCGGGCTCATGTTCTGCAGAATCTCGGTGCACAGGTTGGACGAATAGACCATGCCCTCGTGCTTGTTCGGGTTCTTGCGATTGACTTCATCGCGATAGAACATGAACGGGTTGCCGGTTTCCAGCTGGCTGACCATGATCCGCTTGAAGATCTCGATCGCCTTGACCGTCTTGCGGGTGATGCGCTCGTCGGCGACCACTTCCTCGTACTTGCGACGGAAGCTGCTGTTGGCGTCGCCCTTCTTCTCGTCGTAGAAGTCCTGCAGGTACCAGCCCTTGATCCGCTTCACTTCGTGCGGATCGAACAGGTACCAGTCGCCGCGACGCTCGACCGCTTCCATGAACAGGTCGGGGATACACACCGAGGTGAACACGTCGTGCGCACGCAGACGCTGGTCGCCGTTGTTCAGGCGCAGATCCAGGAACGCCTCGATGTCGCGGTGGAAGATGTCCAGATAGACCGCGATGGCGCCCTTGCGCTGGCCCAGCTGATCCACCGACACCGCAGTGTTGTTGAGCTGCTTGATCCACGGCACCACGCCGCCGGAGGAATTGGACACGCCGCGGATCGCCGAACCGGACGAACGCACATAGCCCAGATACGCGCCCACGCCGCCGCCGTGCTTGGACACACGCGCCACGTCGGTATTGGAGTCGTAGATGCCCTGCAGGCTGTCGTCGACGGTGTCGATGAAGCAGCTCGACAGCTGGCCGCCGACCTTGCCGGCATTGGCCAGGGTCGGGGTGGCCACGGTCATGTACAGGTTGGACAGCGCCCAGTAGGCCTCGCCGACCAGCTGCATGCGGCGCTCGCGGCTGCCCTTGCCGTTGCCGATCTCGTCCTGCATCAGATACAGCGCAATCGTCAGCCAACGCTCCTGCGGCAGCTCGAACACGCCGCGCGAGTTGTCGGTGGCCAGGTAACGCGTGGCCAGCAGATACAGGCCGTTATAGGCGAACAGTTTGTCGCGCTCGGGCTCGATCATCTTGCCGGCTTCGATCAGCTCGTCCTTGGAGTAGCGGCGCAGGATGTCGTTGGAGTAGACATTGCGGTCGGCCAGGCTCTCCTGCAGGCCGACGAACGAGCCGTACTTCTGGCTGGCATCGTAGAAACGGTTGCGGCTGGCGCGCTTGTACAGGCGGCGCAGGTACAGGCGCGCGGCAAAGTGCTCCCACTCCGGGGTGGTCAGATCGACGCGGGCTTCGGCCTCGCGGATCAGGTGGTCGACCAGGTCGTCAGCGTTGACGCTGTCCTTGCGGTCGACGAAGCCGAACACCGAGCGCTTGTAGTCGGCCACGTCCAGCTGCGGAAATTCGGCATGGATCTGGTCGATGGCGCGCTCCAGGCGCTCCGGCTCGAACGGGATCCGGCGGTTGCCGGCTTCCTTGGTGATCCAGGTGGCGACGGCTTGTTCTTCGATGGTCTGTGCGTGCATTGCAATGGCTTGGCGGGGAGGCGGCACGATGTCCGACGGGTCGGTCAATTCCGGCGCGCCGCAACCGGGCGCGCTGACACTGGCGGGAACGCTGGTGGGTGTTGCGGTACCGGCGGCGATCGCGGCAAGGGTGTCGTTGGTGGTCATGCGTCCTCCATGCGTAGGCACACGAACCCGGCTGGGGACGGGTTGCGGCCGGATCCGGATTCCCTGGACAGCGATGGCGGTGCGCGACGACCAGCACGCAAGACCCACGGTCTGCGGCGGCATCGCCTTCACCAGCCATCTCCTTACCGGAGATTCCACGGCCGCCACCGCGCGGTGTGCTGTCGCGCAGTGGTCGGTGGCGAAACAACCGCGGCGCAACGAGACCACGCCGCCCGCTCCAGGCGACGCCCGGATGGCTGTGATCGTTCGTTGCTGCCGCCGCGGAGAGGCGTTTGATTGGCAACCTGCTGCAAATCATGCTCTCACTGGTCCGGACGCCTTGGGGCGACCAACCACCGACTCCCCCAAGATAGTGGGGTCACCCGGAGGGGTCAACACCAAATGTAGGAAAATCTCGAAAACCCTTACAGCACAAAGCACTGTCTGACGAACGGTCGATGCCGCCCCTGGAACCCGCCAATTTGGTTGCGCAGTCAAGACCCAAACCGGCAATTCTGTCGATCAGTTGGGTCCGGTTGGGTTGGCCGTGACACCCATCGATACTGAAGCCGGTCAGTTGGCCGCGACTGCCTCAAGCCGCACCGCACGCCTGGCGGGCCGCTCTGACGCCGGCGCATGCCCAAGCTGCGGGAGCAAACTCGCCACTGCCGAATCCAGGTGTGCGCCGCCTCTCTCTTTATTTGACGTTGCGGTAGAGGGCCCCGCAGCAAGAACGCGCAGCGTCGAGGGCGCGGTGCCCTCACCGCTTGCGGGACACGCCGTGAACCCTTCCCTGGGGGCTCGGTGGCGGCATCCATGCCGCCACACGGTCCCGCAACCGGCAAGGACACCGCACCAGACAGTTGGTCGGCGCTCGTTCGAAAAGCTGTCTGTCGTGCGGCGTTCCTCAGACATGGAGCCGATGCGTCACGATCGAACAGGCGCATCCAGCACTGCTCTTCCATGCGCCCCGACCATCTCGACTGGCCCTTGTCCGCCCACCGTCGCGGGACCTTACGCGGCATGGATGCCGCGTAAGAGCCTATAGGGACGTACTTGCGGCGTGTCCTGCGATGGTGGGCGGGCAAGGGCCCTGCAGCAAACTCGCAGCGTCAAGGGCGCGGTGCCCTCACCGCTCGCGGGACGCGCCATGACTGGCCAAGAAGGCACTTTGTTAGCCGCTCTCAAATGAACCGCTTGACGCCTTTTGCGCGGCCAATGCGCGAGATCAGATCTCGGTCGGGCCGATATGGTGGCGCTTGCGGTAGCGGATCGACGACCACACCGAGGCGGCGATGAAGGCCACGCCGATCAGGCCGGTCAGCACTTCCGGTACGTGATACACGGTGCCGACCAGCATGATGATCGCCAGTACGCCGATCGCGTAATGGGCGCCGTGCTCCAGGAACACGAACTCGTCCAGGGTGCCTTTGTGCACCAGGTAGACCGTCATCGAGCGCACGAACATCGCGCCGATCGCCAGGCCCAGCATGATGATGACCACGTCGCGGGTGATCGCGAACGCGCCGATCACGCCATCGAACGAGAACGAGGCGTCCAGCACTTCCAGGTACAGGAACGCGGCAATGCCCGAGCGCTTGGCCGGGCCCATGCCGTCCTCGCTTTCTTCGGACTCGAACAAGGCATCCACGCTGCCCACCAGCAGATACAGCAGGATGCCGCCCAGGCCGGCGAACAGCACGCTCTGGAAGATTGCCTCGGGCAGGAACAGCTTG
This sequence comes from Xanthomonas campestris pv. asclepiadis, assembly GCF_020784175.1. Classification (GTDB taxonomy): domain Bacteria; phylum Pseudomonadota; class Gammaproteobacteria; order Xanthomonadales; family Xanthomonadaceae; genus Xanthomonas; species Xanthomonas campestris_D. The sequence continues at coordinate 39,052 of NZ_JAJGQM010000034.1, forward strand.
GTGCACAGCAGGACCGTCACCGCCACGATCACCGACATCGCATCGGCCTTGCCCAGCTTGCCGACCAGCCGTTCCACCGGGCCGAGCCAGTGCAGCTTGCGCTCCTGGTCGAACAGAAAGTTGAGGAACACCAGCAACAGGAACATGCCGCCGAAGGCGGCGATGGACGGGTAGTTGTCAGTCAGCACCTGGCTGTAGCGGTCCGGCTCCTTCAGCGCCATCTGCATCACCGGCACCAGGCCCATGCCGGTGGCCACCGACACGATCACGATCGGAAACACCAGGCGCATGCCGAACACCGCGATCAGGATGCCGACGGTGAGGAACAGCTTCTGCCAGAACGCGTTCATGTGCTTGAGCACGCCGGCGTTGACCACCGCGTTGTCGAACGACAACGACACCTCCAGCACGCTCAGCACCAGGCATAGCCACAACGCCTGCCACAGGCCCATTGAGGTGGTTTGGCCCCACCAGGCGGCGACGCCCAGGCAGATGGCGGCGACCAACAACGACATTCTGAACTCGCGAAACATTGACACTCCCAGGCGGGCCGAGACGACAGCCGGAGCAACGGGCCAGGGCGAGGCCCGGCAGATCCGGCATGCGGTGAGGAGGGGGGGACCGCGGCGTGACGCAAGGTCAGGCCGGGCGTGGCTCGCCCATTATAGGGAGTGTCACCGCCATCAGGGTCGCATCGTCCGGATCCGGGCGGACCCCGAAGCCCAGGCTCTGGCACATCGCCAGCATGGTGCGGTTCTCGCGCAGCACCTGGCCTTCGATCTGCTTCAGGCCCAGCCAGCGCGCGTACTCGATCATGATGCGCATCAGCTGCCAGCCGATGCCGTGGCCCTTGAGGTCGGAGCGGATCAGGATGCCGTATTCGCCGCGCTCGTAGTCGGCGTCGGCATGCAGCCGCACCGCACCAAGCATGTCGCCGGTCTTGGGGTCGATGGCCACCAGCGCGATCGAGCGCGCGTAATCAAGCTGGGTCAGCCGGGCGATGAATTCGTGGCTGAAATGCTTGACCGACTGGAAGAAGCGCAGCCGCAGGTCTTCGTCGGTGACCCGCGCGAAGAACGCGCGGAACAAGGCGTCGTCCTCCGGGCGCACCGGACGCACCAGCGCATGCGTGCCATCGCCCAGCCCGATCTGACGCTCCCATTCCTTCGGATACGGAAAGATCGCAAAGCGCGGATGGCCGCGGCCCTTGTGCAGCTTGCGCGCCGGCGCCACCGCCACGCGCGCGTCCAGCGCGATCACGCCATCGCGGTCGGCCAGCAACGGGTTGATGTCCAGCTCGGTGATTTCGGGGATGTCGGCGGCCAGCTGCGCCAGCTTGACCAGCACCAGCGCCACCGCGCGCTCGTCGGCCGCCGGCACGTCGCGGTAGGCCTTGAGGATGCGCGAGACCCGCGTGCGGCCGATCAGCTCGTGGGCCAGGCGCAGGTCCAGCGGCGGCAACGCCAGCTCGCGGTCGTTGATCACTTCCACCGCAGTGCCGCCACGGCCGAACACGATGGCCGGGCCGAATACCGGGTCGTCGGCGATGCCGGCGATCAGTTCGCGCGCCTTGGGCCGCAGTACGGTGGGCTGCACGATCACCCCCTCGATCACCGCATCCGGCAGCGCGGCGCGTGCCCGCGCCAGGATGCCGGCCGCCGCTTCGCGCACCGCCGCCACGCTGGACAGATTCAGGCGCACGCCGTCGACATCGGACTTGTGCGCGATGTCGTTGGACAGCACCTTCAAGGTCACCGTGCGGCCGACGGCCAACAGCGGGTCGGCCAGCAATGCGGCCTCGTTGGCGGTGGCGGCCACCTGCAGCGGCACGATCGGGATGCCGTAGGCGGCCAGCAGGCGGTTGGTGGCGACCGGGTCCAGCCAGCGCCGACCGGCGGCCAGGGCGTCGTCGACCACGGTGCGGGCGATGGCCGCATCCACCACGAAATCTTCCGGCAGGCTGGGCGGGGTCTCCATCAACGCCGCCTGCGCCTCGCGATAGCGCACCAGGTGGGTGAAGCCGCGCACCGCGTCCGATTCGGTCGCATAGGTGGGCACGCGCGCGGCGTTGAGCGCGGCAATCGCCGCATCGTCCTGGCCCAGCCACACCGCAAACACCGGCTTTTCGCGCTGGTAGCGGTTGCGTTGGTCCAGCGCGCGGGTCAGCGCCTTGGCCGCATCGGCCGAAGAGGTGAACGCGGTGGGCACGTTGACCACCAGCAGCGCGTCGTTCTCCGGGTCGTCCAGCAAGGCTTCGATCGCCGAGGCATACCGCGGCCCATCGGCATCGACGATGATGTCGACCGGATTGCCGCGCGACCAGCCTTGCGGCAACGACTGATCCAGCCGCTCCAGCGTCTTGGCCGACAGCTCGGCCAGGGTGCCGCCGCGCAGCACCAGCTGGTCCACCGCCAGCTGCCCCACCCCGCCGCCATTGCTGAGGATGGCCAGCCGCCGGCCGGGAAAACTGCCGAGCCGGCCCAGGGTTTCGGCGGCAGCGAACAATTCGTCCAGCGCGCCCACCCGCAGCAGGCCGGCACGCGCGAATGCCGCGCCATACACCGCGTCCGAGCCGGCCAGCGCCTGCGCGTGGGTATCGGCATTGGGATTGATGCGGAACTGGCGCCCGGACTTGACCACCACCACCGGCTTGGCGCGCGCGGCGGCACGGGCGGCCGACATGAACTTGCGCGCATCGCCGATGCGTTCGACGTACAGCAGGATCGCGCGGGTGCGGTAGTCGGTGGCGAAGTAGTCGAGCAGGTCGCCGAAATCCACATCCAGCGTGTCGCCCAGCGACACCACCGCCGAGAACCCCACCGAGCGCGCCACGCCCCATTCCACCAGCGCGGCGGCAATCGCGCTGGATTCGGAGATCAATGCCAGGTCGCCGGCCTGCGGGCAATGCGCGGCGATGCTGGCATTGAGCCGCGCATGCGGGGCGATCACGCCCAGGCAGTGCGGGCCGAGGATGCGCATGCCCTTGGCGCGCGCGGCCGCTTCCATCCGCGCGGCTGGCGAGCCGGGGCCGCTGCCCAGCCCGGCGGTGAGGATGATCGCCGCGGCCACCCCGCGCCGCGCGGCGATGGAGACGATGCGCGGCACGATGCGCGCCGGCGCGGTGATCACCACCAGGTCCGGCACCCATGGCAGATCGGTCAGCCGCGCCACCGTGCGCACGCCGTCAATCTCGCTGTAACGCGGGCTCACCCAGCCGATCTGCCCGGGAAACCCGGCCGCGCGCAGGTTGCGCACCACTGCCCGCCCGGCCGAGCGATCGCGCGGGCTGCCGCCGACCACCGCCACGGTGGTGGGACGAAAGACCTGCTGCAGGTGGTAGGTACTCATCGTGCGGGGGAGAACAATGCCATCGCGCTACGGTACACGCACTGCCGTGCGAGGGCATGCGGCAAGGTTGGCGAACGCGAGATGGCGGGGCGGCCGACCGGTGCGCGTGCCCCCTGCGGCCAGCGACTTGGCGCAGCCGTCTCGCGGCATGGCCGTCGTCGACAATCGTCGATCGTTTCCACCGAAGACCGTTCGGGTTGGTGATTCGTTTGGCTGGTCAGTGCACCACTGCCTGCACCGTCGTCATGCCTGCCGCCTTGTCGATGCCTGCCTACTTTGAAAGTGTCGAGGTCGATGTGCGGCAACGCTGGGCGCCGTAAGCCACCGAATAGGGTTCGTCGTAGCATTTGATCAAGCCATCGACGACATCCAGGTTTGGTGGCCAGCGCACCTTCATCTCAGCTCGGCCCTTCTCGGCGGGAAAAACCATATAGCCATCCTTCAACGGCGGCATATCCTTGGCCTGCGGATAGGGCACCGACGCAAGCCGCGCACGTGCGGCATCCAGGCCGGCGCGGTCGCGTTTGAGGAACGCGAGCATCGCATCCACATACAGATTCCAGCCGGCGAGATCCTTGGCGGCTGGCTTGTAAGACTTTTCGAACAAGGCGATCGCCTGTGCCGTTTGACCAGCCTCTGCACGCATCTGGCCTTCGTGCCAGGTCACTATCCCGCCAGTGATCGCATGCGCCAGGCGATACTCGCGCAGCAGATCGGCTGCCGCCACGGTGCAACCGGGGCGGTCGGCGATGGTGCGCCAGCCGCCCTGCATGTCTTGGTCGAAGGCGTTCTCATCCAGCGCCAGCATGGCGGCGCGATCATAGGCACAGGCCGGTGGATGGGCCTGTTCGGCCCATCCTGGCTGCGACATGGCGACCAGCAACGCACTCGCCCCAAGTACATACCGCAGCGCCTTGTTGCCCATCGCGATCTCCTTATCGGTCGTGTTAGCAAAGCCTACAACAAGGTTCCGCTGAGGATCGCCGCGGCAATGCTGAAATAGATCACCAGCCCGGTGACATCCACCAGCGTGGCCACGAACGGTGCCGAGGCGCTGGCCGGGTCGAAGCCGAGCCGTTGCAGCACGAACGGCAGCATCGAGCCGGACAGCGAGCCGAAGGTGACGATGCCGATCAGCGCTGCGCCGATGGTCAGCGCCACCATCTGCCAGTGCGGGCCGTAGTCGTACAGGCCGGCGGTCTGCCAGATGGTGATGCGCACGATCGCCAGGAGGCCCAGGATGGTGCCCAGGGTGAGCCCGGTCGGCAGCTCGCGCAGCGCCACCTTCCACCAGTCGCCCAGGCGCAGTTCGCGCAGTGCCAGCGAGCGGATCAGCAGCGAGGTGGCCTGCGAGCCGGAATTGCCGCCCGAGCTCATGATCAGCGGAATGAACAGGGTCAGCACCACCGCCTTGGACAGCTCGTCCTCGAAGTGCTGCATCGCGCTGGCGGTGAGCATTTCGCCCAGGAACAGCACGCTCAGCCAACCGGCGCGCTTCTTGATCATCTGGCCGAAGCCGATCTGCATATAGGGCTTGTCCAGCGCTTCCATGCCGCCGAACTTGTGCACGTCCTCGGTGGATTCGGCGATCAATGCGTCCAGCACATCATCCACGGTGACGATGCCGAGCACATGGCCGTGCGCATCCACCACCGGGATCGCCAGCAGGTCGTGGCGGCGGATCAGGCGGGCGACTTCTTCCTGGTCCAGCGCCGGGTCCACCGTGACCGGCGGATTGACCTGCGCCACCTCCAGGATCGGCGCCTCCGGCGCGCCGGTGATCAGCCGGCGCATGGTGACCACCTGGGTCAGCACGCGGCTGTGCGGATCGAGCAGATAGATCGCATAGACCGTCTCGCGGCTGCGCTCCACCTCGCGGATGTGCTGCAGCGTGCGGCCCACCGTCCAGTCGGCCGACACTGCCACGAACTCGGTGGTCATCAGCGCGCCGGCGGTATTGGGCGGGTAGCGCATCAACGCCTGGATCGACAGCCGCGCCTCGGCACTGAGCAGCCACAGCAGCGGCTGGCGCTGCTCGGCATCCAGGCCATGGAAGATGTCGGTGGCGCGGTCGTCGGCCATCTGCCCGAGCAGGGAGGCGGCCTGCTCGGCCGGCAGCAGCGCGACCAGCGCGCTGGCGGCATGCAGCTCGGGCTGTTCGAGCAATTTCACCGCACGCGGCTGCGGCAGCGCGGCCAGCACCTGTGCGGCCTCGTCGCGGTCGAGGGTGTTGAGGTATTCCACCGCATCGGCCGTGTTGAAGTCGGCGATGGGTGCGATCAAGGCATCGACGCCTTGGGCAAGGCGCAGGGTTTCGTTGTACATGGTGGTTCGCCTGGTGACGACCGTCGTCGATGACAGCCAGCGAACCCTAACGTCTCAGGCGCGCGCCAACTGGGTCATCGACCCGGGTCTAGGGTGACTGTCGCTGGACATGAGTTAAGGGCTCCGAGAGTGCGTACCGACCGGTGATCCGGGCGGCAGCGCGGCGCAGTCTGCGCGCCTGAGCTCGCGTGGTCAATGCCCTGCGCGGGCTGCGCTCAGCGCGCGTCCAGGCGACGGTGCACGGCATGGCTTGCATGCCTGGACCAGGCGCTGGGCAGCGGATGCAGCACGCGCGCCTGCAGCAGATCCACAGTGGGGAGCAGCCATCGGGGAGCCGCCGGAAGATGGCGCGTCCGTCGCGCCGCAGGCTGCCACGGCGTTCGATGGCGATGCCGGCGCCAACTGGCGGCGATCACCCGCCGTGTTGCAGGCAGGACACGCTGATCCAGGCCGACATGTCGCCGCGGGCGGCATAATGCGAACCTCAACGGAGAACGTGCATGCATAGCGGTGGTCTGGAACTGGCTCTGGTGCTGATGCTGGCCGCCATTGTGGCGGTACCGGTGTTCAAGCGCTTCGGCCTGGGCGCGGTGTTGGCCTATCTGGTCGCCGGTGTGGTACTTGGGCCCAATGGCGTGGGCGTGGTGCAGGATGCCGAGCGCATCAGCGGCGCGGCCGAGATCGGCGTGGTGATGCTGCTGTTCGTGATCGGCCTGGAGCTGTCGCCGGCGCGCCTGAAGGTGATGCGTCATTCGGTGTTCGGTGCCGGCGCCACCCAGGTGGTGGTGACCACGCTGATCCTGGGCGGCCTGCTGATGCTCGGCAAGCTGGGCTGGAAGAGCGCATTGATCGTCGGCGTGGCGCTGGCATTGTCGTCCACCGCGGTGGGCCTGCAATTGCTGGCCGAGCGCAAGGCGCTCAATAGCGACTACGGGCGCCTGGCGTTCGCCATCCTGCTGTTCCAGGATCTGATCGCCATTCCGTTGCTGGCGGCGATTCCGCTGCTGGGCGGCAGCAAGAACGCCACCCTGGAATGGCAGGACGTGGCCAAGGCGGTGGCGGCGCTGGCGCTGGTGATCCTGTGCGGGCGCTTCGTGCTGCGCTACCTGTTCAACATGGTGGCGCGCACGCGCATGCCGGAAGTGTTCACCGCCAGCGCCTTGCTGGTGGTGCTGGGCACTGCCTGGATCATGCAGGAAGCCGGATTGAGCGCCAGCCTGGGCGCGTTTCTGGCCGGTGTGCTGCTGGCCGATTCGGAATTCCGCCACGAGCTCGAATCGCAGATCGAGCCGTTCGAAGGGTTGCTGCTGGGACTGTTTTTCATCTCGGTCGGCATGGGCATCGACCTGAACCGGGTGGTCGCCGAGCCGTGGCTGATCGCCAGCGGCGTGGCGATCCTGCTGGTGGTGAAGTTCTCGCTGCTGGTCGGGATCGGCAGCGTGGCCAGACTCCCGCTGCGCAGCAGCCTGATGCTGGGCAGCGTGTTGTGGCTGGGCGGCGAGTTCGCCTTCGTGGTGTTCAACGAGGCCGATCGGGTCGGCTTGCTGGAGCGCGCCAACCATGACCGACTGGTGGCCATTGTCGGTGTCTCGATGGCGCTGACGCCGCTGTTGCTGCTCGGCATGCAGCGCATCCTCAACGGGCCGCTGCGGCTGCATGCGCCCAAGTCCGACCGCCCGTTCGACACCATCGATGCGCAGACGCCCAAGGTGCTGGTCGCCGGCATGGGCCGCTTCGGTCAGGTCGTCGCGCGCCTGCTCACCGCGCGGCATGTGCCGTTCGTGGCGCTGGAACACAATCCGGACACCGTGGAGGACTTGCGCCGCTTCGGCAGCCAGCTGTACTACGGCGACCCCACCCGCCCGGAACTGCTGCGCGCCGCCGGTGCCGACCGCATCAAGGTGTTCGTGATCGCGGTGGACGACCCGGAAACCAACATCAAGGCGGTGCGGCTGATCCGCCGCCTGTACCCGCAGGCCACGGTGCTGGCACGTGCACGCAATCGCCAGCACGCCTGGAAACTGATGGACCTGGGCGCCGAACCGTTCCGCGAGGTGTTCGCCTCCAGCCTGGAACTGAGCGAACGCGTGCTCACCTCGCTCGGCCTTGGGGAGACGGTTGCCAGGGAGCACGTCAAACGGTTCCGCCAGCACGACGAAGAGTTGCTGCATCGCCAGCACCTGGTCTATGACGACGAAGCCAAGGTGATCCAGACCTCGCGCGATGCACGCGCCGACCTGATGAATCTGTTCGAAGCCGACGTCAAGGCGGATGTGGACAGCGAGCCTGCACCCACCACGCTCGATCGCTGAGCCCTTCGTAGGAGCGTGCCTGCGCGCGACGGGGCGTTACCGGTAACGCCTCATCGCGCGCAAGCGCGCTCCTACAGGGATTTTCTGCACACCTAGCCGCCGCACGATCGCAGCGGCTGTGTGTTGATCGCATCACTCAGCGGCGCGGTGTGCGCACTGCGGGCTTGCTGGCCGACTTCTTCGCTGCGCTCTTGCCAGCCGCAGCTTTGCTCACGGCCTTCGCTGCTGCTTTTGCAACCTTCTTGGTCGCGCGCTTGGTGACGGATGTCTTTGCCACCTTGCCGGGCGAACCGGCTGCGCCTTGAGCGGATTTTGCAGCAGGTGCGGCGGCACGTTTGGGTGTCGCCTTGCTCGCTTTCTTCGCGGTCTTCTTGGTGGCTTTCTTGATCGGCGTCGTGGCGCTGCCACGTGCTTCCGGTGCGCGACGCGGCGGTGGCTTGCGGCCCGGGGTGAGCGCGCGCCAGGCGTGTCCGCCATTCATGGCCAGCAAGGCATCGGCGGCCGAGGGGCCGGCGCTGCCGGCGGCGTAGTTGGGGAAGTCGCTGGGCGGTTGTTTCCAGGCATCCAGGATCGGTTGCACGATGCGCCAGGCACCTTCCACCATCGCCGCATCCTGGAACAGGCCAGCCTCGCCGTTCATGCAGTCCTGCAGCAGGCGCTCGTAGCCCACCGTGTATTCCTTGGGGAACCAGTCGCGGTAGCGGAAGTCCATGCGCACCGGTGCCAGACTGACCTGCGCGCCGGGGCGCTTGACGTCGAACTGCAGCGAGATGCCTTCGTCGGGCTGGATGTGCAGCACCAGCCAGTCGGGGCCGTAGCCGCCTACTTCAGTACTCCGAAACGGCGCCAGCGGCGCCGGCTTGAAGCGGATCGCGATCTCGGTGGTGCGCTCACGCAGGCGCTTGCCGGTGCGCAGGTAGAACGGCACGCCGGCCCAGCGCCAGGTGTCCACCTGCAGCTTCATCGCCACATAGGTTTCGGTTTCCGAATCGTCCGGCACCGTGTCTTCTTCGCGATACCCCGGCACGGCGCTGCGGTTGACCGCGCCGGAGGCGTACTGGCCGCGCACCACGTCTTCGGGCTTGATCGGGCGCACCGCTTCGATCACTTCAGCACGGCGACGGTGCATCGCCTCGGTGGTGAACGCGGCCGGCGGTTCCATCGCAATCATCGCCAGCAACTGGAACAGGTGATTGGGCACCATGTCGCGCAGACAGCCGGTGGGGTCGTAGAAACGTCCGCGCCCTTCCACGCCGATGGTTTCGGCGGCGGTGATCTGCACATGATCGATGCGGTCGCGGTTCCACACCGGCTCGAACAGGCCGTTGGCGAAACGGAACGCCAGGATGTTCTGCACGGTTTCCTTGCCGAGGAAGTGGTCGATGCGGAACACCTGGTCTTCGTGCAAGACCTTGGCGACGGTGGCGTTGAGCGCAACGGCGCTGGGCAGGTCGTGGCCGAAGGGTTTTTCCACGATCACCCGACGCCAGCCCTCGCCCTCGCGTTGCTTGACCAGCCCGGCTTCGCCCAGGTTTAGCAGCACCGGTTCGAAGAAGCGCGCGGCGGTGGCCAGGTAAAACAGCACGTTGCCCTGCGTGCCGTAGCGCTTGTGCAGTTTCTCCAGCGCGCCATCCAGGGTTTGATAGGCGCCCAGGTCGGTGAAATCGCCACGCAGATAATGCATGCGCTCGCGCAGCCACTCCCAGGTGTCGGTGTCGAATTCGTCGGTCTGAAATTCGGCATCGCGGCTGCTGAGCAGCTCGGTCATCGACTGACCCATCATCGTGCGCCACGAGCGCTCGCTGATATCGCCGTGATCCATGCCGACGATGGCGAACTGCTCGCCCAGTGCGCCGGAGCGACGCAGGTTGTACAGCGCCGGCATCACCAGGCGCTTGGTCAGATCACCGCGTGCACCGAACACCACGATGATGCACGGCGGGGTTGTGGCTTGTTCGTTCATGGATGTGTTTCCTCTTCGCCCATGCGTCCGTGCAGGCGCAATGCCGCATTGACCAGAGCCACGTGGGAATACCCTTGCGGGAAGTTGCCAAGCATGCGTTTGCTGCGCGGGTCGTACTCTTCGGCGAGCAGGCCCACGTCGTTGCACAGCCCGAGCAGACGCTCGAGCAGGACACGCGCCTGCTCGGTGCGCCCGAGCAGTGCATAGTTTTCCACCAGCCAGAAGCTGCAGGCAAGAAAGGTGCCCTCACCGGCCGGCAAGCCGTCGGCGCTGTCGTCGGCGCGATAGCGTTCGACCAATCCATCGATGGTCAGGTCGCGTGCGATCGCATCGGCGGTGGCGGCAATGCGTGGATCCTCGGCCGGCAGGAACCCCACGATCGGAATCAGCAACAGCGACGCGTCCAGACGGTCGGAACCATAGCTCTGCACGAAATGCCCGTCCGGGTGCACGCCTTTTTCCAGCACTTCGGCGCGGATCTCGTCGGCAATGCGGCCCCAGTGCGCGCGCTTGGCCGCATCGGCGTTGGTGATGCCATCGCGCGCGCCGCAATCGAATGCCAGCCAGGCCATGACCTTGGAATGCACGAAATGACGGCGCTCGTCGCGGATTTCCCAGATGCCTTCGTCGGGCAGGCGCCACAGCGTTTCCAGTGTCTCCAGCACTTTTTCCAGCAACGATGCCGATGAGCCATCGTCATCGGACGGCGGCGCCACGCCCTTTTCGCGCGCGTAATGGAACGCGCCGATCAACTCGCCGTAGACGTCGAGCTGGAACTGATCCACCGCACCGTTGCCGATACGCACCGGGCCGGAGTTTTCATGGCCGGGCAGCCAGTGCGCCTCCCATTCCTGCAGCCGGCGTTCGCCGGCGATGCCGTAGAGCGCCTGCAACTGATCCGGTGAACCGGCGATGGCGCGCTGCACCCAGTCGCGGAACGCCTCTGCCTCGTCGCGATATCCGGCCTGCAGCAGGGCGATCAGCGTGAACACCGAATCGCGCAGCCAGCAATAGCGGTAATCCCAGTTGCGGCTGCCGCCCAGATGCTCGGGCAGCGAGGCCGTCGGCGCAGCGACGATGCCGCCGGTGGGCAGATAGCTGAGCCCCTTCAACACCACCAGCGAGCGACGCACCTGTGCGGTCCAGGGGCCGACATCGGTGCAGCGACGTGCCCAGCCGTGCCAGAACGCGGTCGTGCGTTGCAGCGCCTGTTCCGGATCGATCGCCGCTGGCGTGGGCTGATACGACAGACCGTGGCTGAGCAGAAACCAGGTGCTTTCGCCCTGACGCAGCGTGAAGTCGGCTTCGGTGCCCATGTCCTCGCCATGCAGCGCCTGCGGCGAGCGCAGGGCGAGCTGGTCGGGCCCGGCGATGGCGCGGATACCGCCGTCGATACGCGTCACCCATGGCACGGTGCGGCCGTAGTTGAAGCGGAAGGTCAGGCGCATGTGCATCGGCACCTCGCCCTGCACGCAACGCACGATCCGCACCAGGTGCTGGTGGCTGTCGCCTTCGTCGCTGGCGACCATGAAGTCGACCAGTTCCACCGTGCCGGTGCCGGTGCGCATGCGCGTGCACAACACCAGACTGTCGTCTTCGTAGGCACGTTCGCTGCGAAAGTCGCCTGCCGGCGACAACGCCCATTGCCCGTGCTGCTCATCGCCCAGCAGGGATGCGAAAAACGCGTCGGAATCGAAACGTGGCAGACACAGCCAGTCGATGGTGCCGCGGTGGTCGACCAGGGCCGCGCTGTGGCAATTGCCCAGCATGGCATGGTCCTCGATACGCACGCTCATCGTAGAGGCGCTTCCTTCGTGCGAGGGAACGCCCAGTCTTGCACGCGCAGTGTCGGGATCAGGTTACGAATGCGCCGGCAGACGCAGCAACGGTGGCACCGTGTGTTCCAGCCGACGGATCAGTGCCGGATCCATATACGCGTAGTCGTCGGGAATCTGCAGGCAGATCACCCGGCAATGGCGCAGATGCGCGGCAAAGCGTTTGCGTAACAGCTGCAGATGGCGACGCTCCATCACCAGCACCAGCTGCGCTTCGTGCAACAGCTCCGGGGTGAGCTGTACGTCCGCATCGGCGGCCAGCCCGGCCGATTGCGTCTGCACGCCGGGCCAGTCGGCGAACACGCGCTCGGCGGTGGGGCTGCGCAGGCGGTTGCGGCTGCAGACGAACAGCACCCGCAGCGGTGCCCCGCCGCGCTGGCTCAGCGGCCTTCGCGCAGGAAGCGCGCCATCGAGGACACACCCGGCAAGGCGGGCTCGAACTGGCCGGCCACATCGATGAAACCGCGCATGATCGCGATCTCGCGCGGGGTACGGTTGAGCGCGTCGCGGCGGTCGGCATCGGCGCCGGCGCGCAGCAGGCGCTGCACCAGCAGCGGCAGGCCGTGCAGTGCGGCCAGATGCAACGGGCCGAAGCCGCGCTGATCGGCCACATCCAGCGAGACGTCTTCGTCGAGCAGGCGTTCGACGCCGGCCAGCACCACCTGCTCGTCGCAGGCGGTGCCGGGTTCGGCGCGCGCACCCAGCAACAGCAGCAGGGGGCTGACCCGGCCGCCAGCCAGGTAGTCCGGGTCGGCGCCGGCCAGCAGCAAGGTATCCAGCAAGGCCAGCAGGCGGCTCTTGTCGCGCGCGGTGAAGCCGTACAGCGCGGCGCAATGCAGCGGCGCCAGGCCCTGGTCGTCGTTGGCGTGCACATCGGCCGCCGCGGTGAGCAGGCGCGCCACGATATCCGGCAGGCCCAGCGCGCAGGCCAGCATCAGCACGGTGACGCCGCCGGGCAGGCGGTGCTCGATCTGCGCGCCGGCCTGCAGCAGCGCGGCCACGATCTCGGTCTGGCGCATGCTCACCGCCGCCGACAACGGCGTGGCGCCGCTATTGGCCGCGCGTTGCGGGTCGGCGCCACGACCGAGCAGATGCGCCACCACGCCGAGATGGCCGCCACCGGCCGCACGCAGCAGCGCGGTGCAGCCCTGCGCATCGACGGCGTCGACCGGCAGGCCGAGATCGATCAGGCGACGCACCGCATCGGTGTCGCCGACCATCGCGGCCGCCGGCACATCCGCCTCGCGCAGGCTGCGATGCGGCAGCGACCAGATGCGCCAGTCCAGCCAGTCGGCCAGATCGCGACGGCCGATCGACAGCGCCACGCCCAATGGGGTCTGCCCGTCGGCAGCGCGCGCTTCCGGCGAGGCGCCCTGCTTGACCAGCAATTTCAGCGAGGCCTCGCGGCCCAGCGCGGTGGCCAGATGCAGCGCGGTCATGCCGTGGCTGTCGCGCGCCTCGCGGTCCACGCCGTGTTCCAGCAACCACTGCTGCAGGCGCAGCCAGCCCAGCCGCACCGCCAGCGACAACGGCGGATCGCCGGCCGCCGACGCGGCGAACGGGTCGGCGCCGCGTTCGAGCAATTCCAGCGCGAACTGTTCCAGCCCGCGCGATGCCGCATCGTGCTGCACGCAGGCGCTGAGCAGCCGCGTCAGACCGCCCGCACCGGCCGGCGACACGCCATGGCGCAGCAGCGCCTGCAGTGCCGGCACCGCCTCCACGCCTCGCGACAGCAGCGCAAACATCGGCACATCGCCGCAGGCATCGCGCACTTCGGCATCGGCACCGTGGCGCAGCAGCCAGTCAACCGCGTCGGCATTCAAGGCCAGGTGCGCGTCGTGCAGCAGGCCGCCAAGTTCTTCCGGGCCGCACAGGCGGGCCAGCGCGACCAGACCGTCGCGTTGACCGAACTGCAGTCCTTCGCGCAACAGGACCAGGGGCGGGCGATCAGGCAGCAGCGCAACGCCAGGGGTCTCGCCGTGCGCATCGCTGACCGCCGCCGGCAACGGATAGGCGGGGTCGAGCAATTGCACGATCGCCCAGCGCCCGGCTTCGGCGGCCACATCCACCGCGCGTCGGCCGTGCGCATCGGTGCTGTCGGCCGGCACCTGCAGGTCGAGCAGGCGCCGGATCAGGGCCGGCAACACGCTGTCGGCGGCGCAGGCCAACATCACCGCGTTGCGGCCCTCGCCATCGATGGCCAGCACATCGGCCTTGCGTGCGACCAGGCGTTCGAGCACGCCGCTGCGCGCCTGCCGCGCTGCATCCAGCCACGGCGTGCGGCCGAGCAGATCGCGCGCTTCCAGATTGGCACCGGCTGACAGCAGTGCCTCGACGATGTCGCCGTGCCCGGCCAACGCCGCTTCGTGCAGGGCGCTGCGGCGTTGGCGATCGCGCGCATCCACACGCGCCTTGTGCTTGAGCAGCAACTGCACGCCGGCCGGGTCGTCTTCCTCGGTGCCGGCCGCCGCCAGCAGCACCGGCGCGCCGCCGTCCGGTTCGGAGTGGGCGCCGCGTTCCAGCAGGAACTTGGCCAGCCGCCAGTTGCCGACCTGGCAGGCCATCGCCAGCGGCGAGTGACCTTCGTGGTTGAGCGCATCGAGCTCGGCGGCGGCATCGCGCAGCAGCGCGGCCACGCCCGGGTCGGAACTGCGCACCGCGTGATGCAGCGGCGTGTTGCCGTCGTTGTCGCTTGCGCGCGGGTCGGCGCCGTTGGCCAGCAGCGTCATCACCGCGTCCGGGCGACCGTGCCAGCTGTCGCGCGTGGCGGCCAGCAACGGCGTCATGCCGCGATGCGGCTGGTTGACGTCGACACGGCGCACGATCAGCTCGCGCAGCAGGCGCAGATCCGGCAGCACCGCAGCAAGCGCGGGCAGGCTGCGTTGGTCGCGCCATTCCGGCAGCGGCATCGCCTGCGGGTCGGCGCCGGCGTCGAGCAACTGCAGCGCGCGGTCCACGCGTCCGCTGCGCGCGGCCTCGAACAGCTCGGGCACCAGTTGATGCTGGGCCACCGGCTCCAGCGGACGCGGTTCGGCCGCCGCTTCGGAAAAGAAATCGGCCGCCTGCAAGGCCGCCGGGGTATCGCTGCGCACCGGGGCGGCGGTGCGTTGCAACAGCAGATGGGCGACCGGCAGCAGCACGCTGGCGGCGATCGCCAGACTCCAGCGCCAACTGCTCGACAACCAGCCCGGCCAGGCCAGCGCCACCACCAGCGTGCACATCGCCAGCACCAGTGCAGCGGCGAGCAAGCCACGCCAGGCGTGCAACTCCTGCGCCGCCAGCGCATGCCAGCGCGGGGCCAGGGCGCCGCCGTCGCGCTCGACCTCGCCCCACAGCGGCCAGGTCCGCCACAGCCCGAGCAGCGCGGCGCTGACCGCCACACTCAAGGCCAACGCGGCAGCCAGGCTGCCGCTGTCGCGCAGGGCGGTCAGCGGCCAGCTGATCAGGGCGGCCAGCGCCAGCAGGCCCACACCCCAGATCGTCAGCAGCGGCAGCAAGGCCTGCGCAACCGCGCGCGGCGGGCTGGGCAGTGCGCGGGTACCGCGCGCCCACGACACCGCCAGCGCGAACGCCGGCTGCGCCAGCCACAGCGCCACCGCGGCAACACCGCCGCCGATGCCGCCCAGCAACGACAATGCCACGCCGGCCGCCCCGGCCAGCGCTGCGGCCCGCACGCGTGCGGCCCGTGCGGCCTCAGTCATAGTCGCACTCGCCCGCCAGCACCACCGTCTTGGGCAGTTGCAGATAGAAGCCATGCTTGCCGAGTGCGTCGCGCACCGTGACCACGTCGGCCTGCGCCAGACGGCGCTCCGGCGTCAACGCCACCTCCAGCACGAACGCGAACGGCGCCAGCTGCGCGTGCACGGCGGCGGGAAGACCGGAGAAGTCGTCGCGCGTGGCGAGATAGACGAAGGTGTCCTGCTTGCGTTGGCTTTTATAGACGTAGGCGTGCATGCGCGCGTGGTCGCGCTCGATCGGCAAGTGTGTCGCAGGATTGTGTCCCAATTGCGCCGATGGCGAAAGCGCGGCAGCACGCGAAAACTCCTGCCCCGTCAGCGACATGACCGGCACGTTCAGTTGCGCCATCGACGGGAGGCAGACCCGCCATCGATATACTGAGCCCACTTTTTGCCAGCAGACCACCGTGAGCCAAGCGCAGCATCCGTCCCAGATGGCCCCGGTCGCCGTCACCGCCTTTACCTCCACCACCGCGCTCGGCGCCGGGCTCGATGCCCAGGCTGCCGCCCTGACCGCTCGCCGCAGCGGCATGCGTCGCAACGATTTCGGCCCGCAGCCGCTGCCCTGCTGGATCGGCCGCGTGGAGGGCGTGGAAGACGTCGTCCTGCCGCAATCTCTGCAAGACTGGGACTGCCGCAACAATCGCCTGGCCTGGCTGGCCCTGCAGCAGGACGGCATGGCCGAGGCCGTGCAGGCCGCCGCGCAGCGCTACGGCGCCGAGCGCGTGGCGGTGATCATCGGCACCTCCACCTCCAGCATCGGCGCCAGTGAGGAGGCCTATACCCGCCTGGTCGAAGACGCCGACGGCGCGCGCTTCCCCGACGATCTGAATCGCCCGATCGTGCACACCCCGCACTCGCTGGGCGACTTCGTGCAGCACGCCACCGGCCTGCGCGGCCCCAGCGTGACCGTGGCCACCGCCTGTTCGTCCAGCGCAAAGGTGTTCGCCCAGGCCGCGCGCCTGATCGACGCCGGGGTGGTGGATGCCGCCCTGGTCGGCGGCGTGGATACCTTGTGCGGCAGCGTGCTGTTCGGCTTCAACTCGCTGCAGGTGGTGGCGCCGGAGCTGTGCCAGCCGTTCGATGCGCGCCGGGTCGGCCTGAGCCTGGGCGAGGCCGGCGGCTTTGCCATGCTCGAACGCACCGCCGCCGCACCGCACGCAACGCTGTGGCTGTACGGCTATGGCGAATCCAGCGATGCGCACCATATGTCTGCCCCTCATCCGCAGGGCCTGGGCGCGCAGCTGGCGATGCGCGATGCGCTCGATCGCGCCGGCCTGGACGCCGATGCGGTGGGCTATCTGAACCTGCACGGCACCGCCACCCCGGCCAACGACAGCGTGGAGGCGGCCGCGGTGGCAGCGATCTTCCCCGCCACCCTGCACGCCAGTTCGACCAAGGCCTGGACCGGCCACACCCTGGGCGCAGCCGGCATCGTCGAATCGGTGATCGCGCTGCTGGCGCTGCGCGACGGCGTGCTGGCGGGCACACTCAATAGCGCCGTGCCCGACCCGGCCTGTGGCCCGCAGATCCGTTTCGACAACGTCCTTTCCAAGATCGATTACGCCATGAACAACTCCTTCGGTTTTGGCGGCAACAACTGTTCGCTGCTGTTTGGGCGGGCCCGCTGATGCTGGCTGCCACCATCGAGGGGATCGGCTTCTGGACCCAGGGCCTGCCGAGCTGGGACGCCGCTGCGGCGTTCGTGCGCGGCGGCGCGCTGCAGGACACCGGGGCACGCCCGGCGCCGCAGCTGCTGGCCGCCAACGAGCGCCGCCGCGCACCGGACACGGTGGCGGTCTCGCTGGAGGCCGCGCTGGCCGCCTGTCACGCCGCCGGCCGCGAGCCGGCCAGCCTGCCGTCGATCTTTACCTCCACGTACGGCGATCTGGCCATCTCCGACTACATGTGCGCCACCCTGGCCAGCGACCCGACGGCGATCTCGCCGACCAAGTTCCACAACTCGGTGCACAACGCCGCGGCCGGCTACTGGACCATCGGCGCCGGGGCGATGACCCCGGCCACGGCGATCAGCGCCAGCCTGGGCAGCTTTGCGCAGGGCCTGCTGGAGGCGCTGGTCCAACGCGCCGCCGGCATGGACGCGGTGCTGCTGGCCGGCTACGACGCCCGCTCGGTCGGGCCGCTGGGCCGGGTCGCGCCCAGCCAGGGCCTGCTCGGCGGCGCGCTGGTGCTGGGCGCCCCCGGCCAGGCCGGCAAGCCGCAGCTGCGAGCGCGGCTGGACGATGGCACGCCTTCGCCGGGCGAGGGCCCGCTGTCGCGGCAGGTCGCCGGCAACGCAATGGCGCCGATGCTGCCGCTGTTCGACCTGATCGCCGCTGGCGGCGAGCGCGTGGCGCTGTACGCCGGCCCGGGCCGGGTGCTGCAGCTGGAGATCCAGCGATGAGCCGGCAGCCGCTGACCCGCGAGGACACCGCGATCCTGGTGCCGGCCCTGAACGAGTCGCTGCGCATCCGCGAAGTGGTCAACGATGCGCTGACCTATTGCTCGAACGTGATCGTGATCGACGACGGCTCCGACGATGGCACCGCCGACTGCATCGCCGACCTGCCGATCACCCTGATCCGGCATCCGCAGCGCAAGGGCAAGGGCGCCGCGTTGCGCAGCGGGTTTGCGCAGGCACAGCGGATGGGCATGCGCGCCGTGATGACCATGGACGGCGACGGCCAGCACAAGGCCGCCGATTTCCCGCGCCTGTTGGCGGCGGCCAACCGCCACCCCGGCTGCGTCATCGTCGGCGCCCGCATGCGCAAGCGCGCCACCCAGCCCACCATTCGCCGCATCGGCAACGATTTCGGCGACTGGGGCATCGCCTGGGCCTGCGGCTTCCAGCTGGTCGACAGCCAGAGCGGCCAGCGCCTGTATCCGGCCTCGGTGTTCACCCTGCCCGACGTGCCCGGCGAAGGTTTCGTGTTCGAAGCGCAGCTGCTGATTTCCGCCGCGCGCCAGGCCGGCGCGCGCGTGGTCGCGGTGCCGATCGAAACCCGCTATGCCGGCACCTCGCCGGGCACCTTCCGCAAGAGCCATTTCCGCCTGGTGCGCGACCTGTGGGAGATCACCTCGCACGTGGTCGTGCAGGCCTGGAGCTACGGGCATATCTGGCGCGAGTACCGCCGCGTGCGCGCCAACCCGGTGCTGATCGACGACGCTGACGGCGAATTTGCTACTGTGCCTGCGGTCACCAAGAGCAGCCAATCTCCATGAATGCACAGCGTGCCGATGTCGTTATCACCGGTGGCGGCCTGGCCGGCCTGAGTCTGGCCCTGCAGCTGCGCCAACGCGATCCCGAACTGGCAATCACCGTGTTGGAGCGCCGTGCGCACCCGGTGCGGGAAGCCGCGTTCAAGGTCGGCGAATCCACGGTGGAAATCGGCGCGCATTATTTCGCCGACGTGCTGGGCCTGCGCGAGCATCTGGAGACCGAGCAGATCCGCAAGTTCGGTTTCCGCTTCTTCTTTTCCGACAGGCGCGAGGACATCGACCGTTGCATCGAACTGGGCGTCAGCCAGATCCTGCCGACGCCGTCGTGGCAGATCGATCGCGGCCGCTTCGAGAATTTCCTCGGCGAGCGCGCCCGCGCGCAGGACATCACGTTTGTCGACGGCTGCAGCGTCAAGGGCGTGGACCTGGCCGATGACGAGGCCGACCACGCCGTGCGCTACGAGCGCGCCGGCGAGGCCGGCACGCTGCACGCACGCTGGGTGGTGGATGCCAGCGGCCGCGCCGGCCTGCTCAAGCGCAAGCTCGGCCTGGCGCAGGACAACGCACACGATGCCAACGCGGTGTGGTGGCGCGTGGAAGGCCTGATCGACCCCAATGGCTGGTCGCAGGACAGCAGCTGGCTGCAGCGCTGCACGCCGCCGGATCGCTGGCGCTCGACCAACCACATGTGCGGGCCGGGCTACTGGTTCTGGCTGATTCCGTTGTCGTCCGGCGCGCATTCGCTGGGCATCGTCTGCGATGCGTCCATGCACCCGCTGGAGACCATGAACACCCACGAGAAAGCGATGACCTGGCTGCGCACGCATCAGCCGCAGGTCGCCGCCACCCTCGACAAGGCCGACTACCGGCTGCAGGACTTCCTGTTCCTGCGCAACTTCTCTTACGACTGCAAGCAGGTGTTCTCGCCGCAGCGTTGGGCGCTGACCGGCGAAGCAGGGTTGTTCCTGGACCCGTTCTATTCGCCCGGCAGCGACTTCATTGCGATCTCCAACACCTACATTTGCGAACTGATCGGCCGCGACCGCGCCGGTAGATCGCTCAGCCCGTATGTCGAGCTGTATCAGCAACTATATTTTTCGTTCTACGAAAACACACTGACCCTGTATCAGGATCAGTACGCCCTGTTCGGCGATGCGCAGGTGATGCCGGTCAAGGTGATCTGGGATTACACCTACTACTGGTCGCTGCTGGCGCCGCTGTTCTGCAGCGGACGGATCGCCGACCTCAGCCTGCTCTCGCGCATGAAGGCGGATTTTTTCTACGCGCGCGACATGAATCTGGCGATGCAGCGCGTGCTGCACGACTGGGGCCAGCACAACACTGCACAAGGCTTGGCCAGCGACGATGGGCGCCTGCTCGATCAATACCTGATCGGCTGGTTCAACGAACTCAACGGCGCCTTGCACGACACCCTCGACGACGACGCCTTTGCCGCACGTATCCACAGCAACGTCGCGCAGATGGCGGTGTTGGCACGCGAGATCCTGCACAAGGCACGCCAGCGCCATGCCGCACTGCCGGACCATGGGCTGGACGCCTTGACCGCCAACGCCGTCGGCGAACCGATCCTCACCGCCGCCTGGTACGCCGACGCGGCGTGAGTTCGAAGACCGCGCCGGCAACGGCGCGTTTTCCCTGGATCCGCGCGAGCTTGACCCAAATGCCAGATCGGAAGACGCCGATCAAACCGCACCGCATCGAACGGCCGCGCGACGTGCATGGCTTGCACAGGCACACCACCCATCTCGACCGGTCCTTGCCCGCCCACCGTCGCGGGACCTTGAGCGGCATGGATGCCGCGCTAGAGCCTTATCTGTTCGGATTCTGGCAGTTTGGGCGTCGAGAGCCGGCGTGGGCCACCGTGAGAGCCTGGATCGTTA
>NZ_JAJGQM010000035.1 GCF_020784175.1 Xanthomonas campestris pv. asclepiadis
GCCTTCAGGTGGGGCCATTGTCCAACCGCAGCGTCGCAGATCCTGCAACTACCGGCTGAGGAATGGGGCTAATCAAGAAACGTTGAGAGTCATCCGCGCGAAAGAGACATCCAGAACATATAAAAAGGTTACGAACGTTGTAGGCATCATCGACACTCTTGAACCCGGTCCGGGTGAAATGATTCAACGCGATTGGACTGCCGAACCGATGGTGCGTTGTTCTGATAGCGTTGTCCGACGCTATCCGAGTCCAGGATGGGAGCCGAGTCCAAATTACCTGAGCCAAATTTCAGAGGGATGGATTTATAGTGCACCGTCGGATCGGGTAACTCAACGTTTTGGTGCGTTGGGGGTGACAGATGACAACCAGCGGGCATTCATGGTGGCTGGCCATCCGGTCAGTCCGATAAGTATTGATGATTTCGAGGCATATGCACTGCCAAATGGTAAGTTCATGGTGCCACAACCTGGGTTTACTGATTGCTCCTCTGCATGCGAATTAATGATGAGGCTTGACCATCAGGAAATTTCAGTTGTCGGCAATAGCGGCCGCCTGTTCATGGGGGCGCGCAGGTCTATGTCGGAGATTGCGTCATCTTTGAGGGCAAAGACCGGAATGGAGCCGGTATCGCTTCAGTACAAAAACATCAGCTATAAAAGAATTCTGTGGGGAGGTTTGCATGAAGCACGGAAGGGCGCGTTGCGTGACATTGGGAAAAAGATCGATGAAATGGGTCCTTGCATATTCTCTGCAGCCGGGCATGTTGTAATGCTTGATGGCGTGAGGGAGGGCAAAGAAAATTTTTACTTGAGCATAAGGGAGCCATTTCATGGGGAAGTTTTGGAGTTTAAAGATACAAGAAAGTTCTTTTTTAGAGATAGGAAAGATGCGAATGATGTAGTTGATTTTGAGGCCATTTTTCTGAAGCAACCCTAGGGTCCGTCATCAATTGTCGGGACAGGCGATGCTTGATTCACAATGCGACAGCTTCTTCAACCTGTCACGTGAGAACGAAAGCTTCGCTGTTGGTCAATATGTGGTCCCGCCAACACTGCGAGACGGTCTGAACCAACTGTCGGACAGCGGTGATGGTCTGCACGCCGCTGGACGCACCATCGGTACCGGCCCATGCCCTCATGCTGTCGTAATTAGTGGCCCCTGAGAAATCCTAATCGGCCGGAACAGCAGCCCGGTGGTCGATGCCACCGGCCTGCCGTTCGATGGCGGGCAGTTGTTTGAAGGCATTCGTGCCGGCAGCCGGGCGGGGCGTCACCGCCGAAGGCTTGGCCATCGACGACGGCCATCTCGATTCGGCCGCCGCCACCGGCAATGCGCGCGTTGATGCCGCTTTTTGCGTGAGCGCGCGCAACGCCGTGGGCATCGTGCGCGGCAGCTGCCCGTCCGGCCCGCGCATCGGTGTGGGCGCCGGCCCGCTGCTGTTGCGCGACGGCAAGCGCCAACCGCGCGAAGCCAGCCGCGCCGACCACTACGACGGCGCCGAACCGCGCAGTGCGCTGGGCCTGGATCGCGCGCGCAGGACGCTGTGGATGGTGGTGGCCGCCAGCCGCAGCCGGGCTATAGCGTCGGCATCACCCCTGGACGCACTGACCGCGGTGCTGCAGCAGCTTGGCGCCACGTCTGCCATCAACCTGGACGGCGGCGGCTCCAGCACCCTGGCCGCGCGGGTGGACGGGCGCGTGCGCACACTCAATCGCCCCATCCACACACCGGCATCCCGGGGCGCGAACGCCCGGTCGCCAACCAGCTCGGGGGACGCATCGCGCCGCGGCCCTGAGCGCACGCGGGCGGCGCGGTACCATTGGCGGTTTGAACCACGGTCCGCGCCATGAAGATTGCCTCCTGGAACGTCAACTCGCTCAACGTGCGCCTGCCGCACCTGCAACAGTGGCTGGCGGACTTCGCGCCGGACGTCGTGGGCATCCAGGAAACCAAGCTGGAAGACCACAAATTCCCGGATGCGGCCCTGGCCGCGCTGGGCTACCGCAGCGTGTTCTGCGGGCAGAAGACCTACAACGGCGTGGCGATCCTGTCGCGCTCGCCGGCGCTGGAGGTGCAGATGGGCATTCCTGGCTTCGATGACGTGCAGCAGCGCGTGATCGCCGCCACCGTCGATGGCGTGCGCATCGTCAATCTGTATGTTGTCAACGGCCAGGACGTGGGCACCGACAAATATGCCTACAAGCTGCGCTGGCTAGCCGCCGTGCACGACTGGCTGGCGCAGGAACTGCAACGCCATCCGCAGCTGGTGGTGCTGGGCGACTTCAACATCGCCCCGGACGCGCGCGACGTGCATGATCCGGCAGTGTGGAACGAGCACCACATCCTCACCTCCACCGCCGAGCGCGCCGCGTTGGAACAGCTGCTGGCGCTGGGCCTGCACGATGCCTTTCGTCTGCATCACGACGCCGCCGAGCAGTTCAGCTGGTGGGATTACCGCCAGGCCGGATTCCGCCGCAATCTGGGCCTGCGCATCGATCTGACCCTGGTCTCGGACGCCTTGCGCGCCCGCGCGGTGGAAGCGGGCATCGACCGCGAGCCGCGCACCTGGGAGCGCCCCAGCGACCATGCGCCGGCCTGGGTGCGACTGGCCGAGGCCGACGCATGAGCGAGCGGCATCTGCGGCGTAGCACGCACAAGGTCGGTGAGGTCACCCTGGGCCCGGTGCATCGGCTGAGCTGTCACTGCGGCGCGGTGCAGATCGATCTGGATCTGCCGCACGGGCTGCTCGATCCGCGCCGTTGCGACTGTTCGATGTGTCGCCGCCGCGGCGCCATCGTCGCCTCGGTCACGCTCGATGGCCTGCATGTGTTGCAGGGCGAAGACGTGCTGCGGCTGTATCAGTTCAACACGCATACCGCGGCGCATTATTTCTGCGGCGTGTGCGGCATCTATACCCATCATCGGCGGCGCTCCAATCCTGACGAATACGGCTATAACGTCGGTTGCCTGGAAGGCGTCAATCCCTATGCGTTGAACATCGCCGTGCCGGTGGAAGACGGGGTCCACCATCCGGCCGATCGGGTTGCGGTCGATGGCTGAAACGGCAACGCCCGGGCAAGCCCGGGCGTTGGATGCTGCAGCGTTGCGTGTGCGTCGTTTAGCGTACGCGGCCACGTGTAAACAGGTTGACGATGGCCAGCAGGATCACCGCACCGACCAGCGACCACACGAAGGTCCACAGGGTGATGGCCTGATTGATGCCGCCACCGAACAGGAACCCGGCAATCAGTGCGCCGATGATGCCGACCACGATATTGAGGATGATGCCCTGCTGCGCATCGCGACGCATGATGATGCTGGCCAGCCAACCCACGATGCCGCCGACGATCAACCAGATGATGATGCCCATGTTGCCGAACTCCTCATTCGATTGCACCGGAAGTAGTGCATGGACGCCATTCAACGCAGACAGGCGTGAAGTGACTGTCGAGCGCGATCACACGCCGATGCGACCGTTGTGCTTGGTGCACGCAGCGTGACAGCGCACGCAAGCTGGCACATCGGACCGGTGCAACTGTGGCTGCGTCCGCACCGGCATGGCGAGCGCGGCGAGCCACAGGCGCGCGAGCTGCTGGGCCAGGCGCTCGCGTTGGAACCTGCCCGGGTACCGCTGCTGCGTGACGCGCGCGGGCGCCCTTCGCTGCAACCGGCCTTGCCTGACTGGGACACCGGCTGGAGCCATAGTGGCGACTATCTGTTGGTCGGCCTGGGCAACCGCGTGCGGCTGGGCGTGGACCTGGAACGCATCCGCGCGCGCCCGCGGCTGCTGGAGATCGCGCAGCGATTCTTTCATGCCGACGAAATCGCACTGCTGGCCGGGCTGGAGCCGGGCGCGCAGCAGGCGCTGTTTTTCCGCCTGTGGTGCGCCAAGGAAGCGCTGCTCAAGGCGTACGGGCATGGTCTGTCGTTCGGCCTGCATCGGCTCGCCTACGCAGTGGCACCCGACGGCGCACTGCAGTTGCAGTGGTGCGACCCGGCGCTTGGCCAGGCCGCGCGATGGCAGTTGCACGAGTGGTGGGCCGCGCCGGACTGCCGCGCTGCACTGGCGTTCCATCCATTGCCGGCCGAATAGGCGCGGCGATCAACGCACTGCATCTCTGCACCGCAGCAGCGCGTTGTCTTGATCGGGATGCAGCACGTACGGGCCGTGGATCTGTGCCGCAGCGGCCCGACCGACGTCTCAGGCACGTTCCGGCCGCGCCGCGGCATGCGGCAGGATCGGCTGACGAAACTGCGCCACCCCATCCAGATCGCGCAAGGTCACCGTCAGCACGCCGGTGCGTGCATCGATCTCCACTTCGCCAAAGAATTGAAATCCTGCCAGCGGCGACAGGTTCGGCGCCGGCGGGGCTTTCTGAAAGATCACTGTCGGCCCGAACGTGGCGTCCAGCGCATTCGGGCCGAAGCTGCCGGCATTGAGCGGGCCGGCCACGAATTCCCAGAACGGCTCGAACTGCTGGAACGCCGCGCGATCCGGGTGGTAGTAATGCGCAGCGCAATAATGCACATCGGCGGTCAGCCACAGCGTGTTGCGAATGCGCGCTGCGCTGATGAAACGCAGCAGCGCGGCAATCTCCTGTTCGCGCCCACGCGGCACGCCCGGATCGCCGTTGGCGATCGCCTCCCAGCGCGCGCG
The DNA here is from genome assembly GCF_020784175.1 of Xanthomonas campestris pv. asclepiadis. Lineage (GTDB taxonomy): Bacteria > Pseudomonadota > Gammaproteobacteria > Xanthomonadales > Xanthomonadaceae > Xanthomonas > Xanthomonas campestris_D. The sequence continues at coordinate 4,659 of NZ_JAJGQM010000035.1, forward strand.
GCCCGCTGCGTCCTGCCCATCGGGGACCTGCAGGCCGATCGGCATGTCGGCGGCGATCACCTTCCATTGCGCGCGTGAACCGGCCAGTTCGCGCTGCAGCCAGGCCAGCTGCTGCGTACCGAGAAATGCCGCGTCCGCGCCCGGCTGCGGTTGCAGGTTGTCGCTGTTGGCGCCGCGATAGCTGCGCATGTCCAGCACGAACACATCCAGCAGCGGGCCGTAACTGATCTTGCGGTAGATGCGACCGTCGCCATCGGCACGCACGCCGCGCATCGGTGCGTATTCCAGAAATGCCTGGCGCGCACGACCGGCCAGCATCCGGATATCACGCACCTGATAGCGCGCGTCCAGCTGCTTGCCGGGCGACCAGTTGTTGGTGGTTTCGTGATCGTCCCATTGCCAGAGTTGTGCGACCTCGGCATTGAAGCGGCGCACATGCTCATCGAGCAGGTTGTAGCGGTAATTGCCGCGGAATTCGTCCAGCGTTTCGGCGACCTTGCTCTTGGCCGCGGTGGTGAGGTTGCGCCAGCGCTTGCCTTCTTCGACGACCAACTCGGCCGGGACGGGGCTGTCGGCGTAGATGGTGTCGCCGCTGTGCAGGAAGAAATCCGGATTGCGCTCGCGCATCGCGCTGTAGATGCGCATGCCGCCGATCTCCGGATTGATGCCGAAGCCCTGGCCGACGGTATCGCCGCTCCAGACAAAGCGCACATCGCCACGCGCCTGCGGCGCACTGCGCAGATGGCCGTGCACCGGTGCGCTCAAGACGCCGTTGTCGGCATCTTCGAAGCGCACCCGATAGAAGATGTCCTGATCGCGCGGCAATGCGCCCATATCCACCCGCGCAGTGAAATCGTGCGCCGGCAAGGCCACCGGCCCATCCACGCGACGCGCCTGCCGCAGGCTCGGGCGCGTATCCCATTCCACCCGTAGCCGCGCCGGCCGATCGCAGCGGCTCCACAGCATGGCCCGGCCATCCACGACATCGCCGCTCTGCACCCCATCGGTGATCAGCGGCCGCCCGGACGGCGCAGCCAGGCTGCGCGTGGACCAACCGGCCGTGGCCGGCAGCAACAGGCCGGCACCCAAACCTTGCAACACGCGGCGGCGGGCGGGATCGGCGGTGGGCATGGCATCCTCGATGCGTCTGGCAGCGGGCATCCAGATATAGCGCCGCTGTCTTACCGGGGCGTGTCCATGGCGCTGCATGAAGCGCCCGGGCTGTGGTGATGGATGCAGTCACAGTTGTGCGGCACGCACAGCAAGAAGTGCGCGGCAAAGTCATGCAAAGCGGTTCACGCGCGCTGCGACGGTTGCGGAGATCGGCGAACGCAAGCTGGTTGATTGGTGCATGAAGTCGCCCCCACACGCGTCAGCAGAGCGCAGACTCACGCCTCCACCGCCCCCGCCTTGCCGTCTTCGACCACAAAGCGCTTCACCGTCGAGACCGTGGCATCGCGGTCGCGGCGGTCGGAGATACCTTGCAGGCGGGTTTCCATCCGCCCCGGCGTCAGCGTCACCGAGACATAGCCGCGGGTTTCGCCTTCGGCGTAGTGCACATGCGGATTGAGCGCCATGGTGGCGTGCAGTTCGGCGTTGCTCTGGCCGTCGGAGGTGATCGAGGTGCCGACGAATTCGGTGGCCAGCGTCGCCGAGTCCGGGTCGGCCGGATCTTTCTTCAGATCGTTCACCCAGTACGAGTGGATGTCGCCGCCCCAGAACACCGGGTTGCGCAGCCGGGTCGTGACAATTGCGTCGAGCATGCGCGTGCGTGTGGCCGGGTAGCCGTCCCAGCCGTCGGTCCAGTGGCCGAGCACGCCGTCGCGGCCATGCTGGTTCATCGGTGCGACCAGCAGATCCTGCGCGATCACGTTCCAGCGCGCGGGCGATCGTGCGAAGGCGCCATGCAGCCAGCGCTCCTGTTCCCAGCCGAGCATGCTGCGGCGCGGGTCAGTGCGTTCGCGGCAGCTGTCGTCCACCACGTGGCCGCCGCGCCAGCCGTTGGCCTGCGGGCAGGGTTGTTCGCTGCGGTACTGGCGCCCGTCGAGCACGTAGAAACGCGCCAGCTGGCCGTAGTCCAGCGCCCGGTAGATGCGCATGTCGGCGCCATGCGGGCGGCTGCGTGCGCGCAATGGGAAATGTTCGTAAAAGGCACGGTAGGCGGCCGCGCGCCGGGCCAGGAAGGTGTCGACCGCAATCGACGGGTCCTGTGACCAGCGATTGGCGTAATCGTTCTGTACCTCGTGGTCGTCCCAGGTTGCGACGCAGGCGCTGCCGGCGTGCAGCGCCTGCAGGTCGGGGTCGGTGCGATACAGCGCATAGCGGTTGCGGTAGCCGGCCAGGTCCAGGCACTCGCCGCTGCCGTGCGGGCGCACGATCTTGTTCGCCGCCTCGCCGCGGTTGCTGTACTCGTAGATGTAATCGCCGAGGAAGAACACCAGGTCCGGCTGTTCGGCGGCCAGGTGGCGGTAGGCGCTGAAATAGCCCAGCTCCCAGTGCGAGCACGACACAAAGCCCAGTCGCGCCGCATCCGGTAGGTGATGCGGCGCCGGCAACGTGCGCGCGCTACCGATGGCGCTACGTGCGCCCAGCGCCTGGAAGCAGTACCAGTACGGGCGATCGGCGGCCAGGCCGGCGACCTCCACATGCACCGCATGGCCCCAGGCCGGGCTGGCGACGGTCTGGCCCTGGCGCACGATGCGGCGCATGCCCGGGTCGCTGGCCACCTGCCAGCGCACCTGCACCGGGGCGCTCAGTCCGCCCCGTCCATCCGGCTCCAGCGGGTGTGGTGCCAGCCGCGTCCAGATGACAAAGCCGTCGGCCAGCGGGTCGCCAGCGGCCACGCCCAGGGTGAACGGGTCAGGGCTGCCGCCGGCACGCGCGAACGGGCTGAGCAGTCCGGCGGCCGCCAGCCCGGCGCCGGCAACGAGAAGACGGCGGCGGCCGTGATCCACGGCGGCAGGTGCATTGTCGGGGGCAGGCAAGGGCGATGCGGACAACGGGTCGATCAAGGACATGGGCACACAGGCGATCTGGCGAACGCGACCATAGTGCGACGGGCGGATGTCCGTTGGATGGCAGCGGCACTGCGGGCGCTGCCGGCGCAGGCTCGCGCGCACCATCGACCATCGACCATCGACCATCGACCATCGACCATCGACCGACGACCGACGACCGACGGCAGAGGGCGGACACGGGAGTACCGCAGCGGCGGTTGATCCTGCCCACAGCGATGCGCATGTGCCGGTGCAGCCGCGGCTGTCGTGGCTGCAGGTCCTGCGGCATCGCCAGGCCTGGACGTTTGTGCTGGGCAGGTTGAAGTACGACGGCTTCCTGCCCACGCGCCGCGCATCGCCACCATGCGCGGTACACGTGCACCTGCACGCCGGCCAGCTGCGATAATCGCGGCATGAACGATGCCGCACTTGCCCCCGATGTAGCCGCCGCACTGGCGCATGGCCTGCAGGCCCAATCCCTGGATGCGGACTTTGCCGCGCCGTTGTTGCGCTATCTGACGCTGCTGGTGCGTTGGAACAAGACCTACAACCTCACCGCCGTGCGCGACCCGCGCGAGATGGTCACCCGCCATCTGCTCGATTCGCTGGCCATGCAGCCCTACATCGCCAGCGGCACGCTGGCCGACCTGGGCACCGGCCCTGGCCTGCCCGGCATCCCGCTGGCGATCACCCGCCCGCAGCTGCAGGTGACCCTGGTGGAAAGCAACGGCAAGAAGGCGCGCTTCATGCGCGAGGCGCTGCGCCAGCTGGCGCTGGGCAACGCACGCGTGGCCGAATCGCGCGCCGAAGCGCTGGACGAACCGGCCGCCTACGACCACCTCACCGCGCGGGCGCTGGATACGCTGGCCGGCATCATTGACGTCGGCGGCCACCTGCTGCGCCCGGGCGGCAGCCTGCTGGCGATGAAGGGCATCTACCCGCACGACGAGATCGCCGCGCTGCCCCCCGGCTGGACGGTAGCCGAGGTACATCCGCTGCAGGTGCCCGGCCTGGAGGGCGAGCGGCATCTGGTGGTGGTGCGCAAGGCAGGCTGAAACGGCCGGCCTGCCCGGCCGCGCGCATTCACTCCCCAGATCCCCAATCCCCAATCCCCGCGCTGGGACTTCCGGCCCATGGCAGCTCACCCGCGTGCTGCCATCATGGGGCGGTCGATCCAGAAGCAGGCTTTCCGTACGTGACCTCTCCGCTGACCGTTGCACTCGCACTCGCCCTGCTGGGCACCTCGTTCGTCGCCTCTGCCCAGGCCGCCACGCCGCCGGCTCCGGCCACGCTGACCGCCGAGCGCCCCGTCGATGCGCGCTTCCGCGCCATCTACGAAAAAGAATGGAGCTGGCGCCAGGCCGAGACCGGCCAGGCTGACGAAGACAGCGACACCACCGGCGACAACACCCATCTGCCCGATGTCGGCCCGGCCGCGCAGCAGGCGCGCCTGGCGGTATGGGACGGCGTGCTCAAGCAGCTCGACGGCATCGACCCGAAACAGCTCTCGCCCAGCAATCAGGTCAACTACGCCATCTACCGCCCGCAGGTGGAAAACCTCGCCGCCGAAGTGCGCCTGCGCCTGTACGAGATGCCGTTCAACTCGGACAGCTCGTTCTGGTCCAACCTGGGCTTCATGGCGCAGCGGCCGATGAAAACCGCCGCCGAGTACCGCGCCTATATCGCGCGCCTCAACGATGTGCCGCGCTACTTCGACCAGCAGACCGCCAACATGCGCGCCGGCCTGGCACGCGGGTTCAGCGTGCCGCGCGCGGTGCTGGATGGCCGCGACGTTTCCATCGCCACCGTTGCCGAGGTCAAGGATCCCACCGCGTCCAGCTTCTACGCGCCGTTCAAGCAGCTGCCGGCGCAGATCCCCGCCGCCGAACAGGCACAGTTGCGCGAGCAGGCCAAGGCCGCGCTGAGCAATGCAGTGCTGCCGGCCTACAGCAAGCTGCTGAGCTTTTTCCGCGACGAGTACATGCCCAAGGCGCGCACCACGCTGGCGGCCGAAGCGCTGCCCGACGGCAAGGCGTTCTATCGCCAGCAGATCCGCGAATACACCACGCTTGACCTGACCCCGGAGCAGATCCACAAGATCGGCCTGGACGAGGTGGCGCGCATCCAGGCGCAGATGGACGCGATCATCCGGCAGGTCGGTTTCAAGGGCAGCTTCGCGCAGTTCCTGACCTTCCTGCGCACCGATCCGCAGTTCTACGCCAAGACCCCGCAGGAGTTGCTCGATCGCGCCGCGTGGATTTCCAAGCGGGTGGACGGGCAGGTCGGCAGGTTCATCGGCACGCTGCCGCGCGGGCGCTTCACCATCAAGCCGGTGCCGGACGATATCGCCCCGTTCTGGACCGCCGGCCGCGGTGGCGCCACCACCTACTGGGTCAACACCTACAACCTGCCATCGCGGCCGTTGTACAACCTGCCGGCGCTGACCCTGCACGAGTCCTCGCCCGGGCATTCGCTGCAGGGCTCGCTGGCGCTGGAGCAGGGCGACCAACCGGCGTTCCGCCGCGAAAACTACATCTCCGCCTACGGCGAAGGCTGGGCGCTGTACACCGAAAAGCTCGGCCAGGAAATGGGCATCTACGAGACCCCGTACGAGGAGTTTGGCCGGCTCACCTATGAGATGTGGCGCGCCTGCCGGCTGGTGATCGACACCGGCGTGCACCACGACAGCTGGAGCCGTGCGCAGGCGCTGGCCTACCTGCGCGACCGCACCGCGCTGAGCGAGCACGAGGTCACCACCGAGGTGGACCGCTACATCTCCTGGCCCGGACAGGCGCTGAGCTACAAGCTGGGCGAGATCAGCATCGTCAAGCTGCGCGCCGAGGCTGAGAAAGAACTGGGCGACCGCTTCGACATCAAGGCCTTCCACGACGCGGTGCTGAAGCAGGGGTCGGTGACCTTGCCGGTGCTGGAGCAGCAGGTGCGCGCCTTCATCGCCGAGAGCAAGGCGCGCCCGGCCGATGCCAAGTCGACCCGCAACGCGGCGCCGTGATGCCCTGGTGCATTTGGAGCGGCTGACAGCACCATCTTTAGTGCGGCTGGTCTGTGGTTTGGCTGCAGGGCCCTTGCCCGCCCACCATCGCAGGACACGCTGCAAGTACGTCCTTGTAAGCTCTTACGCGGCATCCATGCCGCGTAAGGTCCCGCGACGGTGAGCGGGCAAGGACCAGTCGAGTTGGTCTGTGTGCATGGCTTTAAAAAAGCCGCCGAAAAACTCTCTGGTGCGGTGTCCTCGCCGATTGCGGGACCGTGTGGCGGCATGGATGCCGCCACCGAGCCTCCAGGGATGGATTCACGGCGTGTCCCGCAAGCGTCGAGGGCACCGCGCCCTCGACGCACTAAGCTTTTGACCTGAGCTTCCGACTAAACCGTGCATGCGATTGTGTAACTCCCCCGGCCCCGATACGCTGCGCCCATGTTGCTTCGCCGCGCCCGCCTATTGCACCCGTTGCTGCGCCTGATGGCGTTGGCGGTGCTGGTCATGGGCGTACTGGTCGCACCGGTGGCCTGTGCCCTGGGCGATGTGCATGCACTGGCCCACGACCAGGCGCATCTGGAAGACACCGCGCCGCACGGGCATGACGGCGCGGAAGAGCGCGATGCCGGCGAGCGTGACGGCGCCGGTCTGCTGCATGCGCTGATGCACAGCGGCTATTGCCACGGGCATAGCCCGGCCATGCTGTCGGCGTTGGCCTGGGGCCCGCTGCCTGCCTGCGCGCAGGTGCAGCCAGTCACGCTGCCGATCGCCTACCGCTCGCAGCTGAGCGAGACCGGATTGCGTCCCCCGATCGCGGCCTGATGCATCGCCGGCAGCTGCCGGCCTGTCCATCGATCCCGATTCCGGAGACACCCTCATGTGGTTGCGACTGACGGCACTGGCCGTCTTCGCGGTCGTACCGTGCGCCATGGCGCAGGACGCACCGCCCAAACCCGTGCTGACCCTGGACGACGCCATCGCGCGCGTCGCCCGGCAGCACCCCGACCTGCGTCTGGCCGATGGCCAACGCGCGGTCCTCACCGCCGACGCCGAGCGCGACGCGCTGCGTCCGCCGTTGCGCATCGGCGCCGAACTGGAAAACGTGTTCGGCACCGGCCCGACCCGCGCGCTGGACCAGGCCGAACTCACCGTCACCCTGGCCGGGGTGCTGGAACGCGGCGGCAAGCTGGACGCACGCCGCACCCTGGCCCAGGCACGCATCGACGCACTGGCCCCGCAACGTGCGCTGGCGCGCCTGGATGTGCTGGCCGAAGTGGCGCGGCGCTATCTGGCCATCGGCATGGCTGCGCAGCGGCAGGCAGTTGCGCTGGAAACGCTGGCGCAGCGGCAGCGCACCGTCAGTGCCGCGCGCCAGCGGCTGCAGGCTGGAGCCTCGCCTGAATCGGTGCTGCTGACCGCTCAGGCCCTGCAGGCGCGCGCGGAGCTGGAGCGCGACCGCGCGCAGCAGGAGCTGCTGGCCGCGCGCCGCCAGCTGGCGGTGTTGTGGGGGCAGCGCACGCCGGACTTCGGCGAGGTCACCGGCGACCCGCTGCAGTTGCCGGCGATTCCCGACTTCGAGGTGCTGGCACAACTGCTCGATGCCACTCCCGAACTGGCGCGCTTGAACGGCGAGCAGCGCGTGCGCGAGGCGCGGGTGCGGCTGGCACGCAGCCAGGCGCGTCCGGATCTGGACTGGCAGGTGGGCGTGCGGCGGCTCGAAGCCAACGACGCCACCGCGGTGCTCGGCAGCGTTTCGCTGGCCCTGGGCAGCGCCGCACGCGCACAACCGGAGATCCGCGCCGCCGAAGCGGAGCTGTTGTTGCTGGACATCGAACGCCAATCGCAGGCGCTGGTGCTCTACACCACGCTGGCCGACGCGCATGGCCGCTACCGCGCCGCACAGCTGGAAGTGACGCGGATGCGCAGCGATGTGCTGCCCGCACTTGCGCGGGCCGATGCCGCCGCCGAGCGCGCCTACCGGGCCGGCGCCACCAGTTATCTGGACTGGGCGCAGTTGCAGGCGCAGCGCAGCGATGCACGCCAGCAGCAGCTGGCGGCGGCGCTGGAAGCGCAGACCGCATTGATCGAGATCCAGCGCCTGACCGGGCAGCCGTTCGTGGCCGACAGCACTGCGCAGGTGGGGCCATGAGCGCTACCTCCGCTGTGCGGTTTCGCCACGCCTGCCTGCGTCCGCCTGGATCTGCTGCACCTGTATGGGTTTCGACGCTTGCAACCGCATCGGCATCCAGCAGTCCCCAAGTGCTGCTCGCGCCTACCGCGGATCCAGCACAGACCTTCTTCGTTCGTTCGCCCGACGCACTGCGCCGGCGCCAACCAGGACCAATTTCGATGAAAAGTTTTTTGATTGTGCCGCTTGTGCTGGCGCTGCTGCTGAGCGGCTGCGGCGGCAACAGCGGCAACAGCGAAGAAGCCCATGACCATGCAACGCCCGGTGCCGAGGGCGAGGCCGACGCACATGGCGAAGACGCCGAAAAAGGCGCGCACGGTGGGCGCCTGCTCAGCCAGGACGGCGACAGCGTGGAGCTGGCGATTGCCGAAGACGGCACGCCGCCGACGTATCAAGCCTGGCTGTACCGCGACGGCAAGCCATTGCCGCCCAGCGCCGGTACTGTCGAAGTGCGCTTGACCCGGCTCGGTGGCGTCCACGAAGTGCATCGATTGCGCGCGCGCGACGACGGCAGCCTGTTGGCCGACAGCACAGTCGGCGAGCCGCATTCGTTCGACGTGGAAGTGCGCGCCACCGTGCAGGGCAAGCCGCGTCGCTGGGCCTATCCCAGCTATGAAGGCCGCACCACCATCGCGGCGAAGATCGCGCAGGATGCCGGCATCCGGGTCGCGCCGGTCGGTCCCGGCAGCATCGCCGACCAGCATGAAGTGCAGGGCCTGCTGACGCCGGCAGAAGGTGCGCAGGCGCAGGCCACTGCGCGCTTTCCCGGGCCGGTGCGCAGCCTGCGCGTCAACGTCGGCGACCAGGTGCGCGCCGGCCAGGTGCTGGCCACGGTGGAGAGCAATCTGAGCCTGACCACGTATCCGGTCAGTGCGCCGATCAGCGGCACCGTGCTTGCCCGCAATGCCAGCCTGGGCAGCAACGCCAGCGAAGGCCAGGCGCTGTTCGAGATCGCCGACCTGTCGAGCCTGTGGGTGGATCTGCACATCTTCGGCGCCGATGCCGGGCACATCACTGCCGGCGCACCGGTGACGGTGACGCGCATCAGCGATGGCGTGGTGGCGCAGACCACATTGGAACGCGTGTTGCCGGGCACGGCGACGGCGAGTCAGAGCACGGTGGCGCGCGCGGTGCTGCGCAACAGCGATGGCTTATGGCGGCCGGGCTCGGCGGTCAAGGCGCGGGTGACGGTGGCGCAGCAGCCAGCGGCGATGGTGGTGCCGGTGGGGGCCTTGCAGCAGTTTCGCGACTGGGAGGCGGTGTTCGTACGGGTGGGGGATGTGTACGAGGTGCGGCCGGTGACACTGGGCGCGCGCGATGCGCAGCAGGTGCAGGTGGTGTCGGGTCTGGCGTTGGGGGATGCGGTGGTGGTGGAGCAGAGCTATCTGGTCAAGGCCGACATCGAAAAGTCGGGGGCGTCGCATGATCATTGATCGCTGCGTGTCCGGTTTGCGTCTGCCTCGACCGCAAGCGCGTGCGTGCGAACAGCTTTTCCATTCTTCTGTGAAACGTTTTTTACGTCATCCACGCACTCACGGCGCAGGCGATTACGTCAGCAACGGCGTGAGAATCTGCGCTGCGAAGGTCGGATGTGTCAGGGGCGATCGCGATAGCGGCGAAGGTCGGGATCCTCGCTGTGGTGCTGCCGTCGGCCGACGGCAGCCCGCTGCGATTGCACAGGCGTCGTGCGTGCGTACGCATGCACTGATCTGTGTGGCTGCGCACGCAGTTGCGCCGAGTGTGCGCGGAGGTGCGCGTCATGCTCACTAACATCATCCGGTTCGCGATCGCGCAGCGCTGGTTGATGCTGGCGTTGACGGGGGTGTTGATTGCGATCGGTGCGTGGAGTTTTTCGCGCTTGCCGATCGATGCCACGCCGGACATCACCAATGTGCAGGTGCAGGTCAATACGGCCGCGACTGGGTATTCGCCGTTGGAGTCGGAGCAGCGGGTGACGTTCCCGCTGGAAACGGTGCTGGCGGGATTGCCGGGGCTGGAGTCCACGCGCTCGTTGTCGCGCTACGGCTTGTCGCAGGTCACCGCCGTGTTTGCCGATGGCACCGATCTGTATTTTGCGCGGCAGCAGGTGGCTGAGCGGTTGCAGCAGGTCAAGTCGCAATTGCCGGCCGATCTGGAGCCGCAGCTAGGGCCGATCGCTACCGGCCTGGGCGAGATCTTCATGTACACGGTGGAAGCCAGGCCCAATGCGCGCAAGCCTGATGGCAGTGCGTGGACCGCGACCGATCTGCGCACCCTGCAGGATTGGGTAGTGCGCCCACAGTTGCGCAACGTGCCCGGCGTGACCGAGGTCAATACCATCGGCGGCTATGCGCGGCAGATCCATATCACCCCGGATCCGGCGCGCCTGGTCGCCCTGGGGTTCACGCTGGACGATGTGGCGCGCGCGGTGGAGGCGAACAACCGCAACATCGGTGCCGGCTATATCGAACGCAACGGCCAGCAGTTCCTGGTGCGGGTGCCGGGGCAGGTGGACGATATCGCGCAGATCGGGGCGATCGTGCTGGATCGGCGCCAAGGCGTGCCGATCCGGGTGCGCGATGTGGCACAAGTCGGCGAGGGGCGCGAGTTGCGCACCGGTGCGGCCACCCAGGACGGCAGCGAAGTGGTGCTCGGCACGGTGTTCATGCTGGTCGGTGCCAATAGCCGCACCGTGGCGCAGGCCGCAGCGCAGCGGCTGGAAGTGGCCAATGCCAGTCTGCCGGCCGGCGTGCAGGCGGTGCCGGTCTACGATCGCACCGCACTGGTGGACCGCACCATCGTCACCGTCGCCAAGAACCTGATCGAAGGCGCGTTGCTGGTGATCGTGGTGCTGTTCCTGCTGCTGGGCAATGTGCGTGCGGCCCTGATCACCGCGGCGGTGATTCCGTTGGCGATGTTGTTCACCCTCACCGGCATGGTGCGCGGTGGCGTGTCCGGCAACCTGATGAGTCTGGGCGCGCTGGATTTCGGCTTGATCGTCGATGGCGCGGTGATCATCGTGGAGAACTGCCTGCGCCGCTTCGGGCAAGCGCAACTGCGCCTGGGGCGGGTGCTCAAGCGCGATGAGCGTTTCGAATTGACCGCCGAGGCCACTGCCGAGGTGATCCGCCCCAGCCTGTTCGGGCTGGGCATCATCACCGCGGTGTACCTGCCGGTGTTCGCGCTGACCGGTATCGAGGGCAAGATGTTCCACCCGATGGCGATCACCGTGGTGCTGGCGCTGACCGGCGCGATGTTGCTGTCGTTGACCTTCGTGCCGGCGGCGATCGCCTTGTTGCTCGGCGGCAAGGTGGCCGAGCACGAAAACCGAGCGATGCGCTGGGCGCGTGGCGTGTATGCGCCCTTGCTGGATCGCGCGCTGCGTCACGGCCGTTGGGTCGGTCTCGGTGCGTTGGCGGCGGTGGCGCTGTGCGCGGTCCTGGCCACGCGCCTGGGCAGCGAGTTCATCCCGAACCTGGACGAGGGCGATATCGCGCTGCACGCCTTGCGCATTCCCGGCACCAGCCTGGAACAGGCCATCACCATGCAATCCACACTGGAAAAACGCATCAAGCAGTTTCCGGAAGTGGCGCATGTGTTCGGCAAGCTCGGCACCGCCGAAGTGGCCACCGATCCGATGCCGCCGTCGGTGGCCGATACGTTCCTGATCATGCATCCGCGCGAGCGATGGCCGGACCCGCGCAAGCCCAAGGCGCAACTGGTGGCCGAGATCGAGGAAGCGGTGAAGCAGCTGCCCGGCAATAACTACGAGTTCACCCAGCCGATCCAGATGCGCATGAACGAGCTGATTTCCGGCGTGCGTGCGGATGTGGCGATCAAGGTCTACGGCGATGACCTGGACACGCTGGTCAAGTTGGGACAACGCGTGCAGGAAGTTGCCAGCACGGTGCCGGGTGCGGCCGACGTGAGCCTGGAGCAGGCCACCGGCCTGCCGATGCTGGCGGTGGTGCCCGATCGCGTTGCACTGGCCGGGTACGGGCTCAATCCCGGCGTGGTGCAGGACACGGTGTCGGCGGCGGTGGGTGGGCAGGCGGCCGGGCAGTTGTTCGAAGGCGACCGCCGGTTCGACATCGTGGTGCGCCTGCCCGAAGGCCTGCGGCAGGACCCGACGGCGTTGGCCGATCTGCCGATCCCGCTGCGTGGCGATGGCGAGCGCGCCGATGTCGACGAGTCCAGCCGCGCGGCCGGTTGGCGCAGTGGCGAACCGACCACGGTGCCGCTGCGCGAGGTCGCCAAGGTCGAAACGGTGCTCGGGCCCAACCAGATCAATCGCGAAGACGGCAAGCGCCGCATCGTGATCACCGCCAATGTGCGCGACCGCGACCTGGGTGGATTCGTCGCCGAGGTGCAGCAGCGCGTGCGGGCCGAGGTGGTGCTGCCCACCGGCTACTGGATCGGCTACGGCGGCACCTTCGAGCAACTGATCTCCGCCGGCCAGCGCCTGGCCTGGGTGGTGCCGGGGACCTTGCTGCTGATCTTCGCGCTGCTGTACTGGTCGTTCGGCTCGCTGCGCGATGCGCTGGTGGTGTTCAGCGGCGTGCCGCTGGCCTTGACCGGCGGTGTGGTGGCCTTGGCGCTGCGCGGCCTGGCGTTGTCGATCTCCGCCGGCGTCGGCTTCATCGCGCTGTCGGGGGTGGCGGTGCTTAACGGCCTGGTGATGATCGCCTTCGTGCGCAGCCTGCGGGCCGAGGGCCTGTCGCTGGAGCAGGCGCTGCGCGAAGGCGCGCTGAGCCGTCTGCGCCCGGTGCTGATGACTGCCTTGGTGGCCGCCCTCGGCTTTGTGCCGATGGCCTTCAACGTCGGCGCCGGGGCCGAGGTGCAGCGCCCACTGGCCACGGTGGTGATCGGCGGCATCGTCTCGTCCACGCTGCTGACCTTGCTGGTGCTGCCGGTGCTGTACCGCTGGCTGCACCGCGAGCGGCCGGGGCGGCTTGCACCAAAGGCGGTTGGTTGAGGTGTGACACGATCCCGGCAGGCGCGTCTGCCGGGATCCGAATGGCCGCAGCTTCAGTCAGCGGCTGGTAGGCAAGGGCTGCCGGGCGCCAGGCGGCACGCACGGTGGCGCAGGCTAAGTGCTTGCGGCACAAGGAATTGCCGTGCATAATGCGCGGCTCGCTGTGCCCGGATCGCTCCGGATGGCGGCACCCAGCGCGATGGGGTTGCCGGCTTGTTCCCAGCGTAAGTTCTTGATTCCCAACGTTGCGTGGCAGCTGATGCTGTCGGGGCCGCCGCTCCCCAGGCTATGGGTGGCAATTCATTTATCGAGGTGCGTAATGTCCCGCGTATGCCAAGTGTCCGGCAAGCGTGTGCAGACGGGTAACAACGTCTCCCACGCAAACAACAGAACCCGTCGTCGCTTCCTGCCCAACCTGCATGAGCGCCGCTTCTGGGTCGCCAGCGAGAACCGTTGGGTGAAGCTCCGTGTCTCCGCGCATGCATTGCGCACCATCGACAAGAACGGGATTGATGCCGTTCTGAAAGAGCTGCGTGCGCGCGGCGAAAAGGTCTGAGGAGTAAGCAGTCATGGCAAAAGGCAAGCGTGACAAGATTCGTATGATTTCCTCGGCCGCTACCGGCCACTTCTACACCACGGACAAGAACAAGAAAAACACTCCGGGGAAGATGGAAATGATGAAATACGACCCGGTCGTGCGTAAGCACGTGATGTACAAGGAAGGCAAGATCAAGTAATCCACCGATTACCGGATCTGCATCCAAGCAAACACCCGCCGAAAGGCGGGTGTTTGCGTTTGTGGAGTGTTGCGGGGTTGATCGCAACAATGGTCAGCGTGCACTTCCCTCTCCCTCCGGGAGAGGGGTTGGGGTGAGGGTACGGGGCGAAGCCACTCGCAAGCGAGACGTCGTTTTTCCGATTGCACGCACCGTTAGTCGCTTGCAGTTCGAGGCGAAGCAGCCGGCGTTTCACTTCCGAAGGCGCGTGGCGACGCGTTTGGCATCGCAGGCGGTGACCGCTCTCCGAGGCGCCCCTCATCCGCCCCTGCGGGGCACCTTCTCCCGATGGGAGAAGGGAACACCGCTACAGCCCGCGCGCGCGCAATTGCGCATCCAGCCGCGGATACACCCGTCGCGCATTGCCTTCGAACACCTTGCGCTTGTCGGCATCGGAGATCGCCAAGGCATCGATATAGCGCTTGGTGTCGTCGAAATACTGGCCGGTCTGCGGGTCGATGCCGCGCACCGCGCCCACCATCTCCGAACCGAACAGGATGTTGTCGATGCCGATGACCTCGAACAGCAGATCGATGCCGGGCTGGTGATACACGCAGGTGTCGAAGAACACATTGCGCATCACATGCGTGGACAGCGGCGGCTTGCCGAGCATGTCGGCCAGGCCGCGGAAGCGGCCCCAGTGATACGGCACCGCGCCGCCGCCGTGCGGGATGATGAAGCGCAAGTCCGGGAAATCGGCGAACAGGTCGCCTTCGAGAAACTGCATGAACGCGGTGGTATCGGCGTTGAGATAATGCGCGCCGGTGGCGTGGAAGTTGGTATTGCAGCTGCCCGACACATGCACCATCGCCGGCACGTCGAGCTCGACCATCTTTTCAAAGAACGGATACCAGGCGCGATCGGTCAAGGGCACGCCGTTCCAGTGGCCGCCGGACGGGTCGGGATTGAGATTGCAGCCGACAAACCCGAGCTCGGTGACGCAACGTTCCAGTTCGGCGATCGATTGGGCGATCGGCACACCCGGCGACTGCGGCAACTGGCACACACCGATGAAGGTCTGCGGATACAGCTGCACCACGCGCGCGATCAGGTCGTTGCAGTGACGCGTCCACACCTGGCTGACCGCCTCATTGCCGATGTGGTGCGCCATGGTGCTGGCGCGTGGCGAAAAAATCGTCATGTCCGCACCGCGCTCGCGCAGCAGGCGCAGCTGGTGCTGTTCGATGCTTTCGCGCAATGCATCGTCGGAGATGGACGGATATACCGGCGCGGGCAAGGCCGGATTGTCGTAGTGGGCGATCTGCGCCTTGCGGAAGGCGTCATGCGCCGTGGGCGCGGTGGTGTAGTGGCCGTGGCAGTCGATGATCATGGTGATGGTCTTCTTGAGTAGGCAGGCTCGGCGAGCCAACGACTGCACGCGCGAACGGCGGGCGCACGCGGGGCACGGAACCTGCAGGTGCCCACGTAGGTTGCGGTGCGCGCATGGATGCTCACGCGAAGGTCGCTGCAGCACGTGGTGTCGGCCAGGCCGCGCGGCAGGCGCAGGTCGTGGGCCGGGCATGGCCGATGGCGATCGATCCAGCGTGGTGGCGCATCCATCCGCTCAGCCATACAGCTGCCCATCGAACAGCTTGCGTGCGGTGCGCAGTACCGCGGCACGCACCACCTCGCCGCGCGAATCGACAGTGATCACGCAGCTGCTTGCACCGCTGGGATGTTCGACCTCCAGCTGCTGTGTGGTGCCGCCAGGCAACTGCGCCAGCGCATGCGCGGGCGAGCCGAGCAGCAGGCAGGCAGTGGCCACGGTGACGGCCCCGAGCACGCCGATCGAGGCGTGGCAGCGGTGCGGAATGAACGAGCGCACGCTGATCGCGCCGCCATGGCGCGGTGCGGCGACCAGCATCATCTTGGGCACGGTGGCCTTGGCAACATCGCCCAGCTGCATCAATGACCCGGCTTGCAAACGAAGTGATTCCAGGCGGATTTTCAGTGCCTCGTCTGCATCGAGGGTGTTGCGGTCTTCGTAACCGCTGATGCCGAGATCGCTGGCGCGCAGCACCACGCAGGGCATGCCGTTGTCGATCAGCGTGACCTCCACGCCATCCAGGAGATCGACACGGTTGCCGGTGGGCAGCAAGGCGCCACACGAGGAGCCGGCAATCCCGGCAAAGACCAGTGCAATCGGCGCAGCGGTGCCGGGCACGCCGTCGATGCGGGCGTCGCCGTCGTAGCGCACCTGGCCGCCGGGCGTCTGCACGCTAGCGGTGGCCAGCGTGCCGGTGTTGCGCATGAAGATGCGCACCTCGGTCTCGCCATCGCGTGCCGGCAACAGGCCGCGTTCCAGTGCGAACGGCGCAACCCCGGCCAGCATGTTGCCGCAGTTCTGCGCGTCGCTGACCTGTGCCTGTTCCACCGACACCTGCAGGAACAGATAGTCCACGTCGGCATCGGCGCGCGCCGAGCGCGACACCACCGCGACCTTGGAGGTCAGCGGGTCGGCGCCGCCCATGCCGTCGATCTGGCGGACATCCGGCGAGCCGTAGGCGCGCAGCAGGAAGGCGTCGCGTGCGGCGCGCTCGCCCGGCAACTCGTCGGCCAGGAAAAAGCCGCCCTTGGAGGTGCCGCCGCGCATCCACATCGCGCGTACCTGCTCAGACATAGCGCAGGCCCCTGGCCGCCAGGCGCTCGCGCATGGCGTAGATGTCCAGGCCCAGTTCGCCGCGTGCCAGGCGCTCGCGTTTGCGCAGCTCGCGCGCCTCGCGTGCCTGCGCTTCGGCCAGCACGGCGGCAGCGCTGGCACGCGGCACCACGCACACGCCATCGTCGTCGGCCACCACCACATCGCCCGGTTGCACCAGCGCGTCGGCGCAGACCAGCGGCACATTGACCGAACCCAGCGTCTCCTTGATGGTGCCCTGCGCGCAGATCGCGCGGCTCCAGGCGGGGAACTGCATCGCCGTAAGATCGCGCACATCGCGGACCCCGGCATCGATGACCAGTCCGCGGCAGCCACGCGCCTGCGCCGAGGTGGCCAGCAGATCGCCGAAGTAGCCGTCGCAACAGGTGCTGGTTGGCGCGACCACCAGCACGTCGCCGGGCTGCAGCTGCTCGATGGCCACATGCATCATCCAGTTGTCGCCGGGCGGGATCGACACGGTGACGGCGGTGCCGGCGATGCGGCAGCCGGTGTAGATCGGGCGCAGCCGATGGTGCAGCAGACCGCTGCGCCCCTGCGCCTCGTGCACGGTGGCCACGCCGGCCTGCGCAAGCCCGTCGACGACGGCCAACGGGGTACGCTCGATCCGGGTGACGACCTGGCTCATCCATCCATCCTCGTTAGGAGTGCGCCGAGTCTGTGTGGCGATCGCCTGCTGGCTCAAGATTAATTTGAGGTATGCATATTGGTTTTGCTTATAGTTAGAGCATGCCGCCGACTCCCGAGCCGAACCTTCGCCATCTGTACGCCCTGGCCGTGGTGCATCGGCTGGGAAGCATCAGCGCAGCCGCGCCGCAGGTGAACCTGTCGCAGCCGGCATTGACGCAGGCGGTGGCGCGGCTGGAGCAGCAGCTCGGGGCGCGTTTGTTCGAGCGGCATCCGGGCGGCATGGTCGCCACCGAGGCCACGCAGCTGCTGGTGCCGCGCATCGAGCGAGCGTTGGCGCAACTAGGGCGCGGCATCCGGGTGGCACGGCGGGCGCTGCGGCTGCCGGTGCGCCCCGGCCTGGAGCGGCGGGTTTCGCTGGGGCAGCTGCAGGCGCTGGTCGCGGTGGATGTGGCGGGGAGTTATTCGCTGGCGGCGGCGCGCGTCGGGGTCTCGCAGCCGGCGATCTACCGCGCGGTGCAGTCGTTGGCCGATGTGATCGAGGTGCCGCTGACGGTGCGTCGCGGCAAGACCGTGCAAGCCACGCCGGTGGCCACGCGGCTGTTGCGGCAGGTGCGCCTGGCGCTGGCCGAATTGCGCGCCGGCCTGGACGACGTTGCCGCGTTGCGCTCGCAGAATGCCGGCCGGATCGCGCTGGGGGTGATGCCGTTGGCGCGGGCGATCCTGCTGCCGCAGGTGTTGGCGCGGTTTGCGCGTGCGCATCCCGGTGCCAGCGTCAACGTGGTCGAAGGCCCGTATGCCGAGCTGCTGGCGCATCTGCGCGAGGGCGGACTGGACATGCTGATCGGTGCGCTGCGCGAGCCGTTGCCGCTGCGCGATGTGCTGCAGGAGCCGTTGTTCGACGACGAGCCGGTGATCGTGGCGCGCAGCGGGCATCCGCTGGCCGGGCGCGCCTATGCGTTTGCGCAGTTGCTGGACTATCCCTGGGTGATCGCCACCACCGGCACACCGGTGCGCGCGCGCTGGGAGCGCATGTTTCGCGATCAGCAGATCGAGCCACCGGCACTGCGCATCGAATGCGGCGCGGAGCTGACCATCCGCGGGCTATTGCTGGAAGGCGACTGGCTCACGCTGATGTCGCGCGACCAGTTCCTGTTCGAGCGCCGCGCCGGGTTGTTGTGCGAGATCGGCCGCGCCGGGCCGCAACTGCGCCGCCAGATCGGCATGACGCTTCGCAGCGACTGGCATCCCACCCGTGCGCAGTCGGCGTTCGTGCAGACGCTGCGGCAGGTCTGCGCCGAGCGCGTGCAGCCGGCTGACGCGCAGGGCGGGCCGTTTCGCTATTGCGTGCCGATCGACGTGCCCGCCCCGTTGCGTTCACGCACCGGGCGGTCAGAATCGGAACCTTCTTGAGAACGGATTGCTGATGCTGCCTGACTGGTTGCAAGGGACCTGGCTACTGGCGCTGGACTGGGTGATTCGCCTGGCCGCGCTGTTGTGGATTCCGGCCCGCACCACGCCCGGTGCAGCGCGTAGCTGGTTGCTGCTGATCGGCTTCGTGCCGGTGGTCGGCCTGCCGCTGTATCTGCTGTTCGGGCATCCGTGGCTATCGCGGGTGCGCGTGGAACGCCAGGCCACCGCCTCGCAGGTGATCCGCGAGCAGCAACTGCCGCTGCATGCCTTGCGCTGGACCCCGCAGGCGGACACCAGCAGCGCCGAGGTGGTGCCGCTGATCGAACGCCAGGGCGATTTCATGCCTACGCTGGGCAATGCGGTGGAGTTGCTGGACGACTACGCGCAATCGCTGCAGGCCCTGGTCACGGCGATCGACACGGCGCAAAAGCGCGTGCACCTGCTGTATTACCTGATGTTCGACGATGCGGTGGGCGATGCGGTGGTCGCTGCGCTGCAACGCGCCAGTGTGCGCGGCGTGCGTTGCCGCGTGCTGCTGGATGCGGTGGGTGCCAAGCGCGGTCTGCGCCATTACCGCAAGCGGCTGCAGGCAGCCGGGGTGGACGTGCTGGCGGTGTTGCCCGGCGGCCTGCGCTGGCGCCGCAGCGGTCGCATGGATCTGCGCAACCACCGCAAGATTGCGGTGATCGACAACCAGGTGGGCTTTGTCGGCTCGCAGAATCTGGCCGAGGCCGGATTCATCGATGGGGTGCCCAATCGCGAGCTGGTGGCGCGCGTGCGTGGGCCGGTGGTCAATCATCTGGAAGCGGTGTTCGCCAGCGACTGGTTCACCGAAACCGGGCAGCGCCTGGACGTATGGCCGGACGCACCGGTCTGCGAGGCCAACATCGCCACGCAGCTGCTGCCCAGCGGGCCGGCGTATCCGTTCGAGAATGCGCGCGATGCGATCAATGCGGTGATCCATCTGGCGCGCCGCAAGGTGGTGCTGGTGACACCGTATTTCGTCCCCGACGAGGCCTTGCTCAGTGCCTTGCGCATTGCCGCGGTGTCGGGCGTGGATGTGCAGCTGATCCTGTCGGAGAGCAACAACCAGGTCCTGGCGGCCTGGGCGCAGGAGGCGTATTTCGAAGAGCTGCTGCGCTGCGGGGTCAAGATCGCGCTGTACCGCCCGCACTTCCTGCATGCCAAGCACCTGAGCATGGATGAGGACATCGCACTGGTCGGCTCGATCAACCTGGACATCCGCTCGTTCGCGCTCAACGCCGAGATCGGCATGCTCTGCTACGACCAGGGCGTGGTGCAGCGGCTGCGTGCGATCGAGCAGGATTACCTGGCCAACGCCCGCCAGCTGGAGCTGGAGCAGTGGCGCACGCGCCCGGCCTGGCGCCGCAGCCGCGAGGGCATTGCACGCCTGGCCGATGCGTTGATGTAGACCTTGCGTGTGTGCCTGGTTCACCCGGCGCAGTGCCCGTTGGGGCGTGGGGTGGTGCCTGCGATGGCAGGCGTCATGCTGGGTGCAAGCGTGCCAGCAAGGTCTCGCCGGGTGCGAGCGTGCCCGCGCTGCAATTGACGCCTCAGGCGACCTCTATTGGACGGGCGCGGCAGTCGACCGGTCTGCCTGCACGGCGCTACCCCGGCCATTGCGGCAGGCATGGCCACTGTCATCGGTGCGACGCGACGCATCGCCTACAATTGCCGGATGAATGAACTGCGTGATCCCGGCGATGCAGTGATCGCCATCGTTGGCGGTGGCGCATCCGGTGTGCTGGTGGCGCTGCAGCTGCTGCGTCAGGCCGTGGCGCCGCTGCAGATCGTGCTGATCGAGCCGCACGCGGTGCTGGGCGAGGGCGTGGCCTACTCCACCGCGCGGCCGGAACATCTGCTCAACGTGCCCGCCGCGCGGATGAGTGCGTTGGTGGAGGCACCGCAGGATTTCGTCGATTACCTGCGTGCGCACAGCTGCTGCCCGGAGCTGGAGGACGCGCAGCTGCCGCAGCACTTCGTCGGGCGTCGGCACTACGCGCCTTACCTGCGCAATCGCCTGCAGGCTGCGCGTGCGCAGGGCCCGGCGACGCTCACCGTGCACGGCGCCCGCGTACAGACATTGCAATGCGATGCCGATGGCGCGCTGTTGCAGCTCGACGATGGACACACCCTGCAGGCCACCAGCGTAGTGCTGGCGGTAGGCAACGCGTTGCGGCCGTTGCCGCTGCGCGGTGCCACCGGCCTGTCGGCAACCCAGCGGGTAGAAGCCTGGGATACCGAGGCGGTCGCCGCGTTGCCGCAGGACGCGGCGGTGTGCATCGTCGGCTCGGGACTGAGCATGGCCGACACGGTGGTGACGCTGGCCGCGCAGGCGCATCGCGGGGCGGTGCACGTGGTGTCGCGGCATGGGCTGCTGCCGTTGCCGCAGGCGCATTGCGTTGCAGCGGACTTCGATCCGCAATCCTTGCTGGCGCTACCGCTGCGTGCGCGCATGCGCAGCGTGCGGGAGCATGCGCGGGTCGCGAGGGCGCAAGGCCTGCCCTGGCAGAGCGTGATGGAGCGTGTGCGCCCGCTGAGCCAGGCACTGTGGCAGACATTATCAACTTCCGACCAACGCCGCTTCCTGCGCCATGTGGTGCGCTATTGGGATGTGCATCGCCACCGCATCGCCGCGCCGGTGCATGCGCAGTTGCAGGCGATGCAGGCGCGCGGGCAATTGCAGCTGCATCGCGCGCGGCTGGAGGTGGCGTACCAGGCCGGTGCCTGCGTGCGGCTCAGTGCCGGCGCCAGTGCCGGGCATGCGCTGCAGCTGGATGTGCAGACGCTGGTCAACGCCACCGGCGTGGAAATGCGCGTGCAGGCGATGCGCAACCCGCTGCTGCAGCAACTGCTGGGGCAGGGCATTGCGGTCGCCGGGCCGCATGGCATCGGGGTGGATACCGATGCCGATGGCTGCCTGATCGATGCCGATGGGCGCGCCAATCCGCGGCTGCGGGTGATCGGCAGCCTGCGGATCGGTTCGTTGTGGGAGAGCCTGGCGGTACCGGAGCTGCGTGAGCAGGCAGCGGCGATTGCGCGGGATGTGTTGGGACTACTGGGGCGGTGATTGATCGGCGTCGCTCCCTTCTCCCGCCTGGAGAAGGTGGCGCGTAGTGCCGGATGAGGGCGCCTCAGACATCTACCAGTGCCTGCAGTGACAAACGCGTCGCCACGGCCTTCGGACGTGATGCACCGACTGCTTCGCTTCGTACCCTCACTCCGACCCCCGCTCCGCGCCCGGGCCCGCGCCCGGCCCACGTCTTGCGACGCGGGCGATCCAGGACACGCGCGCCAATGGCGTGCAAGCGGCGCCTCTTCGCCCCACCGGGAGAGGGGCTTACTTCCTTCTCCCATCGGGAGAAGATGCCCCGCAGGGGCGGATGAGGGCAGGGCGCAGCCCCGCATTCCCAACCGCTTCATCGCAATCTCAGCCGCAGCGACGCCACAACCGGTAAAATACGGCGGTGGATGTCTCTCATTTGCTCGATCATTTAAACCCCGCCCAGCGCGAGGCCGTTTCCGCGCCGCCGGGGCATTACCTGGTGCTGGCCGGCGCCGGCTCCGGCAAGACGCGCGTGCTGATCCATCGCATTGCCTGGCTCAACGAAGTCCAGGGCGTGCCCAACCACGGCATCTTCGCGGTGACCTTCACCAACAAGGCCGCCGGCGAAATGCGCCACCGTACCGACCTGCAGCTGCGCAACGGCAGCCGCGGGATGTGGATCGGCACCTTCCATGGGCTGGCGCATCGGTTGCTGCGGCTGCACTGGCAGGATGCGCGGCTGCCGGAAGGTTTCCAGGTCATGGACAGCGACGACCAGCTGCGGCTGGTCAAGCGCGTGGTGCAGGCGCTGGAGCTGGACGAGGGCAAGTATCCGCCCAAGCAGATGAGCTGGTGGATCAACGAGCAGAAGGACGAAGGCCGCCGTCCGCAGCATATCCAGCCCGAGCCCAACGACGACTGGACCGAGGTGCGCCGGCAGGTCTACGCCGCCTACCAGGAGCGTTGCGACCGCTCCGGCCTGCTGGATTTCGCCGAGTTGTTGCTGCGCGCGCACGAACTGCTGCGCGACACCCCGGCCTTGCTGGCGCATTACCGTGCGCGCTTCCGCG
The DNA here is from genome assembly GCF_020784175.1 of Xanthomonas campestris pv. asclepiadis. Taxonomy (GTDB): domain Bacteria; phylum Pseudomonadota; class Gammaproteobacteria; order Xanthomonadales; family Xanthomonadaceae; genus Xanthomonas; species Xanthomonas campestris_D. The sequence goes on from NZ_JAJGQM010000035.1 coordinate 27,401, forward strand.
AGATTCTGGTCGACGAGTTCCAGGACACCAACGCCATCCAATACGCCTTCGTGCGCGTGCTGGCCGGCGAGAGCGGGCATGTGTTCGTGGTCGGCGACGACGACCAGGCCATCTATGGCTGGCGTGGTGCCAAGGTCGAGAACGTCCAGCGCTTCCTGAAGGACTTCCCCGGCGCGCAGACCGTGCGGCTGGAGCAGAATTACCGTTCCAGCGCCAATATCCTGGGCGCGGCCAATGCGGTGATCGCGCACAACCCGGACCGCATCGGCAAGCAGCTGTGGACCGACTCCGGCGACGGCGATCCGATCGACCTGTACGCGGCCTACAACGAGGTCGACGAGGCGCGCTATGTGGTCGAGCGCGCGCGCCAGTGGGTGCGCGACGGCGGCAGTTACGGCGAAGTGGCGGTGCTGTATCGCAGCAACGCGCAGTCGCGCGCGCTGGAAGAGGCGCTGATTTCCGAGCAGCTGCCGTACCGCGTGTACGGCGGCATGCGCTTCTTCGAGCGTGCCGAAATCAAGGATGCGTTGGCGTACCTGCGCCTGCTTACCAACCGCAGCGACGATGCCGCGTTCGAGCGCGCGGTCAACACGCCCACGCGCGGCATCGGCGATCGCACGCTGGATGAAGTGCGCCGCCTGGCACGCGCCAATGCATTGTCGCTGTGGGAAGCGGCGATGTTGTGCACGCAGGAAAACACCCTGGCCGCGCGCGCCCGCAATGCGCTGGCCACATTCCTGAGCCTGGTCGGCCAGCTGCATGCCGAAACCGGCGACATGGAACTGGCCGAACGTATCGACCATGTGCTGATGCGCTCGGGCCTGCGCGAGCATTGGGCCAAGGAAAGCCGCAGCGGGCTGGATTCGGAATCGCGCACCGAGAACCTGGACGAACTGGTGTCGGTGGCCTCGCGCTTCACCCGCCCGGACGATGAAGACAGCCAGGGCATGACCGAGCTGGTGGCCTTCCTGGCCTATGCCTCGCTGGAGGCCGGCGAGGGCCAGGCGCAGGCCGGCGAAGAAGGCGTGCAGCTGATGACGCTGCATTCGGCCAAGGGCCTGGAATTCCCCATCGTGTTCCTGGTCGGCCTGGAAGATGGCCTGTTCCCGAGCGCACGTTCGCTGGAAGAAAGCGGCCGGCTGGAAGAAGAGCGGCGCCTGGCCTATGTGGGCATCACCCGCGCGCGCCAGAAGCTGGTGCTGTGCTACGCCGAATCGCGGCGCATCCACGGCCAGGACAACTACAACGTGCCCTCGCGCTTCCTGCGCGAGATCCCGCGCGAATTGCTGCACGAAGTGCGCCCGAAAGTGCAGGTCTCGCGCACCGCCTCGCTGGGCGCGGCACGTGGCGGACCGGTGCACGGCGTGGTAGAAGCCGCGCCGATCAAGCTCGGCGCCAATGTCGAACATCCCAAGTTCGGCGGTGGCGTGGTGGTGGACTACGAGGGCGCCGGCGCGCATGCGCGGGTGCAGGTGCAGTTTGACGACGTCGGCGCCAAATGGCTGGTGATGGCATACGCGAATCTGACGGTGGTGTAGGCGCGGCGAGCAATCGCACTGCATCGCGGTATGCGTTCGGTAGGCGGCAGCTGCGTCCCGATCTGGCCGGACAGTGTCATCGGCATGAAGGCACTGCCGGCAGCATTGGTGCATCGCCCGATGCATTCACCGCGGCATCCGTGACACCCTTGTGTCCGACTCGAATGCCTACAGACCCACGGCCCGATGCGCACCGAAAAACACAAGATGCTGGCAGGCGAGCTCTACAACGCTGCCGATGACGAGCTGCAGGCCGACCAGGCGGCGGCTGCCGACTGGATGGCGCGCTACAACGCCAGCGCCGCGCAGCCGTCCGCCCAACGGCACGCGCTGCTGGTCGAGCGCTTGGCCGAGGTCGGCGCGGGCGCGGTGATCCGCCCGCCGTTTCATTGCGACTATGGCTACAACATCCGTCTGGGCGCGGGCGTGTTCCTCAACTTCAATTGCGTGATTCTGGATGTCTGCGAGGTCAGCATCGGCGAGGGCACGCAGGTGGGCCCTGCGGTGCAGTTCTATGCCGCCGACCATCCGCGCGACGCGGCAGGCCGCGCCAGCGGGCTGGAGTTCGGGCGACCGATCCGCATCGGGCGCAACGTGTGGATCGGCGGCGGTGCGGTGGTCACCCGCGACGTGCCGGCCGGTGCGACTGCGCTGGGCAATCCCGCGCGCGTACGCGCAAGCCGCGACGCTGCCGATGCCGCGCCAACCGATTGAGTGTTGCAGCACGCCGTGTGGCCGCATTGATGCGTATCAATGCGTTTACCGCGGCGGACTGTCAGGCTGATTGCACCGGCAGCCAGGCCGGTCATCCAAGGAGGTCACCATGTACAAACGTATCCTGATCGCCATCGATGCGTCCGAGTTGTCGCATCGCGGTTTGTTCCAAGGCCTGGAATTGGCCAAGGCCACCGGTGCCAAGGTGGATATCGTCACCGTATCCGAGCCGTGGGCGATGGGCATGTACGACGCGATGGGCTGGAGCGTGGGCTACGAGGCAAGCCCGGAGTACCGCAAGGAGCGCGAAGCTGCTGCAGAAAAGATCCTGCGCCCGGCGCTGGAGCTGGCGGCTGCGGCAAATATCAAGGCCACCTCGCGCCACGTGCTGGACCGCTTCGCTGCCGAAGGCATCGTGCAGACCGCCAAGGAGTGCAACAGCGATCTGATCATCATGACTTCGCATGGCCGCCGCGGCATGCGCCGCATGCTGCTCGGCAGCCAGACGGTGGAGGTGCTCACGCACAGTTCGATCCCGGTGCTGGTGATCCGCTGATCGGTGGATGTTTTGCTTCGCCAAAGCAGATGCAAAGCGTCCTACGTTCCAAGTCGCACAATCTCCCGTAGGAGCGCGCCTGAGCGCGACGGGGCGTTATCGGTAAAGCCTCATCGCGCTCAGGCGCGCTCCTACCCGGATGGCGGATTGCGAATTGGAGGTCAGCTTTCCATTGGTGCCGGCTGTGCAAGACGCCGTAGCGCTTCGGTATGCGCCAGCGTGGCGGGCTGCACCGGCAGCGTGCCTGCGCGCACCGATGCGTGATCGCGCTGCGCATCCTCGCCCAGCTCGCGCATGAAGCGCCACACCGGCATGTAGTGTCCGCGGCGTGGCGAATGCGTCGGCGGCGCGGCGCGGCATTGGCGGCGCCAGTGCATCGGCGGCATGCCGAAACGCTGCTGGAAACAGCGTTGGAACTGCCGCTCCGACGCAAAGCCCATTTCGTACAGCAGCCAGGTCAGGCCGCACTCCGGGTAGACCTGCAGATAACGGTACGCGGCGCACAGGCGCTGCTCGCGGATATAGCTGGCCACGCTCCCGCGCGATTGGAACAGCCGGTACAACGACGCACGCGACAGCCCGAACGCCTGCTGCAGGGACTCGGTACCGAGCTCGGCCTCGCCGATATGCTGCTCGATGTAGGCCAGCAGATCGATCATCAGCGGCGCGTGCGCCTCCACCGACGAGGATGCCTGCGGGACGATGGCGCTGTAATAGCCGGTGTTGCTCATGCGGGTGCTGCCTGCGGCCCACTCCCCGGGGCCTGTCATCTGATCAACCGAGAAAAGTGGCGCCAAGCCATCACCGCTTTTCGTGAACCCGGCGCTGCGTCACGCATTGGTGCGATCGACGGCGATCCAGGCCAACCGGTCGGCCCTTGTTCTCGATGCGCCGCGACGCTCGGGAGCCACATGGACCCTGCCTGCGCCTTGGGTGGCGGCCAATGCAAAGCCAATCGCAACGGCATCGCATCGAGATCAGCGTTGGGAACGGCCCTCGCTAGCGCTGCGCTGAATGAGGTCGCACCGATTCGCTGACTCGCTGATTCGAAAAGACTGGGTTCTGCCGCGCGACGCCGGCCGCCAAGTGAATACCGAGCTCAGCACGACGAAGGCCCACAGCAAGGCGGTGGCAGATCACATCATCAATGCGGTGAGACGATTCGTCGGGTGATGGGCAGAGGTGCTGCTAGGGTGATGCAACGGTAGACGGAAGCGTCGTCGCCACCAGGCTCGCGCACAGGTGGAATCGTCCTGACAGCTGTCGGCATCTCGCATTAGCCAGACAGTCAGATCGCTTTCTCTTGATGCCTTCGCCGCACACGTTTCAAGACAGTGCTTGCTCTGCAGGAGACTTCCATGTCGTTCAATATCATCAGCTGCGATGGCGGTGGAATTCGGGGACTGATCACCGCACTCCTCATCCAGGACCTGGATCAGCACAGCAACATCCTCAGCCACGCAGCTTGCTTTGCCGGCACTTCCACCGGCGGCCTGCTTGCTCTGGCATTAGTGCAAGACGTCCCGATCGGCAAGATCATCGAGATGTACATGACCAAAGGCGCAAGCATTTTCGAACCCAACGGGCGGCTTCTCGATCAACAGGCGCAGCCGCGCGAGCAAGAGGTGGATGCGACGCTGGCTAGCGGGCCGGGCTTCTTCAGCAGCCAGTACAAGAACGATGGATTGATCCAGATCGCAAGCGGATTATTGGGTGCAACGCGGCTTGCAGACGCGAAGCGGCTCGTCGTCGTCAACGCCGCGCGCCTGTGGGATGCGACCAGTGGGAACTGGATGCCTGCCACGTTCTCCAACGGCGTCACAATGCGTACAGGCAGATCAGCATGGTTGATGCCGCGTTGGCCACGTCTGCCGCGCCAACCTACTTTCCGCCTTATCAGATTTCCGGAGCATACGGCGACTATGGGTTCTTCGCCGACGGCGGCGTGTTTGCCAACAATCCAGCCATGACCGCCGTGGCCGAGGCCATCGCCAGTGGCCTGGTGACCAACGTCGGCGATATCCAGCTGCTCTCGCTTGGAACCGGCAGCAGCCCGCAAGGAATTCCGTCCACCGCGATCGGCAACCCGCTCGACTGGGGCGCAACATCCTGGCTCTACCCCTGGGCCAGCGGCGCGGTTCCGGCCATGCCGCTGCTGAATCTGACCATGGACGCAACGGCTGAACTTGCAGGCATCCAGGCCGAGCAGGTGCTCGCCGGCAACGTCAAGCGCGCCAATGTCGAACTGCAACGTCCTTATGCACTGGATGACTGGAAGCATGTCGCTGATCTGGCCAGCGAAACCCAGGCTTACCTGCAGACCGATGCGTGGAAACAGACGCGTGACTGGGTCGCCAGCCGCTGGACATAGGGCGGGTATCGGAATGTTCGCGCAGTCCAATGATGTGCCAGGGTGCCGGACGATCGGTAGCCCGTGGCGAGAGGCGAGTCGGGACGGCCTTCCCGGTCCCGAAAATAAGGAGCAATCATCATGGCGATCACAATCCTTTCCGCGGTGTACGGCACCGGCAATGCAGGAATCGATGTTACCCAGGTGTGCCAAGACAGCGTCAATACAGGCAATGACGATATCACCGCAAGCAACGCCTTCTTCCGGAACGACCCTGATCCGGGCAAGCGCAAAAGCTTTGCGATTCTTTACAAAAATCCGGCATTGAATGGCGGCAATCCCATCGCGCTCGGTTGTGGGGAAAACGGCCAGATCGATCTGGTTCCCAATCCGCCGACTGCCAGCACGCCCGTCCCGGTGCCTAGCAAGCCCAGTTTTACAGTCGTCCGTGCGATGTACGGTACCGGCAACAATGGTTACGACGTCACCGCGACCTGCCAGTGGCTGGTCAACAACGGCGGCACCACGATCCCGGTGAGCAACGCGACATTCGGCGGGGACCCCGATCCCAACGTCCAAAAGAGTTTTGCCATCGTCTACACCGCTGCGGGCGGCGGCGCGCAGCAGTTCCGTGCCGGTGAGGAAGGTTCGACATTGACCTTGAGTTAGCAGGTTTTGAGCAGAGGTCTACAGCGCTCACATGCGTCAGAGGATGCGGTCTGACAGATCCGCGGCTGTCCGGTACCTTCTCCCACCAGCGGAGAAGGACTGGAGAATATGCGGCGTAGGAGACGCTGACGGCTGAGCGTGATGCTTGGGGTACCACGCCTCGGCTAATCAGATCCCAAGAGTGCGTCAATAAGATCGAACCCGCTGGCTGGATGATTTGACGAGCCGGTCGTCCGTCATCAGCCAGGGTTGCAAGCCACGCTGGTCTTCGCATCTTGTTGAAGGTTGAACGAAACCAATGAGCCACGTTATCTCTGCCACATGTTGTCTGGCCCTTGCCCTTGCCGTGTCGAGCACGCCCGCATTCGCCGCCGAACCGATCACTGGAAAATGGTTCACTGATAACCAGCAGGCACTGGTCGACATCCAGCCCTGCGGCACGTCGCTGTGCGGCACCATCGTCAAGGTGCTGCGGGCCAAGCCCGGTAGCCGGAAGACCGATGCGTTCAATCCGGATCCGGCCAAGCGCAATAACCCGATGGAGGGCACGCTGATCCTCAGCGAGTTGGTGGATGCAGGGGATCTGTGGAAAGGCAGGATCTACAACCCCGAATCCGGCAAGACCTACAACGCCAAGATCCAGCGTGGGGCGGATGGCTCCTTGAAGGTGGAAGGCTGCGTGGCCTTCGTGTGTCAGGGGCCGACCTGGCAGCCCGCACCTTGATGGCTGCCTGACCTGGCCGGCGCGGCGCGCGTCTGCCAGCGGCGGCGCAAGCGAGCTAAACCGTTTGGTTTTGAAACGCCCACCCGATCGCCAATGCGGGATACTGCGCTCCCACGCAGGCGAGATGGGCCCGATGTCCGAGCTGCCGATCACCGAGTTGTTGCAGGCCTGGCAGCGCGACGAACCCGGCGCGGGCGATGCATTGGCGCGGCAGGTGTACAGGGCGCTGCGCGAGACCGCGTTGCGGGCGCTGCGGCGCGACGCGCGCGCAGGCTTGCAGGCGACCGAGCTGGTACATGAGGCGTGGATGCGGCTGGAGCAGGGGCAGCAGGGATTTCAGTCGCGTGCGCACTTCTATTCTGTTGCCGCGCTGCAGATGCGCCATCTGTTGGTGGATCTGGCACGGCGGCAGGCCAGCGCCAAGCGGCTCGGGCAGGCGGTAACGTTGACGATCAGCCTATCCGATGGCGCGCCGCGGCCAGAGGCATTGCTGATGGTGGCCGACGCCTTCGACAAGCTGGCGCGCGTGGATGAGCGCAAGGCCAAGGCATTCGCGCTGACCGAACTGGTGGGTTTCAGCGTGGCCGAGGCGGCCGCGCAACTGGAGGTGTCGGTGCCGACGCTGGAGCGCGATCTGCGCTTTGCGCGGGTGTGGCTGGCGGCGCAGCTATGAGCATTGCCGCCACCTCCTGGCAGCGATTGGAAGCCTTGTTCCATCAGTCCTGCCAGCTGCCGGTGGAAGCGCGCGAGACATTTGCGCGCGCGCAGGCCGGTGACGATGTGGTGCTGCGCGATGCGTTGCTGGCGATGCTGGCGGTGGAATCGCAGGCCACGCTGCGCGTGCGTGCGCCGTTGAAGCAGGCCGTGGCGGCATTGCGCGCGCCATTGCCGGAACTGCCGGCCGGTACACGCTTCGGTGCATGGGCGATCGACCGCCTGATCGGCGCCGGCGGCATGGGCCAGGTGTATCTGGGCCATCGCGCCGACGGTGCGTACGAGCGCGAGGTGGCGATCAAGCTGGTCGCCGCCGAGGCGTTGGATGTGCAAGGCCGCGCGTTGTTCGAATTCGAATGTCGCCTGCTGGCGCAGATGGTGCACCCGGCGATCGCGCAGATCCACGATGTGGGCACCGATGCGCACGGCCGCCCGTACCTGGTGATGGAATACCTGCGCGGCGAGCCGATCACCTGGTGGTGCGATGCGCATCTGCTGTCGCTGCATGCGCGTGTGCTGCTGATGCTGCGGGTGAGCGAGGCGGTGCAGCACGCACACCAGAAAGGCGTGATCCATCGCGATCTCAAACCCAGCAATGTCTTGGTCAGTGAAATCGATGGGCGGCCGATGCCGGGCGTGATCGACTTCGGCATCGCCATCGATGCGGCCAACCCCGGCATGACCTCCGCGCAGGGCCGCGGCACGCCCGGCTACATGAGCCCGGAACAGGCGCGCGGCGTGCAGGACGTGGATGCGCGCAGCGACATCTATGCACTGGGCGCAATGTTCTATGAGTTGAGCTGCGGGCTGGCGCCGGTGGCCGGGCGCGATGGGGTGCCGCAGCCGCCATCGCAACGCGTGGCGGCGGTACCGGCCGACGCGCGTGCGCGGATCTGCGCGGCACGCGCGACCACGCATCCGCGACTGCAGCAGCAACTGCGCGACGGCCTGGATGCGATCGTGTTGCGTGCGTTGGCGCCGGAGCCTGTTGCACGCTATGCGTCGGTGTCGGCCTTGCTGGACGATCTGCATCGCTGGCTCGATGGGTATCCGCCGCGGGCCCTGCAGGCAGGCCATTGGTTGCGCGTGCGCAAGTTTACCCAGCGCCACCGCAGTGGCGTGTTGGCTGCCGCACTGGTGTCGATCGCGCTGATTGCCGGCTTGGGCGCAACGCTATGGTCGCTGCAACACGCCGCGCGCGACGCGCAACGCGCGCAAGTCACCGGCGATTTCATGAGTTCGGTGTTGTCCAGCGTGGATCCCGGCATTGCGCAGGGTCTGGACAAGACGCTGATGCTGCGCGTGCTGCAGCAGGCCTCGCAGCGCGCCGCGCGTGAACTGGCCGACCAGCCGGACGCGCGCATCCAGGTGGAGCTGACGCTGGGTCGCACGCTGATCGCGCTCGCCGACTATCCGCAGGCGGTGGCGCATCTGCGGACCGCGCATGCACTGGCACAGCGCAGCAAAAGCGCAGCCAGCCTGCAGGCATTGCAAGCGGCGTCGATGCTCGGCCAGGCGCTGACTGGCGCCGGCACGGCGCGCGAGGCCGAACAGGTGTTACGCCAGGGCATGGCGCAGGCAGCGCACGGCAATGCAAGGCAGCAGGCGCTGGGCAATGAGATGCGTGCGTGGCTGGCGTGGACGCTACGCGGCCAAGGCCGCATGCGCGATGCGCTGATAGAGGGCCGGCATGCCTATGTCGCTGCCGTGGCCAACGTGTCCACAACTGCCGACCAACGCATCGACGCGGGCAATGTCTATGCCGGCATTCTGGCCGACGTCGGGCAGCTGACCCCTGCGATTGCGTTGCAGCGAAGCCTGCTGCGCGAGCGGATTGCCGCACGTGGTCCCGATCATCCGTTGGTCGTGCCGATGCGCAACAGCCTGGCCGTGTTCTTGCTGACGCAGCGTGATTTTGCTGCGGCCGAGGCCGAACTCACCTCGCTGCTGCGCGTCACCCGCAAGCTCTATGGCGATAACGCCGCCGATACCCTGATGGTGGAAGGCAACCTGGCCCACGCATTGCGTCAGCAGGGCAAGCTGGCCGAGGCCGGCCCGCATTACCGCGCCGCGATGGAACGTACACGCGCCCTGTTCGGCGACGATGCGCAAGCCACCATCACCTCTCGCAGCAATCATGCGTTCTGGTTGTTGGACGACGGCCAACTGGATGCCTCGCTGGCCGAACAACGCGCATCGCTGGTCTCGTCCATGCGTGTATTGGGCCGTGCGCATCCACAGACCGCCGAGATCCTGCGCGGCATGTCCGAAGCCGAGCGCAGGCTCGGCCAGCGGGCCGCCGCACGCGATCACGCACAGCAGGCGTTGCAGATCCTGACCGGCATCCACGGCGATGCCGAGGAACCGTTGCGTGCCGCACGCCTGACCCTGGCGCTGGTCACTCCGGCCAGTGCGCCTCCTGCCACTGCAAGCGCACCGAACACGGCCTCGGTTGCGCAACGCTGAGAGCCCGTGTCGGGTTGGCCGGGTGCCACCGGCCGAGCGTGGCTGCCACTGCAAAGGTTGGAGCGTGGCCCTGCATGTCGCGCGCCTGACAGGCCTGGACGCGTGCCCGATGATCGCCGGCGAGGCACCGTCTGTCGGCGTGTCGTGGGTCGAGCCTGAGGCCCAGGGCACCGACCGTGCTGATCGGCGGCCTGCCCGCGACGCGCATCGTCGGCCTGGCGGTGCGCCTCGGCCCCCGTCTGGCAGCGTGGCCGGCGTGCCCATCGCATCAGCCGGCCTCCGGATCGTCACCGCAGTCGGCGCGCCGCCGGCCTACATCAACGCCACCACTGCCGCTGCCGGCCTGCTCGATCCGGCCGGCGGCTCCGGCTCACCGTGCCTTCGCCAGCCGCGGGCAGAGCTTGGCCAGCCGCAGCGTGGCGTGTGCAGATCTGTCCACCAGCGGCATCCTTACCTGCCTTCGGCCTGGCCCACGCCGACCCCGCGCACCAACGCACACCCCGCAACGCCGCAAGGTGACGCCACCGGGACCAACGACTGAAGGGCCCATGGACCGACGCTCCACGAATCCCGAATCACCAGCTATACAGCTTCCAATACACCTTGTTGACCTTGTCCCTCTCCGCATCGGTATGCCCGTCGTGATCGCGGTCGTACAGGAAGTAGGGCGCCCCGCGTGCAGGCGTCACGCGCACCATTTCCAGCTGGCCGTTGACGCGGTACTCGTCGACCTTGTCGCCGTTGCCCATGGTCTTGCTGGTGACATCCGCACCGGCCGGTACATCGCCAACCGCACCGCTGGTGGCGCATCCGCCGAGCAGCAGTAACGGCAGCAGCAAAAGACTCGCTCTGATCATTGTCGTCATCCGTTCTAGGTCGTCGGCCAGTATGCGCTGGCGAGGTGTAGCGTGGGCGTGCAGCGTAGAATTGGCGCATGAGCAGATTAGTCCTGATCGACGGGTCCAGTTACCTGTACCGCGCGTTCCACGCGCTTCCGCCGCTGACCAATGCCCAGGGCGAGCCCACCGGCGCCTTGTTCGGCGTGGTCAACATGCTGCGCGCCACCTTGAAGGAGCGCCCGGCCTATGTCGCGTTCGTGGTGGATGCGCCGGGCAAGACCTTCCGTGATGACTTGTATGCCGACTACAAGGCAAATCGCCCGTCGATGCCCGACGACCTGCGCGCGCAGGTGCAGCCGATGTGCGACATCGTGCATGCGCTGGGCATCGACATCCTGCGCATCGATGGCGTGGAAGCCGACGATGTGATCGGCACGCTGGCCCTGCAGGCCGCCGCCGATGGCCTGAGCGTGACCATCTCCACCGGCGACAAGGACTTCGCCCAGCTGGTGCGTCCGGGCATCGAACTGGTCAACACCATGAGCGGCAGCCGCATGGATTCGGACGCGGCGGTGATCGCCAAGTTCGGCGTGCGCCCCGACCAGATCGTCGACCTGCTGGCGCTGATGGGCGACACCGTCGACAACGTGCCCGGCGTGGAAAAGTGCGGCCCCAAGACCGCCGCCAAATGGCTGGCCGAATACGATTCGCTCGATGGCGTGATCGCCAACGCCGACAGGATCAAGGGCAAGATCGGCGAGAACCTGCGCGCCGCGTTGCCACGGCTGCCGCTCAACCGCGAACTGGTCACCATCAAGACCGACGTGACCCTGGCCAGCGGCCCGCGTGCGCTGGACTTGCGCGAGCCCAACGCCGAAACGCTGGCGGTGCTGTACGCCCGCTACGGCTTCACCCAGGCGCTGCGCGAACTCGGCGGCGCCGCCGCCCAGGCCGGCCTGCTGACCGAGCCGATGCCGTTGGGTGCCGCTGCAGCCAGCGCCCGCACCGAACCCGGCCGCGCGCGCGGCACCGGCTTCGTGTCCGGCCCGGTCAGCGCTCCGGTCGAAGTGGACCCGGCGCTGTCGGCACCCGGCCAGTACGAGACCATCCTGACCCAGGAACAGCTCGACAGCTGGATCGCGCGCCTGCGCGCCGCCGGCCAGTTCGCCTTCGATACCGAAACCGACAGCCTGGATCCGCTGCAGGCCGACCTGATCGGCCTGAGTGTGGCCGCCGAGCCCGGCCAGGCGGCGTATCTGCCGTTCGGCCACAACTTCCCTGGCGCCCCGGCCCAGCTCGACCGTGCCCGGGCGCTGGCCCAGCTGGCGCCGCTGCTCACCGACCCGGCGGTGCGCAAGCTCGGCCAGCACGGCAAGTACGACCTGCACGTGATGCGCCGCCATGGCATCGCCCTGGCCGGCTACAGCGACGACACCCTGCTGGAAAGCTTCGTGCTCAACTCCGGCAGCGCCCGCCACGACATGGACAGCCTGGCCAAGCGCTACCTCGGCTACGACACGGTCAAGTACGAGGACGTCTGCGGCAAGGGCGCCAAGCAGATCCCGTTCGCCCAGATCAGCCTGGAGGATGCCACCCGCTACGCCGCCGAAGACGCCGACATCACCCTGCGCCTGCACCAGGTGCTCGGCCCCAAGCTGGCCGCAGAACCCGGCCTGGAGCAGGTCTACCGCGACATCGAGATGCCGCTGGTGGAAGTGCTGGCACGCATCGAAGCCAACGGCGTATGCGTGGACGCGGCCGAACTGCGGCGCCAGAGCGCGGACCTGTCCAAGCGCATGCTCGCCGCCCAGCAGAAAGCCACCGAGCTGGCCGGGCGCACCTTCAACCTGGATTCGCCCAAGCAGCTGCAGGCGCTGCTGTTTGACGAGCTCAAGCTGCCCGCCGTGGTCAAGACGCCCAAGGGGCAGCCCTCGACCAACGAAGAGGCGCTGGAAGCCATCGCCGACCAGCACGAACTGCCGCGGGTGATCCTGGAATACCGCGGCCTGACCAAGCTGCGCAGCACCTACACCGACAAGCTGCCGGAGATGATCCACCCGCAGTCCGGGCGCGTGCACACCAGCTACCACCAGGCCGGCGCGGCCACCGGGCGGCTGTCCTCGTCCGATCCCAACCTGCAGAACATCCCGATCCGCACCGAGGACGGCCGCCGCATCCGCCGCGCCTTCGTCGCCCCGGCCGGGCGCAAGCTGATCGCCTGCGACTACTCGCAGATCGAGCTGCGCATCATGGCGCACCTGTCCGGCGACCCCGGCCTGGTCGGCGCGTTCGAGTCCGGCGCCGACGTGCACCGCGCCACCGCCGCCGAGGTGTTCGGCCGCACCATCGACACCGTCAGCGGAGATGAGCGCCGCGCCGCCAAGGCGATCAACTTCGGCCTGATGTACGGCATGAGCGCCTTCGGCCTGGCCCGTCAGCTCGGCATCGGCCGTGGTGAGGCGCAGGACTACATCGCGCTGTACTTCAGCCGTTACCCGGGCGTACGCGACTTCATGGAAACCACCCGCCAGCAGGCGCGCGACAAGGGTTACGTGGAGACGGTGTTCGGTCGCCGGCTGTACCTGGATTTCATCAACGCCGGCAGCCAGGGCCAGCGCGCCGGCGCCGAGCGCGCCGCGATCAATGCGCCGATGCAGGGCACAGCGGCGGACATCATCAAGCGCGCCATGGTCAGCGTGGACGGCTGGATCGCCGACCACGCCGAGCGCGCGCTGATGATCCTGCAGGTGCACGACGAACTGGTGTTCGAAGCCGAGACCGATTTCGTCGCTACGCTGCTGAGCGAAGTGACCACGCGCATGTCGGCCGCTGCCGAATTACGCGTGCCGCTCGTGGTCGATTCCGGCGTTGGCGACAACTGGGATGAGGCGCACTGACGCAGCCGATAACGCTGATATGCTGAATGCGCAGACCAGACATAATACGAATTGAGCCTGCGCCGATGGAATGAATAATCGCTAAATTCTACATATTTTTAACAGTTATCTTCACGATCCATCAATGTGGAAAATGGTGTTATATCCCTCGACGGGCGCAACGCCTGTCGTCAGATCTCTCCCATCCCCTGGAGCAGATCTCGGAACGGAAACTACTCCCCAAGTTTCCGTTCCCTGGCCCCGCCGACCTCCCCCTGGTCTGCGGGGCTTTTTATTTCCGGCCTTGAATTATTTTGCTACGCAACATAACCGGTTCATCGCATTGCGCATTCACCGGTGCCGTTGGCAATCACAAATTTAAATGGGCCGAATTAATTCAATAAATCAACACAGCGTTTCATCAGCGCTGTGTTTTTAATCGGCAGATTCAACCCAGCCAGTCGCGCGGGACCAGATAGTCCATCAGCCCTGCCTCGGCGCTGCCCGGTTCCGGCGTGAAGCCGTATTCCCAGCGCACCCGTGGCGGCAGGCTCATCAGGATGCTTTCGGCACGCCCGCCACTTTGCAGGCCGAACAGCGTGCCGCGGTCATAGACCAGGTTGAACTCCACGTAGCGGCCACGGCGGTAGAGCTGGAACTCGCGCTCGCGTTCGCCGTAGGGCGTGTCCTTGCGGCGCTCGACGATCGGCAGGTAGGCCTCCAGGAAGCCGTCGCCCACCGCGCGCTGGTAGGCGAAGTCGCGTTCGAAATCCTGCCCCAGGTCGTCGAAGAACAGCCCGCCCACGCCACGCGTCTCGTTGCGGTGGCGCAGGAAGAAGTACTCGTCGCACCAGCGCTTGTGCGCGGCATAGCGTTCCTCGCCGAACGGCGCGCACAGGGCTTGCGCGGTGCGGTGCCAGTGCAGCACGTCCTCGTCCACCGGATAGAACGGGGTCAGATCGAAGCCGCCACCGAACCAGGCCGCCACCACTTCGCCATCGCGCTCGGCGCGGAAGTAGCGCACGTTGGCGTGGGTGGTGGGGACATGCGGATTGTGCGGATGGAACACCAGCGACACGCCGCAGGCGCGCCATGTCGCCCCCGCCAGCTCGGGCCGGTGCGCACTGGCCGAAGGCGGCAGGCGCGAGCCGGACACATCGGAAAACCCGATGCCGGCCTGCTCGAACACCGTGCCATCGCGCAGGATGCGGGTGCGTCCGCCACCGCCTTCTTCGCGTTGCCACAGGTCTTCGGCAAAACGCGCGCTGCCGTCGATGGCTTCCACGGCAGCGCAGATACGATCCTGCAGGCCGGTCAAATAATCGCGTACTCGGTCGAATTCGTTCATGCCACGATTCTAAGCGCTGCGTCGCGCTTCTTGCAGTCGGGCAAACGCGCCCGTTTGTCGCAGGGCGAGGCGCTGCGTCGTGTGGGGATTGGGCGCATGAGCAGCCAGGCTTTGCTGCGTCGTCTCACACCAGGCTTCACGCCTGGTGTTTTCCGTTGGGATTGGGCGGTGTGGGCGAGGCAGAAGCACGAGCAAAAGCAGAAGCAGAAGCAGGGCATTGATCTGCTGGTTTGCTGCAGGGCCCTTGCCCGCCCACCCTCGCAGGACACGCCGCAAGTACGTCCTTGTAGGCTCTTACGCGGCATCCATGCCGCTCAAGGTCCCGCGACGGTGGGCGAGCAAGGGCCTGTCGAGAGGGTCGGTGTGCGCAGTACAAGCAAGGTGCGACGTACGCTGTTCGAATAACGGCGCGTGCTCATCTTCCAACGCATGCCAAGCAGCGGGCACGCTTTAAGCAAGCAAAGGTCCCGCGACGGTGGGCGAGCAAGGGCCATCTGAGATGGTCGGTGTGCATGGGCAAGAGGCACAGGCCAATCAACGGATGATCAGGCCTTGCGCGAGGCCGTAAATTCGGCGCGCACCGCAGGCGTGCACAACCGCCATGCCAGCGCCGCGTGGAGGCAGCCGATTGCCACTACGCCCAGGCCTGTCAGCAGCAGCGCCGCCTGACGGGTTGCCTGCAGGCGTGCCTGCAGCTCCGGCCACTCGGGGCCGTGCACGACATCGGCAGGCAGCATCGCCTGTACACCCTCGAACAATGGCCCGATCAAGGCCAGGCCGCCGACATTGAGCAGTCCCGTCACCAGCAACACCACCACGAACCCCACTCGCGCCCACTCGCGTCGCTGCAGCAAGGCCCAGCTCAACCACGCGAAGGCGACCGACAGCAGCATGCCCATGACTGACAATGACACGGCATGATCGATCAGCCACTGCAGCGAGGCGGGCAGGGTGATCCCTTCGGGTAAGCCCAACGCTGCCGCGTCGGGCATCAGCGCGATCATCACGATCTGCAGCAGGTTGGACATTGCACTGACGATGCCCAGCAACAAGGACACCCATGCCAGCGGCGTGACGAAGCCGCCGCGTCGTCGAGAGGCCGGCGTCGGCGTGCTCATTGCAGCGAGGCGATATGGGCGGCCACGGCAGCCTGGCCCGGAGGATCCAGCGCTGGCTGCAGTTGCGCGTACCAACCCGGCAGCGCGTCGGCCGGCAGGCACTGGCGCAACAGCGGTGTGCTGCGCTCCAGGAAGGCTTCGAGGAAGGGCAGCCCGCGCACGTAGAGGAAATGGCTGTCGGTGATCGACATTCCTGCGTAGGCCTCGCGCAACCAGTCCAGATGCGGCAACGCGTGCGCGCCGTGCCCGGCGCGGGTCAGCGCGGTGAGGAAGCTGGTGCGTGCCGTGGCCGGCGAAGTGGAGCGCTCCTGCGCGTTCAAATCGTCGAAGGTCAGCAGCCACTGCTCGCCACGATCGATCTCGTTGCACATCACCGAGGTGGTCGCCAACTGCAATGCGTTATGCGCGGTGGGCTCCAGCTCGTACAGCGCCAGCCAATAGGGATACGCCTCGTGGTAACGGTCCAGCGCGCTCAATGCCAGGGCGCAGAGTCGCTGCGCATCCGCACCGGCCTGCAACTGCGCTTGCGCTGCGTTATAGGCGCCCACGTGATCGCCGCGCTGAAACGCCGTCAGCGCCGGCTGCAATGCGGGGTCGATTTCGGCAGCTGCCTCGCCGGCATCCTCGGCAGGTGCCGTCGCTACGGTGGGTTCTGCACGTGGCGGCTTCGCCACGGCGGTCTTGCGTCCAAACAAACGGTCCCACAGGCCCATCGCGTCTACCTTGTGTGCGCCAGCAATGAGTGGAAGGTCGCCGCCAGGCCGGCGGCAGACCGGTGCAGAGGGCGAATGCAAGAACCCTCTGCCGGTCCTGCATCAAGCTTAGAGCCACTTGCGTAGGGAGAGGTGAGTGCAACGCAACCAGCCTGCGTGCTGGCTGCGCGACACGTTGCATCCGGTCGGATTTCCGCAGGCGGCTGTCCTCCGCGGCGATCGCTTCCTGACGAGGCGGTGGAAACGATCGCCCACCACAAACGTCAAACGCGCATCTGTGACTTCGCCGGCGACGTGGCGCCTGGAAATGCTGCGCTCGGCACCGCAGCCATCGGTGGATGTCGGTGCCGGCAACGCCCGTCTTGCAACGGGCGCAGTGCGGCGGTCAGCGCTGCGGCTTCACCTGCTCATTGAACAGCTTGAGGATGCGCTTGTATTCGTCCAGCCACGAATCGGCACGGGTAAAGCTGTGGCGTTCCAGCGGATACGGCGCCACCTGCCAGTTGTCCTTGTGCAGCTCCATCAACTTCTGGGTCATGTCGACCGAGTCCTTGAAGAACACGTTGTCGTCGATCATGCCGTGCGCGATCAGCAGATGGTCGCGCAACCCGTCGGCGTAGTTGATCGGCGATGAGGTCTTGTACGCGTCGGGGTCGAGCTCGGGCGTATTGAGGATGTTGGAGGTGTACTCGTGGTTGTACTGCATCCAGTCGCCGACCGGACGCAGCGCCGCGCCGGCCTTGAAGATGCCGGGGCTGCGGAACAGCGCCATGTAGGTCATGAAGCCGCCGTACGAACCGCCGTAGATGCCGGCGCGCGCGCGGTCGCCCTGCTTCTGCGTCACCAGCCACTCCAGCCCGTCCAGATAGTCTTCCAGCTCCGCGTGGCCCATGTTGCGGTAGATCGCGGTGCGCCAGTCGCGGCCGTAGCCTTCCGAGGCGCGGTAGTCCAGGTCCAGCACGATGTAGCCCTGCTGCACCAGCAGGTTATGGAACATCTGCTCACGGAAATACGGCGTGTAGCGCTGCGAGACGTTCTGCAGGTAGCCGGCGCCATGCACGAACATCACGATCGGATACTGCTTGCCGGGCTCGGGGTTCTGTGGCCCGTAGTACTTGCCCCAGACCGTGCCGGCGCCATGCTTGGACGGCACCTGCACATACTGCGGTGCGATCCACGGCTGCGCCTTGAAGGCGGGCGTGCGGGTGTCGGTCAGCACCGTGGCCTGGCCGCCCGCGGCCGGCACCACCGCCAGCTGCGGTGGCAGGTAGCTGCCGGAATAGCGCACCAGCAACTGCTGGCCGTTCGGCGACAGACGGAAGCCTTCCACGCCATTCAACGCAGTCACTTCGGTGAGCTGATCGCTGTGCAGATCCAGCTTGCAGACCTCGTAATCGCCCGGCCATTTCTGGTTGCAGAGGAAATACATGCCGCTGCCATCGGCGCTGGGCACCGGCATCGACACTTCCCACTTGCCGCGCGTGCGCTGGCGTGGCTTGCCGTTGCCTTCCACGGTGTACAGCTGCGAATAGCCGGATTCTTCCGACAGCAACCACAGCGTGCGATTGTCGGGCAGCCAGCCGAAATCGTTGAAGTCCCAGTTGATCCAGGCGCTGTCGCTCAGGCGATGCCGCGGCTGCAAGGTGGCATTGGCCAGGTCGACGCTGGCGATCCAGCGGTCCTTGTTGTCCACCGCGCGAATCTCCACCGCCACATTGCGCCCGTCATCGCTCCAGTGCACCGCCGGCCCGCTGCCGTCGCCATCGCTTTCCACACGCACGGCGCGGTTGCCCTTGAGCGTCTCTTTCTTGGCCGCCTTGCGCAGCGCGGCCAGCGGGTCGGTGGCAATGCCCGGCAGCGTGTCGAACGACAGCGCTCTTGCAGTGCCGGCGCTGACATCCACCAGCCACAGCGCATGCGCCACCGGCGCATTGCGACCGACGCGGGTGCGCACTTCCTGGAATTCTTCGTAACCGGATTCGGTCACGTACTTGGGCATCTTGCCGGCCTGGCCCTCTTCGGCACGCTTGGCCTGGGTCACCACCAGCAGATGGCGGCCGTCCGGCGACAGCGCGCTGTCGACGATCTCCACCTCATCACCCAGATACACCGGTGCCGCCGCACGCGTGGCATCGGCGCGGCGCCAGGCGTCTTCCTGCGTGCGTAAGGCATCACGCTGCTCACGATCGCGCCGCAGCGTGGCCAGCGTGGACAGTTGCTGCTCGCGCAACACGTCGGCCTTGGGCGCAGCGTTGGGATCGCGCTCGGCCTTGACCACTGCAACCTGCGCAGTGCCGGCATCGGCGCGCCAGTGGTACCAGTTGTTGCCCGCGCGCCAGATCGCACCGCCATCGCTGGCGAACTGTGGGCGCGATTCGACCTCGTTGCTGCGGGTCAGCTGGGTCAGCGCGCCGGAGCGCAAATCACGCAGGAAGATGTCGCCATTGCGCGCAAACAGCATGCGCTGGCGGGTGGCGTCGTAGCTCGGGTTATCCGCATCCAGGCCGGCGCGTGCGTTGTCGGCCACACGTTCGGCGGTGCCGCCGCCGGCGCCCTGGCGGTAGGTGTCGCGCACCGGGGAACCAGCGCGCTTGAGCAGGTATTGCACCTGTTTGCCGTCCCACTGCCACCAGGCCTGATCCACCGACGGCCCGATCCAGTCCGGATCGGCCATCACCTGTTCGATGGTGAGCGGTGCGGCGGACTGCGCGTGCGCGGTGACAGCCAGCAACAACAAGGACAGTGGCAACAATCTGGGCATCGGTAACAACTGGACGCAACGAAGAGCGGACAAGCCTAGCAGTTCGCTTCCATCGGGAGCTTGGGCCACAGGTCATGTGTGCGGTAGCGGTGCGTGCGCCATCGAAAAGGCGGGCATTCGCCGCTGGCGAACGCGACCATATGCAGCGTGCGCATGTTGGCCAATGTCAGCGCATCCGCTCGATGCACTCCACACCGCGCGTCGCGCCAGCAACGACGTGGCGTCTGCGTCACGCACGCCTTTACCGAGGTTCAGAACCGCCACCACCGCCACGCAGCCGGAAACCTCCCGACTTGCCAGCAGGGCAGGTGGCGGCCAAGCTAGCGCGCTTTTGCGATTGTCGGTTTCCCATGTCCAGCCTGCCTGTTCCTGCCGTTTCCCACCCGATGGCCGTCGGCGCACCCGGCCGGCCGCTGGCCTGGCGCGCGGGGCAGTCGGTCGATCTGGCCACCTTTATCGCACACGTGCATGGCCTGGCACAGCAGCTGCCGGAGGGTCGCCACGCGGTGAACCTGTGCGAAGACCGCTATCGCTTCATGGTCGCGTTCTATGCATGCGCGCTGCGCGGGCAGGTGTCGCTGCTGCCGTCCTCGCGCGCACCGGCCGTGGTCGGCGAAGTGCAGGCGCGGCATGCCGATGCGTACTGCCTGGGCGATCTGGCGCTGGAGCTGGCACCGCCGCGCTACTGGCAGCTGCCGGCCGAGTTGCCGCAGGCCGCAGGCCCGATCCCGCAACTGGCCGACGACGCCCTGGTGGCCATCGGCTTTACCTCCGGCAGCACCGGAAGCCCGCAACCCAACCCCAAGACCTGGGGCAGTTTCCTGACCAGCACGCGTCAGGATCTGGTCGCGCTGGAAAGCCTGTGGGCGCACACCGACGCGGTGCCGCACGTGGTCGCCACGGTGCCGCCGCAGCACATGTACGGCATGGAGTTGTCGGTGCTGCTGCCGATGGTGACGGAGCTTGCGGTGCATGCGGGCCGTCCGTTCTTCCCGGACGATGTGGCGCGCGCGCTGGCCGATATTCCCGCCCCGCGCGTGCTGGTGACCACGCCGGTGCATCTGCGCGCACTGGTGGAATCCGGCGTGGCGTTGCCGCCGCTGGTCGGTATCGTCTCGGCCACCGCGCCGTTGGCGCAGGAGGTGGCCGCTGCCGCCGAGGCGCGCTTTGGCGGTGAGGTGCGCGAGATGTTCGGTTCCACCGAAACCTGCGTGTTCGCCGTGCGCCGCACCGCGCTGGAAGCGGCATGGACGCCGCTGCCCGGTGTCCGCCTGGAAACGCAGGCCGCAGGCACCTTGGTGCACGCGCCGCATCTGGCCACGCCGGTGCTGCTGGCCGACATGATGGACGTGGCCGCCGACGGCCGTTTCCAGGTGCGCGGCCGGCAGGCCGATCTGCTGGAAATCGCAGGCAAACGCGCCTCGCTGGCCGATCTTACCCGTCGCCTGCTGGCCATCCCCGGCGTGATCGATGGCGTCATCGTGCAACTCGCACCCGACCCCGGCCAGGCGGTCGGGCGCATCGCCGCACTGGTGGTCGCCCCGACCCTGGACGAAGCGCAGATTCTCGACGCCCTGCGCGTCAGCGTCGACCCGGTGTTCCTGCCGCGCCGCCTGCGCAAACTCGCCGCACTGCCACGCAACGAAACCGGCAAGCTGCCACGCGATGTAGTGCTGGGTTTGCTCAACGGCTGATTGCAGCTCTCGCCACGGAGCATTGCTGCCGCGTGGCTGCAGCGGGCATCAGCACCGATGCCCGCAGTCGCTCACCCATGCACCCCATCGATCTCCACTGCCAGCTCGTCGCGGCAGATCACCGCGTGCAGCAGCAGACGCGGCACCGCATCGCCGAAGCGGGCGTCCAGCGCCTGGGCGACCTTGGGCAGGTCGTCCTGCTCGCGCACGTAGACCTTCAGACGGGTGCCGGCGCCGAACTGCGCGGGCAGGGCGGGGGCATGCTGGCGGGCGGCGCCGAGCAGGGCGTCGAAGTTGGCGAAGGTCTCTTCCAGCTGCGCCAGCAACTGGCCGGTGTGCATCGAGGCATGCCCGACCACGGCGGCGGTGCCCGACAGCAGCAGCGGCATGTCGCTGCCGGCCGGCGGCAGCATGGCGCGCGCGAAACTCGGCGGCTGTGGGCCGTATTGGCGCGGGTAGTTGTAGGCGCTGACCTGGCGCGGGTTTTCCAGCGGGGTGCCGGCATCGCTGGCGGCCAGCCAGTAGATCTGGATGATGCGTTCGGCATCGCAGCGGCCTACTGCGGTGGCGGCCGGCAGCTGCGCAGTGTCGAAGGCGCCCAGGCCGCGCGCACGGCCCACGCAGAACTGCCGGTAGCGTTCGCGGTCGCCACTGCCCAGGGTGATGGCGTCCAGATAGTTCCAGATACGCAGCAGGCGCGGGGTCTGGCTGCGGGTGACGAAGGCGGTGATTTCCGCATAGGCCTTGGCGGCGGCGGCTTCGATATCGACATCCTGCTCGTCGATTTCGATCACGCCGAACTGCAGGCGGCCGTCGCTGGCCCAGGCGATGTTGCCATCGCGCCCGCTGTGGACTGCCGCGTCGCTGCGCCACACTTCCAGCACGTCGGCCCGATAGGGCTGCAGCGGCACGCGCAGGTAGCGCGGGTCGTCCAGGCGTGGCGCCGCAGTGCCGAAGCCGAACACGGCCAGCACCTGCGGGTCGGCCAGCACGGCGGATGGATCGGTCTGGTCGACATAGTCGACCTGCAGGCGGGGATGGCGCACGCTGTGCGTGGTCTGGGCCTGGGAAGCGGTCATCGCGTATCTCGTTGTTGCGTATCGCGTTGCAAGGTGTCGCCGTCGAAGCCGAGCGTGGCCTGACGTCGGCGTTGGCGCCAGGACTGCCAGGCGCGCGGCATCATCGACAAAGTGGTCAGTGCATAGATGGCGCGGAACGCGCGCAGGCGCAGGCGTACCTTGGGGCTGTCGAACACATCGCCGGCCAGCATCGCCACCACCGCCTGCTCGATCTGCCAGGTGTTCTGCGGTTGCGCGAACAGGGCGCGCATGGTCGGCGAAGTGAAGCGGTAGATGAACCACTTGAACTCGTCCACGCCGCGCCTGAGTTCGCGCTGCAAGGCGCGCTGCAGTTTCGCCTCGTGCTCCGGCGTGCGCAGGGCCTGGTCCACCATCGCCGCACCGCGTTCGGCGCTGTGCATGGCCAGGAACACGCCCGACGAAAACATCGGGTCGACGAAGGTGTAGGCATCGCCCAGCATCAACCAGCGCGGGCCGGACATGCGCGTGCATTCGTAGGCGTAGTTGCCGGTGGCATGCACCGGGGCCACGCGTTCGGCACCGAGCATGCGCGCGTTGAGCTCGGCATTGAGCGCGAGCGTGCGCATGAAGAAGCCTTCGCTGTCGCCCTTGCGGGTCTTCATGTATTCCGGGTAGCAGACCGCGCCCACGCTCATGATGTCGTCCGGCAACGGAATCAGCCACATCCAGCCATGCGCGTGGCGGTAGATGCTGATGTTGCCGGCATCCTCGCCCGGCCGGCGCGCCACGCCGCGGAAGTGGCTGAACAATGCGGCCGACTGATGTTTGGCATTGGCGCGTTTGAGCTTGAAGCGGGTGCCCAGGAAGGTGTCACGGCCGCTGGCATCGAGCAGATAGCGCGGGCGGAACCGCTGCACCCCGGCCACGCCTTGCGCCTGCAGCACCGGCTGCTGCCCGTCGAACTCCACCGCTTCGACCTTGACCTGATCGCGCGCATCCACGCCCACTGCCCGCGCGCGCTCGAACAGCACCTGGTCGAACTGCGCACGTGGCACCTGGAAGGCGAAATCGGCCTTGGCATCGAGCGCATGCGAAAAACGAAAGGTGTTGTAGCCGCCGCTGTCGTTGGGAAAGTCCGCGCCGCGCTTGAGCACGCCGATGCCGCGCACGTCCTCCAGCACGCCCAGGCGTTCGAGAATCGGCACGTTCATCGGCAGCAGCGACTCGCCGATATGGAAGCGCGGATGCTGTGCCTTCTCCAGCAAGGTCACCTGCCAGCCCTGCTGGGCCAGCACGATCGCCGCCGTACAGCCCGCCGGCCCGCCGCCGATGATCAGCACATCCGGGCACTCGGGCCCGGGAGCCGGCCCGGCTGCCGGCATGGCGGTCGGGGTGGGGCGAACAGCAGTGGGAGTCATCCTGGAACGAACCTGCAGCGGGCGAGCGTCATGCAGTCATGATAGCCTGACCGGCGGCCCGGAAGGTATGCCAGCCGCCGAATCGCCGTTGCAGAACGATCGACACCCTCGAGATCGACACCCTCGACAATGCGGCCGCAAGGCAGGCGTGGCGAGTACTCGGAATCGGCCGCCACGGCAACGTACACTGTGGTTGCGCAATCGCCCAAGCCGACCTGACGGTTGTCTGCAACGCTGTGGTGGTTGTGCTGAAATCCTCGCTCTGACTCTGTCGCCCGACCCTCACCTGGAAGCTCTCTGGATGTCCTCGCAAACCGCTGCCGAACGTGAACTGGCCGAACTCCTGGTCGAAAGCCTGAACCTGGAAGACGTCCAGCCCGCCGACATCGATCCGGAGGCGCCGTTGTTCAATACCGGGCTGGGACTGGATTCGATCGATGCGCTGGAACTGGCGCTGGCGATCAGCAAGCGCTATGGCTTCCAGCTGCGCTCGGACAATGACGAGAACCGTCGCATCTTCGCGTCGCTGCGCGCATTGTCGGCGCATGTCCAAGCCAACAAGACCGTCTGAGGTTCCAACCGCCGCGCCTGCCGATGCGCCCCCGTGGGTGCTGGGGCTGGGCGTGTTGCTGGCGGTGGCGTATTCGCCGCTGGCGCATTGGGCCAACGCCAGCCATCGCCCTGACCTGGCGGTCATCGCCGGGGCCTTGCTGGTGCTGATGGTGCTGATCGAACCGATGGTCGCGCGCCGGGCCTGGGCCTGGGCGCTGGCCGTGCTGACCTTGCTGGGCCTGAGCGCGTTGTGGCACTCGCCGTACGCGATGCTGGTGCTGGCCGCCCCGCCGGTGGTGTTCACCGGCTGGATCGCCTGGTTCTTCGGGCGCAGCCTGCGCCGCGGGCGCACGCCGTTGATCAGCCGCATTGTCGAAGGGCTGTATCGCCAGGCCGGCATGCCGATCAGCCCGGAGCAATACCGCTACACGCGCCGCCTCACCCTGGCCTGGACGCTGCTGCTGTGCGCGCTGACCCTGGTCAACCTGGTGCTGGGCCTGTGCGCCGAGCCCAGTGGCGTGCTGGCGCAACTGGGCTACGCCTCGCCGCTGCCGATCAGCGACGCGCGCGCGTCGTTGTTCGCCAATCTGCTGGCGTACGGGGTGGTTGGCGGGTTCTTCGTGGGCGAATATCTATTGCGCGGCCGCTGGTTTCCACAGCGCCCCTATCGTAATCTGCCAGACTTCTTGCGCCAGATGGCGCGGCTCGGGCCGGAATTCTGGCGCGATCTGCTGCGCTGAGTGCGTGGCCAGTGGCAGCGACGTACGTGCACATTTTCGGGGACAAGACAAAAATGCCGCTGGCAAGGATGCCGTCGCGCCTGGCGTGGGCCGTGTTCAATCTGCTGCAACTGGCCTTCACGCTGACGTTTACCGCTGGCGGAATCGTCTATGCCCTGGTGCTGCTGGCGATCACGCGCGATGCCGACCGCCTGCTGCGCATGGGCGCCTGGATGTGGTCGCCGGTGCTGTTTCGCGGCGCCGGTGCCACGGTGATCGTGGAAGGCCGCGAGCGCGTGGACTGGTCCAGGAGCTATCTGTTCGTCAGTAACCATCAGTCGGTCATCGATATCTGTGCGTTGTTCTACGCCTTGCCGGTGCCGCTGCGGTTCCTGCTCAAGGACGAAATGCTCAAGGTGCCGTTCGTGAACTGGTATGCGCGGGCCACTGGCATGCTGTTTCTGGACCGCGACAGCCGGCGTGCCGGGGCGATGGTGCGCCGGCAGGCAGCCGCGCTGCTGCGCGAGGGCAAACAGTTGTGCCTGTTTCCCGAAGGTACCCGCAGCCGCAGCGGCGCATTGTTGCCATTCAAGGCCGGGCTGTTGCAGGCCGCTATCGATGCTGGTGTGGCGGTGGTGCCGGTGGCGGTGGATGGCTGCGGCAAGGTTCTGCCGGTGGAGGGTATGTTCAGGGTGCGCCCGGGCATCATCCGCGTGCGTATCGGCGATCCGATCCCGGTGACCGGGCCGGATGCGCCGGACCGCCAGCAATTGACCGAGCAGGCACATGACGCCGTGGCTGCGATGCTTCAACCCAGGATTTGAGTTACCCGCTTATGGATTTTGTCGTGCCGCATGATCATCCCTGCCTGCCCGGGCACTTTCCGGGTCGCCCCGTGGTGCCTGGCGTGGTCGTGCTCGACCATGTGCTGCAGGCGGTGGAGGCCGCGTATGGCCCACGCGCGGCGGCACGCCTGCCGCAGGTGAAGTTCGTGCGGCCGTTGTTGCCCGGGCAGACGGCATCGGTCACGCTGGACGGCGTTGGCCCGCGCTGGCGCTTTCGCGTGCAGCGCGCCGACGAGCTGCTGGTCAGCGGCGAACTGGTGGCGGAGGCGGCGCAATGAGCAGCCAGTGGAAGCAACGTCCCGAAGGCGGCGGACGTTTCGCGCTGTGGCTGATCCGCGGCATCGCCCAGCATGCCGGGCGCGCGGTGGGACGCGCGCTGCTGTACCCGATCACGCTGTACTTCCTGCTGGTGCGTGCGCCCGAGCGCAGCGCCTCGCGTGCCTATCTGACCCACGTGCTGGATCGCCCGGCCACGCTGCGCGATGTGGCGCGGCATATCCACACCTTCGCCTCGATGATTCTGGACCGCGTGTACATGCTGTGCGGGCAGATGCAGCGCTTCCGGGTCGACATTACCGGGCTGGATCAGCTGCATACGCAGATGGACCGCGGCCGCGGCGTGCTGATCTTCGGCTCGCACCTGGGCAGCTTCGATGCGCTGCGCGTGCTGGCCACCGAGCGGCCGGACGTGCAGGTCAAGGTGGTGCTGGACAAGGCGCACAACCGCGCCATGACCGAGCTGCTGGGCGCGCTGAATCCGCAGCTGGCGGCCAACATCATCGATGCCGGCATGGACGCGACCTCGATCGTCATGGCGATCAAGGACGCCACCGATGCCGGCGCGCTGGTGGCGCTGCTGATCGACCGCCCGCGCGAGGGCGACCCGGCATTGCCGGCGATGTTCCTCGGCCGCAACGCGATGTTCCCGACCTCGCCGTGGCTGATCGCCGCGGCGCTCAAGGTGCCGGTGGTGCTGGCGTTCGGCCTGTATCGCGGCGGCAATCATTACGAGCTGGCGTTCGAGACCTTCAGCGAAGGCCTGGACGTGCCGCGCCGTCAGCGTGCGCCGGTGCTGGCGGTACTCATGCGCGATTACGCGGCCAGGCTGGAACATTACACACGCTACGCGCCGTACAACTGGTTCAACTTCTACGATTTCTGGAACACCCACCATGCCGATGTGCCGCACCCTGCCGTGGATGCTG
Source organism: Xanthomonas campestris pv. asclepiadis (assembly GCF_020784175.1). Taxonomy (GTDB): domain Bacteria; phylum Pseudomonadota; class Gammaproteobacteria; order Xanthomonadales; family Xanthomonadaceae; genus Xanthomonas; species Xanthomonas campestris_D. Next base: position 54,260 of record NZ_JAJGQM010000035.1, read on the forward strand.
ATACTGCTGTTCAGCGCCGCACCGCTATGCGCCGCACCGCCTGAGACGCTGGACGTCGGCCAGGTGCTGCAGCGCCTGGCACGCCCCGCACCGGTCAGTACCGAGTTCGTCGAACTGCGTGGCTCGGCCCTGCTGAAGACGCCGCTGCGGGTGCAGGGCCACTACCGGCGTCCGGACGCACAGACGCTGGTGCGCGAGGTCAGCGCACCGTATCGCGAGACCACCACGTTGCAAGGCGACGAAGGCGTGCTGGAACGCGACGGCAAGGCGCCGCGGCGTTTTTCGCTGAGCCGGGTGCCCGAGCTGGCCGGCTTGAAGTCCGGCTTCGGCGCATTGCTGGCCGGTGACCGCGCGCTGCTGGAGCAGCAATACCGCATCAGCGGGCAGGGCCAGCTGCAATCCTGGGCATTGACCCTGCAGCCCAAGGACGCCGCTGTCGCCAGGCAGGTCCGCGAGTTGCGGCTGTACGGTCGCAACGACGAACTGCGTTGCATCGAAAGCCTGCCGGTGAAAGGCGATGTGCAGCGCACCCTGCTGGCCGGAGCCGCACGTGACGCCGCGGCAGTCAACGACGCGGCGGCCTTGACCACGCTCTGCCACGGCCCGGGCGCGTGACCACGCGTAGGCTGGTGTCGCCGGCCGTCGTCAGCCACAACCTACTGCTCGCGTCCCCCCAGACACGCGTGACGCTGCCGCAAGATGCCGCGCACACGGCCGGTGGATGGTGCGCTGGCACAACGAGGCTTGCGCATGGCGTTTAAATTGACCGCAAACCGCCGTATCGGCCTGGCGCTGCTGTGGCTGGCGTTGCTGGCCGTGGCCGGGTTCTGGTTGAGCGAGACGCTCAGGGTCACCGGCGACCTGCGCAAGTTCATGCCCGCCCCGCGCACGCCGGCGCAGAAACTGCTGATCGAGGAACTGGGCGAAGGTCCCGGCTCGCGCCTGTTGCTGATGGCGCTGTCCAACAGCGACCCGGCCACGCTGGCTGTGCAGTCGCAGGCATTGCAGCAGGCCCTGGCCGCACAGCCGGAGCTGTTCGAGCTGGTTGGCAATGGTGGCAATGCGGGCCTGGATGCGATCCCCGAGCGCCTGCTGCCGTATCGCTATCTGCTCAGCGACAGCTTCGACACCGCGCCGCTGGATGCGCACACCCTGCAGGCGGCGTTGCAGTCGCGCGTGCAGGATCTGGGCTCGCCTGCGGCCGCGATGGTGGAGCCGTTGTTGCCGCGCGACCCCACGCTGGAAGTGCTGCATCTGGCCGAAACCCTGCAGCCGGCAGCGGCGCCGCAGACGCGCAACGCGGTGTGGTTCGACCGTGCCGGCACCTCGGCCCTGCTGATCGTGCAGACGCGCGCAGCCGGCTTCGATCCTACCGGTCAGCAGCTGGCCTATGACGCGGTGCAGGCGGCGTTTGCCAAGGTCAGCCAGGGCACCTCGACGCAGCTCGTCCTGACCGGCCCCGGCGCCTTTGCAGTGGAAATCACCGCGCGCACGCAGGGCGAGGCGCAATGGATCGGCACGCTGGATACGGTCGGGCTGGTACTGTTGCTGCTGGTCGCCTACCGCAGCTGGAAGATTCCGGTGCTCGGCGTGCTGCCATTGGCCAGTGCCGGCCTGGCCGGTCTGGCTGCAGTGGCGCTGCTGTTCGATGGCGTGCACGGCATCACCGTGGCATTCGGCTTCACCCTGATCGGCGTGGTGCAGGATTACCCGATCCACCTGTTCAGCCATCAGCATCCCGGCCTGGATCCGCGCGCCAACGCGCGCCATCTGTGGCCGACGCTGGCCACCGGCGTGGTGTCGACCTGCATTGCCTATGTGACCTTCCTGTTTTCCGGTGTGGACGGCTTGCGGCAGCTGGCGGTGTTCACCATCGCCGGGCTGGCGACCGCCGCGATCACCACCCGTTGGCTGTTGCCGGCGTTGATCGACCCAGCGCCGCGCGACTACGCCGATTCGCGCATCCTCGCCGCGCTATGGCGCGGCATCGCGCGCCTGCCACGGCCGCGCATCAGTCTGGCGGTGATTGCGCTGATCGGCATCGCGGTGATCGCGTTTGCACCGGGGCAATTCTGGCAGAACGATCTGTCGAAACTGACCCCGGTGCCGCCCAAGGCGTTGGCGCAGGACACGCATCTGCGCCAGGAACTGGGCGCTCCCGACGTGCGCTACGTGCTTGCATTGCCCGCAGCCTCTGATGAGGCGGCGCTGCAGGCCAGCGAGCAGTTGCGCCCGCGCCTGGACGCGCTGGTGCGCGACGGCGCATTGACCGGTTACGACATGGCCGCACGCTACCTGCCCAGCGCCAAGACCCAGCGTGCGCGCCAGGCCGCGTTGCCGGATGCCGCGCAGGCCCGCGTGCTGACCGAGCGCGCGGTGGCCGCCACGCCGTTCCGCAGCGATGCGTTCGCGCCGTTCCTGCAGGACCTGGATGTTGCCAAGCGCGCCGCGCCGGTGTTGCCGAAGGACCTGGCCGGCTCGCCGCTGGCAACGTCGGTCGGTGGGCTGCTGCTGGGGCGCGGCGATCGCAGCACCGCGCTGGTGTCCTTGACCGGCCTGCGCGATCCGTCGGTGGTGGCCGCCGCCGTGCAAGGTAGCGGCGCGCAATTGCTGGATCTCAAGGACGCCTCCGAATCCCTGGTCGCCGCGTACCGCGGGCGTGTGCTCGGCGCGCTGGGGCTGGCCGCGCTGCTGCTGGCGGCGACGGTGGCGATCGCGTTGCGCGCCCCGCGCCGGATCGTGCGCGTGTTGCTGCCGATGGCGCTGACCACGGTGCTGATCCTGGCGATCCTGCGCGGCATGGGGGTGGAGCTCAACTTGTTCCATCTGATCGCGCTGATCCTGGCGGCAGGCCTGGGCCTGGATTACGCATTGTTCTTCGACCATGCCGGCGACGATCACGCCGACCAGCTGCGCACGCTGCATGCCTTGATCGTGTGCAGCCTGATGACCTTGCTGGTGTTCGCGTTGTTGGCTGCGTCCAGTATCCCGGTGCTGCGGGCGATCGGCAGCACGGTGGCGCTGGGGGTGTTGTTCAATTTCATCCTGGCCTTGCTGGTGTCGTGCGAGCCGGCGCTGGAGCGTGCAAGAAGTGGAGGTGAACATGCAGGGACGTGACGCGATTGCTGCCTTGATTCCGCACCAGGGCAGCATGTGCCTGTGGGAAGAGGTGGTCGACTGGGATGCGCAGCGCATCGTGCTGCGCAGTCACGCGCATCGCAGCGACACGCATCCGTTGCGCGCCGATGGCCGCCTGCGCGCGCTGCACCTGTGCGAATACGGCGCGCAGGCAATGGCGGTGCATGGCGGTTTGTTGGGGCATGATCCCAGCCAGCCAGCGCGCCTGGGCATGCTGGTCGCCCTGCGAGGCGTGGAGTTGCATCTGGCCTATCTGGACGACCTTCCTGCTGCGATCGAATGCGAAGCAGTGGTATTGATGCAGGCCGACGACAGCCAGCAATACAGCTTTCGCCTGACCCACCAGGGGCAGTTGCTCGCCGAAGGCCGCGCCACGGTGATGCTGGTCGCTGGGCGGGCCCTGTAGGAGCGCGCTTGCGCGCGATGAAGCGTTACCGCTAACGCCGCATCGCGCACAAGCGCGCTCCTAGCGAATGTGGGCGATCAATGCGGGCGATCTATTCCTGCGCTTGCTGCCAGTCGTTAGGATGAGGTTCTTTCCGCCGTCATTTCTGCGGCTTCCATCGAGGCGTCCATGAGCACATCCATTCCACAGCGCCGCGCGCTGGTCACCGGCGGCAGCGGCGATCTCGGTGGTGCGATCAGCCGTCACCTGGCGGCGCAGGGTCGCCATGTGATCGTGCACGCCAATCGCAATCTCGCCCGCGCCGACGAGGTGGTCGCAGCGATCGTGGCCGATGGCGGCAGTGCCCAGGCGGTGGCGTTCGATGTGGCCGATGCGCAGGCCAGTGCAGCGGCGCTGGCAAGCCTGCTGGAGGTTGGCCCGATCCAGATCGTGGTCAACAATGCCGGCATCCACGACGATGCGCCGATGGCCGGCATGAACGCCGAACAGTGGCATCGGGTCATCGACGTGTCGCTGCACGGGTTCTTCAACGTCACCCAGCCGTTGCTGCTGCCGATGGCGCGTACGCGCTGGGGCCGTATCGTCAGCGTGTCGTCGGTGGCGGCAGTGCTGGGCAATCGCGGGCAGACCAACTACGCCGCGGCCAAGGCCGCCTTGCACGGCGCCAGCAAATCGCTGTCACGCGAGATGGCCAGCCGCGGCATTGCGGTCAACGTGGTCGCGCCGGGCGTGATCGAAAGCGAGATGGTCGGCGAAAGCTTCGCGCCGGAAGTGATCAAGCAACTGGTGCCGGCCGGTCGCGTCGGCAAGCCCGACGAAGTCGCCGCCTTGGTTGCGTTCCTGTGTTCGGAGTCAGCTGGCTATATCAACGGCCAGGTCATCGGCATCAATGGCGGCATGGGTTGAGAGCAGCTGATAAAACGACGATACCTACCCCCAGGTAGGCGCGGCTAGTTTGGTGGTTCCCATCAGCGCACGACCAGGTTTGCAGGTGCGGTGTCCTCGCCGCTGTGGGTTTGCTGCAGGGCCCTTGCCCTCCCACCATCGCAGGACACGCCGCAAGTACGTCCATGTAGCAACTGTGTTGTTGGAGGGGGTTCTGACCGTTCTGGAA
>NZ_JAJGQM010000036.1 GCF_020784175.1 Xanthomonas campestris pv. asclepiadis
CGCACACCGACCAACCCTGCGCATGAGATCTGCCGGTGCTACGTAGAAGCTTCGGTCTACGGCGGGCGCTTGCACGCGTACCAGCGTGGGACACGCCGCAAGTACGTCCTTGTAGGCTCTGGCGCGGCATCCATGCCGCTCAAGGTCCCACGCCGGCACGCGCGCAAGCACCACCAGTTGCTGGCGGTTGCGGAAAGAAATGCGGAGGGCCTGCTGGTCTGCAGGTGCTTCGGAATGTCACCATCGCTGGCGACATGGCAGTTGGCATGCAAACCACGCATGCCAATCCCGAATGCCCCATCCCCACTCCATCGGCGACCACATCAGCGCCGCGCCAGCACGACGAGCTTGATCGCCGCCCTACAGCCCGTAGCGCTCCACCGCCTCCAGATGCGGGCGCGGATCCTGATCGCAGGCCTCGGCCAGGCGCAGCCAGCACATCGGATGCGCCCACTGCGCGGTTGTGGCCAGTAGGACGCGATGCAGTTCCAGCGGTGCTGCCGCTTCCGGCAGCGCCACGGTGAACAGCACGCCCGGCAGACCCGTGCTCGTATCTTCCGGGTCGAATGCGTCCGCGTGCGCCGGATCGATCACGCGATAGTCGTCGCGGCTGTGCAGCCACAGTTTCCATCCACGCGCTTCGATGTCCTGCCGCAAGGCGTCGATCGCCTGCTCGCCGGGATGCACACCATCCACCAGCCAGCTGCTGCCGTAACCGCCCGCCTCCAGCACATGCACCTGTGCATAGGTCGGCACGAAACGCTCGCGCTCGGCCTCGTCCTCCGGCGGCGGATACAGCAACTCCGCATCGAACACCACCCAGTCGCCGACATGCTGGCGCCGATGCGCCGGTGCATTTTCGACGATACGCGCGGTGACCGGGCCGGTGCGCCGCGCGTAGTACTCGGCTGCCTCGCCGTCATCCACGCAGCGCACGATCACCCAACCCCAGGTTTCTTCGACCACGCCACTGGTGCTGCTCAGCTCCATGCCGAGCGCCAGCGCCGAGGTGCGCACCGCGTCCCACTGCTGCGCCGCGCTGGCCGCAGTCATGTGATCCCAATGCGCGGAGCGCGGTTCTTCCATCAACTCGGTCAGCTGTCGATACACTTCGGTGGCTTCGGCGAAGCGGCCGGTGTTGAGATACATGCGCCCCAGCAAGCCACGCACACCATGCGAGCCGGGCGATAGCTCCAGCAACGCGGTGCAGGCCTGCTCCAGCGCCGGCCAGTCGGCCAGTCGCTGGGCCAGCTGCGCCTCGCACCACAGCGCCGCCACCGGCACCAGCGGACGATACAGCTGCGCCAGCCGACGCATGCCGGCTTCGTCGCCGCGGCCCAGCAACAGATTCATCAGCCGGAAGGTCGGGCTGGTTTCGCGGTCGGCATGCCGCTGCACGAATGCCCACAGCAGCGCGATCGCCTCATCGTCGGCCGCACACGCGCTCAATGCCGACGCCGTGGTGTCCACCAACTCGGCATCGTCGGGGCGCTCGGCCACCGCCTGCAGCAACCACTGCGCTTCGCGCTCGGGGTTACGCGCCACGTCTTCGGCCTGCGCATCCAGCCATTCCAGCAACTGCTCAGCCGGCACCGGCGCCGGCTCGCCCGCCGGTGCGGTCTCGATGCGCGCAGCCAGGCCGTCCAGCAGTTGGGTGGCGCCACGGTCCTGGCGCAATTTGGGCACATGCGTGCGCGCAAGCGCCAGGTGCCGGCGCGCAGTCCACACCGCGCCACGCTGCAACGCCAGCTCGATCGCCAGCTCGGCCGCGTCGATCAGGATGCGATGCGCCCCGACCTGCGCGTAATGATCCAGCATCACCTGCAGGCGGCTGCCCAGATCCCAGGTGTTGCGCTCAGGCTGGCGCGATACCAGCACCACCACCGCACGCAACCAGTGCAGGCGATAGCGTGGCGCGACCTCGCGCCACGGCAGAAAGGCTTCCAGTGCTTCATCGTCGCGATTCAACATTGCCAATGCACGGGCTTTCTGCAAGCGCCGCGGCTGACTGCAATTGGCCCACTCCACCCCTTCGCGCGCAGCTTCGCGCTCGCGCTGCTCGATCAGTGCCAGCGCGTCCTGCGCGCGGCCCAGCGAGAGCAGGATCGAGATGCGCATGTCCGGCACACCGTCGTAGATCTGCCCGCCATGCGCAACAATGGTCTGCGACTGCGCTTCCAGATAACTCAGTGCCGCCTCGCCGCGTCCATCGTCGAGCAAGGCGTCGGCTTTTTCGCAGCTCAGGCACTGGTAGCACGACCAGCTCGGATCGATGCGGCCCAGCGTTTCCTCGCACACCTCGATGCGCTCTTCCACCCAGCCCGGACCATCGATATTGGCGTAGCACGCGGCCAGGTCCTGGGTCACGCACACCGACTGCGGGCACTCCACCGCATCGGCGCGATGCGCGCGTTCGAAGAGCGTCACCGCATCGCTCAGCGCACGCTCGCCTTCGCAGAGATTGCCGACACGATTGCGCATTTCCCAATGCCCGACGAACACCTCCAGCCACGGATTGGCCAGCGTCTTGCCCAGCGCACGCGCCTCGGGCAACAGCGCTTCGGCGCGTTCGATCTGCAGGTCGCAGATATGGTCGGTCAGGCGCGTCAGCAGCTGCGCATTCTGCGGCTGCCCGGCCTCGCCCAGATCGTCCTGCAGCTTCTCTACCCAGTTCCAGATTTCCATCGTGTCGCTCCTTCGATGCGGCGCTCAGCGCGCCAGCAGTTGTGTCACGGCCTCGGCAAGAGCGCCGAAGGCCTGGTTCAAATCCGATCCGCCCGATGCATTGGCACCGGGCTGCGGCTGGGTGCGCCCCTGCGCCGACACGATCACCTTCAGTGAGCGCAGCAGCCGCGCGGCCACCGCCGCCTGCGGATTGCCGGCGCGCTGCGCCGCCAGCAGCGCCTGCAATGCGGGGTTATCGAGATTCAGATACAGCCGCTGGGTCTGCCGCGCCTGGATCCCCGCCGTGAACTGCCGGGCCAGCCGCAGCGCAGCGGTGGACACGCGCTTGTCGTTTTCGTCCTGCTCCAGCCGGCGTTTGAGTTCGGCCTCGCGGTCGGGCACCACCACCAGCGGCAGTGCCTCGGGGCTGAAACGTGCCGGCACCAGCGCTTCGCCATCGCCCAGGTGCTGTTCCAGCCAGGCCAGTTCGTCGGCCGGCAGTGTATCCAGCTCGAACAACTGCCGGTTGCCCTGCTCGGTGCCCAGCTCGACCAGGCGCACGCCCTTGGCCTGCGCCCAGCGGCGCAGGAACGGCACCACCGCATAGCGGTTTCCGTAGGCCACCGGCACGCCCATCGCGCGGAACAGCATTTCTTCGAAACCGCTGTCGCTATCCAGGATCACATGCACCGCGCCACGCGCCGGCAACTGCTGCGCCGGCAGCTCGCCCTGCGAGGTCGGCACCCGCACGTGTTCCATCAGCAACTCGAACAAGCGCTCGTCGCACAGCGCCGCGCCCAGCAATGCCTCGTTGTGACGCAGCAGGATGCGCCGCCAGGCTTCCGGCTGCTGACGCGCCACATCTGCCAGGCCCTGAACCAGGGCTTCGGACAATGCATGCTGCACGGCCGTGTAGGTGGCATCGCGCTGCAGATCTTCGCGGCTGGCGGTGGGCGTCAAGCGATTGGACTCGATCACGCCGCCGATGAAGCCCGCCCAGGGCGGCAGCAGTTCGCGCGCATTGTCGTCCAGCAGCATGCCGCGCAGAAACACCGACAGGTTGCGGTTGTCGCTGGTGCCGTAGGTGGCCCCGTCCTGCACCCACAGCAGGCCCACCGCATCGCTGCCCTCCTCCGCACGCACCGGCATGCAGCACAAGGGCTCGAAATTGCGCTCGAAACGCGCGGCAAACTCGCGTTGACGCCGCCAGGCCTGCACCGGATGCAACGGCACCGCATCGTGCATGCGCCACGGCGGCGGCTCGGGATTGATCGCCTGGGTATCGCCACCGATCCAGATCGGCTCGCGCAACAGCGCGCAATAGCGCGACAGGATCTCGCGCAGCCGTGCTTCCTGGGCCAGCGACAGATAGTCGTCATGCAGTTCCAGCACCACTTCGGTACCGACCTGCGCGCGTGCCGGAATCGGGCTGACCGTGTATTGCTCGGCATTGCTGGAGATGTAGCAATGCCCAAGCGTGGGGGTCTGATAGGAGGTGGTGCGCACGGTGACGCGGCGCACCAGCACGAAGGCCGACAAGAAGCCCAGCCCGAACATGCCGATCAGGCCGCTGTCCTCATGTCCGCCCTGACGCAAGCCACGCGTATACCCCACGCCGACCGTGGCCAGATAATCGTGGATTTCCTGCTGGGTCAGCCCGGCACCGGTATCGATGATGCGCACGACGCCCTGGCCAGCGTCGGCATGCACCTCGATGCGCGATTCGCCTTGCCAGTCGGGCTGTTCCAGACGGCGACGCAGGATCGAGTCGTGCGCGTTCTGCACCAGCTCGCGCAGCGCGACCACCGGCGTGGAATACAGATGCTTGCTGAGAACGGACATCAATCCGTTGAGATCGACGCCTGCGCGGCGGATCTGGGAGGCGTCCGTCGCCTCGGAGGTGTGATCTTGCATGATCGTTCGTCGTTTCCTTGGCGGCCACGCCCATCCTCGGACGCGCCTTCCTGGGTGGCAGTGCGAGCCGCACAGGATAGCCGCAAGCCGCGCCACACGCACGCGCGTCACACTATGAGCTTTCAGCCCGTGGCAGGCGCGCGGCCGCCACCGCAGCACACCTCGCGGAAACGACGCGCCACGGCCTGCGTTGACGCATGGCCGTGGCGCGCAACGGCTTAGCGCTGCAAGGTTTCCATCGGTGCCTCATTGAAATGCTGGCGATAGCCCTTGGCCAAGGCCGAGCGGCTGCCCACGCCCCAGCGGCTCGCCGCCTGCAGCACGCTGCCGCAGCCGCCTTCGGCCAGGAGTTCGTCGCGAATGCTCTGCATGCGGTAACGCCGCAGCACCTGGGTCGGCGACAGCCCGGTGGCGGACTTGAACGCCTGCTGCAAGGCGCGCCCGGTCACGCCGATCTGCGCGGCCACCTCGTTGATCGACAGATCCGAGCGGTGCGCATTGGTGATCATGTAGGCGTAGGCGCGCCGATACTTGGCCGGCAGCCGCGCGGAGATGTCGTCGCTGACATGTGCCGGCGTGCCACTTTCCAGCAGCCGCGGCGCCTGCACCTCGCTGCGCAGGCACTGCACCGCGCCCAACGCGTAGCGGTTGTACAGCAACAGCGCCTGCTCGGTCTTGCCCAGCGCCTGGCTGATCTTGGCCTGGCAATACTCGAACTCCAGATTCCAGCGCGGCGCGTGGTGCCGGCCGGCACCGGCCAGGGCGCGCTCTGCCAGATCCGCGCGCCCCACCGCCAATGCGGCAAGCGCAAGCTCCACCTGCGCATCCTGCCGGGCGCATGGCGGGCAACCGGCGGCGGCGGCCGGCAGCGCATCGATCTGCGCATCGAAACCGAAGGTATCGCCACCGGCAATGCGCAACAGATTGCGCACGTGGCGCATGCGCTGGGCGAGCACCGGCATGCTCTCGGCCAGGTCGGCGATGCAGGCGCGCAGCTCGTTGGGCTCGAACGCGTGCGCCGCATCCTCCTGGCGCAGCGTGGCCTGCCAGAACACGTGATCGCTCATCCGGTCGGCACGCCGGATGCGCAGCTGCGCAATCATGTCCAGACGCAGCGCGTTGGCGATGCGCAGCCACTCGGTTGCGCCGGTGTCCAGTTCCGCCAGCGCTTCGTTGGCACGTTCCAGCGTCTGCAGTGCCAGCGTGCTCTGGCCCAGATGGAAGTGGGTCAGCGCCTTGCCCAGCAGGCTCTCCCCGCACAGGCAGGGCGGCGTCTCGCGGTCCATCGCCAGCTGTGCGAAGCAATTCAATGCAGCGCTCAGGCGACGCTGGCTCAGCATCAACCAGGCAGTGTTGCGGCAGGACAGCAGCCGCAGTTGGCGCTGATGCCCACGCATCGCCTTCAAGGCGTGGCGGTAGGCATCTTCGGCCTCCTCCTGGTATTCGAGGATCAACAGCGCGTCGCCGCTGGCACCGAGCAGGCTGACTTCATCGTCGGCGCCATCCGGGGCAGCCTGGCCGTCACGGCGTTGTTGAAGATGTTGCAGACCTTGCGGCCAGGCACCAACCAGCATCCTGCTTGTATAGATAGGAAGACGGTCTGCGTACGACAACGCAGAGATTGCCGCGAAGTAGGTTGAAAGGATCATGCCGGGCTCTCTCATAGGGGGATGAGCAAAAACAACAATGCGCCGGTCTGGCTGGCGCAAACGATTGTATGCAGCGGATCCAATGGAATCTCTCACTCGAAGGCACTAAGAAAATCAAAAATTCTCACTCTGTCTTCCTGCAAGCCAGTTATGCGACGTGCAGATAAAGGGCACTTTTTGCATACCGCCGTCGGCGGCCTGCATAGGACATTGCATGCCATGCGAAGCCGTATTGAAGACAAGGCTGCAGCCAAAAAAGGAATCGCGGGCCTGCTCAAACACCCAGTCTCTGAGCAGCTTGACCATTGTCCTGGCATGACGCGACGATGGCTGCGTGCAAGGTAGTTCAGTAAATGAAAGATGCACTTCAAACCACCGCTACCGCGTTCCGTTGCATCGACGGATGGCCCAGATATTCCACGCGCGCTTCAATCATGTGCAAATCGCAATACCGTGGTATAGACCTGGGCACGCAAGCGAATGAATCAGCGATCATGCGTGTTGCTTCGCCGGATCGACCGGCCAGCGCGTTGCTCAATGTCGGAATTTTGTTAGTCACCGACCACGCATGCCCTCTACGTAAGAGCTGCGTTGCGCCTAAATGAGCGTACGTTAAAGCCGGCCTACTCAAAGCCGAAGAAAAGTACGCAGCAGTGAAACTTTCTGCCTCCGCAATGGTACATATCATTCGTCCGGCCTCAGGCCGGATCCCCTGGGAGCCGAAGGCGATGGCGATGCACTTATCTATACATGTGGGTTTTGTATTGGCGCCTGCTGTCCGCAACAGGCATCCGACGTACGACTGGTACGTGTGCAGACATGGGAAGGCCGGCTGATGCACGGCAACCCTCCCGGCAAGCAAGGATCGGCTTTCCTGTTGACGCAGGACGCGCGTCTGGCATCGCAGGTCAATGCGAGCCTCGCACCGCTCGCCCCGAGTTTTGCGGTGTTTTCCGACGAACTCGAACTTCTGCGCTCGCTGCGGCATTCCCCTTGCGAGCTGCTGATCTTCGACGCGACCTGCGTCGCGTCGGACGACAGCTCGCTGCTGGCCTGGCAACGCTGCCATAGCGGCCATCCCACGCCGCTGATCGTGCTGGGGCGTTTCGACTGTGCCCACGACATTCTGGCCTGGTACCGCGCAGGCGCACACGATGTGCTCGCCCTGCCGTTCAACTCCCACGAACTGCATGTGCGCGCGGCATTGGCGCTTTCGCCGGTGGCCGAAGCATGCCCCGAGAGCCAGCAGCTGAGTGTTGGTCCCTACCAATTGATCCGCGACGAAAATACCGTGTATCTGCACGGCAAGCCGATCGTGCTGACCGCACGCGAGTTCTCGATCGCGTGGCTGTTGTTTTCCAGCCCCGGCGTATGTTTCCGCCGCTGCCAGTTGGCCAAGGCGGTGTGGGGCAGCCACACCGAGTTCACCGATCGCACGATGGAGCAGCACATCTACAAGCTGCGCAAGAAGCTGCAGCTATGCAATCACAGCGGCGTGGTGCGCATCAGAACCGTGTATTCGCATGGTTACAAGCTGGAACTGGCTACGCCCGACAAGAACGCGCCCGGCAAGACGGTCAGCCCCAGCACCGCCCATCATGCGGCAGCCTGTTGACCAATGCGGCCTTGCAAGAGCGGCAGCGCGGCGATCGGCAACGACCCGCGCTTGCTGCCTGCCATCGGCACCTGCAGTGCAGTGAGTTGTCCGGTGCCATGCGTTGATCTGCTCAGGCATTTGCTGGAAGAGGCGTTCGCCAGCTCCCAGGTCGAGTGGAAAAACGTATCCGCTCAATAATTCAATAATGTATTGAACACACGAACAGACCGTGGCGTACTGCGGGTCTAATGTTTTCTACAACCAGGCGAGACTGATACGTTTTTGCGGGCAATTAAAGTGCCCAATCGAGCTGAATGCCGCACGCGAACACGCGCATGTTGTTGGCAGTCTCCGCCGGCCGGCTCTCTCCAAAAACGACAATGGCGCGGAGGATTCCCCGCGCCATTGTTCGATCAGGCCTTGCAGCCGGTTACTGTTTGGGATTCTCGCCGTACTCGTTCGGGCCGGGCGTACCTTCCAGGCACATGAAGACCAGCACGATGAACCCGCCGACGTAAGGCACCAGGCTGATCAGATAGAACCAGCCGGACTTGCCCTGGTCGTGCAAGCGACGCACGGTCACTGCAATGCTCGGCACGATCAGTGCCAGCACGACGATGCCCATGACGGCAGCGACCAGCCATGCCAGTGCACCAGGACCATTCTCACCGCCCATCAGTGCAGCCGCGATACCGAAAAGGCCGCCCAGTACAAGCAGGACGATCGCCTGCAGCAGCATGAACATCCAATATTCCTTGCGGCGCGAGCGGCCATTGAAGTCGGCATAGCGCTTGAGTGGCAGCAACATCCATTCCATCGTGTTTTCTCCTGGTGACGCGCAGTGGGCGCTATGTGTGATCCGGTGCACCGTGCAACGGGCCGCGCATGTTGCCATAGCCGCCCTCTGCTGAAAACGGTTTCTTACCGGCAGGCGGCATACCGCGCCCTGCTGGCCGACCGACGGTCGCCGGAGCTGGCGGCGGCCAGCCCAAAACTTCACTCATGTAATTCCGGCGTGGCGCTGCGCTGGGTGGCGCCCTGCGCAGGGGAGAGATCAGCTCATCGCCTGCAGCGCGATGCCCTGTGCAGACAGTCGCTCCCATCCCACGCCGGCATCACTCGGCCGCCGCTTCCAGTGCCTGGCTCAGCCGCTCCACCGCGACGATCTCCATGCCCTTGATGCTGGCGACCTTGGGCGCGTTGGCCTTGGGCACGATCGCGCGCTTGAAGCCATGGGTGGCGGCCTCTTTCAGACGATCCTCGCCATTGGGCACCGGCCGGATCTCGCCGGACAACCCCACTTCGCCAAAGGCAATGGTCTTCTCGGACAGTGGCCGGTCGCGCAGCGAGGACAGCACCGCCAGCAGCACCGGCAGATCGGCGGCGGTTTCCTGCACGCGGATGCCGCCGACCACGTTGACGAACACGTCCTGGTCGCCCACCACGATGCCGCCATGGCGATGCAGCACCGCCAGCAGCATCGCCAACCGGTTCTGCTCCAGCCCCACCGCCACGCGCCGCGGATTGGACAGCGGCGAGGCGTCCACCAGTGCCTGCACCTCCACCATCAGCGGCCGGGTGCCTTCGCGGGTGACCATCACGCAACTGCCCGGCTGCTGGGTGCTGCCGCCGGACAGGAAGATCGCTGACGGGTTGGAGACTTCCTTGAGGCCTTTCTCGCCCATCGCGAACACGCCCAGCTCGTTGACCGCACCGAAGCGGTTCTTGAACGCGCGCAACAGGCGAAACCGGCTACCGCTCTCGCCTTCGAAGTACAGCACCGCATCGACCATATGTTCCAGCACGCGCGGGCCGGCAATGCCGCCTTCCTTGGTCACATGGCCGACCAGGAACACCGCGGTGCCGGTCTCCTTGGCATAGCGCACCAGCCGCGCTGCGCTCTCGCGCACCTGGCTGACCGAGCCCGGCGCCGCGGTCAGCGACTCGGTCCACAGCGTCTGGACCGAGTCGGCCACGATCAACTTCGGCCGCGCCACGCTGGCATGCTGCAGGATGTTTTCGATGCCGGTTTCGGCCAGCGCATTCAAGCCTTCCAACGGCAGATCCAGCCGCACCGCGCGCCCGGCCACCTGCGCCAGCGATTCTTCGCCGGTCACGTACAGCACCGGCAGCGTGCTGGCCATGCTCGCCAGCGCCTGCAGCAACAATGTCGACTTGCCGATGCCCGGATCGCCACCGATCAACACCACCGCGCCCTCGACCAGGCCGCCGCCCAGCACCCGATCGAACTCGCCGATCCCGGTGGACACGCGCGCCTGCTCGGACTGCTGCACGTCCTTGAGCGCGGTGATCTTGGGCGCCTCGGCCTTGCCGGCCCAGCCGCTACGCCGCGATGCCGCAGGCGAGGCCTTGCCGCCAGGCGTGGCGCTTTCGAGCACGATCTCGCTGAGCGTGTTCCACACCCCGCACTCGGTGCATTGCCCTTGCCACTTGGTGTACTCGGCGCCGCACTCGCCGCAGACATAGGCCGTTTTCGCCTTCGCCATCGTCAGTTAACCCATCGCTTCTGGAGCGACAGGATAGTCGGCGTTGGTCTCAGGATGCGCGACGCTGGCTCGGGAATCGGGAATCGGGAATCGGGAATCGTCCAGGCTGACGGCTCCACTGGATTGGATGCAACCATCCATTTCCGCTGCTGCGTTTTCATTTGGACACATCGATGCCGCCGAGCACTTGGCTGGCGCGCTGTCTTTCGATCGGCCGGCACCGGCATCGCTACCGACGAAAAACAGCGTCTGGCGCTGCATGATCGATCGCAATCGGTCATGCAGCGCTAGGTTTTGCCACTGCTCGCTCGAACGGCTGCTGGCGGGCAAGCGCCGCTCAGCGCGGCTTGTACAACTCGCTCAGGCGGTCCGGCTTGCCGGGGATACGCTCCAGATGCGGATACAGCAGGCCGCCGTGGTAATCGATGCGCACGGTGTCGTAGCGATCCAGGCGCTTGACCAGCAGTTCGATCGGCGCGGTGGTGCCCTTGGCCGCCTTGATCGCGTCCTTGATCACCTCGCTGCTGAAGGCGCGGCCGTTGACCGCCACGATGGTGTTGCCGGCGATCAGGCCGGCATTGAAGGCCGGACCGTCCCACAGCACATCACCGATCTCGCCAGAGGCTTTCAAGGACACGCCAAGCGAATAGGCCAGGTTGGCATCCTTGTCGTCGCTCTCGTCGGCCTTGGTGGCCAGATTGGGCTCGTCGTTGTAGACCAGCTTCCAGCCATTGGCCTCGATGCCCCCGTTCAACGAGCCATGCCCGTCCATGCGGCTGCGCAACAGGCTGGCCCAGTCGTAGGCGGCAATGCCGTTGAGCGTGGCGACGATGTCATCGAAGGTGTACGGGTTGACGTCCCAGTCGCCGTTCTTCATGCCGAAGAACGCCTTGCCGAAATCGTCGATGGAGCGCTTGTTATTGGTCAACGCGCGCAGCTTGCTGTCCACTTCCAGCCACATCATCTGGCCGCCGGAATAGTAGTCCTCGCTCATCTGATAGCTGCGGTACGCCTTTGGCCGGCGCATCGACATGGTCGGGTCGTTGGTGGTGTCCTGCACGGTGCGCCAGGCCATGCCGGGGCGCCCGCGCTCATAGCTCGCCGCCACGCCGGCCAGCATCTCGCGCGCCTGGTCCTGCGTCCACAGGCCCGAACGCGCGGCCATCACCTCGCCCCAGAACTGGGTCTGGCCCTCGTACAGCCACAGCAGGCTGTCGCCCATCGGCACATTGAAGTTCGGCGTGGCCAGGTCGGCACCGCGACGGTACTTGCCGTTCCAGGAATGGTTGAACTCATGCGCGAGCAGGTCGCGCCCGGTCCAGCTCTTGTCCCACTCGGTGAAGTACGTCGGCACGCCGCTGTTTTCGCTGGAGCGGTGATGCTCCAGGCCGATGCCACCCAGCTTTTTGGTCAGCGCCAGCAGGAATTCGTAGTGATCGAAATGGCGCGCGCCGTAGAGCTTGTCCATCTGCTGCACCAGTGACGCATGCGCCTTGATCTGCTCGGGCTTGGCGTCCAGCGACTTGGCTTCGTCGGCGAACACGTTGAGGTAGACCGGCTGCTTGCCGACACTCAGCTCCACGCGCTTGTAGTACTTGCCGGCGAACATCGGCGAGTCGACCAGGTCGTCGAAATCGATCGGCTTGAAGGTCACCGTGTCGCCAACGCGGCGGTCGGTTTCCAGTGCCGTGGCATAGCTCCAGCCGGCTGGCAAGGTGACACTGGCCTGGGCCTTGATGTTGCGTGCGAACACGCCGGCCGGATACAGCGCGGTGGTGTTCCACTGCAGGTTGAGCATCTCCGGGGTCATCATCACCCGGCCCTGGTTGGGGGCCTGCGGCGAGAGGAACTTGAACTCGGCCGTCAGCTCGGTGGCACCCTGCGGCACGTCCACGGTGAAGGCGTACACATCGAACTGGTCGCGCTTCCACGGCACCACCTTGCCATCGACCTTGATCACCAGACCGGCCAGCTTGTCGATCGGCCCGGTCGGCGAGTGATTGCCGGGAATCCACTGCGGATACAGCAGCGTCATCGGGCCGGGCTTGGCCGGCATGGTGGTTTTGACCTTGAAGATGCGGTGGGCCAGATCGGTGGCATCGACGTCGATCTTCAAGGTTCCGTCGAACGGCACGTCCTGCGGCGCGGCAGTTTGTGCGGCCGCAGGCAACGACAGTGCCGCCAGCAACGACACGGACAACAAGGTGGGGATCTTCATCGCAACTCCGCAGGGACCTGGAACAGGCAAGCCCACGATGCTAAGCGCCTGCCTGCGCTTCCCCCGTATGCCATAGGTCATGCTGCGCACCGATTCGCACGCCAAAAAAAAAGCCGCCAGTGACCTGGCGGCTTCGTTCTGTCCGGTATGCGTCGATCCGGCGTGCCCGGATCGGGCGCCATGCCGTCTCAATGCATCATGTTGACGTTCATGTTGTGCAGCACCCACAGCGAACCCACGATCACGATGCCGATGATCAGCAACGAGAACAGGCCCACCTGCAAGTTGGAACGTTGCTCGGGCGAGCGGTCCATGTGCAGGAAGTACACCATGTGCACCAGCATCTGCACCGCGGCCATCAGCGAGATCACGATGACGGTGACACCCTTGGAGAACGCTCCGCTCATCACCATCGCAAACGGGATGACGGTGAGGATCACGGCCATCACAAAGCCGATCAGGTAGGACTTCAGGCCGCCGGCATGTGCGTCGGCAGCGGTTTCATGCGCGTGGTGATTGGCCATTACAGCGCTCCCAGCAGGTAGACGACGGTGAACACACCGATCCAGATGATGTCCAGGAAATGCCAGAACAGGCTCAGGCAGGCCAGACGCGTGCTGTTGCGCGGGGTCAGGCCGTTCTTGGAGATCTGGATCACCAGCACTGCCATCCACAACAGGCCCGAGGCCACGTGCAGGCCGTGCGTGCCCACCAGGGTGAAGAAGGCCGACAGGAACGCGCTGCGCCCCGGACCCGCCCCTTCATGGATCAGGTGATTGAACTCCCACACTTCCATGCACAGGAAGCCAATACCCAGAAGTGCGGTGACGCCCAGCCAGGCGTACAGCCCGGTCATGCTGCGTTTGTGCGCGGAGATCATCGCAACGCCGAAGCTCAGGCTGCTGAACAACAGCAGGAAGGTTTCCACCAGCACGAACTTCAGGTCGAACAGCTCCTTGGCCGTCGGTCCGTCCACCGTGGCGCCCGAGAGCACCGCATAAGTGGCGAACAGGCCGGCGAACAGCAGGCAGTCGCTCATCAGGTAGACCCAGAACCCGAAGACGGTGTTGCCACCGGCGTCGTGATGTTCGTGGTCGTCGTGGCCGCCCGCGTGGGCGGCGTGGTCAAGCGTGGTCGAGGAAGACATGGTCATACCACCTTCGCGGCCTGCGCCGCATGTTGCTGTTCGAGCAGGGCAAAGCGCGCGTTTTCGATGCGCTCCACTTCGTCGGCCGGCACCCAGTAATCGATGTCGTCATCGAAGGTGCGCGCAATGAAGCTGCCGATCATGCCGACCAGGCCGATGATGGCCAGCCACCAGATGTGCCAGATCAGACCGAAGCCCATCAGCACGCTGAAGGCACCGATATACACGCCTGCCCCGGTGTTGCGCGGCATGTGGATCGCCTCGTACTTGGACGGACGCACCCAGCCCTTGCCATTCTGCTTGTCGGCCCAGAACTGATCGCGGTCGTCGATGTGCGGCAGCACGGCGAAGTTGTAGAACGGCGGCGGCGAGGAGGTGGCCCACTCCAGCGTGCGGCCATCCCACGGATCGCCCGTGTAGTCCATGTGCTCCTTGCGCTTCCACACGCTGTAACCGATCTGCACCAGGTTCAGGAAGATACCCAGGCCGATGATTGCAGCACCGGCCGCGGCGACATACAGCCACGGCGCCCACTCGGGGTGGTTGTAGGTGTTCATGCGACGGGTCATGCCCATGAAGCCGAGCACGTACAGCGGCATGAAGGCCACGAAGAAGCCGATGATCCAGCACCAGAACGAGGCCTTGCCGATCTTCTCGTTGAGCTTGAAGCCGAACGCCTTCGGGAACCAGTAGGTCAGGCCGGCCAGGTAGCCGAACACCACGCCGCCGATGATCACGTTATGGAAGTGCGCGATCAGGAACAGGCTGTTGTGCAGCACGAAGTCCACGGCCGGGATCGCCAGCATCACGCCGGTCATGCCGCCGATGGTGAAGGTGATGATGAAGCCGATCGTCCACAGCACCGGCGAGGTCATGTGCACACGACCGCGGAACATGGTGAACAGCCAGTTGAAGATCTTCACGCCGGTCGGGATCGAGATGATCATCGTCGTGATGCCGAAGAAGGCATTGACGTTGGCACCCGAGCCCATGGTGAAGAAGTGGTGCAACCACACCACGAACGACAGCACGCCGATGCACGAGGTGGCGTAGACCATCGAGGTGTAGCCGAACAGGCGCTTGCGGCTGTAGGTCGCGATCAGCTCGGAGAAGATGCCGAACGCCGGCAGGATCAGGATATAGACTTCCGGGTGACCCCAGATCCAGATCAGGTTGACGTACATCATGGCGTTGCCGCCACCGTCATTGGTGAAGAAGTGCGTGCCCAGGTAACGGTCGGCACCCAGCAGCGCCAGCGCCACGGTCAGGATCGGGAATGCGGCGATAATCAGGATGTTGGTGATCAGCGCGGTCCAGGTGAAGATCGGCATGCGCATCAGGGTCATGCCCGGCGCGCGCATCCGCATGATCGTCACGAAGAAGTTGATGCCGGTCAGTAAGGTGCCCAGGCCTGAGACCTGCAGCGCCCAGATGTAGTAGTCGACGCCGACCCCCGGACTGTATTCCAGCCCCGACAACGGCGGATACGCCAGCCAGCCGGTCTGGGCGAATTCGCCGACACCCAGCGAGATGTTGATCAGCGCCGCACCGGCCACGAACAGCCAGAAGCTCAGCGAGTTCAGGAACGGGAACGCCACGTCGCGCGCACCGATCTGCAGCGGCACGATCAGGTTCAACAGGCCGGTCATGAACGGCATGGCCATGAAGAAGATCATGATCACGCCGTGCGCGGTGAAGATCTGGTCGTAGTGATGCGGCGGCAGCACACCTTCGCCGCCGTTACCTGCCAGCGCCTGCTGGGTGCGCATCATCGCCGCATCGGCGAAGCCGCGCAGCAACATGACCAGCGCCACGATGATGTACATCACACCGATGCGCTTGTGATCCACCGAGGTGAACCACTCGTTCCACAGGTAGCCCCACAGCTTGTACTTGGTGATGGCGCCCGCGATGAGCAGGCCGAGCAGGCCGGCACCACCGAGTGCGACCATGATGATCGGCTCGTGGTACGGAACCGCCTCGATCGTAAGTTTGCCTAGCATCACTTGTCTCCAGAAGTGCACATGGCAACCGGCTCTGCAGCCGCTGCCTGATGGTCGCCATGGCCTTTGTTATGGCCCGGACCATTCATGTATTTGTCGACGAGCGAGCGGAACATGCCGTCCTGCACCGACGAGTAGTAGGTGACCGGATACTGTTCCTTGTCGTTGCGATTGGCTGCCAGCACCTGGTACTCGGCGGCGTTCAACGCGGTCGGCGATGCCTTGACCTTGGCCACCCATGCATCGAAGCCGGCCTGGTCGGTCGCGTGCGCCTTGAAGCTCATATTCGAGAAACCGTGACCGCTGTAGTTGGTCGACAGGCCGAAGTATTCGCCCGGCTCGTTCGCCACCAGATGCAGCTTGGTTTCCATGCCGGCCATCGCGTAGATCATCGTGCCCAGATGCGGGATGAAGAACGAATTCATCACCGTGTCGGAGGTGATCTTGAAGTTCAGCGGCGTATGCACCGGGAAGGCGATTTCATTGACCGTGGCGATGTTCTGGTCCGGGTAGATGAACATCCACTTCCAGTCCAGCGACACCGCTTCGATGGTGATCGGCTTGACGTCCGAATCCAGCGGCCGGTACGGGTCCAGCGCGTGCGAGGAGCGCCAGGTCAGCACTGCCAGCACCAGGATGATCACGCACGGGATCGACCACACCACCACTTCGATGGCAGTGGAGTGCGACCAGTCCGGCTCGTAGCGCGCCTTCGTGTTGGACGCGCGGTATTTCCACGCGAACGCAATCGTCATCACGATCACCGGGATGACCACGATCAGCATCAGCACGACCGAGGTGATCAGCAGCTGCTTCTCGTCGTGGCCGATCTGGCCTTTCGGATTGAGAATGGCCGAGTTGCAGCCTGCCAACAGCAGGAACGGCAGCATCAGGCCTGGACGAAGTACACGCCCGAGATGTTTCAACGGAATCATCGGTCGATCCAAGTGCGAAGGAACGCCAGCCTCGTTCGTCGTATCCAGGTGGGACTCGTCCTGACGGCGCGCTTCCTGAGGGAAGGCGGCCACGCAGACCGAAGACACGAGTTAGCTCCCTGATTTTAGACTTTGCTGCACCTGCACGAAACCCATCGGCAATGATCTGTCGCAATTAATGCGCGCAAAACTGTGCGACATGTTGTCGCAGCGCTGCGCAGGGCCGGACAGATGCAGTTGCGGCCATCGATTTCGGCCTGCGTGATGTGCGGCGTATATGACTGAGCCAGCGGCGAGCGTGCATTGACCCCAAACGCAACTGGGCCGACCAATGGTCGACCCAGGGTTGAAGCGATGGTGCCGGAAATAGGAATCGAACCTACGACCTACGCATTACGAATGCGCCGCTCTACCAACTGAGCTATTCCGGCGAGCCGTTCATTGTAGGAGTGGAGCCGGTGCCCGGTCAATCGCCACCAGGCAGCGCACTGCGCGTCCCGGCTTCGGACCTCTGATCTCGGACCGCAACCGGGGGAGGATCACCACCTGCAGCTGCGAAACACCCGGACTTGCCGCGTGAACTCGACGCTGACGCAAGCAGCCCGGAGCGCCCGCTGTCAGCTGACCAGGCGCAACCGCAATTCCTTGGGCAGCGCGAACACCATCGATTCCGGCTCGCCTTCCAGCTCGGACACACTATTGGCGCCCAGCTCGCGCAACCGCGCCAACACGCCATCGACCAGCACCTGCGGTGCGGAGGCGCCGGCGGTCAGGCCGATGTGCTGCTTGCCAACGATCCAGGCCGGGTCGATCTCGCCGGCGTTGTCGATCAGGTAGGACTCCACCCCGTCGCGCCGGGCCAGCTCGCTGAGGCGGTTGGAATTGGAACTGTTGGGCGAACCGACCACCAGCACCAGATCGCATTGGCGCGCGAGGTCGCGCACCGCATCCTGGCGGTTCTGGGTGGCGTAGCAGATATCGTCGTGGCGCGGTCCCTGCATGGCCGGATAGCGCGCACGCAGGGCCTCGATGATGCCCATGGTGTCGTCCACCGATAGCGTGGTCTGGGTGGTGTAGGCAATGTTCTCCGGCTGGCGGATCTGCAGCGTGGCGACCTGCTCGATGTCCTCGACCAGATAGATCGTGCCCGGGCCGCGTTCGCGGCTCCACTGCCCCATCGTGCCTTCCACCTCCGGATGCCCGGCATGGCCGATCAGCACCACGTCGCGGCCGGCCCGGCAATGCCGCGCCACCTCGAAATGCACCTTGGTCACCAGCGGGCAGGTCGCGTCGAACACCTTCAGCCCGCGGCGCTCGGCTTCCTGCCGCACCGCCTGCGAGACACCGTGTGCGCTGAAGATCACCGTGGCGTTGTCCGGCACCTCGTCCAGTTCTTCGACGAAGACCGCGCCGCGCTGCTTGAGGTCGTCGACCACAAACCGGTTGTGCACCACTTCATGGCGCACATAGATCGGCGCGCCCAGCGTTTCGATCGCACGCTTGACGATCTCGATCGCACGGTCGACACCGGCACAGAAACCACGGGGATTGGCGAGCAGGACATCCATGGCGGGCATTCTACGGGAATGGGGAATGGAGGATGGAACCGGGCGGCGCCGGTGCGCCACGACTTCAGCGTCGATTCCTACTTCCGCATCCCCGACTCGCGCTTGCCGGACCTGTCGAACAGGCCGAATACCGCGATGCCGATGGCGCCGCCCACGATCGCCGAGTCGGCGATGTTGAACGCAGGCCAGGTGTGGCTACCGATGTACCACTGGATGAAATCGACCACGTGGCCGTGCATCAGGCGGTCGATCACGTTGCCGATCGCCCCGCCGATCACCAGTGCATACGGCAGCGCGCTGCGCCATTCGCCGCGCGCGGTACGCGACAGCCAGAACGCCAGCAGCCCGCTGATGCCCACCGCGAGCGCGGTGAAGAACCACAGCTGCCAGCCGCCGGCATCGCTCAGGAAGCTGAAGGCCGCGCCGGTGTTGTAGGTGCGGTACCAGTTCCAGAAGCCGTCGATCACCGGCACCGGGGTGTACTCGGGCAGGCTGGACAACACCCAGGCCTTGCTCCACTGGTCCAGCCCGACCACCAGTGCCGACAGCAGCAGCCAGATCAGGGCGGAGGGTTTGGGGCGTTGACTCATGTCGAAAGATCGCAGTTGGTGGTGACTTCTCCGACGCCGGAGAAGATGCCTGGATGGCGTTGGGGATGGCAGTAGCAGAACAAAAGCTGTAAGACAGGCGGGCAAGGATGGCATGGCCGTCCGAGCCAGCCGCCCTGCCCCGCGTTGCCGCGTGCGCCACCCTTCAGCAAGCGAGGGACTGCGGCGCCGGGGCCATCTACGGCAGCGGTGGCCGCCGATGAGGTCGCGCGCAGGCGCACGCCCGGCCCATCCGGGTCTCGATCACGCGTGGCAGGATCGGCCCGCCACGCGCCATCATGCGCACCCCATCAGAACCAGCGACGCTCCTCGCCGGGGCCTTCGATATTGCTGACGCAGCGACTGCACAGTTCCGGGTGACGCGGATCGCTGCCCACGCTGGCCTGGTGGTGCCAGCAGCGCACGCACTTGGCCTTGCTGGTCGGCTGCGCGCTGACGAAGATGTCGTCGGTGCTGGCCGCAGTGACGGTGACATCGCCACTGATGAACAGGAAGCGCAGCTCCTCGGCCAGCGGCTGCCAACGCGCGGCAGTCTGTGCATCGGCGGCCACGGTGATCTCCGCTTCCAGCGCCGCACCGATCGCCCCGTTGGCACGCATCGGCTCCAGCACCTTGGCCACCTGCTCGCGCAAGGCCAGCAGCCTGTCGACATCGGCACTGCTCAGCGCGGCATCGGCCGGCAACGGCGCCAGGCCGTCGTACCATGTGGCGAACAGCACGTTGTCGGAGTGCTTGCCCGGCAGGTAGCCCCACAACTCTTCGGCGGTGAAGCTCAGCACCGGCGCGATCCAGCGCACGAACGCCTCGACCACGTGATACATCGCGCTCTGCGCCGAACGGCGGCCGCGCGCATCCTCGGCCATCGTGTACAAACGGTCCTTGGTCACGTCCAGATACAGCGAGCCCAGATCCACGCTGCAGAAATTCAGCAGCGCCTGCACGATCTCGGCAAAGTCGTAGCGCGCATACGCGGCGACGATCTTCTCCTGCAGCTCGTGCGCGCGATGCACGATCCAGCGGTCCAGCAGCACCATGTCATCCAGCGCCACCAGATGCTGCAGCGGATCGAAGCCATGCAGGTTGCCGAGCAGGAAGCGCGCGGTATTGCGCAGGCGACGGTACGCGTCGGCATTGCGCTTGAGGATCTCCTGCGACAGCGACATCTCGTTGCTGTAATCGGCCGAGGCGATCCACAGGCGCAGGATGTCCGCGCCCAGGGTCTTCATGATGTCCTGCGGCTCGATGCCGTTGCCCAGCGACTTGGACATCTTGCGGCCGTACTCGTCCACGGTGAAGCCGTGGGTCAGGCACTGCTTGTACGGCGCCACCTTGTCCATCGCCACGCCGGTCAGCAGCGAGGACTGGAACCAGCCACGATGCTGATCGGAGCCTTCCAGGTACAGGTCGGCCGGCTTGGGCAGGCCGCGGTCCACCAGCACCGCTTCATGGGTCACGCCGGAGTCGAACCACACATCCAGGATGTCGGTGATCTTGTCGTAGTCGACGGCCTCCTCGCCCAGCAATTCGGCTGCGTCCAGCGTGTACCACACGTCCACGCCGCCCAGCTCCACCCGGTCGGCGACCTGGCGCAGCAACTCGGTGCTGCGCGGATGCGGCTCGCCGGTTTCGCGATGCACGAACAAGGCGATCGGCACGCCCCAGGTGCGCTGGCGCGAAATCGTCCAGTCCGGACGCCCGTCGACCATGCCGGCGATGCGTGCCTGGCCCCAGGACGGATACCAGTGCACGTTGTCGATGGCCTTGAGCGCATCGGCGCGCAGGTTGGCCTGCTCCATCGAGATGAACCACTGCGGCGTGGCGCGGAATGCGATCGGCGTCTTGTGGCGCCAGCAATGCGGATAGCTGTGCTCCATCTTGCTGGCCGCCAGCAGCACGCCGGTGTCGCGCAGCGCCTCGATGAGGATGTCGTTGGCCTTCCAGATGTGCAGCCCGGCCAGTACGGTGTCGCCCAGCGGCGGCGTCGACGGCAGGTACACGCCGCGCCCGTCCACCGGGTTGATCTGCGCAGCGCCATAACGCTCGAGCAGGCCGTACTGCTTGGAGACCTGATAGTCCTCCTGACCATGCCCCGGTGCGGTGTGCACCGCGCCGGTACCGTCTTCGGCCGACACGTGGTCGCCCAGCAACAGCGGGATCTCGCGCTCGGCATAGAACGGATGGTTCAGCAGCATCTGTTCCAGCGCCGCACCCTTGGCATGCCCATGCACCACTACCGTCTCCACGCCATAGCGCGCCAGCGCCTTGCCGGCCAGGGCTTCGGCCACCACCAGCCAACGCGGCTGGCCGCGATCGCTAGGGCCTTCGACCAGCACGTAGTCCAGTTCCGCGCCCAGGCTCACCGCCAGCGAGGCCGGCAGCGTCCACGGGGTGGTGGTCCAGATCGGCACCGCCACGCCCACGCCCGCCGGCAGGCTCGCACCGAATGCGGCAGCCACGGCCGCCGGATCGCGCGCCGGATAGGCGATATCCACCGTCGGCGACACCTTGTCGGCGTATTCGATCTCGGCCTCGGCCAGCGCCGAGCCACAGTCGAAGCACCAATGCACCGGCTTGACGCCACGGGTCAGATGGCCGTTGTCGACCACCTTGGCCAGCGCACGGATCTCGTTGGCCTCGAAGCGGAAATCCAGCGTCTTGTACGGGTTGTCCCAGTCGCCGATTACGCCCAGGCGCTTGAAATCGCGCCGTTGCAGGTCGATCTGCTCGGTCGCGTATTCGCGGCACTTCTGGCGAAACTCGGCAGCGTCCAGCTTCACGCCGACCTTGCCGTACTTCTTCTCGATCGCGATCTCGATCGGCAGGCCGTGGCAATCCCAACCCGGGATGTAGGGCGCATCGAAGCCAGCCAGATACTTCGACTTGACGATGATGTCCTTGAGGATCTTGTTGACCGCATGGCCCAGATGGATCTGGCCGTTGGCATACGGCGGGCCGTCGTGCAGCACGAACAGCGGGCGCCCGGCCGCATTGGCGCGCAGTTGCGCGTACAGCCCCTCGCGCTCCCAGCGCTCCAGCATCGCCGGCTCGCGCTTGGGCAGGTCGCCGCGCATCGGGAATTCCGTCGCGGGCAGATGGAGAGTGGCTTTGTAGTCTTGGGTCACAGGTCTCTACCGTTGCGCTGCATTTTTTGATAAGTCCGCACATGGATGTGCGGGCTCTTGCGAGGGACTCGCATCATAGGTCGGCTCCTGCGAGGGACTCGCATCATAGGCGGGCTGTTGCGAGGAACTCGCGTGTGTTGAAGAAACTGCGTGCCTGTCCAGCACCGCACGTGCCTGCTCGGCATCGCGGTGCATCTGCACCGTCAGCGCGTCCAGGCCATCGAACTTTTCTTCATCGCGCAGCTTGGCGACGAATTCGACGGCAATATGCCGGCCATACAGATCGCCCTGGAAGTCGAACAGGTGCGCTTCCAGCAGCGGCTCCACGCCGGCCACCGTCGGCCGCGTACCAAAGCTCGAGACCGACGGCAACGGCCGCTCGGCCACACCATGCACCCAGGTTGCGTAAATACCCGACAGCGCCGGCGTGCGCGGAAACCGCAGATTGGCGGTCGGATAGCCCAACGTGCGTCCAAGCTGCTTGCCGCGCACTACCCGCCCGCCAATGGCATACGGCCGGCCCAGCAATTGCCCGGCGTGCGCGAACTCGCCCGCACCCAGCAGTTCGCGGATGCGCGTGGCAGAAATACGCTCGCCGTGCAGATGCACCGGCGCAATTTCGCCCGCCTCAAAACCGTACTGCGCACCGAGCGTGCGCAGCACACCGATATCGCCACCACGCCGATGGCCGAAACGGAACTCCGGGCCGATCCAGACCTCCTTGGCGCATAGCCGGCCGACCAGGGCCAGCCGTACGAAGTCCTCGGCGCTCATCGCCGACAGGCGACCGTCGAAACGGATCATGCCCACGCTGTCGGCACCGAAGCCATGCAGCCCTTCGATCTTGGCGCGGGCCAGGGTCAGCCGTGGCGGCGGCGCGGCCGGGGCGAAAAATTCGCGCGGCAGCGGCTCGAAGCTCACCGCCACCGCCGGCACGCCCAGCGCGCGCGCGCGCGCGACTGCGTGCTGCACCAATGCCCGATGCCCCAGGTGCAGGCCATCAAAGGCGCCGATGCAGACCACGCTTCCGTGCGGGAACAGGGTCCCGCCCTCGACGTCTCTAAACAGCCTGCTCATTCCTCGATCCAAACAGATGCCGGCCTGCCGGCCGACCCTCGTTGATG
Organism: Xanthomonas campestris pv. asclepiadis; assembly: GCF_020784175.1. GTDB lineage: Bacteria > Pseudomonadota > Gammaproteobacteria > Xanthomonadales > Xanthomonadaceae > Xanthomonas > Xanthomonas campestris_D. The sequence goes on from NZ_JAJGQM010000036.1 coordinate 23,057, forward strand.
CATAACCCGCAAGTATAGCCGTGCCTGTCAACCCGCATGGGCGCCGCCCGGCCGGTGCCGCGCCAGCTGCGTCTCGGAAGCGGGCAGGCGATTGCGCGCCCGCCTGGCCCGGCATCAACTCTCACCGTCTGACCGATGGCTCTGCACCCGCTCGGCCAGCTCGGCAGACGACTAGCCCTCGCGCAGATGCCGCGGCCGCAATCCCAGCGCCACTTGCGCCACCAGGTAGGTCGCCCCGCCGCTACCGACCAGCACTGTCAGCCATCCGATGCGATCCCACTTGTCCATCACGGTGAACGATGGCAGCCACCACAGCAGGCCCAACAGCACCGCCACCATCGCCGCGCATGCCAGCAGCAGACGCAGCGCATAGCCGGCCCAACCTGGCCGGCGCTGGTAGACGCCGGACTTGCCCAGCCAGTACCACAGCAAAGCCAGGTTGAGGTAACTCGACAGCGCGCTGGCAATGCCCAGCGCCAGATGCAGACCCGGCTGCTTGCCCAGCGCCTGCATCACGCCCTGCGCCTTCAGCTCGGGCGGCACCATGATCTGGTAGACCGCCGCCAGCAACGCGAAGTTGAACACCATGTTGGCGATCAACGCTGCCACGCCGGCCCGTACCGGGGTACGGGTGTCCTGGCGGGCGTAGAAGGCCGGCAGCAGCACCTTGAGCATGGCGTAGGCCGGCAGGCCGAAGCTCAGGCCGTAGACCGACATCGCGGTCATCCGCGTGTCGAAGGCAGTGAACTGGCGGTACTGGAACAAGGTCGCCACCAGCGGCTCGGCCAGCAGCAGCAAGCCGAGCATTGCCGGCACTGCGATCAACAACGTGGTGCGGAAGCCCCAGTCCAGCGCGCCGGAAAACGCGCTGCGGTCGGTCTTGACGTGATGGCGGGCCAGCGCCGGCAGGATCACCGTGCCCAGCGCCACCCCGAATACGCCCAGCGGCAGCTCCAGAAAGCGGTCGGCCAGCGACAGCCACGACTGCGAGCCATCGGCCAGCCGCGCGGCGATCACCGTGTCCAGCATCAGGTTGATCTGCGCGATCGACGAGCCGAACAGGGTCGGAATCATCAAGGTCAGCACCTTGCGCACGTCCGGATGCGTCCAGCCCCAGCGCGGCAGCGTCAGCAGGTCGATGCCCTTCAAGGCCGGCAGCTGAAACAGCAACTGCAGCGCACCGGCCACCAGCACCGCCCAACCCAGCGCCAGGATCGGCACCTCCAGCCGCGGCGCCAGCCACAGCGCGCCGGCAATCATGCACAGGTTGAGGATCACCGGCGTCAGCGCCGGAATCGCAAACCGCTGGAAGCTGTTGAGCGCCCCGCCCGCCAGCGCGGTCAACGACACAAACAAAAGAAACGGAAACGTCAGCCGCAGCAAATCGACCAGCAGGCCGTATTTATCCGGATCGGTGGCCGCGCCATCGGAAAACACAGACGCCAGCTGCGGGGTGAAGATCAGCCCCAGCGCGGTGATCACCAGCAACATGCCACCGAGCGTGCCGGACACCCGCGACATCAGCTCGCGCAGGTCCGTGTGCGGGCGGGTTTCCTTGACTTCGGTGAACACCGGCACGAAGGCGGTGGCGAACGAGCCCTCGGCAAACAGCCGGCGCAGGAAATTGGGGATCCGGAACGCCACCCAGAACGCGTCGGTCACCGCATTGGCGCCGAAGGTGGTGGAGATCGCCTGGTCGCGGATCAGGCCCAATACCCGCGACACCATGGTCATACTGCTGAATGAGAGCAGGCCTCTCAACATGCCGGGCTTGCTCACGCAGCCTCCCCCTTGACAACTGACTTGACGTACATAACTAAGCCCATCATACTTTCCCGCTTGCTTTTTCCACTACACCGATTTTTCAGGAACCCACCACCGTGGCCAATATCAAGTCCGCCAAGAAGCGCGCCAAGCAGACCGTTGTGCGCAATGAGCGCAACACGGGCCAGCGTTCGATGCTGCGCACCGCCGTCAAGAAGGTGATCAAGGCCCTTGACGCCAACGATGCTGCAGGCGCCGAAGCTGCTTTCGCCGTCGCTCAGCCCATCCTCGACCGTTTCAGCGCCCGTGGCCTGATTCACAAGAACAAGGCTGCGCGTCACAAGAGCCGTCTGACCGCTCGCATCAAGGCCATCAAGGCCGCGTAAGCGCGCCGTGTCGGCATCACCGCAGGCCTGGCTTGCGGTGGCATAGAAAAACCCGGCCTTGGCCGGGTTTTTTGTGTGCCTGCGCATGCGCTCAGCCGGCATTGCGCGCCTCGAGCTCGTCCTCGCGCTGACGGTCGAAGAACGCCATGACGTCCTTCATGATCGGGAAGGTGCCATCGCGGCCCAGCGCCGAGACCAGATACCACGGCGCGGTCCAGCCCAGTTCGGCCACGATCGTCTCGGCCGCGGCGCGCGCCTCGTCCTCGAACATCAGGTCGGCCTTGTTGAGCACCAGCCAGCGCGGCTTCCTCAGCAATTCGGGATCGTGACGCTCCAGTTCGCGCTCGATGGTGCGCACCTGATCCACCGGCGACGCCTCCACACCACCATCCATCGGCGAGATGTCCACCAGATGCAGCAGCAGACGGGTGCGCTGCAGGTGGCGCAGGAACTGCGTCCCCAGCCCGGCACCGTCGGCCGCGCCCTCGATCAGGCCCGGCACGTCGGCGATGACGAAGCTGCGATACGCCTCGACACTGACCACGCCCAGATTCGGATACAGGGTGGTGAACGGATAATCGGCCACCTTCGGAGTCGCCGAGGACACCGCGCGGATCAGCGTGCTCTTGCCCGCGTTGGGAAAGCCCAGCAGGCCGACGTCGGCCAGCAGCTTCAGCTCCAGCTTGAGCAAGCGCTCCTCGCCCTCTTCACCGGTGGTCGACTGGCGCGGCGCACGGTTGACCGAGCTCTTGAAATGCATGTTGCCCAGGCCACCCTTGCCGCCCTTGGCCACCAGCAGGCGATCGCCATGATGGGTCAGGTCGCCGATGACTTCGTCCGTCTGCACGTTCATCACCACCGTGCCGACCGGCACCACGATGATGCGGTCTTCGCCACCCTTGCCGTAGGCCTGGCGGCCCATGCCGTTCTCGCCGCGTTGCGCCTTGAAGGTGCGCTCATGCCGGAAGTCGACCAGCGTATTGACGTTCTCGTCGGCCACGATCCACACGCTGCCGCCATTACCGCCGTCGCCACCATCGGGCCCGCCGAGCGGGATGAACTTCTCGCGGCGAAAGCCGACACAGCCATTGCCGCCATTGCCGGCACTGACCAGGATTTCTGCTTCGTCGACTAACTTCATGAGATTTGGGATTCGTAATTTGGGATTGGTAACACCACCGCAGGACGCCGCTTGGCGGCCACGGAAACAGCAGGAAGCGACGGTATCGGGACTATCGAAATCCGCCGTTGCGAATCCCAACTCCCGAATCCCCACTCCCGGTTCTCAAACGAAAAACCCCGCAAAAGCGGGGCTTTCCGTCTCGTCCGCCGGGCGTTAATACCTGACGGACTGGCCTGCATGGAGCGGGCGATTACGCCTCGGCAACCACGCTGACGGTACGACGCTTCTTCGCACCCTTGACCGAGAACTCCACCTTGCCGTTCACCAGTGCGAACAGGGTGTGGTCACGGCCGAGGCCGACGCCGGCGCCCGGATGGAACTGGGTGCCGCGCTGACGCACGATGATGTTGCCGGCATCGATGGCCTGGCCACCGAAGATCTTCACACCCAGGTACTTCGGGTTGGAATCGCGACCGTTGCGCGAGGAACCTACGCCTTTTTTATGTGCCATGACTGGTTCTCCTTACTTCTTATCGCCACCGGCAATGCCGGTGATCTCGATTTCGGTGTAGTACTGACGGTGTCCCTGACGCTTCATGTGGTGCTTGCGGCGACGGAACTTGATGATGCGCACCTTGTCGGCGCGGCCATGGGCCACAACCTTGGCGGTGACCGAGGCGCCCTTCAGCGCATCGCCCAGCTTGATGCCATCGCTATCGCCCAACATCAGGACGGTGTCGAACTTGATCTCGTTGCCCGCTTCGACTTCGAGCTTTTCCACGCGGAGCGTTTCGCCCTGCGCGACGCGGTATTGCTTACCGCCGGTTACCAGAACTGCGTACATGACCAGGTTTTCCTCTGTAGTTATTATGGTCGCACTGACGTGCCCTAGGACAGACAGGAGCGGGATTGTACGGGCTGACGGGGTTTGGGGTCAACCTGCCGGGCGCCGGGCCGCAGCCCTGCCCGATCCACCCGTGCAACGCATCATCCGGCCGCCACAGCGGCCCGGTCAGACTGGCATTTGGGGCAATTGCCCTCACCTAGGTCGGCGGGTAGGCTGATCGACTGCCACTCATTCCTGCTGAGCACGCTCGCACCACTGCCGGTTCGCCGGCCCGACATCGGATCCCCCATGGCGATGGATTTCATCCGCATCCGCGGCGCGCGGACGCACAACCTCAAGAACATCGACCTCGACCTGCCTCGCGACAAACTGATCGTGATCACCGGCCTGTCCGGCTCGGGCAAGTCGTCGTTGGCGTTCGACACCATTTATGCGGAGGGTCAGCGCCGCTACGTCGAGTCGCTGTCGGCGTATGCGCGCCAGTTCCTCAGCGTGATGGAAAAGCCGGACCTGGACCACATCGAAGGCCTGTCCCCGGCAATTTCGATCGAACAGAAATCGACCTCGCACAACCCGCGCTCCACGGTCGGCACGATCACCGAGATCTACGACTACCTGCGTCTGCTGTACGCGCGCGTCGGTCAGCCGCGCTGCCCGGACCATGGCTTCCCATTGGAGGCGCAGACCGTCAGCCAGATGGTCGACCACATGCTCACGCAGGACCAGGAGCAGCGTTACATGCTGCTGGCGCCGGTGATCCGCGAACGCAAGGGCGAGCACGCGCAGGTGTTCGAGCAACTGCGCGCGCAGGGCTTCGTGCGCGTGCGCGTGGATGGCGAGCTGTACGAGATCGACGCGGTGCCGCCGTTGGCGCTGCGCCAGAAGCACACCATCGAGGCGGTGATCGACCGCTTCCGGCCGCGCGAGGACATCAAGCAACGGTTGGCGGAAAGCTTCGAGACCGCGCTCAAGCTCGGCGAAGGCATGGTTGCGGTGCAGTCACTGGACGATCCGGCCGCCGCGCCGCACCTGTTCTCGTCCAAGTACAGCTGCCCGGTCTGCGATTACTCGCTGCCGGAGCTGGAGCCGCGGCTGTTTTCGTTCAACGCACCAGTGGGCGCCTGCCCGAGCTGCGACGGCCTGGGCGTGGCCGAGTTCTTCGACCCGGATCGTGTCGTGGTGCATCCGGAGCTGTCGCTGTCGGCCGGCGCGGTGCGTGGCTGGGATCGGCGCAACGCCTATTATTTCCAGCTGATCGCCTCGCTGGCCAAGCACTACAAGTTCGACGTGGATGCGGTGTGGAATTCGCTGCCGGCCAAGGTGCGCCAGGCGGTGCTGTTCGGCAGCGGCGATGAGGTGATCAGCTTCACCTACTTCACCGATGCGGGCGGACGCACCACGCGCAAGCACCGTTTCGAAGGCATCCTGCCGAACCTGGAACGCCGTTACCGCGAAACCGAATCGCCGGCCGTGCGCGAAGAGCTGACCAAGTACGTCAGCCAGCAGCCCTGCCCGGCCTGCAACGGCACGCGCCTGAATCGTGCCGCGCGCAACGTGTTCGTCGCCGACCGCCCGCTGCCCGAACTGGTGGTGCTGCCGGTCAACGAGGCGCTGAGCTTTTTCCGTGGCTTGTCGCTGCCGGGTTGGCGCGGCGAGATCGCCAGCAAGATCGTCAAGGAGATCGGCGAGCGGCTGGGCTTCCTGGTCGACGTGGGTCTGGATTACCTGACCCTGGAGCGCAAGGCCGATACCTTGTCCGGCGGCGAGGCGCAGCGCATTCGCCTGGCCAGCCAGATCGGTGCCGGCCTGGTCGGGGTGATGTACGTGCTGGACGAGCCCTCGATCGGCCTGCATCAGCGCGACAACGAACGCCTGCTCGGCACGCTGACGCGGCTGCGCGACCTGGGCAACACCGTCATCGTCGTCGAGCATGACGAGGACGCGATCCGCCTGGCCGATTACGTGCTGGATATCGGCCCCGGCGCCGGCGTGCACGGCGGCGAAATCTGCGCGCAAGGCACACTGCAGGACATCCTGGATGCGCCCGGCTCGCTGACCGGCCAGTACCTGTCGGGCAAGCGCCGCATCGAGATTCCCAAGCAGCGCCACAAGCCCAACCCGAAGATGATGCTGCATCTGCGCGGGGCCACCGGCAACAACCTGAAGAATGTCGATCTGGACATTCCGGCCGGCCTGCTGACCTGCATCACCGGCGTGTCCGGCTCGGGCAAGTCCACGCTGATCAACGACACCTTGTTTTCACTGGCTGCCAACGAGATCAACGGCGCCTCGCATCCGGTGGCCGCGCATCGCGAGGTCGAGAACCTCGATCTGTTCGACAAGGTCGTGGATATCGACCAGTCGCCGATCGGGCGCACCCCGCGCTCCAATCCGGCCACCTATACCGGCATGTTCACGCCGTTACGCGAGTTGTTCGCGCAGGTGCCGGAATCGCGCGCACGCGGTTATTCGCCGGGCCGTTTCAGCTTCAACGTGCGCGGCGGACGCTGCGAGGCCTGCCAGGGCGATGGCCTGATCAAGGTGGAGATGCACTTCCTGCCCGACGTCTACGTGCCCTGCGATGTCTGCCACGGCAAGCGCTACAACCGCGAAACGCTGGATATCCGCTACAAGGGCTTCAACATCAGCGACGTGCTGCAGATGACCGTCGAAGACGCGCTGCGGCTGTTCGAGCCGGTGCCGTCGATCGCGCGCAAGCTGGAAACGCTGGTGGATGTCGGCCTGAGCTACATCAAGCTGGGCCAGAGCGCGACCACGCTGTCCGGCGGTGAGGCGCAGCGCGTCAAGTTGTCCAAGGAATTGTCGCGTCGCGATACCGGGCGCACCCTGTACATCCTCGACGAGCCGACCACCGGCCTGCACTTCCACGACATCGAGGCGCTGCTCGGCGTGCTGCACAAGCTGCGCGACGAGGGCAACACGGTGGTGGTGATCGAACACAATCTGGACGTGATCAAGACCGCCGACTGGATCGTGGATCTGGGCCCGGAAGGCGGCCATCGTGGCGGCAGCATCCTGGTCTCCGGCACGCCGGAAGATGTGGCTGCGCACAAGGCATCCTACACCGGGCAGTTCCTGGCCAAGATGCTGCCGTCGGTGAAGGCGCGCGAGACCCGGCCGGCGGCAATGGCCAACAAGCCCGATGCGCGCCCGCCACGCAAGGTCAAACCGGAGAAGGTGGCGAAAGTCGCCAAGTCCGCCACCAAGAAAACCGCGAAGAAGAAGGCAAGCTGATGAGCGAAGAGCACAAGGTGTTGGCACGCATCCCGATCAGCGTGCGTTGGCGCGACATGGACAGCATGGGCCATGTCAACAACGCCAAGTACATTTCGTACCTGGAAGAAGCGCGCGTGCGCTGGATGCTGGGCGTCGACGGCGTGGCGATGACCGACCGCATCGCGCCGGTGGTTGCGGCCACCAACGTCAACTACAAGCGCCCGCTGGTGTGGCCGAACGACATCCTGGTGGAACTGTTCGTCGAGCGCCTGGGCAGCAGCAGCATCACCATCGGCCACCGCATCCTCGACCAGAAGGACGAGGGCGTGCTGTATTCCGATGGCAACGTGGTGGTGGTGTGGATCGATACGCAGACCGGCAAGAGCGCATCGCTGCCGGACGCGGTACGCGCCGCCAGCAGCTGAGAGCAGCTGAGATTTGCCAGTTGTGCGCTGGATCTCCAGCGCCATAAGACGACGGCGGCTCTTCCGGGAGCCGCCGTTTTTGTTTGCAGCGATCCTGTCATGCCGCTGCGCGATATCACCGACAGGCCGCGTGATCGGGAACGGACCGACACAATGAAGTGACAGCCTGCTCGCCACCACGCATCGCGTTTAATCGGCTACATCGCGCAGTGGGCTCTGCAAGGACTGCAGCCTGCGAGGCTACAGCCTCGCTCAGCCACGCCCTGCGCGCGGTTACGCCCCCGGCGCGCGCTTGCGCGCCTGCAGCGTGGTCTTGATCTGGCGGCCATCCTGCAGGGTGAAGGTCACCGGCACCTGCGCGCCTTCCTGCAGCGGCGCACGCGCTTCCATCAGCATCAGATGCAGACCGCCCGGCGCAAGCGGCACCGACCTGCCGGCCGGCAACGCCAGCTCCGGCACCGCGCGCATGCGGCTGACACCGTTGGTCTGCGTGGTCTCGTGGATGGACACATCGGCAAACGCACTGCTCTTGGCCGCGGTGACCTTCGACGGCTGCGCACAGCCGTTGTGGAACTGCCCGAATCCCGCAGCCATGCCCATGCCACCAGGCGGCGGAATGCGGATCCAGCCGTCCTTGAACTCGGGCAGGCACTGCGCGCCAGCGCCTGCACTTGCCAGCATCACCAACGCACCCAGCAGCACGCCTCCCTGCATGCGCCGCCTGCTTCGACTGCCGTCTATCATGACCCAACCTCCAGGAGCCCCGAATGAGCATCCAGATCTTAGACCATGGCCGTCTTCGCGAAATCCGTCTGGCGCGCCCGCCGGTGAATGCGCTGGACAGCGCGTTGTGCCAGGCGTTGAGCATTGCGGTGCAGCAGGCCGGCGAGGAGACCGATGGCATCGTGCTGTCGGGCAGCGAGCGGATCTTTTCCGGTGGCATGGACGTGCCGCACCTGCTGTCGCACGGCACCGACCGCGCCGCGTTGCTGGCCAGCTGGACGGCATTCTTCAAGGCCGCGCAGGCGCTGGCCAACAGCCGCGTGCCGGTGGTGGCGGCCATCGGCGGGCATGCGCCGGCCGGCGGCTGCGTGCTGGCACTGTGCTGCGATTACCGGGTGATGGCGCGCAGCGCCGATACCGCCAAGCCCTATGCGATCGGCTTGAACGAGGTGCAGGTGGGCCTGGCCGCGCCGGAAGGCATCCAGCGCCTGTTGCGCCGCGTGGTCGGTGCACACCGCGCCGAGCGCCTGCTGATCTCCGGCCAGTTGCTGCCGGCCGAACAGGCGGTCACGGTCGGCCTGGTCGACGAACTGGTCGATGGCGACCTGGTCACCGCCCGCGCGGTGGCCTGGCTGCAGGAGCTGCAGCAGCTGCCGCGCCAGCCGATGCTGACCACGCGCGCAATTGCGCGCGCCGATCTGCGCGCGGCGCTGGCGCCCGAGCTGATCCAGCTGGAGCGCTTCATCGATGGTTGGTACGCAGCGGATGCGCAGGCCGCCCTGCATGGCCTGGTCGCACGGCTGCAGAAAGCCTGAAGCCACTCCCGGCACGGCGCGCACGGGGCGGCCCGCTATAATCGCGGTCCGTCGCACGCCCAGGCCAGCCCTTGTCCGCCACTGCCGAACCCGTCGTCTCCGAACTGATCAGCCTGCTGTCGCTGGAGCGCCTGGAAGACAACCTGTTTCGCGGCCAGAGCCGCGATATCGGCACCAAGTACGTGTTCGGCGGGCAGGTGCTGGGCCAGGCGCTGGCCGCCGCGCAGGCCACCGTAGACAACGGCCGCCAGGCGCACTCCCTGCATGCCTATTTCCTGCGCGCCGGCAATATCGACCACCCGATCGTCTACGACGTCGACCGCACCCGCGATGGCGGCAGTTTTTCGGTGCGCCGGGTCACTGCGATCCAGCATGGCAAGGTGATCTTCTTCTGCGCGGCCTCGTTCCAGCAGCGCGAAGACGGCGCCGAACACCAGTCCGCGATGCCGGTGGTGCCGCCGCCCGAAGACATCGAACCCACTCCGCCGCTGGCAGCGGAGGTGCTGGAGAAACTGCCTGCCAAGGTGCAGCGCTGGCTGTCGCGTGGCGGCCCGTTCGAGTTTCGCCATGTGTTTCCGCGCGACGAACTCAAGCCGCCCAAGCGTCCGCCGTTTCAGCAGATGTGGCTGCGCCTGAGCGACCCGGTCGGCGACGACGTCGGCCTGCACCAGGCCTTGCTGGCGTATGCCTCGGATTTTCAGCTGCTGGGTACGTCCACGTTTCCGCATGGCATCAGCTATTACACGCCGAATGTGCAGATGGCCTCGCTCGATCACGCGCTGTGGTTCCACCGCCCGTTCCGCACCGACGACTGGCTGCTGTATTCGCTCGACAGCCCCACCGCACAGGGCTCGCGTGGCCTGGCGCGCGGGCAGTTCTTCACCCGCGATGGCGTGCTGGTCGCCAGTACCACGCAGGAAGGCCTGATCCGCGTGGTGCCCGACGGCAGTACGATCGCCGTACCGGCAAACGACGTGCCATGTTGATGTCTCCACTGCGTTGGCCGTGCATCGGCATGCCGGTTGCCGCGTCCACCTTGCGGCGCGGATCGATGCCCCTGGCTTTCCTTTTCTTCAGCTCGGACACGCGCCCTCGCCATGCGCCCTGTTCGGCAATCGCCGGCACCCCTTAAGCATGCGCAAGATCTTCAGCAGTCAACGTATCGAAACCGCCGAAGGCGTGGCCGATCTCCTGCGCAACGCCGGCATCGACGTGCGCATGAGCAACGGCCGCTCCTACGAGAGCAAACGCAGCGGCCAGTTCAGCTACCTCGAACAGGGCAACGCGCAGGCCTACCCCACGGTGTGGATCGTGCACGCCGACGACCAGCCGCGCGCACGCGATCTGCTGCGCGACGCACGCCTGCTCGACACCACCCGCCGCGATCTGCCGAATGTGGAATACACCTTCCGCGACGGCGAAAACGGCTCCAGCACCAACGCGCGCAGTTGGGCCTGGCGCATCCGGCTGGTACTGCTGCTGGTGATCGGCGCGGTGGCCATGTTCGTGGTGCTGCGCCATCGCAATGCCCCCGATGCGGTCAGGCCGGTGGCACAGCCGGCAGCGCAGCAGGCGCCTGCCACCACCACGGTACCACCAGCCGCAGAGGACGAAGAAGTGCGCGTGCGAATCCAGCCGGCGCGCTGAGCGCGGCCACCAGCCGCTGCGGTCGGCGCGTCACCACCATCCCTCCGGTCACATCCGGCGCTCGCATGCGTCATGCTGGAACCAGGACATGGATTGCGCCGATGCATACCGACACGCTGGATCTGATGCTGCAACACGAATTGCCGGTCGCTGCCGCCGGCTGCCAGCAGGCGTATGGCCGCATCGTGCGCGCCTGCCAGAACACGGTGACCGCCATCGCGCTGGCGATCACCCGCGATATCGCCGCCAGCGAAGACATCGCCCAGGAAGCCTTCCTGCGCGCCTGGCAGCGACTGGCACAATTGCATCAGCCAGCCAGTTTCCTGCCCTGGCTGCGGCAGATCACCCGCAACCTGGCGCGCGACTGGCTGCGCGCCAACCGGCATCGTGCACTCAGCGGTGAAGCGGCCGAGCTTGCGATCGCCATGGCCGCCGACCCGGCCCCCTCGCCCGCCGACCATCTGCTGCAGGTGGAAGAAGAGATCGCCGCGCTCGACATCATTTCGGCATTGCCCGAGGAAAGCCGCGAGACGCTGCTGCTGTACTACCGCGAAGGCCAGAGTTCACGGCAGGTCGCCGCACTGCTCGGCCTCAGCGACGCGGCCGTGCGCAAGCGCCTGTCGCGGGCGCGGGCCAGCGTGCGCGGCGAGCTGTTGCGCCGGTTCGGCGAGTTCGCGCGTGGCAGCGCGCCCAGTGTGGCCTTTGCCACTGCGGTGACCTCGGCGACCCTGCTGGCCGCGCCCGGGACGGCGAGCGCGGCTATCGTGCTGACGGGCATGGGTGGCGCGGGCAAGTTAGGCGTGAGCGGGCTGACCGGCTCGGCACTGGGTGGGGGCGGCGCTGCCGGTGCGCTGAGCCTCTGGCTCGGCATGCCGGCGCTGTTCGCCGCTGGCGCCGTGCTGGTTGCTGGAGTCGGCACGTACTGGTCGTGCTGGTATCTGCTGCGCTTTGCGCAGACCGCCGCCGAGGCCGCCGCGATTCGTCGTTTCCTGCACGCCACCACGCTGACATCGGTGCTGGTGGTGGGCGGCACGCTGCTGTTGAAACATCTGGATGCGGGTGCGTGGGCGTCGTTGCTGATGCTCTGCGCAGGCATGGCGGTGCTCAACTATCAATCCATCCGGGTGCTGCCCCGCGTCATGCGCCCCATGCTGGAACGCGATGCGCAACGACGCGGCAGCACGCAGGCACCGCTGCTGTATCGCTGCATGTTCAGCCCGGGCGCGATGCTGGTGAGCACGGCGGCAGTCATGCTGCCCATCCTGCGGCACTACATGAAGCTGGGGATGCTCTGATCCCGGCGTGACGTCGCCGCCGCAGGCACCAATGGCGAACATGTCCAATCAACAAAAAACGGCCCCCTGCTTGCGCAGGAGGCCGTCGGTCGATCGGCGCCTTGTTGCGTAGTGCTGTTTACATGCTGCAGATGACGCGGGGACTGCCCCCGGTCGCAGCACTGCGACCGGATAACGCTGCCGCGACGGGATGAACTCAGTTGCCCGCAGCAGGCTTGGCCGGCATCGGACGCTTGCCGTGCTCGCCATGCTCGCCATGCTCGCCCGGACCACGCGGGCCATGCTCGCCACGCTGCTTGGATGCGGCATCGAACTCGGCCTTGCTCAGCTTGCCGTCCTTGTCGGTGTCGGCCTTGGCAAACCACGCATCACGATGCTGCTGCATGCGCACTTCACGGTCGGCGCGATCGACAAAGCCGTCCTTGTTGACGTCCATCTCATCGAAACGCGCAGCGAACTTGGGCTCGGCCTTGGCTTCTTCGCGGCTGATGCGGCCGTCCTTGTTGGTATCGAGCTTGCTCATCCATTCACCACGTCCACCACGCCCCGGGCCGCGATGATGCGGGCGCTCATCGCGCGACAGCTTGCCGTCCTTTTGCGAGACGTCATGAGAAACTCCTGGGATGTGGGAACCACACGCGGCACCTGCATGGGCCGCATCGCGTGGGTGGCGCATCCGGATCCACCGTGCGCTGCCACCAACACCCACATCAACGAGCCATCGGCGCGCGCGTTGACGCGGCGACCAGGCGTATTCATCCGGCGGACAGTCGCCGCTGTTGCGACGCGCAGGCGCTATCCTGATGCCATGGCCATCCACGCCGACACTCATGACGACCTGCGCCTGTTCCAGACCGGCGAGCATGCCTGTGGCTATTGGTCCGACCGTCGCGCGCGCGACCTGGTGCTGGATCCGCACGATCCGCGGCTGGGCGCGATCTATCCGCAGGCATTGGCATGGGGATTCCGTCGCTCCGGCGATCTGGTCTACCGGCCGCATTGCGAACATTGCCGCGCCTGCGTGCCGGTGCGCATCGCGGTGGACGCGTTCCGCCCCGATCGCAGCCAGCGCCGCTGCCTAGCGCGCAACACGGACCTGGTGGTACGCGTGGTTGCGGCCGAACGCACCGACGAACAACTCGCGTTGTATCGCCAATACCTCAAGCACCGCCACCCCGGCGGCGGCATGGACGAACATGGCGCCACCGAATTCGACCAGTTCTTGATCGGCGGCTGGTCGCATGGACGCTTTCTGGAAATTCGCGAACCCGCAGTGGCGCACGCGCCGGGGCGACTGCTCGCCGTTGCGGTCACCGATGTCACCGAGCATGCGTTGTCAGCGGTGTATACGTTCTACGCAGCGGATGCCACTGCGCGCAGTCTGGGCACATTCGCGATCCTGCAGCAGATCCAGTGGGCGCAACGCGAGCGCCGCGCGCATGTGTATCTGGGCTACTGGATCGACGGCCATGCCAAGATGAACTACAAGCGCCGCTTCAGCGCGCTGGAGGCCTACGACGGCCGCCAATGGCGTGGGCTCCCCGCCCCCGCACCGGAACCTTGAACCACGCCAGGACGACATCGGCCTGTCGTCTTGCACATGCGAGAATGTCGCGATGATCAAACCTCTTTTACTGCTTGCGCTGACCGCGCTCTGCGCCGCTTGCGCACAGCACGCGACCTCCACGGAAACGGGCGCCAAGGCGACTGCCGTTTCCACACCAGTCAGGCTGCGCATCGCCACCTACAACACCTCGCTGTATTCCGACCAGCCCGGCGGCCTGGTGCGCGAACTGCAGGGCGACAGCGCGCATGCGCGCAAGATCGCCGCAGTGCTGCAGCGGGTACGCCCGGATCTGGTGCTGCTCAACGAGTTCGACTTCGACCCCGAGCACCGCGCCGCCGACCTGTTCCAGCAGCGCTATCTGCAGGTCGCCCAGCCGGGCGGCGGCGAGGCGTTGCGCTATCCGTACCGCTATCTGGCCCCGGTCAACACCGGCGTGCCGAGCGGCCTGGATCTGGACAACAACGGCAGCATCGGTGGCGACGGCCGCACCCGTGGCAACGATGCCTGGGGCTACGGATTGCATCCCGGCCAGTACGGCATGCTGGTGCTGTCGCGCTACCCGGTCGATGCGCAGGCGGTGCGCAGTTTCCAGTTGTTGAAATGGAGCACGCTGCCGGGCGCGCTGCGCCCGACCGATCCGTCCAGCAAACAATCGTTCTATCGCGATGCGGTCTGGGCGCAGCTGCGGCTGTCGTCCAAATCGCATTGGGACGTGCCGGTGCGCACGCCGCTCGGTGTGGTGCACGCGCTGGTGTCGCATCCCACCCCGCCGGTGTTCGATGGCGCCGAAAAGCGCAACGTCGCACGCAACCACGACGAACTGCGGCTATGGCGCGAGTATCTGGACAATCCCACGGACGCCAGCTGGCTGTGCGACGATCAGGGTCGCTGCGGCGGGCTGCCCGCCGATGCGCGCTTCGTCATTCTCGGCGACCTCAATAACGACCCGGTCGATGGCGCCGGCCGGCACGATGCGATCCGCGCGTTGGTCACGCACCCGCGGGTGCTGCAGTACCCCGCGCCGCACAGTGCGGGCGGCCCGGAAAAGACCGCCGAGTACGCAGCGCAGGGCATCGCGCACAAGGGCGATGCGGACCAGGTCACCGGCGACTTCGGGCCGCAGGCGGGCACGATGCGCCTGGACTACGTGCTACCTTCGCGCCAGTTCAGCTTGATCGGCAGTGGCATATTCTGGCCCGCCAGCACAACGCCGGAAGCGGCGATCGCCGATGGCAGCGATCATCATGCGGTGTGGGTGGATGTGGCTGAGGAGCCGTGATTCGGGATTCGGGATTGGGGATTCGAAGCGTCGGGCTGTTGCTTGTGGCGTGGCGCGAGTGCGGCTGGTCGTCGCAATCGCGCCATGCCGATCACGGCACTCAGGCGTCCAGTTGGATCTGCAAGGCCTCGGCGGCGACACGCGCCTTCTCGCGCGCGGCGTCGATGCTGTCCGCGCGCGCCAGGGTGACGCCGACGCGGCGGTGGCCGTCCACGCGCGGTTTGCCGAACAGACGCAGTGCGGTGTCCGGGTTGCGCAAGGCCTGCGCGACGTTATCGAACACCGGGACGCCATGGCCATGCGCGAGCAGCGCGCACGAGGCCGACGGGCCACTCTGACGAATCACGCCACCGTTCTGCGCACCGACCGGCAGGCCGAGAATCGCGCGGGCATGCAGTGCGAATTCGCTCAGGTCCTGCGACACCAGCGTGACCAGGCCGGTGTCGTGCGGGCGCGGCGAGACTTCGCTGAACCAGACCTCGTCGCCCTTGACGAACAACTCCACACCGAACAAACCCAGGCCGCCCAGGTCGTCGGTGATGGCTTGCGCGATCTGCTGCGAGCGTTGCAAGGCGGCCGCTGACATCGGCTGCGGCTGCCAGCTTTCGCGGTAGTCGCCGTCTTTCTGCCAATGCCCGATCGGGTCGCAGAACGCCGTGCCGCCGGCATGCCGCACAGTCAACAGAGTGATCTCGTAATCGAAGTCGATGAAGCCCTCGACGATGCAGCGGCCGGCACCGGCACGTCCGCCGGTCTGCGCGTACTCCCAGGCCGCATCGATGTCCGCTTCGCTGCGCACGGTGCTCTGGCCCTTGCCGGAGGACGACATCACCGGCTTGACCACGCACGGCAGGCCGACCGCGGCGATCGCCTCGCGATATTCGGCGGCCGTGTCGACGAAGCGATAGGGCGAAGTCGGCAGGCCCAGCGTTTCGGCTGCCAGGCGGCGGATGCCTTCGCGGTCCATGGTCAGCCGTGCGGCGCGCGCGGTCGGGATGACCCGCTGGCCCTGCTCGCGTTCCAGCGCGACCAGCGTTTCGGTATGGATCGCCTCGATCTCCGCCACGATCAGGTGCGGTTGCTCCTGCGCGATCAGTGCGCGCAGCGCCTGCGGATCGAGCATGTCCAGCACATGCGAACGGTGCGCGACCTGCATCGCCGGCGCGTTGGCGTAGCGATCGGCGGCAATCACTTCCACACCGAAGCGCTGCAATTCGATCGCCACTTCCTTGCCCAGCTCGCCCGAGCCCAGCAACAACACGCGGGTGGCGGAAGGCGACAACGGCGTGCCGAGAGTAGTCATGAGCGCGGTCCAGATCGGAAGGGGGCCGCCATTCTAACGGGCCGCCATCACGACCGACGACCGAAGGCCTTGCATCGACTGATATCACTTTGATATCTTTTTTGCACTTCCCAAGGACACCGCCCTCATGAAAGAGAAGCCAATCAGCTCACTGCCGGGCATCCCCGTCGTTCTCGTCGCGGCTGCGGCATTCGCCGCCGCTGTCTGGATGCTGCTCACCGGCGACGCCAAGCCTGCAGCACTGATCATCACCGGTGTGGTCGGGGTGGCTGGCATCTTCTTCCTGGCCGGCCTGTACACCCTGGAACCGAACCAGGCGGCGGTGTTGAGCCTGTTCGGCAAGTACGTCGGCACGGTCAAGGATGCGGGCCTGCGCTGGAACAGCCCCTTCTACGCCAAGCGCAGGGTCAGCCAGCGCGTACGCAACTTCGAAAGCGGCCGGCTCAAGGTCAACGAACTGGACGGCAGCCCGATCGAGATCGCCGCGGTGATCGTGTGGCAAGTGCTGGATGCCTCCGAGGCGGTCTACAACGTCGACGACTACGAGAGCTTCGTGCATATCCAGTCCGAAGCGGCGCTGCGCGCGATGGCCACCAGCTACCCCTACGACCAGCACGAAGACGATCAGATCTCGCTGCGCAGCCATCCGGCCGAAATCAGCGAGCAGCTCAAGCGCCATCTGGACGAACGCCTCACCCAGGCCGGCGTGGACGTGATCGAAGCGCGCATCAGCCACCTCGCCTACGCGCCGGAAATCGCCCAGGCGATGTTGCAGCGTCAGCAGGCCAATGCGGTGATCGCCGCACGCACGCGCATCGTCGCCGGTGCGGTGGGCATGGTGGAGATGGCCTTGTCCGAGCTGCAGAAAAACGGCGTGGTACAGCTGGACGAAGAACGCAAGGCGCACATGGTCAGCAACCTGCTCACCGTGCTGTGTTCTGATCGCGGGACCCAACCGGTGGTCAACGCCGGCTCGCTGTATTGAGGTGATGCAATGAACGTCATGGTGCCGTTAGTTGTCGCGCTGTCCGGCTTGCCTGCATTGGCAATCGCCGCCTCCATCGGGGCGGACGACGACGAGCGTGCGCGCGGCCTGGGGCTGCGCTGGGCCTTGATCAGCCTGGTCATCCTGGTCGGCGCCGCCTGCCTGTACTGGGCCGGCGACAACCGCGCCGGCGTCTACGCAGTGGTGATCGGCATGCTGGTCGGCGTGAACGTGTTGATCGTCTCGATGGTCATGCACCTGCGCCGCCACGGCGGCCGCGGGGAGCGCGAATGAGCGAGAAGAAGGCCTATCCGCTGCGTATCAACGCCGACGTACTGGCCGCCGCGCAGCGCTGGGCCGACGACGAACTGCGCAGCCTCAACGCGCAGATCGAATACCTGCTGCGCGATGCCCTGCGCAAGGCCGGGCGCCTGCCAAAACCGCGTGATGACAAGGAATCGCCGACATGAACACGCAGCTGGATTCTCCGCTTCTCGCGCCGACACACACACTCGCCGATAACATCAGGCGTGATGACAGTCGGGACCCATCGATCGCGCGAAATCGCTCTGGTGGGAAACTGACCGAGCTCACCAGGCGCCGGACCCCGAGCACGACGTCGCTAATGTCGCTGGCGTTGAAGAAGAAGCTCTGAGATGGCGAAGCGATCCGGCTCACACCAAAGCAGCGCCACAGCGCCCAAAGCGCGTCCCGGGCAACACCCGCAGCCGCACCGACGCGACTATGCCGCGGCTCCGGTGACGCGCTGGAGCCTGGCAATCTGGCTGTGGCTACCACTGTCGATCGCTGCTGGCCTCATCGCCACCGCGCATGCAAGCAGTCATGACGGACCCGGTACGCTGATGGGGCATTTGGGCATCCTGCTGACAGTGGCGGTGGCGTGCACGGTTGCGCACGCGCGACGCAGCGTCCAGCTGGACGACAACCGCCTGATCGTCCGCTCGACCTTCTTTACCAAGCGTGTGCCACTACGCGCGCTCCGCCTGGACAGCGCACGCATTGTCGACCTGGCCGAACACACGGCGTTCAAACCGGGCCTGCAGTTGCTCGGCTTTGGTTATCCGGGATTCAAATCAGGGCATTACCGCAGCAAATCCGCAGCCAGAGGCTTTTATCTGCTGACCCAGTCAAGGCGGGTGCTGATTCTGCCGTTGCGCGACAACGGCCTGGTGGTCCTCAGTCTTGAGCAGCCACACCAGTTGCTCGAGGATTTGCGCCAGCTGGCCGTACGCCACGCTTAGCCCTACCCTGTTGCGATGCGCCCGCCCCAGACCCTGCTGCTCAATACCACTGCCATCGAACTGTGGCCGGCAAACCTGCTGCGCGCGCGCAGCAACGCGGATGCGCGCGTGCTGGCACAGGCCGATTGGGTGCTGCGGCGCAAGCGTGACGGACGCTATCTGGCCGCGCATCTGCCGCAGGGCGTGATGCCGTTGATCCCGCGGCTGGCACGCGAGCCGGGTCTGGACGACGCGTTGGACCGGCTGCAAGCCACCGCTGCGCGCGCACGACAGGCACGGGGCGCAGTGCTGGCCATCGACGGCTTACAAAACCGCCTGACCCAACTCGGGCTGGACGCAGACGACTATGTGCAACGAACCGACCTGCAGCTGACCGCCGAGCCGGCGACCTTGCACTTTGCCGGGCACGATCGCTTCGATCGGCCGCTATGGCTCAGCGCCGGCGCCGCGCGTGCGTGGCGCTTCATGCGCGCCGCCGCATTGCACGCGGACATCGTGCTGGATGCCATCTCCGGCTACCGCAGCCACGATTATCAACTGGGCATCTTCGAGCGCAAGTTCGGGCGCGGGCTCACACTTGAACAGATCCTGGCAGTCAATGCCGCCCCCGGTTTCAGCGAACACCACAGTGGCGACGCACTGGATATCGGCACCCCGGGTGAACCGCCGGCAGAAGAATCGTTTGAGGCCACGGCTGCCTTTGCCTGGCTGAGCAGCCACGCACCGCGTTTTGGCTATCGTTTGAGCTACCCACGCAATAACTTGCACGGCATCGTCTACGAGCCGTGGCATTGGCGCTGGCATGCAGGCTGATGCATGCGACGGTCGCGCACAGGTCCCGTGCGCGATCACTCCTGCGAACGCGGTGTCGGCACCTTGGCGGCCACGCTGAAGTCGGCGATCTTCCACAGATAGAACGCGGCATAGCTGCGGTACGGGCCCCAGCGTTCGCCGCGGATGGCCAGTTCCTTCGGGGTCGGCATCTGCTCCTGCCTGTCCACGCGCTGGGCGCCCTTGCGCACGCCAAGGTCGTCGACGGGCAGCAGATCCGGACGGCCCAGGCGGAACATCAGCATCATTTCCACCGTCCAACGGCCGATGCCACGCACCGGTATCAGTGCCTGGACAATCGCTTCTTCGTCCATGAAGGCGAGCTTGCGCAGGGACGGAATCTCGCCATCGCGCTCACGGCGCGCCAGATCGCGCAAGGCCAGTGACTTGTTGCCGGAGACACCGCACGCACGCAGTGCTGCATCGTCGATGCGCCCGAGCGTATCTGCATGCAGGCGCGACGCACCGATGGCCACTTCCACGCGCGCCACGATCGTCGATGCGGCCTTGCCGCTGAGTTGCTGGAACAGGATCGCGCGCGCCAACGCATCCACCGGATCGAACGGCTTGCGCCAACCCGGCTGCGCGGCAATCGGGCCGATGCGCTTCATCCATGCACCCAGCGCGCGATCGCGCCGGGTCAGGTACGCGAATGCGGCCTCCACATCAAATCCGCGGGCGTGGCGCGACATGCTCAGCGCCTCAACGCGCCGATCGCCAGCACCACCCAGCCCAGCATCAGGCTGACCCCGCCGATCGGCGCCAGGCTGGTCGGCCAGTGCAACAACGCACCACCCACCAGACTGCCGGCAAACAGCAGCGTGCCGAGCAACAGCAGATACAGGCCGACCCGGCCAAGCGCGCGCGTCTCGGTGGCGCCGAGTACCGTCAGCACGGCGCCATGGCCGAAGGCGTACAGCGCTGCCAGTTGCAGCCGCGATTGCACCAGCGCATCGGCTACCCCGTGCGAGGCATAGGCCGACAGGCCCACCGCGATGGCAGCCAGCAAGGCGCCGCAAAACGCCAGCAGCGAAGGATGTTTCTTGCGACGTTCGAGCAGGGACATAAAGGCGATTCCATTGCAGCGCCGTAGCGCAAAAAAAAACGCGCCGCAGGACTGCGGCGCGTTTTCGTCTGGATCAGATCATCGCGGTGAGACGATTACTTGATGGCCCAGTAGACGTCGTAGGTACCGTCCTGCGTAAACGACTTGTCCACGCCGCCCTTCCACGACTCGTACGGACGCTCGGTCACGTCGTTGCCGTTGGTGGCAGCCCAGGCACGCAGGGAGCTACGCACTGCATCCAGGCCGGCCATGTGGCCTGCATAGGTCGCAAACGCGGAACGGTGTGCCTTGGTGCGCTCGTACTTGACCGGTGCTTCCGACGGGATGTTGACCTTCAACTCCTCGCCCGTGGCAGCAACCGGCGTTGCATCCACAGGTGCGGCAGCCGCAGCGTCGTCCTTCTTGGCATCGGCCTTGGCGGTGTCGGCCTTGGGGTCGGTCTTCGGCGCGCCACCGGCACGCTTGCGGACCGGCTGCACCACGTCGAAAGCGTACTTGTCGCTGGCAAAGTCGGTGGTCACGATGCGGACCGGACCAGCAGCCTCGAGGCCATTGGCGTCCATCACGCGCTTGATCCACTCCTGGTTGTCCTTGATCGACTTCTTGATCGTCTCGTTGTCACGATCGATGTTGCCCGCGGTGACGACCAACAGGTCCTCGGCCGGCACATCGACGAGCTTGAGATCGCTCAACACCGGCTTGCCGTCGAGCTGGGCACGGTAGTCGAAATTCGGCACGGTGGCCAGTGCGGTCGTCAGACGCGACAGACCCAGCTTCAGGTCGTCGCCCACGTGGCGGCTGACATATAGACCGGCATAACGACCGAACAGGTTCCAGCCGTACTTGACGCTGTAGTCCTGGGTGATCTTGACGTTCTTGTTGTTCTTGCCGGTCGGCGCAAGGGTGAAGTTGGTGACTTTGTCGTAGCCCTTGGTGGGATCGTCGATCGAAATCTCAACACGCTCGTTCTTGACGCTGTTGGCGATCTCCCAGCTGCCGTCGCCGATATAGCCTTCGGTGGAGCTGTATTCGACGCGTGCACCCTTGCCCTCGGTCGGGCCGACCAGCTTCAGCTGGATCTTCGGGTCACGCAGCACAAGCGGGTTCCAATCCTTGAAACGACGGAAGCTGTTCACGGTGTCGTAAACAATCGTCATCCTGCGGTTGGTCTCAACACTCTCGGACATCTGCCGCTCCGAGGGCAACACCAAGCCCACCACGACAAACAAGCCAGCCACGATCCCCAAGGCGATCAGGAACTCGATAATACGGGTCATTCAGGAGGTCTCCGGGGCCGATCCCACGGCCGGGTTGAGTGAAGCGAAGCCGCCATCCTAGCAGGCTTCGAGAAAGATGTTCAGTTGTGCGACGGGTAGCGCGGTCTTGCGGTGTCATCCACCGCGCAACTGCGCAGCCCATGACTGCGCAACCTCAACCTGCACAAGGGTTTGGGCAGATTGCGCGCAGCTATCATGCACATCGCGCGATGCCTGTGTGTGATGCGATTGCCGCCAGCGCGGTTTTCGTTCCTCCGGCAGCACGCATGATCGGCCTGGAAACGACCAGACCACCCCGCCACGCGCGTTGCCACACGCGCGGCGAAGCGCGCGCAGCGCCGCGCGCCGGCAGCTGCACCACCTGCGCTGCCGATCAGACCAATTGCAGCTCGAAGGCCTTCAGCACCGCACGGGTACGGTCGCGCACGCCGAGCTTGGACAGGATGTTGGAGACGTGATTCTTGATGGTGCCCTCGGCCACGCCCAGCGAGTTGGCGATCTCCTTGTTGGAGAAGCCGCTGGCCATCAGCCGCAGGATCTCGGTCTCGCGGTCGGTCAGCGGATCGGGCCGGTCCAGGCTGACGAACTCGTTGCGCATGTGCTCCAGGCCCGACAGCAGGCGCTGGGTCACCGCCGGCTGCACCAGCGAGCCGCCGTCGGCCACGGTGCGGATCGCGCCGACCAACTGTTCCAGCGAAACGTCCTTGAGCAGGTAGCCCTTGGCGCCGGCCTTGAGCCCGGCCAGCACCAGCTGGTCGTCGTCGAAGGTGGTCAGGATGATGGTCGGCGGCAGCGTGCCGTTGCGCGAGAGCATCTGCAGCGCCTCCAGGCCGGACATCACCGGCATGCGCATGTCCATCAGCACCACGTCGGGCTGGACCTGCGGGATCTGCTCGACCGCCTGCTTGCCGTCCGAGGCCTCGGCCACCACCTCGATGCCGTTATCCAGCGCCAGCAGCGAGCGGATGCCCTGGCGTACCAGGGTTTGGTCGTCGACCAGGCACACACGGATCATCAGAACACTCCTTGAGTCACGGCCGCAGGCATCAGTGCCGGCGCGCCTGGAACGGAGATGCGCAGGCCGAAGCCGTCACCCCGCCGGGTTTGAATCTCGAGCTGGCCACCATACTGGTTCAGCCGCTCGCGCATGCCGCGCAGCCCGTTGCCGGGCGCCACCGTGTCGGCGCCGTGACCATCGTCGCGCGCGTCGATCAACACGGTGTCGGCGTCGCGCCGCACCTGGATCCACAGGTTGCGCGCACCGGCATGGCGCACCGCATTGGTGATGATTTCCTGGGTACAGCGCAGCAGTACGTGGGCGCGCTCGGGGTCGTCCAGGGTCAGCGGCTGGGCGATGTCCAGATGGATGTCCAGCGACGGCACCTGGGTCACCAACGGGCGCAGGGCCGCTTCCAGGTCGATCGCGCCGCTGTCGCGCAGGTGGCTGACCGCTTCGCGCACATCGGTGAGCAGCAGCTTGGCCAGCGTATGCGCCTGGCGCACATGCTCCTGGGCCTGGCCGTCGGTGATGTGGCCGGCCACTTCCAGGTTCAGGCTCAGCGCGGTGAGGTGGTGGCCGAGCAGGTCGTGCAGCTCGCGCGAGATGCGGGTGCGCTCGTTGACGCGGGCGCTTTCGGCCAGCAGCGCGCGGGTGGCGCGCAGTTCGGCATTGAGCCGGCGCTGTTCCTCGCGGGCATCGGTCTGCTGGCGCGCGACCAGGCTGGTCACGAAGATGAACATCGAAAAGCCGCCGTACAGCAGCGACTGCATCAGTGCGGCGAACAGGGTGAAGTCCGGGCGCAGGTAATAGAACACCGGCAGCACCGCCAGCTGGCTGAGCACCAGCCAGGCCACGCCGATGCGTAGCGGCAGCAGCCAGGGGATCACCCCGGCCGCCACCATCATCAGGATGCTGCCCAGCCCGGTCCCGCTCAGATAGCTGACCGCCAGCGCGAAGATGGTCAGCAGCAGCAGGATCAGCCGGTCGTACCAATGCGCGTGGCCGCCGCTGCTCAGGCCGCGGGTCAGCCAGAAGTAGCTGGCACCGAAGCCGACGAAGAATGCCGACATCAGCAGGCCTTCGGCCACGCTGCGGTGGTCGCCCTCTTCGGCGGCCGGCCAATAGGTGTACACCAAGGGCATGGCGATCATTGCCCAGGTGAACAGGCCGGCGAAGCGCAGGACGCGCGTATGACTGAGGTATCCCAACATGCAGGCATCTTAGGCGCTCGCCGGGCGGCTGCCCTCTTGCCGGAAGTCATGCATACGCGTGGCATGGCGCGCCGACTTTGGCAGCAGGACTTACCAGCGTCGGCATGGTGCAGTCGGCTCTTGTGCCTGGCTGGCAGCACACGGCGGGTCGCCGCTTCAGGCCACGCATGCAATAATCCGACGCAGATCCGATTTCGGGTCGAGAGCGTTACCCCACGGAGTCCCAATGTCGATCGTTATCCGCGACGTGCGCGAGCACGAGCTCGATTCCGTCCTGGCCCTGAACAACAATGCCGGACTGGCAATCCTGCCGCTGGATTCAACCAAGCTGCAACGTTTCTACGAGCAGGCCGAATATTTCCGCGTCGCCGAGCGCGACGGCAACCTGGCCGGGTTCCTGGTCGGGTTCGGCAGCGGCAGTGCGCATGACAGCAGCAATTTCGCCTGGTTCCGGGACCGTCACCCGGAATTCTTCTACATCGACCGCATCGTGGTCGCCAGCCGCCGTCGCGGCGGCGGTGTCGGGCGTGCGTTCTATGCCGATGTGCAGAGCTACACCGAGTTGCGCTACCCGCAACTGGCCTGCGAAGTGTTCCTGGACCATGGCGCCGATGCGGCGTTGCTGTTCCATGGCAGCTTCGGCTTCCGCGAGGTCGGCCAGAACACCATGGCCGACGTCGAGGTGCGCGCCAGCATGCTGATGAAAGACATGTGCAGCTATCCGTGGGTCAAGGAGACCTATGCCGGCAAGTTGCCCGAGCAGTTGCCGTGGGTCGGCCGGCCGCGGCATGCCGCAGCCACCGACAACCCGTCGACGGGGAGCTGAGGCGTGGCGAGCGTGAATGTGGATTTCGAACAAGCCGGCGAACTGAAGATCGGCCAGGTGGGCATTGCCAACCTGCGCGTGCGCACGCTGGACGTGCCGCGCCTGGTGCGCGAGATGCGCGAGCGCGTGACCCGCGCGCCGAAGTTGTTCGGACGCGCGGCGGTGATCCTGGATTTCGGCGGGCTGTCGCAGGTGCCGGACCTGGCCACGGCCAAGGCGCTGCTGGACGGTCTGCGCGATGCCGGCGTGTTGCCGGTGGCGCTGGCCTACGGCACCAGCGAGATCGACCTGCTCTCGCAGCAGCTCGGGGTGCCGCTGCTGGCCAAGTTCCGGGCGCAATACGAGCCCACCGCGGTGAGCCCACCGCCTCCCCCACCACCGCCGGCGCGCGCCGAACCTGCCGCGCCCGTCGCACGCCCGGCACCTGGCCGCATGCAACGCAACGCGGTGCGCTCGGGCCAGCAGCTGTATGCGGAAAACTGCGACCTGACTGTCCTCAGTACGGTCGGTGCCGGAGCGGAGGTCATCGCCGACGGCAGCATCCATATCTACGGTACCCTGCGTGGCCGCGCGTTGGCCGGCGCCCAGGGCAACCCTGACGCGCGCATCTTCTGCCGCGACTTCCACGCCGAACTGGTTGCCATCGCTGGCCACTACAAGGTGCTGGACGATGTTCCCATGGACCTGCGTGGCAAGGCCGTCCAGGTCTGGCTGGAGCAGGATCAGATCAAGATCGCTGCGCTGGACTGACGCAGCCCAACCACAGAAATATTCGGAGAAATCCTTTGGCTGAAATCATCGTAGTCACCTCCGGCAAGGGCGGCGTTGGCAAGACCACCACCAGCGCGAGCCTGGCCTGCGGGCTGGCACGGCGCGGCAAGAAGGTCGCCGTCATCGACTTCGACGTCGGTCTGCGCAACCTGGACCTGATCATGGGCTGCGAGCGGCGCGTGGTGTACGACTTCGTCAATGTCGTGCATGGCGAAGCCACGCTCAAGCAGTCGCTGATCAAGGACAAGCGCTTCGACAACCTGTACGTGCTGGCTGCCTCGCAGACCCGCGACAAGGACGCGCTGACCCAGGAAGGCGTGGAGAAGGTGCTCAAGGACCTGGCCGCCGACGGCTTCGAATACATCGTCTGCGACTCGCCGGCCGGCATCGAGAAAGGCGCGTTCCTGGCGATGTATTTCGCCGACCGCGCGGTGGTGGTGGTCAATCCGGAAGTCTCCTCGGTACGCGACTCGGACCGCATCATCGGCCTGCTCGATTCCAAGACCCGCAAGGCCGAGCAAGGCCAGACCGTGCCGGCCTTCCTGCTGCTGACCCGCTACAGCCCGGGCCGCGTGGAAGGCGGCGAGATGCTCAGCATCACCGACGTGGAAGAAGTGCTGGGGCTGAAGGCCATCGGCGTGATCCCCGAATCCGGCGATGTGCTCAACGCTTCCAACAAGGGCGAGCCGGTGATCCTGGATGCCGAGTCCCCGGCCGGCCAGGCCTACGACGACGCGGTCGCCCGCATCATGGGCGAAGAGCGCCCGATGCGATTCATATCCGTGGAGAAGAAAGGCTTCTTCAGCAAGCTGTTCGGAGGGTAAGCATGGGCCTGCTCGATTTTCTCAAGAGCAAGAAGAACACCGCCGAGACGGCCAAGAACCGCCTGCAGATCATCATTGCGCAGGAGCGCAACCACCGCGGCGGGCCGGATTACCTGCCGCTGCTGCAGCGCGAATTGCTGGAAGTGATCAAGAAGTACGTCAACATCGACGCCGATGCGGTGCGGGTGGATCTGGTCAAGGATGGTGAGCATGACGTGCTCGATATTTCCGTCGCCTTGCCCGAAGACGGCGACAAGTAAGCGTCCCCTGCGGCACCGTGCTTCCACGGTGCCGCCTTGACGGCCCGAACCGACCGCGAGCCCTTGCGTGTGACCATCGATTCTTCCTCCAGCCCCGAGCCAGCCAGCGTGTTGTGCGTGGGCGATATCGGCCTGGATGCACCCGCCGCCCTGCTCGCCGGTTATGGTCTGCGCCTGCATCGGGTGGAGGCCGGGGCACCGATCCCCGGCAGTTTCTGGGGCGAACCGGAGGCTGGCATTATTGGCTGCGATGTCTATGTGCGTGACGACACGCCGGTGCATTCGCTGCTGCACGAGGCCGGGCACCTGATCGTCCTGCCGGCCGACAAACGCGCGGCCGTGCATACCGACGCCACCGATTCGGTGGATGAAGAAGACGCCACCTGTTACCTGCAGATCCTGCTGGCCGAGCAATTGCCGGGCGTGGGCAGCGCGCGCCTGATGGCCGACATGGACATCTGGGGCTACACCTACCGGCTCGGATCCACGCGCGCCTGGTTCGAGCAGGATGCGGACAATGCGCGCAGCTGGCTGCTCGCGCGCAACCTGTTGCCGCAGTAACGCCGGATTGCCGCTGCCTGATCGTCAGGCCGTGGCGTGCCTGCGGGCCGGCTTATATAGGCTGCCAGCATGCAGCCCCAGAATCGAACCAGTGGCCACGCACTGCAGTGGCACTGCACTGCGTGGCACAAGCAGGCCGCAGACGACGGTGTCGTCGGCATCCGCACAGACCATGCCGAGTGCCTGCGCGTGAAACATGCCGGCTGCCGTCTCCGTGCAGGTCGCGCGCATCGCCAGGCGCGGCGTTTCGTAGCACTGCAGGTCACCCCGCGCAGCATCACTACGACGCAGACATCTCCTCAACGCCAGGCCGCGTAGGCATGCAGCGCATGCACAGCCTGTTTCTCAACACGGTGCTGCTGGGCGGCACCGCAGCCGATAAATTGTCGGCCGCACAGGCGGCCGGCTTCGATGCGGTCGAGTTGTGGGAACAGGACCTGCAGCAGTTGGCGCGATCGCCGGCGCAGGTGCGCGGCGCCCTTCAACAGCTAGGGCTTGCACTGACCGACTACCAGGTGCTGCGCGATGTGGACGGTGCCACTGACGCGCAACGCGACCGGTGCCGCACGCACGCGCTGCAGATGCTGGAAACCGCCGCCGCGTTGGGCGCGGGCGTGGTGCAGGCACCGGCCAACACGCGTGCCGACGCCGTGCCTGCACGGATCGTCGAGGATCTGCGCTGGCTGGGCCGTGCCGCGGCCGAGCACGGCCTGCGCATCGCCTACGAACCGATGGCGTGGAGCACGGTCAATCACACCCTGCCTGCCGCGTGGGCAAGCGTGCGTGCCAGCGGCGTGGACAACATCGATCTGGTGGTGGATGCCTACCACCTGTTCGCGCCAGGCCGCGGGCTGGACGACCTGGACGCCATCCCGGCCACGCGCATCGCCAACGTGCAGTTATGCGATGTGGCGCAGCCGGTGGCGCCAGGTGCGCTGGCCGCAGTGGCGCGGCATGCGCGCCTGCTGCCGGGCGAAGGCTGCTTTCCGCTGTCGGCGCTGTTGCGGCGCCTGGCCGGCATGGGCTACACGGGACCGATCGGCATCGAGGTCTTCAACGATGTCCGCAAGGCCGCCGCGGCCCCGGCCACCGCGGCGGCGGCGATGGCCGCACTGCGCAGCTGCCTTGAGCGTGCCGGCGCTTAGCTGCGCTGCGCGCCGCTGAGATCCAGCGTCACCACCGTGCCCTGTCCCGCGCTGGAATCCAGGTGCAGATGCCAGCCCAGATGCTCGCAGAGCCGTCCGATCAGTTCCAGCCCGATGCCGTTGCCCTGGCGTGCGTTGTCGCGCGCCAGCCGCGCGTAGATCGCACTGATCTCCTCCGGCGTCATGCCGTGGCCCGGGTCGGCAATGCGCACCACACCTGGTGCCGATAGCGAAACGCGGATGATGCCGCGGTCGCTGTTCTCGATTGCGTTGCGCAACAGATTGCCGATGGCGGTCTGCACGATCGCCACCGGTGCGGTGAGGCTGCACGGCGGAAGCGGGTCGGTGAGTACCTGCAGATCCTTGTCGGCGAGCAGATGCGCGTGGTCGGCGACGATCTCCGGCAGCAACTGGTCCAGACGCAGCGTATCGCTGCTGCGCGTCAGCCGGCCGGGGTCCTTGGCCAGCACCAGCAACAAGGTGATCAACTGCTCCACCGCGGCACTGGTCTGCGCGATGCGCTCCAGTTGATGACGCACCGCCGGCGGTGTGCCGGGTTGTTCCAGCGCCAGTTCGGCGGCGTTGCCGATCACCGCCAGCGGAGTGCGCAACTCGTGGCTGGCACTGTCGATAAAGGCGCGTTCGCGTTCGACGAACTGGCCGTTGCGATCGAGATAATCGTTGAGCGCATCGGCAATCACGTACAGCTCGGCGCTGCCCTGCGGGCCAACAGCAATGCGTTGTGCACGCCGCTCCGGACGCAGCGCACCGATGTCGCGCGCCAGCTCCACCAGCGGGCGCACCAGCCGCGCCATCGCATACGTGCCCATCAACAAGGTGATGCCGATCAACGCGACACCGGCAGCCAGCATCCAGCGGGTGATGAACTGTTCGAGCGCTTCAAAGTCGGTGATATCCAGCACCAGCGCCAGGCGCCCGGCATGCGGCGTGTCGCGCACCATCACCGCGCTCTGGCGGCCGGCGATCTCCAGCTCGTCGTGCAGGCCGGGATGCAGCGTGCGCAGGACCGGCGGCACCGCCGCGCTGCCGTCGACGCGATACAGCCGCAAGGTATCCGAGTCCTGCCAGTGGTAATCCGGACTCTGCGCACTGCGATCCAGGATGCTGTCCAGCTCCGAATTCAACAACGAGCGCCACACGCCATGTTCTGCGCGTTCGTGCAGATACTGCGCAGTGCCGAACACCGCCAGCACCATCAGCAGCGTGTAACCGAACAACCACACCAGCACGCGACGGCCCAACGGGCGCTGCTTAACCATCGCGGCACTCGCCCGTAGCCAGATCGCCGGCACCTTCCAGCGGCGCCAGACGATAGCCCAGCCGCGGCAGGGTGTGGATCAGTTTCTGCGCGAACGGGCCATCCACGCTGCGGCGCAATTCGTAGATATGCGAGCGCAGCATGTCGCCATCGGGCGGGTCGTCACCCCATAGCGATTGCTCCAGCCGCTGCCGGGTGACGGCGGCGGGGCTGGCCTGCATCAGCACTTCCAGCAACTTGCGGCAGGCCGGATACAGGTGCAGCACCTGTCCGGCGCGGGTGGCTTCCAGCGTGGACAGATCCAGGCGCAGATCGGCCACCTGCAGCAACTTGCCGCGTCGGCGCCCATGCGCACGTGCCAGCAGGGCCTCGATGCGGACTTCCAGTTCCGGCAGCGCGAACGGCTTGGTCAGATAGTCGTCGGCACCGGCGCGGAAGCCGGCGATCTTGTCGGGCAACTCGTCGCGGGCGGTGAGCATGATCACCGGCAATTCGGACTGGTGCTGCTCGCGCAGGCGGCGCAGTACTTCCGGGCCGTCCATGCGCGGCATCATCCAGTCCAGCACCAGCACGTCGTAGTGCTGGGTGGTGGCCAGATGCAGGCCGGTGACGCCATCGGGCGCGGCGTCCAGGGTGTGCCCGCGCGCTTCGAAATAGTCGAACAGGTTGGCAACCATATTGCGGTTGTCTTCGATGACCAGCAGCCGCATGAGCGCGTTTCCAGAGCGGCCCGGCAGGGACGATGTGCGCATCCTAACCGAGCCTGGCCGAACACAGCCGCTCTCGACGGTTCCGACAAAATTCCGACCTGCTTGCCGGATAGTGTGGCGCCCACCGATCAGGGCGTGCGCGTGTCGCCTGCCATCTCCGCCGCCATTTCCCGCCAGCGTGCGTTGCTTGCCGCCGTGCTGCTGATCGTCGTCAGCCTGCTGGCTGGTCTGGGCCTGCGCCAGCCCAATCCGCCGGACGAGCCACGCTTTGTGCTGGCCGCGCGCGGCATGGTCGAGACCGGCCAGTGGTTGCTGCCGCATCGCGGCCGCGAACTGTATGCCGAAAAGCCGCCGGTGTTCATGTGGTTGCAGGCGGCCAGCTACGAGCTGGTACCGCACTGGCCTGTCGCGTTCCTGCTGCCGTCGCTGCTGGCTGCGCTCGCCACGTTATGGCTGACCTGGGACACCGCGCGGCGGTTGTGGAACCGGCGCGTGGCGCGGCATGCGGTACTGGCGTTGTTTGCGGTGCTGCAGTTCGGCCTGATGGCCAAGCGTGCGCAGATCGACATGGTGCTGGTGGCGCTGACCACGCTGTCGTTGTGGGGGATGCTGCGACATCTGCTGCGCGGGCCGGATTGGCGCGCATGGACGCTGGGGGTGTTCGCAGCCGGCGTGGGGACGGTGACCAAGGGCGTGGGCTTTCTGCCATTGCTGCTGTTGCTGCCGTGGATGGCGCTGCCGCCCAGGCACTGGAGCGTGCTGCCGGCACGCGCACAGGCCGGGCGCAGCTGGTTGCTGGTGCTGCCGGCGTTTCTGGCCGGCACTGCGGTATGGCTTGGTCCGCTCGGCATCGCGTTATGGCAGAACAACGACACGGCGCTGCATGCGTACGCGCACGAGTTGTTGTTCAAGCAGACCGGTACCCGTTACGCGCATGCCTGGCATCACGTCAAACCGACCTGGTACTACCTGCAGGTGATCGCCACGCTGTGGTTACCAGGTTGTCTGTTGTTGCCAGGGCTGCTGCCGGCGTGGTGGCGCCGGCTGCGGCGCGGCGATCCGCGCTATCTGTTGCTGCTTGCCTGGAGCCTGCTGGTACTGGTGTTTTTCAGCGCCAGCCCGGGCAAGCGCGAGGTCTACATCTTTCCGATGCTGCCGGCCCTGTGCATTGCCGCGGCACCGCTGCTGGCCGGGCTGCTGCGTCGTCGGGGCGTCCGTGTGCTGCTGACCGGCTATGTCCTCCTGCTCGCAGTGGCGGCATTGGCACTGGGGTGCGGTATTGCCTTGCATCTGCACTGGGCAGAAAACACCGCCTTGCAGCGCGGAATGGAGTTGGCCTCGCTGCAGTCGGTCGGTGTCTGGTTGATCGGCCTGGGCGTGGTCGGCCTGGCGGCAATTGCATGGTCGCGTGGCAAGCACACCGGCACCGCGGTGGTGGTGGTGACCGCCGCACTATGGAGCGTGTACGGCCTGGGCTTGATGCGCGCACTGGACCCCTACAGTTCTGCCGCTGGCTTGATGCAGCGCGTGGGACAGCGCATTGGCCCGGAGGCCGAGCTCGGCATGCTGGCCTGGCGCGAGCAGAACATGCTGCAGGCGGATCGACCGGTCACCGACTTCGGCTTCAAGGCGAGTTGGCAGCAGCAGTGGGCCAAGGCAGGTCCTTGGCTTGCACACGCACCTGAGCGTCGTTGGCTGTTCGTCCTCAAGCAGGCGGTACCGGCGTGCATCGATCCGGCACAGCGGATCGATATTGGCGAGTCCAACCGCAATCAATGGCAGTTAATACACGGAACGGCATGGCATGCCGGCTGCGTTGCAACCGCCTCCGACAGCGACCCTGGCGGTGGCGACAGCGAGACAGACTGAACGCCGGGTAGCGCGTTAACCGCCGGGCAACTCCGGTCCGACCGCTTTCCGACATGCCGCTTTCGAAGATGCCGGGCATAGACCACCGGCCGATGCTTCGATGACCACGCTTCCCGTATACGCACCTGCCCTGGCGCGCACAGCCACTGTTGCGCAAACCCGCTTTCTCATTCGGCATCTGTGGCTGCCGCTGGCCGGTGTGCTGGTGCTCAGCGCGTTGTTGATGGGAGCCGGCGGCGACCAGTGGATTGCCGATGCGCTGTATCGGCTGGAAGGTGGGCACTGGCTGCTCAAGGACCACTGGTTCACCAGCGGCGTGATTCACCGTGTCGGCAAATGGTTGAGCACCGCTGGCGCTGTCAGCGTGCTGGTGCTGGCGCTGGTTGCCTGGTACCGGCCGCGCCTGCGTGTGCTGCGCTGGCCACTGACGTATCTGGCTGCATCGATCGCACTGTCGACCTCGCTGGTGTCCTTGCTCAAGTCGTGGACGGCGATGGATTGCCCGTGGGATCTGAGCCGTTACGGCGGCACCCAGCAAATGATCGGGCTATTCGAATCGCGCCACGGCATTGCTGCGTCCGGTTGTTTTCCTGCAGGCCACGCCAGCGCCGGTTATGCATGGGTGGCGCTGTATTTCTGTGCGCTGGCACTCCGTCCTGCGTGGCGTGTTCCTGCATTGTGGCTGGGCATCGCGGCAGGCTTGTTGTTCGGGATTGCGCAGCAATTACGCGGCGCGCATTTCCTGTCGCACGACCTGTGGTCGCTGGCGGTGTGTTGGGGAACTGCACTTGCACTGTACTGCGTGATGCTGGCTCGACCGCATCGCGCCAATGTTGTGGTGTTGCAATCGGGGGATGCAGCATGAGTACCTATCTACCGCAATCGCGTGGATTCAAGCGCCTGCGCGCACTGAGTTGGACGACGAGACCGACGGTCTCGACCGAGACCCTGGTGCTGTTGTCGAGTCTGTTCTTCGCACTGGTGTGCAACCAGCTGTTCTGGCACACGGCCATGGCCACGCATCCGGGCAGTCTCGGGTTTGCCATCTCGTTGATGGCCTTGCTGGTGGCCGTGCATGCGTTATTGCTGGGCCTGCTGGTGTGGCGCTGGAACGCCAAGCCGCTGTTGACGCTACTGCTGTTCACCACCGCGCTGGCTGCGCACTACATGGACAGCTACAACGTCTACCTGGATGCGGACATGCTGCGCAACGTGCTGCATACCGACCACAAGGAATCGCGCGAACTGCTCACGCCCGGCTTGATCCTGCCGCTGCTGTGCTACTTCCTGATTCCGGCCACGCTGTTGTGGCGCACGCGCCTGCAAGCACGCAGCATCGGCAGATCATTGGCAATCCGCGCCGGCTTCTTGCTGGTGGTGGCAGTGGTTGGCGCGGCCGGCGCGATGCTGTCGTCGCAGGACGTCTCGGCGTTGATGCGCAATCACCGCGAGGTGCGTTACCTGGCCACGCCGATCAACTACATCGTGGCACTGCGGCAGAACCTCAAATCCGATTCGCCGATCAAGCATGCGCCCAAGCAACCGGTCGAACACGATGCCATGGCCACACCACGTGCACCGGGCAGCCGTCCGCGCCTGCTGCTGGTGGTGCTGGGCGAAACCGCACGTGCGCAGAACTGGGGCCTCAATGGCTATGCGCGCCAGACCACGCCCGAGCTGGCCCAGGCCGGAGTGATCAATTTTCCTGACATGCATTCCTGCGGCACCAGCACCGAGGTCTCGGTGCCGTGCATGTTCTCGCCGTTCGGCCGCCGCGATTACAACGAGGACACGATCCGCGGTCACCAGTCGCTGCTGCATGTGCTCGAACATGCCGGCATTTCCACGCTGTGGCGCGACAACCAGTCCGGCTGCAAGGGCGTCTGCGATGGCCTGGACATCCAGAAGCTGGACGATGCCACCACGCCAGGGCTGTGCGCCGATGGCCGCTGCATGGACGAGATCCTGCTGAGCGACCTGGCTGCGCAAGTGCGCGCAAAGCCCGGCGACCGCGTGGTGGTGCTACATCAACTCGGCAGCCACGGGCCGAGTTACTTCGAGCGCTACCCGGCACAGTTCGAGCGCTTCAAACCGGTGTGCAAGACCGCTGACCTGGGCAGTTGCAGCCGCCAGAACATCGTCAACGCCTACGACAATTCCATCACCTATACCGATCACTTCCTCAACCAGGCCATCCACACGCTGCGCGGGCTGCAGGACTACGACACCGCGATGATCTACCTCTCCGATCACGGCGAATCACTCGGAGAAAAAGGCCTCTACCTGCATGGCGTGCCATACGCGATCGCACCCAAGGAACAGACCCACGTGCCGATGGTGATGTGGTTCTCGCCGGAGTTCGCGCGCGACCGCGGCCTGGACGAAACCTGCCTGCGCCACCGTGCCGGCCAGTACACCGACCAGGACGCGCTGTTTCCGTCGGTGCTCGGGCTGATGCAGGTCAAGACCAGCGCCTATGCACGTGAGCGCGATCTGTTCGCGCAATGCACGGGATAGACACGACTGGATTTCTTTAAAGCATGGTTTATCGGAGGCACGGTGCCCCCACCGCTCGCGGGACATGCCGTGAACCCGTCCCTGGGGACCGTGTGGCGAGGACACCGCACCAGAAAAAATTTGCCGATTGCTTTGTTGAAACCCATGGGCACCGACAATCTCGACAGGTCCTTGCCCGCCCACCGTCGCGGGACCTTGAGCGGCATGGATGCCGCGCCAGAGCCTTATCTGTTCGGATTCTGG
>NZ_JAJGQM010000037.1 GCF_020784175.1 Xanthomonas campestris pv. asclepiadis
TGAATCCGTCCATGGAGGCTCTTACGCGGCATCCATGCCGCGTAAGGTCCCGCGACGGTGAGCGGGCAAGGACCAGTTGAAACGGTCGGTGTGCATGGGAAGAGCAGTGCTGGATGCGCCTCGTTGAATCACCAAGCAGCGGTTCCAGGTCTGATGTATACCGCACGACAGACGGCTTTTCAGATGAGCGCCGACCAATTGTCTGGTGCGGTGCCCTTGCCGGTTGCGGGACCGTGTGGCGGCATGGATGCCGCCACCGAGCCCCCAGGGACGGGTTCACGGCGTGTCTCGCAAGCGGTGAGGGCACCGCGCCCTCGACGCTGGGGCTTGGCTGCAAGGCCCTTGCCCGCCCACCATCGCGGGACACGCCGCAAGTACGTCCCTGTAAGCTCTTACGCGGCATCCATGCCGCGTAAGGTCCCGCGACGGTGGGCGGGCAAGGACCAGCACAGATGGTCGGTGTGCGTGGGTTTCAACAGCGCAACCGACGCACTCCGGTGCGGTGTCATCGTTGATTGCGTCGCATCGACATGCGGCGAGCAATCAGCGGCCGATCACCAACTCCACGGGCGCGGCGGCCGGCAGTTCCACCATCACCGGCACGCTCTCGACATCATCGGCCTGGCGCATTGCATTGCCACTGCGCGATAGCCTGGCAAGCACCTGCACGGTGTCCAGCGACGACAGCGTGCGCGTCGGCATCGGGCTGTCGCCATCGTCCAGGGTGATGGTCAACGGCAGCTCGCTCAGCGCGTGTTTTTCCACCGCCACCGGCATCGGCGTGTCTGCGGCGCGCGCAATCACGAAGACGCTGGTGTCGCCCGGCAACCCGGCGCGTTTGGCGAACTGCGCATCCAGCGTCACGCGCACCTGGATGCGTTTGCCGCTGGTTGCATCGGCAGCAGGCGCAGCCGGTGCCTGGATCGGCGCCAGCTTGGCTTCCTGGCGCGCGGCGTTGATCTGTTCGAGCAGGCCCGGGCGGGTCGCGGCATCGACCACGCGCAGCAACGGCTCCCAGGTCTCGCTGGCCTTGGCCGGCTGGCCGGCCTGACGCTGCACCACGCCCAGGAACCAGCGTGCGCGTTGATGGTCCGGTTGCACCGCCAGCGCATGTTCCAGCAGACGCATGGCCTGCGGATCCGGGCGCCCGCTGTCGTCGGCGAGCATGCGCGATTGCGCGCCAGCCACCAGTACGTCCGGCTCGTCCGGACGCAGCGCGACCGCGCGCGCAAACGCATCGCACGCTTCGGCGAATTTCTGTTGGCTGGACAGCGAGCGCCCCAGCAACACCCAGCCTTCGGCCTGGTCGGGGTTACGCGCCAGGGCGCTGCGCAGTTGCACGATGGCCTCGTCCAGGGTGCGTGGCGTGGCCGGGCGGTCGGCCACCTGTTCGATCGCCGACGGCGTGCCGACCAGCCAGTACAACGCCGCGCTTGCGGCCAGCAACAGCAGCGCCACACTGGCCGCCAGGCTGCGCGTCTGGCGCCACAGCGGGCGCAGCGCCACGCCGAAGGCGAGCAGCGCGATAATGGCAACCGCAAGGACGAAGCCGACCATCACCACTCCTGCTCATCGGCGGGCAACGCGGGCGCGGCAGCGCTGCGTCGGCGCACCAGCAAGACAACCGCGCCGGCCCCCAGCAGCAACACCAGCAGCGGGCCGAACCACAGCAGCCAGGTGCGCGATTCCACCTGCGGGCGATACAGCACGAACTCGCCATACCGGGCAACCAGGAACTGGCGGATCTGCGCATCGCTGCGACCTTCATGCATCAGCGCCAGCACTTCGCGACGCAGGTCCTGGGCGATCTGCGCATTGGAATCGGCCAGCGACTGGTTCTGGCACTGCACGCAGCGCAGCTCGGCGGTGAGGGCATGGAAGCGCGCCTCTTCCTCGGCCGAGGCATAGCGCAGCGGTGCCGGGTCGCCGACCGGCTGGGCCAGGGCCAGCCAGGGCAACAGCAGCAGCGTCAGCAGCCAGGCGCGCATCATTGCTTGGCGTGCAGGTCCGGTGCGGCACTGGGCGAGCGCTCGATCTTGCTCAGCACCGGAATCAGCTGCGTGTCGATGACGGACTGGGTGAGCATGCCGCTGTACTTCCAGCGCACCACGCCGCGCCCGTCGACCAGAAAGGTCTCCGGTGCCGCGGCGATGCCGAAGTCGATCGCGGTGCGGCCATCCTTGTCGGCAACCACCAGCAGGTACGGGTTGCCCAGTTGTTCCAGCCAGCGCAGCGCATCGGCTTGCTCGTCCTTCCAGTTGTAGCCGATCACGCGCACGCGCTTGGTCAGCGCAAAGCGGCTCAATACCGGATGCTCCTCGCGGCAGGCCGGGCACCAGCTGCCCCACACGTTGATGATGTACGGTGCGCCGCGTAGTTCGCGCGCGTGCACCACGATGCTGGGGTCGTGCAGCAGCGGCAGCGCGAACTCCGGCGCGGGCTTGCCGATCAGCGCAGAGGGCAGGGCATCGCGATCGTCCTGACCGGAGCGCACCACCGCATAGACCAGCAGCGCTGCCAGTGCGAGCAGCAGCGCGATGGCACCCACCAGAACCGCAGTGGGCAGGCGGGGTGAACGTGACTCAACCATCTTGGATCTCCGGAGAACGACGAAAACGCCGGTCGGCCGCGGTGACCAGGCCGCCGAGCGCCATCAGCAGCGCTCCCAGCCAGATCCAGCGGACGAACGGTTTGAGGTGGACGCGGACCGCCCAGGCCTGATTGCCCAGGGGTTCGCCAAGCGCGACATACAGGTCGCCGAACGGGCCGGGACGGATCGCCGCCTCGGTCAAGGTCTGCCCGCCGCTGGCGTAGCGGCGTTTTTCCGCATGCAGCAGGCCCACCGGCGCATCATCCTCGAACACCTGCAGGTTGGCACGGTCGGAAACGTAATTGGGCCCGCGTAGTTCTTCGACATTATCGAAGTGCAGCGCGTAGCGGCCGATCTGCATCTGCTGCCCCGGCGCCAGCGCGACCTCGCGCTGCAGGCTCAGCGATTCCACCAGCAACGCACCGGCCAGGAAGACCGCCACGCCCAGATGCGCGAGCACCATGCCCAGCATTTCGGCGGTGAATTTACGGCCCTTGGCGGCGCGCCGTGTCCACAGGAAGCGCAGCGTGCCCAACAGCACCCAGGCCGCGCCGGCCACGCCGATCGCCGCCTTCCACTGCCCCTGCGGCGCGGCGAACCAGGTCAGCACGCCCGCGGCAACCGCCAGTCCGGCCCAGGGCGCGAGCATCGCCAACGGGCGCGAGGCCTGCTCGCGCTGCCAGCGGGTCAGCGGGCCAAACGGCAACAGCGCCACCAACGGCGCCATCAGCACCACGAACAAGGTGCCGAAGTAGGGCGGGCCGACCGACAACTTGCCCAGGCCCAAGGCGTCGGCCAGCAACGGATACAGCGTGCCCAGCAACACCATCGCGCAGGCGCAGGTGAGCAACAGGTTGTTCAACAGCAACAAGGTTTCGCGCGAGCTGCCGGCAAACGCGCGGCGCGGATCATCGACCAGCGACAAGCGGGGGGCGCGGATCGCGTACAGCACCAGCGAGCCACCCACCACCGCCAGCAGGAACACCAGGATGAACAGGCCGCGCGAGGGATCGGCCGCAAACGCATGCACGCTGGTCAGCACGCCCGAGCGCACCAGGAAGGTGCCCAGCAGCGATAGCGAAAACGCGGCAATCGCCAGCAGCAAGGTCCAGCTGGCGAAGCTGCCGCGCTTTTCGGTGACTGCCTGCGAATGCAGCAACGCGGTGCCCACCAGCCACGGCATGAAACTGGCGTTTTCGACCGGGTCCCAGAACCACCAGCCACCCCAGCCCAGTTCGTAATACGCCCACCAGCTGCCGAGCGCGATGCCGACGGTGAGCATCGCCCAGGCCACATTGGTCCATGGCCGGGTCCAGCGCAGCCAGCGCGCATCCATGCGGCCTTCCAGCAACGCGGCGATGGCAAAGGCGAATGGCACCGCAAAGCCGACATAGCCGCAGTACAACATTGGCGGATGGATGATCAGCCCCGGATCCTGCAACAGCGGATTCAGATCGGCGCCTTCCAGCGGCACCGGCAACAAGCGCGCGAACGGATTGGAGGTGAACAGCAGGAACGCCAGGAAGCCGATGCTGACCAGCGCCATCACCCCCAGCACGCGCGCCACCACCTGCGCAGGCAGCTGCCGCGACCACAGCGCCACCGCCCCGGTCCACAGCGCCAGCACCAGCGTCCACAGCAGCAATGAACCCTCGTGCGCACCCCACACCGCCGAGTAGCGATACATCACCGGCAGCAGGCTGTTGGAATTCTCGGCAACATAGCGCACCGAAAAATCCTGCACCAGGAAAGCATGCGTCAGCAGCGCGAAGGCCGCCGCGATCAGGCCCAGCTGCACCAACGCGGCTGGCCGCGCCACTGCCATCCAGCTGCCGCGTCCGCGCTGCGCACCGGCCAGCGGCAACGCGGCCTGCAGCAGGGCCACCAGCAACGCCAGGATCAGCAGGAAGGTACCGAGCTCAGGCAGCATCGGGTCGGCGCGTCGTTGAGCATGCAGTGGTGCAACGAATGCAAGCGCAATGCAGAGGCGTCGTCCATGCAGCGTTTGCAAGAGCCAGCCCATGCACGGCGACGTTGTCAGCCACACAGCGACCGCGCAAGCCATCGCCCTGCAGGAATGCCAACGTCCTGACGGATCCCATCAACGCAGCGCTCCAGCCTGGTCCGCGGCCGCCGGCACATCGTGCTTGCGGTGCGCGTTGCCCATCTTGTCGGCGACTTCCTTCGGCATATAGGTCTCGTCGTGCTTGGCCAGGATTTCTTCGGCCACGAACACGCCTTGTTGCATGCGACCGGTCGCCACTACCGCCTGTCCCTCGCGAAACAGGTCCGGCAGGATGCGGTCGTAGCGTACCGGCAACTGCGCATCGCCATCGGTGACGCGGAACTGCGCTTCCAACGAACCGGAGGCGCGTTGGAACGAGCCTTTCTCCACCATGCCGCCGAGCCGGAAGCGCGCATGCTCGCCGGCGTCGCCACGCAACACTTCCGACGGTGTGTACAGATAGGCCACGTTGCGCTGCAGTGCCATCGCCACCAGCGTGGTCGCCAGGCCGCCGGCCAGTACCAGCGCAATCACCAGCCAGATCCGGCGGCGCCGTTGCGGGTTCACCGGCTCAGCTCCGCATCGGTGGGCACCGCACGCTTGCGCTCGCGCAGGCGCCGCGCCTGCGCGATCTTCAACGCGCGACGCACCTGCCAGCGGCCGGCGATCAGGTCCCACAGCAGCACCAGCACGAACACCGCGTAGGCGGCGATGACGTAGGGCAGGTAGCTCATGCCACGCCCTCCGGCGCGTCGCGCACGATCCAGGCCTTGCCGGCCTCGCGGCGCAGGTTGTCGGCGCGCGCACGCGTCAGCAGCGAACCGGCGAACCAGAACTTGGTGCCGATCACCATCAGCCACAGCGGCAGCAGCATGCTCGCATCAATGGCGGAGGGACCGAGCAGGCGAATGCTCTGGCCCTGATGCAGCGAGTTCCACCACACCACCGAATAACGGATCACCGGCAGCAGCGCCACGCCGACGATCGCCAGCAAGGCGGCCGCGCGTGCGGCCTGACGGCGATCGTCGATGGCCTGATACAGGCCGATCACGCCCAGATACAGGAACAGCAGGATCAGCTCGGTGGTCAGGCGCGGGTCCCAGTCCCACCAGGCGCCCCACATCGGCTTGCCCCAGATGCTGCCGGTCAGCAGGGTGATCACGGTGAACGCGGCGCCGATCGGCGCGCAGGCCATCGCCAGGATTTCGCAGATCTTGATGCGCCAGATCAGCGCGATCGCCGCGTATACCGCCATCAACCCGAACACGAACAGGCTCATCCACGCGCTCGGCACATGGATATACAGAATGCGAAAGCTGTCGCCCTGCTGGTAGTCGGCCGGCACCGCAAACAAGGCCTGCCAGATGCCCGCGCCCAGCAACACCGCGGCCAGCGCGTGGCACCACGGCGCCCAGCGCGCGGTGAAACGGTCGAAGATCGGGGGCGAGGCGAGTTGATGGAACCAGCGGACGACGACGTTCATGCGATGGCAGCAGCCTTTGGAATGGCATTGGCTCTCGAAACAGCAACAGCGCAATGAGCGGAGCATCTTGTCGACAGCGCATCGACCGCACGGCTCAACTCAAGGAAATCCGGATCGCGGCAGCCGCAGCCAGCGGTGCCAACACCACGCCGATCACCAGACCGGCGCCCAGCAACAACAACGCACCCACCGCATCCTGGCCCTGGCCGCTGGCCGCCACGCTGCCGGCAC
Source organism: Xanthomonas campestris pv. asclepiadis (assembly GCF_020784175.1). Lineage (GTDB taxonomy): Bacteria > Pseudomonadota > Gammaproteobacteria > Xanthomonadales > Xanthomonadaceae > Xanthomonas > Xanthomonas campestris_D. The sequence continues at coordinate 6,310 of NZ_JAJGQM010000037.1, forward strand.
CGAACACCAATACCGGCACGTACAACGGCAACGCCAGCAACGCCACGAGAATACCAGAGCGTTTCATCGTCACCGTCAGCGCCGCGACCACGGCGCCAAGCAGACTCAGAAGCGGTGTGCCCAGCGCCAACGATGCCAGCAGCACCGGTAGTTGGTCATGTGGCAGGTGCAGCAATTCGCCCAGCAGCGGGGTCACCGCGATCAACGGCAGCGCGCTGGTGGCCCAGTGCAGCAGCACGCGCACCGCGATCAGCCACGCCAATGGCACCGGCGCCAGCAGCCATTGCTCCATCGAGCCGTCTTCCACATCGCTGCGGAACAGCGCATCCAGCGACAGCAGGCCGGCCAGCAGCACCGACAGCCACAGCACCGCCGGCGCGGCCTGTGCCAGCAGGTCGGGGCGCCCGCCCAGGCCCAGCGCGAACAACACCACGATCAGCAGGGCGAACAACGCCGGCTGCAAGGCATCGCTGCGACGGCGCCACAGCAGCTGCAGGTCGCGGCTGAGCAGCGCGCGCGCGGCCTGCCACAGCGACGGTTGTGGCGAATGCAGGCTCATGCCGCCGTCTCCAGCGTGAGCATGCGCGTGCGCACCGGCGGCGCCGCGTAGGCGCCGTGGGTGGTGACCAGCGCCGCGCCGCCGCCGCGCAGGTGCGCGGAGATCATCCGGTTGACCAGGGTGATGCCGTCCAGGTCCAGGTTGGCATAGGGCTCGTCCAGCAGCCACAGCGGGGCCGGCGACAACCACAGCCGCGCCAGCGCCAGGCGCTTGCGCTGGCCGGCCGACAGCTGCCGCACCAGCGCATCCTCGTAGCCGGCCAGGCCGACGATGGCCAGCGCGCTGCCGGGCATCTGTTTGGCGCGGCGGCCATGCAGGCCGCACAGGAAGTGCAGGTTCTCCAGCGTGCTGAGATCGGCCTTCAGCCCCGGCAAATGGCCCAGATACGCCATGAAGCGGCTGCGGTCGCCGCGCCGCGCGGTCTTGCCGTCGATCTGGATCTGCCCGCGCTCCACATGCAGCAGCCCGGCCAGCACCCGCAGCAGCGTGGTCTTGCCGGCGCCATTGTCGCCTTGCACCAGCAGCGCCTCGCCGGCATCGACATGGAAATCCAGCGGGCCGAACACCGGCTCCTCGTTGCGGCTGAAAGCCAGCGCGCGTGCCGCCAGCAGCGGTGGCGCAGTGTGCAGCGGTTCGATCATCGGCGCAGCGGGCTCCCGTCGCAGGACGGCATAAGGTGGGCGAGCGGGTGTCATGCCATCGCGGGGAGGCAGCTGGCACGACACGCTGTGAGGCAGGGCGCGCATTGTAGCGACGATGGCCCGCTGCCGGGGGCGCATCGGGCGGGGTGATGTGTCCGGGAACGCTGTTTTGCACCGCCCGGGCGCAACCGCCTGGCGGCTTTGCGTACACTCGCGGTCCCCCCGTTTGCTGCCCGGACAGGCCCGATGCCCCTCACGACCAAGCTGCCCAAGGTGGGCACCACCATCTTCACCGTCATGTCGCAGTTGGCGGCCGAACACGGCGCGGTGAATCTGGGCCAGGGTTTTCCCGATTTCGCAGTGCCGTCGCGGCTGGTCGATGAACTGACCAAGGCCATGGCGGCTGGCCACAACCAGTACCCGCCGATGACCGGCGTGGCGGTCCTGCGCCAGGCCATCGCCGGCAAGGCGCAGCGCTGCTACGGCGCGCAGGTCGATGCCGACAGCGAGATCACCGTCACCAGCGGCGCCACCGAGGCGATCTTCAACGCCATCCACGCAGTGGTGCGCGCCGGCGAAGAGGTCATCGTGCTGGACCCGGCCTACGACTGCTACGAGCCGGCGATCGACCTGGCTGGCGCGCGCGCGGTGCACGTGGCGCTGGACCCGCAGACCTTCGCCATCGATTGGCCGGCGCTGCGCGCGGCGATCACGCCGAAGACGCGCCTGCTCATGATCAACTCGCCGCACAATCCCTCCGGCGCGATGCTGTCTGCCGATGACATGCAGCACTTGACCGAGCTGCTGCGCGGCAGCGACATCTTCCTGCTCTCGGACGAGGTGTACGAACACATCGTGTTCGACGGCCGCCGCCACGAATCGGTACTGCGCTGGCCGGAATTGCGCGAGCGTGCGTTCGTGATTTCCAGCTTTGGCAAGACCTATCACTGCACCGGCTGGAAGATCGGCTACGCGATCGCACCCCCGGCACTGAGCGCCGAGTTCCGCAAGGTGCATCAGTACAACACCTTCACCAGCTTCGGCCCGGCCCAGCACGCGTTTGCCGCGATGATCCGCGACGAACCCGAACACGATGAGCAACTCGGCGCGTTCTATCAGGCCAAGCGCGACCGTTTCCGCGAACAGTTGCTGACCACGCGCCTGCAGCCATTGCCGGTGCCCGGCGGCTATTTCCAACTGGTGGACTATTCGGCGGTCAGCGACCTGCCTGACACCGAGTTCGTGAAGTGGCTGACGGTGGAGAAGGGCGTGGCCGCGATTCCGCTGTCGCCGTTCTACCAGACGGCGCCGCAAGGGCAACGGCTGGCCCGGCTATGCTTCGCCAAGAACGACGCGACCCTGGATGCGGCGATCGCGCGCTTGCAGCAGCTCTGACGAGCCGGGATTAGGGAATGGGGATTCGGGAATCGTAAGAGCGGTTGGTCGCTCTCGATCTGAATCTGCACTTGGCCCGATGCCGTAACGCCCTCACCAAACTGCTGTCCGATTCCCTATTTCCGATTCTCCATTCCCGAGCATCAGCATGCACGACCTCCGCATCTCGCTTGTCCAAGGCGACACCCGCTGGCATGACCCGGCCGGCAATCGTGACTATTACGGTGCGCTGCTGGAGCCCTTGGCTGGGCAGACCGATCTGGTGATCCTGCCGGAGACCTTTACCAGCGGGTTCTCCAACGACGCCATCGACAAGGCCGAGGACATGGACGGGCCAACCGTGGCCTGGGTGCGTGCGCAGGCCGCGCGGCTGGGTGCGGCCGTCACCGGTAGCGTGCAATTGCGCGCGCCCGAAGGCGTGTTCAACCGGCTGCTGTGGGCCACGCCGGACGGGGCGCTGCAGTCCTACGACAAGCGCCATCTGTTCCGCTTCGGCAACGAGCATCTGCGTTACGCGGCCGGGCGCGATCGCCTGACGGTGGATTGGAAGGGCTGGCGGATCAATCCGCAGGTCTGCTATGACCTGCGCTTTCCGGTGTTCTGCCGCAATCGCTTTGATGTCGAGCGGCCGGGCCAGCTGGATTTCGATCTGCAATTGTTCGTTGCCAACTGGCCGTCCGCGCGCGCCTATGCCTGGAAGACGCTGCTGCGCGCACGTGCGATCGAGAACCTGTGCTTCGTGGCGGCGGTCAACCGCGTCGGCGTCGATGGTAATCAGCTGCACTACGCCGGCGACAGCGCCGTGATCGATTTCCTTGGTCAGCCGCAGGTGGAAATCCGCGAGCAGCCGCAAGTGGTCACCACCACCCTCAGCGCCGCCGCCCTGGCCGAACACCGCGCACGCTTCCCGGCGATGCTGGATGCCGATGGCTTTGAGATTCGGGATTAGGGATTCGGGATTCGGGATTCGGGATTCGGGATTGGTGCAAGCAGGCAGGGCGCAGCTGCCGGCTTGCTGCCATTGCGAATCCCCAATCCCCAATCCCAAATCCCGTCTACTCACCCAGCTTGATCTCGTAGATCTTCGGCCAACGCTTGCCGGTGACGAATAGCCGATCGTGCTCGGCGTCGTAGGCGATGCCGTTGAGCACATCGTTGCCGGGGTCGGTCAGGGTGTCGGCGTCCGGTACCAGCGCCTGCAAATCGATCCAGGCGATCACCTTGCCGCTGGCCGGGTCGATGCGTGCAATGCGGGTGGTCAACCAGACGTTCGCCAGCAGCTTGCCTTTCACCCATTCCAGCTCGTTGAGATTGTCCAGCGCCTTGCCGCCGGCAGTGACCTTGATGCTGCCGACCTGTTGCAGTGTCTGCGGATCCAGCCGTCGAATGCGGGCAGTGCCATCGCTCATGTACAGGCTGCTGTCGTCGCGGGTCAGTGCCCAGCCCTCGCCGGAATAACTGAACTGCGTGCGTGGTGTCAGCGTGGCCAAGTCGTAGACAAACCCGCGCTGGTTGCGCCAGGTCAGCTGGATCAGGCGGTCGTGCCAGGCCACGATGCCTTCGCCGAAAAAAGGCGCCGGTGTCGTGACCTGCTGCAGGACGCGGCCGGTCTCCAGCTCGACCTTGCGCACGCTGGACCGGCCCAGTTCACCGGTGCTCTCGTACAGGTGTCCGTCGAGATAGAACAGGCCTTCGGTAAAGGCGGCGGTGTCGTGCGGATAGGTGCGCACGACGGTGTAGCCCTGGGTCGGGATCGCTTCGTTGCAATGGGCGAGCGAAGGCAGCAGCAGGGCGGCGAAGAGCAGGCGGTAGGCGATGCGTGGCATGCGGCGATCATCCCACGCCGCCGTTGCAGACGGTTATGGCGCAGGCAGCCAGCCGGCGAATAATGATTCGCTGAACGGTCGCCTGCGCGGTGCCCACACCTTGTCGCGACTGCCACACCGGCGCTGCTAGGCTCGGCGCCACGTTCACCAACCGGAATGCCCACATGATCAAGTCGCTTTCTCTTTTCGCGCTGCTGGGCGCTGCCGCACTCGCACCGCAGGCGCAGGCTGCAGGCAACATCGACTGCAAGCTGTCGTTCAACCTGGAAGGCTGGTCGGTGTTCTACAAGACCGCCAGCGGCACCGGCACCATCACCTGCGACAACGGTGCAGTGATCCCGGTCAAGATCTCCAGCAAGGGCGGTGGCCTGACCGTCGGCAAGTCCAAGATCGTCGGTGGTCGCGGCACCTTCTCTGGCGCCTACAGCCTCAATGATCTGTTCGGCACCTATGCGGCGGCCGAAGCGCATGCCGGCATCGTCAAGTCCAGCACCGCACAGGTGGTCACCAAGGGCGACATTTCGCTGGCACTGGCCGGAACCGGCGAGGGCGTGGATCTGGGTGTCAATGTCGGCAACTTCGTGATCGAGCGCCGCAAGTAATCGTCGGTCGAGCGCGCGGTGCCTCAGCGCTCGCGGGGCACGCCGTGTATTCATCCATCAGAGCGCAGATCACAACCGACCTGGCCGCGCTTTGACCTGGACGTCTTGCGTGATCTGAGCAGCAACGAAAAACGGCCCTTTGCAGGGCCGTTTTTCATGTGCGTCCTGTCAGCTTAGCGACCGCGATTACCGCCGCCGCCCGGCGGACGACCACCCGGGCCGCCGGGACCACGCGGCGCGCCGCCCGGACCACCGGGACCGCGATTGCCGCCCGGACCACGGTTGCCACCGGGGCCGCCTGCACGTGCACCGCTCGGGCGGCCGGCTGCCGGACGTGCCGCGCCATACGGGCTGAAGCCCGGGTTGGCGTGGTCGGACGGGAAGCTCGGTGCATTGCCCGGATGACCGTACGGGTGCTTGCGCTGACCCTGGCCTTGGCCCTGCGACTGGCCCTGTCCGCCACCGGCGCCGCCGCGCCCTGGGCCACCTGCACCGGGACGTGCATTGCCCGGGCCGCCGCCTGGACGCGCGCCACCCGGACCCTTCTTCGCATACGGGCGCGCCTGGCCGGTGCCGGGGCCACTCGGGCCGGCATTGCGGTGACCGCTGGGGCCGGTACTCACGCCATCGGGCACGTACCAGCTGCGGAACGCAGCCGGGTTGCCGTCCGGCAGGGCACGGTCGCCCTTGCCGGGAGCGCGCTGCTTGAACGGGCGCTGCTGCGACTGCTTGGCCGCCGCTTCGCCGCTGACGGTGAGGCCGCCGCGGAAACCGCCCGGCTTGCCACGGCCACGGCCGCCGCGATCCTCGCGCAGATTGTCGAAGCGACGCAGCTCACGGCCTTCGTCGGCGCCGGAGGTCTGGCCGTTGACATAGGCATTGCTGCGACCATCGCGCGAGACGTGCACGGTGGACTTGGCGGCGCGGCGCTGGCCGATCACCGGCTGCAGCGTCAATGCCGACGGCGCGCCTTCTTCCAGCTTGAGTTCGGCGCGCAGGGCATCGACCTTGTCCTGCGCCACTTCGATCGACTGCCCACGCAGCAGCTCGCGCGGCAGCGAGATCTTGCCGTAGCGGCTGCGCTTGAGGCGACTGACCTGGCAGCCCTGCGACTCCCACAACCGGCGCACTTCGCGGTTGCGGCCTTCCTTGACCACCACGCGGAACCAGTCGTGCGAGTCGGTGCCGCCGATGCGTTCGATTTCATCGAACTTGGCGCCGCCGTCTTCCAGCAGCACGCCGCGCGACAGGCGCTCGATGATGGCGTCGGAGACCTTGTCTTCGCCTTCCGGCGCACGCACGCGCACCACGTATTCGCGCTCGACCTCGTAGGAGGGGTGCATCATCGCGTTGGCCAGCTCACCGTCGGTGGTCAGCAGCAGCAGGCCGGTGGTGTTGATGTCCAGGCGGCCGATCGCGATCCAGCGCGAGCCTTTCAATGCCGGCAGCGACTCGAACACGGTCGGGCGGCCTTCGGGATCTTCGCGCGTGGTCACTTCGCCTTCGGGCTTGTTGTAGATCAGCACGCGTGCCGGCTCGGTCAGCGCGCTGGCCACGAAACTGCGGCCATCGAGCTCGATCTTGTCGCCGCTGCGCACCGACATGCCGGTCTGCGCGACGGCGCCATTGACCTTGATCAGGCCATCGGCAATGCGCTGTTCCAGCGCGCGGCGCGACCCCAGGCCGGCCTGGGCCAGCACCTTGTGCAGGCGCTCTTCCAGCTTGGGCGCTTCGGGCGCGCTGTCGCGCTTGAGGGAAAGCTTGTTCAACGACAGCTTGCGGGGGGTGTCACTCATGTGTCTGGCTCCGGCCGACGCGTTGCGGGTCGGCCTCTGGGTCGGAATCGGCTTCGTCAACAGCCACGGTCGTCGTCGCGACGGCGTTGTCTTCGTCTTCGTTCACTGCTTCCGCGCGCGTTCCCGGCGCGGTGTCGGGGTCGCCCTCACGGGCGTCATCTGGGTCCAACGGGTTCGGGTCCTGCGCCGAGGCATGCTCGGGGTGTTGCGGTGTTTCGTTACTCAACTCATCGGCGCTGGCGTGGTCATCGACCGCGGCGGCGTGGTGTTCGTTTTCTTCGTCGACTGCAGTCGCGGTGCTGGCGGTCTGATCGTCGACATCGACATCCATCTCGGCATCTACATCGGTATCCACATGCGCTGCGTCATCGGTGTCGCTGGTTGCGTCGGTCGTGCTGTCCGGCGCCTGCAATACATCCGCATCGCGGCGTTCCGGCGCATCCTCGCTCGGGTCGGCGTCAGCGCCAACATCCGCTTCCGACTCCAGGCCAGCCGCAGCGGCAGTCGCCGCATCGGCGCCGGCGCCGTATGCATCCGCCATCTCCGCATCGGCGTGCGCTTCCTGACCTGCTTCAGCATGCTCCGCATCCATCGCTGCCGACGCCGGGACCGCGCCATCCAGTTGCCCGTCGCGGTCCAGCGGCAGCTGCGGTTCCAGCTCGGCGATGTCCTTCAACTCAGACAATGGCGGCAGCTCGTCCAATCGCTTGAGCCCGAAGTAATCCAGAAAGCCCTTGGTGGTGCCGAACAGGGCCGGCTTGCCGGGCACATCGCGGTGGCCCACCACGCGGATCCACTCGCGTTCTTCCAGCGCCTGGATGATGTTGCTGCTGACCGCCACGCCGCGTACCTGTTCGATCTCGCCGCGGGTGATCGGCTGGCGGTAGGCGATCAGTGCCAGGGTTTCCAGCGTGGCGCGGGTGTACTTGGTGCGGCGCTCGGTCCACAGCCGGGCAACCCAGCCATGCACCTCGGCCTTGACCTGGTAGCGGAAGCCCGAGGCCACCTCGACCAGTTCCACGCCGCGCTCGGCGCAGCCCTCGCGCAGCAGTTCCAGCGCGCGCTCGACGCTGCCGGGCGGCGCCGGCTCTTCCTCGGGAAACAGTCCCTGCAGCTGCGCCAGCGTCAGCGGCTGGCTGCTCGCCAGCAGGGCGGCTTCGATAATGCGGGTGATCAACGCTTGATCCATTCGGTGATCGGCTTCAGATAGGTTCGTTGGCGGCATCGCTGTCATCGAATTCGCTGGAGAATTGCAACGGCGCATTGGTATTGCCCAGCGCCAGCGACTTCACGTAGATCGGCGCCAGCGGCGCCTCCTGCACGATGTCGAGCAATTGCTCCTTGGCCAGTTCGAGCAGCGCCAGGAAGGTGACCAGCACGCCGAGCTTGCCTTCTTCGGACGTGAACAGCGATTCGAAGCGATAGAACCTGCCATCGTCCAGACGGCTCAGCACATCGCCCATGCGCTGGCGCACACTCAGCGCCTCGCGCTTGATCGCATGGCCGGTGAACAGTTCGGCGCGCTTGAGCACGTCGTACAGCGCCATCAGCATTTCTTTCAATTCCACCGGCGGCGGCAGCTTGACCGCGGCGCGCTCGGGCAGATGCGCCTGCACCGGCGCGCTGTCGCGGCCCATGCGCGGCAGGGTGTCCAGATCCTCGGCGGCCTGTTTGAAGCGTTCGTATTCCTGCAGCCGGCGTACCAGCTCGGCGCGCGGATCGTTCTCTTCGCCTTCCTGGCTGGGCGGGCGGGGCAACAGCATGCGCGACTTGATCTCGGCCAGGATCGCGGCCATCACCAGATATTCGGCCGCCAGTTCGAAGCGCAGCTCCTGCATCACGTTGATGTAGTCCACGTATTGCCGGGTGATCTCGGCGACGGGGATATCCAGGATGTCCAGGTTCTGGCGGCGGATCAGATACAGCAGCAGGTCCAGCGGACCCTCGAAGGCATCCAGGATGACTTCCAGCGCGTCCGGCGGAATATACAGATCCTGCGGGATCTGCAGCACCGGTTGCCCATGCACCACCGCCAGCGGCATTTCCTGCTGCTGTGGCGGTGCGCTCGTGGCTGGCGGATTCGCGTCGTGCGCGAGTTCGGAATTCATCAGGTCGACATCGGGTCTTACGGTCGCCGGCCGCGGTCTGGACCGCGCCTGCAGGGCTTTGCCTTGAAGTTATTGCAATCAATGTCGTGCCCGTGCCGGCACGATCCTACAAATCCACATACAACGTGCGCCGCGTGGCATGCGGCGACGGGACAGCGAGGAGGTCGTCTACGCGGGTCGGCGGTGGGCAGCGAATCGGTCGTCGAATGAGGCATGGGGCCTGGGCCGACGGGCCGCTGCGTCCGATTGCGTGTGCAGTGGTGTCAAGGGTAATGCGTGCGCGGGGCCGGTGTCCAGCGCCGAGGCGGCTAGAATCCCAGGGCTGATCTTTACGTTTTTTGGCGAGGTGGCGGATGTGGTACGTAATCGAAGGGTATGACCGGGCCGACGCACTGGCGGCGCGGCAGCAGGCGCGACCGGCGCATCTGGCCCGTTTGCAGGCGCTGGCGGCGGCAGGTCGCTTGCTGGTGGCCGGCCCGTGCCCGGCGATCGATGCCGAAGATCCGGGCCCGGCCGGTTTCAGCGGCAGCGTGGTCATCGCCGAATTCGACGCGCTGGATGACGCCCACGCCTGGGCCGATGCCGATCCGTATGTGGAGGCGGGCGTGTATGTGCGCACCGAGGTCCGCCCGTTCCGCCGGGTGCTGCCATGAGCCGGGTCGAGCGGATCCGCGCCGCGCTGCAGTCGGCCCTGGCGCCGACCGAGCTGGAGGTGGTGGACGACAGCCATCGCCATGCCGGGCATGCCGGTGCGCGCGACGGGCGGGGGCATTTCAATGTGCGCGTGGTCAGCGCCGCCTTCGCCGGCAAGCCGCCGCTGGCGCGTCACCGTGCGGTCTATGCCGCAGTCGGCGAGATGATGCAGACCGATATCCACGCGCTGTCGATCGAGGCCTTCGCGCCGGACGAGGCGGGATAACCACATCGATCAAGCCGCCGTCGTAGGAGCGCACCCGGGCGCGACAGGGGTTATCGGTGATGCTCGTCGCGCCCGGGTGCGCTCCTACGGGGTCGACCGTTCCATGCTTAGCGGACCGCCCCAACCGTGATCGCCGTCGGCCTTCATCCGTGGACATATGGGCAGTATTTGTTGCGTCGCAACACAGTGCTTCACGTATTCATCACCTGCAGATGCTTGATCTGTAAGCGTTTTCACGGGCGTGAAGACAGGGGTTTACGCCCTCGTATGAAAACGCTTACAGTCCGCGCCAGTTTTGGGAACTCGGTCGCGGAGGGCGACACGAATGGCCAAGGGTGCGGTCACCATCAAAGATGTCGCTCGGGAAGCACAGGTCTCCGTTGCAACGGTGTCGCGTGCGCTCAATGGGCATGACAACGTCGCCGGGCCGGTGCGCCAGCTGGTGCAGGACGTGGCCGCGCGGCTGCGCTACAGCCCGCATGCGGCAGCGCGCAGCCTCAGCAGCCGGCGCACCCAGACCCTGGGCGTGGTACTGCCGGATCTGTACGGCGAATTCTTTTCCGAACTGATCCGCGGGATCGACGGCGCAGCGCGTGCTGCCGGCCAGCATCTGCTGGTGTCCAGTTACCACGGCGACCCGGAAGCGCAGGGCAGGGCATTGCAGTCCATGCGCGGGCGGGTGGATGGTCTGCTGGTGCTGTCGCCGTATGCCGAGCAGCCCGGGTTCCTTACCGACAACCTGCCGCAGGCGCTGCCCACGGTGCTGATCAACGCGCATGTGCCGGGCAACGCTTATCCGGTGCTGAGCATCGACGACCATGCCGGCGCGATGGCGATGACCGCGCACCTGCTGGCGGCCGGGCATCGGCGTATCGCCTTCATCGGCGGGCCGGCGCTCAACTTCGATGCGCGCGAACGCCTGCGCGGCTTCCGCGACGCGATCACCGCACATGGCGACACCGCGCAGGGCATCGAATTCCCTGGCGACTTCGACGAGGCCTCCGGCCACCGCGCCGGGCAGGCGATGCTGGCTGACGGCGCGCTGCCCGATGCAGTGTTCGCCGCCAACGACATGACCGCGTTGGGCTGCCTGTACGCCTTTGCCCAGGCCGATGTCTCGGTACCCGGCGATGTGGCATTGGCCGGCTTCGACGATATTCCGCTGGCCCGTTTCGTCCATCCCGCGCTGACCACGATGCGGGTCAGCATTGCACGCCTGGGCGAGCAGGCGATGACCCGGCTGATGCGGCTGGTGGACCAGCCCGGCCACGACGACGGCATCCGCCAACTGCTCACGCCCGAGCTGGTGATCCGCGCCTCCTGCGGCGCGGGCGAGCCCGGCCTCTGAGGTTCCAGTCCCTGACCCTTTCGCGGACGTCCTGTCCGCTCCCGCTGCCCACCGCAGCGGTCGTTCCTGCAAGCCGCAACGCCACAACAACAATCTGTACCGATCCCTGGAGGGACCAATGCGCCACCACCACCCCCATTCCGCCAGTCCGGCGCGCAAGCTGCTCAGCTGCGCCCTGGCCAGCTGCCTGCTGCTGGGCGCCGCCCCGGCCTTCGCGCAGAGTGCTGCCGCGACGATCCGCGGTCAGGTGACCGTTGACTCGGCACCTGCCAGCCAGGCCCAGGTCACCGCGACCAACCTTGCCACCGGCCTGACCCGCACCGTGCAGGTCAGCAACGGCGGCTACTCGCTCGGTGGCCTGCCGCCGGGTTCGTACCGCCTGGACGTCACCGCCAATGGCCAGACCACCTCGCAGAACGTCACCGTGCAGGTCGGCCAGACCGCGACCCTGAATCTGGGCGTCGGCGGCGAGCCGGCTACGGCAGAAGCTGGTAACGCCACCACGCTGGACGCGGTGCAGGTCAAGGCGCCGCCGGTGCTGGTGGAAACCCGTACCTCCGAGAACGCCACCTACATCTCCAACGTGCAGATCCAGAACCTGCCGCGTGCCACGCGCAACTTCCTGGAACTGGCCGACACCGTGCCGAACGTGCAGTTCACCCGCGATGCCAACGGCACCACCAAGGTCCGTTCGGGCGCCACCTCGGCCGAAGGCACCAACGTCTATATCGACGGCGTGAGCCAGAAGAACTACGTGCTCACCGGCGGCGTCAGCGGTCAGGATTCCAGCCGCGGCAATCCGTTCCCGCAGTCGGCGATCGGCGAATACAAGGTCATCACCTCCAACTACAAGGCCGAGTTCGACCAGGTCAGCGGCGCGGCCATCGTGGCCTCGTCCAAGTCCGGTACCAACGATTTCCACGGCAGCTTCTTCTGGGACACCACCAACGACAGCTGGCGCGAAGAAAGTCCGCTGGAAAAGCGCGCCGGCGTACGCGACGACTTCGAGGAAACCCAGTACGGCGCCACCTTCAGCGGTCCGATCCTCAAGGACAAGGCGCATTTCTTCGTCGCCTATGAAGCCAAGGAATACACCACCCCGAACGTGGTGATCCCCGGTTCGATCTATTCGGACCGCGTCGATCAGCTGCCCACGCAGTTGCAGCCGCTGGTCGCCACCTACAGCACGCCGTTCAAGGAAGACCTGTACTTCGCCAAGATCGACTGGACCATCGGCGACAACAGCCTGTTCGAGCTGAGCGGCAAATACCGCAAGGAAGACGAGCTCAACGACGTCGGCGGCACCTCGACCCTCGAGCATGGCAGCATCAACGGCCAGGAAGAAAAGCGCGCCAACCTGCGTTGGCAGTACAGCGGCGCCAACTTCCTCAACGAGGCCAACCTCAGCTACGAGAGCGCGTTCTGGAACCAGGCGCCGATCAACAACGGCAACGGCTACATCCTCAGCTACACGCCCAACCGCGGCAACGAGACCGATGTGCTCGCCGCAGGCGCCGGCAGCAGCTTCCAGCGCAAGGGGCAGAAGGGCTGGACCTTCCAGGACGACCTGACCTTGAACAGCCTGGAATGGCATGGCGCGCACACCGTCAAGATGGGCGTGAAGTTCAAGAGCATCGATCTGGATTCCACCCAGTTCAATCCGGCCAACCCGCAGTACTACTACAACATCCTCAGCGATGTGGAAAGGCCGTACCGGGTGCGCTTCGGTGCGCCGCTGGTCGAAGGTGGCGGCTCGGTGGTGTCCAAGAACAAGCAGTACGGCATCTATCTGCAGGACGACTGGGAGGTCAACGAGCACTGGACCCTGAACCTGGGCGTGCGCTACGACTACGAAGAAACCCCGGCGTTCCTGGACTTCGTGACCCCGTCCGACGTCGCCGGCGCCTTGCAGAACTGGACCAACCTGCAGAATGCCAACTACGACATCAACAACTTCATCAGCACCGGCAACAACCGCAAGGCGTTCAAGAATGCCTGGCAGCCGCGCCTGGGTGCCTCCTATGACCTGTTCGGCGATCAGGCCCACGTGATCTACGGTGGTGCCGGTCGTGCCTACGACCGCAACATCTTCGACTACCTGGCGCTCGAGCAGCTCAACAACTCGTTCAATTCCTACAGCTACTACTTCACCAGCGCCAACAATCCGGCCTGCCTGGGCGACCCGTGCACCGCATGGAATCCGGCCTACAACACCCAGGAGGGCCTGAACACGCTGACAGCCAGCAGCACCGGCGGCGGCGGGCGCGAGGTCTACCTGATCGACAACAACATCAAGACCCCGTATTCGGACCAATTCAGCATCGGCATGCGCAACATGGTGCCGCTGTGGGGCCAGGACTGGTTCACCGACGTAACCCTGAGCCGCATCGAAAGCCATGACGGCTTCGCGTTCGTGCGCGGCAACCGCCTGCCGGACGGGTCGTTCTTCCAGCCGGGCACCACCTCCGGCTCGCCGACCGACGGCCCGGATGGCTACAGCGCCATCGTGCTGGGTACCAACGGGGTGGAAACCCGCAACAACCAGCTCGCCCTGCAGGTTGAAAAGCCGTTCGACGAAGAATCCGGCTGGGGCCTGACGGTGGCCTACACCTATTCCGATGCCAAGGAGAACCGCCAGTTCGGCGAGCACTACGCACTGGATCGCGAACGCATCGAGGACTATGGCTGGCGTGAGGCCGGCGGCATTCCGAAGAACCGCCTGGTGGTCACCGGCATCTACGAGCTGCCGTATGAGATCAAACTGTCCGGCAAGCTGTCGCTGGCCAGCCAGACCGCGCGTTATGGGCAGAATTGCCTGGCCGGCAACGACCAGTGCTACATCGTCCAGTTCAAGCCGGACGGCACGCTGGGCTACAAGGAGTTCAGCATCGCTGCAAATAAAGAATGGGATACCGGCGGCGGTGTCAAATTCAACGTGCGTGCGGATATCCTCAACGTGTTCAATTGGGTGAACTACGCCAACTTTAACGGCGAGACCGGGACACTCGGAGACTTGAACACGGCTTACGGCACCCCGACCGGTGTGCTGGCGTCGCCGATGCGTACCTTCCGTCTGGCCTTCGGCCTGAACTGGTGAGGTACCCGACCGCCCCGGCAGCTGCCGGGGCGGTCGAACTCGGCGCTTGGATAGGGTAGGTTGGCGTGCGAGATGTAATCGATTACACGAGTGGGGGGCGGATGAACAGGGGCAGGACTTCGTATTGGTTGACGATTCCACTATTGCTGGGCGCGCTGGTGATGGCGTCCTGCAAACAGGCAGAGGAGCCCAAGGTGGCCGAAAAGAAGGCGCCGGTGAAAGTCATCCTGGTGGAAGCGCAGCTGCCACCCAAGCCGGTCAAGCCGGCGCTGCCGCCGCTGTTCTCGGACATCGAGCGCCGCACCTTCCAGTTTTTCTGGGATACCACCAACGAACTCAATGGGCTGTCGCCGGATCGCTTCCCGTCGCGCCCGTTCGCCAGCATCGCCTCGGTGGGGTTCGCGCTGACCGCGTATCCGATCGGGATCGAGAATGGCTGGGTCAGTCGCAATCAGGCGATCGACCGCACCTTGACCACACTGAAATTCTTCCGCGATGCGCCAATGGGGCCGCAGCGGACCGGTAGGGCCGGGTACAAGGGCTTCTACTACCACTTTCTGGACATGCAGCAGGGCAACCGTTACGACAGCTGGGTCGAGCTGTCGAGCGTGGATACCGCGCTGCTGATGATGGGCGTGTTGTTCACCCAGTCGTATTACGACGGCGACGACCCGCGCGAGAAGGATATCCGCCAGATCGCCGATGCGCTGTACAAGCGCGTGGACTGGCGCTGGCTGCAGCAGCGCGCACCGCTGATCTCGATGGGCTGGTTCCCCGAGAGCGGTTTCATCGACCACGACTGGATGGGCTACAACGAGGCGATGATGCTGTACATCCTCGCGCTCGGCTCGCCGACCCATGGCGTGGATGTGGATGCCTGGACCAGCTGGACCCGCACCTACAACAACGATTGGGGCGTCTACCAGGGCCAGGAATACCTGTCCTTCGGCCCGCTGTTCGGTCACCAATACAGCCATGTCTGGATCGATTTCCGCGATATCCAGGACCAGTACATGCGCGAACGCGGCATCGACTATTTCCTCAACAGCCGCCGCGCCACCCTGGCCCAGCGCGATTACGCCATCGACAACCCGATGAAGTGGAAGGACTACGGCGAGAACGTCTGGGGTCTGACTGCCGGCGACGGCCCGCAGAACACCAGCCAGGAATACCGCGGCGAGCAGCGCCAGTTCCGCCATTACTCCTCGCGCGGCGCCGGCCTGCGCGAGAATTTCGACGACGGCACCATCGTGCCGTCGGCTGCGATCTCCTCGATCGTGTTCGCCCCGGAAGTGGTGATCCCGGCCACCGAGGAGATGCACAAGCGCTATGGCGACTTCCTGTACTCGAGCTACGGCTTTCTGGATTCGTTCAATCCCAGCTTCAACTACGACATCCCGCTCAAGACCGGGCGCATGGTGCCGGACCGCGGCTGGGTGGCCAGCGACTACATCGCCATCGATCAGGGCCCGATCCTGGCGATGATCGCCAACTACCAGAACGAATTCGTCTGGACCGTGATGAAGAAGAACCCCTACATCCGGGCCGGTCTGGAACGCGCCGGCTTCACCGGCGGCTGGCTCACCCCCGAAGGCGAGCCGCAGCCGGCGCCGCAGAAGGACGAGCAGAAGGCCGCCGCGCGTTCGCTGGGCATGGCCGAGTCGCGTGCCGCCGCTGCCCAGGCCCAGCAAGACCCCTCGCAACGCCAAAACTCCACGCAACGCCCCAAACCCGAGTAATCCGTGCGCCTTTTGAAACTGTTGATACTGTCCGCCGCACTGTGTCTGGGTGTGGCGGGATGCGAACGCTCCGATCCAGGCAAGACCACCGTGCGCTTCTGGGCCATGGGCAAGGAGGCCGAAGTGGTCGCCGAGCTGGTGACCGACTTCGAGAAGCAGAACCCGGACATCCACGTGGATGTGCAGAACATCCCGATGACGGCAGCGCACGAAAAATTGCTGACCGCCTTTGCCGCCGATGGCTTGCCGGATGTGTGCCAGCTCGGCAACACCTGGCTGCCGGAGTTCGCCCTGCTGGACACGCTGGAACCGATGCAGCCGTACGTGGCGCGTTCCAGGATCGTCGACCCGCAGGATTATTTCCCCGGCGTGTGGGACACCAACCTGGTCGACGGCACCTTGTATGGCGTGCCGTGGTACGTGGACACCCGGCTGCTGTTCTATCGCAAGGATCTGCTGCGCGAGGCCGGTTACAGCGAGATGCCCAAGACCTGGGCCGAGATGGAGCAGGTGATGGCGGCGATCAAGCGCAAGGTCGGCCCGGACCGCTACGCCATCCTGATGCCGCTCAATGAATTCGAGCAGCAGCTGTCGTTCGCACTGCAGCAGGACGACCGCCTGCTGCGCGACCACGACAACTACGGCAACTTCCGCGGCGAAGGCTTCCGCAAGGCGCTGGGCTTCTACGACACCATGTACCAGAAGGGCTGGGCACCGAAGGTCTCCGAGACCCAGGTTTCCAACGTCTGGTACGAGTTCTTCAACGGCTATTACGCGTTCTATTTGTCCGGCCCGTGGAACGTGCGCGAGTTCAAGCTGCGCCAGCCGCCGGGCATGGAAGGCAAGTGGGGCACCGCGCCGCTGCCGGGACCCAACGGCCTGGGCGCGGGCATCGCCGGCGGTTCCAGCCTGGTGATCTTCAAGTCGTCCCGGCACAAGGATGCCAGCTGGAAGCTGATCGAATACCTGTCGCAGCCGCAGGTGCAGGCGCGCTTCCACGCCATCATCGGCGACCTGCCGCCGCGTCGCAGCACCTGGAAGTTGCCCTCGCTGGCCAACGACGAACTGGCGCATGCCTTCGGCGACCAGCTGGAGCGGGTCAAGGCCACGCCCAAGGTGCTGGAATGGGAGCGCATCGTGCAGGAAATGCGCCTGGTGACCGAGCGCGTGGTGCGCGGTGGTCAATCACATGAGGCGGCCGTGCAGGAACTGGATAAACGCGTGGACGAGATTCTGGCCAAGCGCCGCTGGATCTTCGAACAGGAGGGCGGGCATGTCGGTCCGGCCGGTGAATCGGCAACGCCTTCGGCGACACCCGCCGCAGCGCCAGCGCCTTCAGCAGGCAAGGGAGCGGCACGATGATGAAGCGTAATTCCGTTGCCGGCTGGGTGTTCGCCGGCCCGTCGATCCTGGTGCTGGGCATGTTCTTCGGCGTGCCGGTGTTCGCCGCGCTGGTGCTCAGCGTCACAGATTTCGACCTGTACGCACTGGCCGACAGCAGCCATCTGCGCTTCGTCGGCCTGGGCAACTACATCGACCTGCTGCAGACGCCGCTGTTCTGGAAGTCGTTGTGGAACACCACGTACTTCGTGCTGCTCGGCGTGCCGATGTCGATCGGCGTGTCGCTGGGCGCCGCGTTGCTGCTCAACGCCAAGGCCTCGCGCTTCAAGGCCCTGTTCCGCACCGCCTTGTTCGCCCCGGTGGTGACCACGCTGGTGGCGGTAGCGGTGATCTGGCGCTATCTGTTCCACATCAAGTACGGCCTGGTGAACTTCGGCCTGAGCCATCTGGGCATCGCCCCGATCGACTGGCTGGGCGATCCGCGCTGGGCGATGCCGACCATCATGCTGTTCGCGGTGTGGAAGAACTTCGGCTACAACATGGTGATCTTCCTGGCCGGCCTGCAGGCGATCCCGCAGGACCTGTACGAGGCCGCGCGCATCGATGGCGCCTCGCGCTGGAAGCAGTTCCTGCACATCACCCTGCCGATGCTCGGCCCGGTGCTGATGGTGGTCGGGGTGATCACCATTTCCGGCTATTTCCAGCTGTTCGCCGAACCCTATGTGATGACCCGCGGCGACCCATTGCAGAGCACCGTGAGCGTGCTGTACTTCATGTTCGAGGAAGGCTTCAAGTGGTGGAACCTCGGCCGCGCGTCGGCGGTGGCGTTCCTGCTGTTCCTGATCATCCTGGCGGTGACCACCGTGATGCTGCGCTTTGGCCGCAAGAGGGATTTGATATGAGTCGTGATGTCGGCCAATCGCGCTGGAATGCCGTGCTGATCAACGGTGGCCTGCTGGTGCTGGCGCTGGTCAGCCTGGCGCCGCTGCTGTGGATGCTGTCGGTATCGTTCATGCCGACCGGCGAGGCCAGCCGCTTCCCGCCGCCGATGCTGCCCTCGGCGTTCACCACTGCCAACTACCACGAGCTGTTCGCGCGCACCGGCATGGCGCGCAACTTCGCCAACAGCCTGATGGTGTCCGGGCTGATCACGCTCGGCTCGCTGCTGATCAACACCATGGCCGGCTATGCGTTCGCCAAGCTGCAGTTCGTCGGCCGCGAGCGCATCTTCAAGATCCTGATGGCCGCGCTGGTGATCCCCGCGCAGGTGGCGATGTTGCCGCTGTTCCTGTTGATGAAGCAGCTGCATCTGGTCAACAACATTGGCGGGGTGGTGGTGCCGGCGCTGGCGACGGTGTTCGGCATCTTCCTGGTGCGCCAGTACGCGCGCAGCATTCCCGACGAGCTGATCGAAGCCGCGCGCATCGACGGCGCCAGCGAGATGCGGATCTTCTTCCAGATCGTGCTGCCGATGCTCAAGCCGGTGCTGGTCACCTTGACCATCTTCACCTTCATGGGCTCGTGGAACGACTTCATGTGGCCGCTGATCGTGCTGACCGACCAGGAGCAGTACACCTTGCCGGTGGCGCTGGCGGCACTGTCGCGCGAGCACATCATGGACGTGGAGCTGATGATGGCCGGCGCAGTGGTGACGGTGATTCCGGTGCTGCTATTGTTCGTCGCGCTGCAGCGTTACTACATCCAGGGCCTTCTGCTGGGGAGTGTGAAGGGGTGAAGCGAGTGTTCCTGCGACTGTTTGCCATGGCCGCTGTCGTCACGTCCGCGGGCGCGGCGCAGGCGCAGGAGCGCGTGCTCGACGGCTTCAACGACATCGGCGCCTGGCGCCTGGTGGTGTCCAACCAGGTCAGCGGCTCGCTGCGCCCGGTGGCCACCAGCTCCGGCGGGCATGCGCTGTGCCTGGACTACAACTTCAACGGCGTGTCCGGCTATGTCGGCATCCGCCGCAACCTGCCGATCACCTATCCGGACAATTACCGCATCGGCTTTGCGCTGCGCGGCGACTCGCCGTCCAACGACCTGCAGGTCAAGCTGATCGATGCCAGCGGCGACAACGTGTGGTGGGTCAACCGGCCCGGCTTCAACTTCCCGAAGAACTGGACCACCGTCGGCTATCGCAAGCGCAACATCGAAAAGGCCTGGGGCCCGGGCCAGGACAAGCAACTGCGCAGCAGTGCCGATGTCGAGTTCACCATCTATAACAAGGTCGGCGGCAAGGGCACGGTGTGCTTCGACCGTCTGGCGCTCACGCCGCTGCCGCCGGAAGACACCTCGCCGTTGAAGGCCGAGGCCATCACGGACACCGCGCCTGCGCTGGAACAACGCCTGGCCGACGGCAAGCCGGAGACGTTCTGGCTCAGTGGCGCGGTCAAGCAACAGACCGTCACGCTGGACCTGGGCAAGGTGCGCGAATTCGGCGGCGCGGTGGTGCAGTGGGTCCCCGGCTTGCAGGCCTCGCAATACGTGGTGCGCGCGTCCAGCGATGGGCGGGGCTGGCGCGATCTGCGCACTGTCACCGCCGGTGCCGGCGGCACCGACTGGCTGGCGTTGCCCGATACCGAGGCACGTTACCTGCGCTTCGATCTCAAGGACGGCCCCAACTGGCGCTATGGCATCAAGGAAGTGCAGCTGCAGCCGCTGGCCTTCGCCGCCACACCGAACGATTTCATCAAATCGCTGGCCGCGCAGATGCCGCGCGGCAGCTATCCGCGCGGTTTCTCCGGCGAGCAGCCGTACTGGACCATCCTCGGCCTGGATGGTGGCACCGAGCAGGGCCTGATCGGCGAGGATGGCGCGGTGGAAGTGGGCAAGGGCGGCTTCAGTATCGAGCCGTTCGTGGTCACCGGCGGCAAGCTGCTGCATTGGTCCGACGTCAGCAGTGAGCAGAGCCTGCAGGACGACTACCTGCCGATTCCCAGCGTCGACTGGCATCACGACCTGATGAACCTGCGCGTCACCGCATTCGTGCAAGGCACGCCCGATCAGGCGCAACTGGTCGCGCGCTATCAGCTGCACAACACCGGCAAGGACGCGCGTGAGTTCACCCTGGCCTTGGCGGTGCGTCCGTTCCAGGTCAATCCGCCGACGCAGTTCCTCAACACCCTGGGCGGTGTCAGCCGGATCGACCAGCTGGCGGTGCAGGGCGCACAGGTCAGCGTCAACGGCAAGCCGCGCGTATTCGCCGCGCAACCTCCCGATGCCGGCTTTGCCAGTGCCTTCGACAGTGGCATGGACGTCAGCCATCTCACCGCCGCCACGCCGCCGACGATCACCCAGGTCAAGGACGAAACCGGCCTGGCCTCGGGCGTGCTGCTGTATCGCTGGAAGCTGGAGCCTGGCCAACGGCGCGAGGTGGCGCTGGTGATCCCGCAGACCGGCACCGCGCAGTTGCCGGCCGGCTTCGATGCCGACGAGGCGCAGCAGCAGGTGGCCCAGCAGTGGCGCAGCAAGCTCGATCGCGTGCGCATCAGCGTGCCGGCCGAAGGCAAGCCGGTGGTCGACACCTTGCGCACCGCACTGGCGCATATGTTGATCTCGCGCATCGGCCCGCGTCTGCAGCCGGGCACGCGCTCGTATTCCCGCAGCTGGATCCGCGACGGCGCGATGATTTCCGAAGGCCTGTTGCGACTCGGCCGCGAGGACGTGGTGCGCGAATACGTCGACTGGTTCGCCCCGTATCAGTTCGCCGACGGCATGGTGCCGTGCTGCGTGGACGACCGCGGCAGCGACCCGGTGCCCGAGAACGACAGCCACGGCGAACTGATCTTCAATATCGCCGAGTATTACCGCTACACCGGCGACAAGGCATTCCTGGAAAGGATGTGGCCGCACGTGACTGGCGCCTACGACTACATGGAAAAGCTGCGTGCCAGCGAACGTACCGAAGACAACTTCATGCGCAACCCGGCCTTCTACGGAATGATGCCGGTATCGATCAGCCACGAAGGCTATTCCGCCAAGCCGGTGCATTCGTACTGGGACAACTTCTGGGCGCTGCGCGGCTACAAGGATGCGGTGATGCTGGCCGGCGCGCTCGACAAGCCCGACGAGGTTGCCCGCTTCAGCGCCGCACGCGACGAATTCAGTGGCGACCTCATCGCCTCGCTGGGTGCGGCCGTGCGCCAGCACAGTCTCGATTTCCTGCCCGGCTCGGCCGAGCTCGGCGACTTCGATGCGACCTCGACCACCATCGCACTGGCACCGGGGGGCGAGCAGCAACGCCTGCCGCAGGACCTGTTGAGCAATACCTTCGAGCGCTACTGGAAGGAGTTTTCCGACCGCCGCGACGGCAAGCGCGAATGGAAGGACTACACACCTTACGAATGGCGCAACGTGGCCGCATTCGTGCGGCTGGGCTGGCGCGAGCGCGCCTGGGATGCCACCGCGTTCTTCTTCAAGGACCGCGCGCCGCAACCCTGGAACCAGTGGGCCGAGGTGGTCTCGCGCACGCCACGCACGCCGTTCTTCGTGGGCGACCTGCCGCATGCGTGGGTCGCCTCGGATTTCGTGCGCTCGGTGCTGGACATGTTCGCCTACGGACGCGAATCCGACGCCAGCCTGGTCATCGCTGCCGGCACGCCGACGCGCTGGTTCGAGGGCAAGGGCATCGGCATCGCCGAATTGCGCACCCCTTATGGACGCCTCAATTACACCTTGCAGCGCACCGACAAACAGCTGGTGCTGCAACTGCAGCCGGGGCTGATCCTGCCGCCGGGCGGGGTGGTGTTGCCGTGGCCGTACCAGGGCACGCCGGGCAAGGCCAGCATCAACGGCGAATCGGCCGAGTGGCAGAACGGCGAATTGCGGATTCAACAGCTGCCAGCCAATGTGCAGATCGATGTGCCCAGCGCGGTGCGGCGGGCCGAGCGCGCCACGCAATGACTGACGTACCCCGACCGACCCCGGCAGCGCCGGCGCGGCGACGTGCCGGATGGCCGGTCGCGTTGGTGGCGCTGCTGCTGTGCCCTGTTGCTGTACACGCCACGCAGGCCACCCACGCCGTGCAGGTCGCGCAACCTGCGCAGGTCGACAGGCCCGATCGCGCAGAACGCGCATCCCGGGCAGTACCATCGCCCAGCGCAGTGCAGCGCGAAATGACCCTGGTCACGCTCAACCTGCATCACGACCGCGAGGACTGGCCGGCGCGTCGTGCCTATATCGCCAAGGAACTCAGGCAACTGGCGCCGGACGTGATCGCGCTGCAGGAAGTGATCGAACGCCGCGGCAGCGTGGAGAACCAGGCGGCCTGGCTGGCGCGCAAGCTGGGGTACGACTACAGCTTTGTCTCTGTCGACTCGGTCGATGCGTCCAAGCGCTACGGTAACGCGTTGCTGAGTCGGCGCAAGGTGCTGGCCCGGCATCAGCGCCTGCTGCAGCCGCTGGACGATTACCGCGTTGCCGCGCATCTGCAGGTCGATATCGACGGCCAGCCGATCAACGTCTACGTCACCCATCTCAACGAACGTGCCGATGCACGCGGCACGGCCACACGCACGCGCCAGGTCGCGGACCTGCTGGACTTCATTTCCTCCACCAGCAATCAGGCACCGGTCGTGATTGCCGGCGACTTCAACACCGCCGCCGATGCCCTGGATCTGGAAGCGCTACGCAAGGGCTACGGCGACAGCTACGGCAGCGTGCATCGCAACAGCGATGCCACCGTCAGCACCTTGAACCTGCATGTCTTCGACAAGCCGGCGCGGATCGACCACGTGTTCTTCCAGCAGAAGCGCCTGCTCGCCCGCGAAGCACGCATCCTGTTCGACACGCCGTATGCCGAGGGGCGCTGGGCATCGGACCACTACGGCGTCTGGGTACGCCTGCAGCTCGCGCCACAGGCGCAGCCCGCGCCGTAGCCGCACACGCGCCCGAATGCGTAGGTGCGCTCCTACGAGCAGCAACAGATTGCAGCGCCGCCACGCTCACCCATGCAGGCGATTGAAGATCTGCACACCGGCCAGCCACACGCCGGCCATGCTGCCGACATTGGTCAGCAGGAACGTCAGCACCACCCGCGAGACACGATTGCGGTACCAGCCGCGCAAGGTCTGCGCATCGTCGCGTAGCGACAGGAAATCGCCATAGGCCGGCTTGCGCATATGTACTTCGACCAGGGCGGCGAACGCACCGGTCGGCACGCTCAGACGGAACGGCTTGAAGGGCGCCACGACTGCCGCGGTGAGGATGCTCAACGGGTGGCTGCCGGCCAGCAGGCAGCCCAGCGCGGCCAGGCCGCCGGTATACATCGCCCATTGCAACAACAGGTCCGCGCCCATGCTCAGGCCGCCGCGCCAGAACCCGATGCCGATGCCGGTGATGATGACCGCCAGAATGCCCAGCGTGATCCACGGAATGCGCTTGCGCTGCTGCACGTACTCCAGCGATTCGCGCAACGGGCCGGGTGCGGCGGTGTCCTGTTCCAGGTGGCGCGCAAGACCGGCCAGGTGTCCTGCGCCGACCACCGCCAGTATCTCGTGCTGGTCCGTCCTGGCTTCCTCGCGCAGGCGCGTGGCCATGTACTGGTCGCGCTCGGCAATCACGGTTTCGTACAGCTCCGGGCTTTCGCTGGCGAAATCGCCGAAGCTCGCCTCCAGCATGTCGCCTTGCTTGAGCTTCTCGATTTCCTCTTCGCCCACCTCGTCGGCCGCGAACAGCCCACCGAGCAGGCCACCGGCCAGTTTCATCTTGCCGAAGAATCCCAGCCGCCCGGACGCGCGCTTGAAGGTCAGGCCGACCTCGCGATCGATCAGGTGCACCGGCAGACCTTGCGCGCGTGCCAGGTTCACCGCTTCCTTCAACTCCGCGCCCGGCTCGATGCCAAGCTGCTTGGCCAGACGGCGCTGGTAGGCGGCCAGGGCGAGATTCGCCGCAAACAAGGCCACCCGTCCCTTGCGAATCACCTGCACCAGGTCCAGCCGGGCGAGGGCATCCGGGTCGCTGAGCGCCTGCAGGCGCTGTGCGTCCAGTTCCACTGCGACCGCGTCATAGCGGCCGCTGCCGATCGCCCGCTGCACCGCGGCCACGCTGGCGAGTGACACGTGCGCGGTGCCGAGCAAGGTATAGCGCACGCCATCGCGTTCGACGATGCGATGCGGCTGGCCGGACAGCGCATCGTCCAGAACGTGGGTGGTCTGCTCAGTCATGGGGTCATTCATCAGAAGGAGGGGCGGTGTCGCCGGAGCCGGGCGTGCCTTGCAACTGCACGTCGTCCAACCGGCGACCATGCGTGCGGCCGTTACCGGTGAACATTTCGACCGTGCGAAAACCAAAACGTTCATGCAGCCGTCGCGATGCCACGGTGTCGGCAGTGCCGATCACCGCAATCATCCCTCGACAGCCGCGTTGTTTGCAGCGTGCCATCAGCTCGCCGAGCAAGGCCTTGTCGCGGACCTCGCGCAACTCGACAGGCATGCGGTCAGTCGATGTAGCGCTTGAGTAGATCGCCATACGCATCGATGCGGCGATCGCGCAGGAACGGCCAGATGCGGCGCACGTGTTCGCTGCGCTGCAGATCGACGTCGCATACCAGCACCGTCGGGTCCTGTCCCGCTTCGGCGATGAATTCTCCCTGCGGCCCCAGCACATGGCTGTTGCCCCAGAACTGGATGCCCGACGCGCCCAGCGGCGAGGGCTCATGGCCGACGCGGTTGCACGACAGCACCGGCACCCCGTTGGCGACGGCATGGCCGCGATGGCTGAGCACCCAGGCATCGCGCTGGCGCTCCTGCTCGGGTTGCTGGTCGTCCGGATCCCAGCCGATCGCGGTGGGGTAGAGCAGCAGTTCCGCGCCGGCCAGCGCCATCAGGCGCGCGGCCTCGGGGTACCACTGGTCCCAGCACACCAGCACGCCAAGCCGGCCGACCGAGGTGTCGATCGGCGCAAAGCCCAGATCGCCAGGGGTGAAGTAGAACTTCTCATAGAAGCCCGGATCGTCCGGGATATGCATCTTGCGGTACTTGCCGAGCAGGCGGCCGTCCTTTTCGAACACCACCGCGGTGTTGTGATACAGCCCGGCCGCGCGGCGCTCGAACAACGAAGCCACCAGCACCACGCCATGCTGCCTGGCCAGCGCGCCCAGACGCTCGGTGCTGGGGCCGGGGATCGGCTCGGCCAGGTCGAATTCGTCCACCGACTCGTGCTGGCAGAAATACGCACCGTTGTGCAGTTCCTGCAGCAGCACCAGCTTGGCGCCCTGCGCGGCGGCTTCGGCCACGCGCGATTCGATGATGGCCAGATTGGCCTCGGCGTCGCCGTGGTTGCGCTCCTGGATCAGCGCGACGGGAAGGAGATGACGGGTCATGGCGATTGGTCCAGCGAAGTGGCGCACTAAGGTAGCGCGCGATGGCGTAACACCGGCCTGCCGGCCGGAACAGGGAGTGGCTCAGCCCGCCAGCAAACCGGCGGGCAGTTGCATGGTCAGGCAGTGCAGGCTGCCGTTCTGCCAGATCAACGGGCGGCACGGCACCGGCACGATGGTGTGCTGCGGAAACGCTTCGGCCAGCACCGCCTGCGCGCGCGCATCGGCCTTGTCGCCGTAGGCCGGCATCAGCACTGCACCGTTGACGATCAGGAAATTGGCGTACGAGGCGGCCAGGCGCCGGCCTTGATCCAGGATCGGTTCGGCCCATGGCAACACGAACAGGCGATACGACTGCCCGTCGGCCTTGCGCAACGCAGCCAGTTCGGCGCCCATCGTCTGCAGTTCGGTGTAATGCGAATCGCTGGCCACATCGCAGCCCTGGTAGACGATCGCATCCGGGCCGGCGAAGCGCGCCAGCGTATCGATATGCGCATCGGTATCGTCGCCTTCCAGGTAGCCGTGATCCAGCCACAGCACGCGGTCCTGCGCCAGCCATACGGCAAGATCGGTACTCAGCGAATCGCGCGTGCGCTGCGGATGCCGCTCGTGCAGGCACTTCCAGGTGGTCAGCAGGGTGCCGGCACCATCGGTCTCGATCGCGCCGCCTTCCAGCGCAAAGTCGACCGTCTGCACCTGCGAGGGCACGAACACCTGCGCCGCATCCAGCGAGGTGACCAGTTGATCGTCCAGGCTGGCCTCGAACTTGCCGCCCCAGCCGGTGAAGCGGAAATCCATCAGGCGGAAACCGCCGTCCTGGCGCAGCGTGATCGGGCCGGAATCGCGCAGCCAGGTGTCGTTGTAGGCCGCAATCACGAAGCGCACCCGCGCCATGTCCACCCGCGCCGAGCGCAGCCGCGCTTCCGCATAGATCTGCAGATCGTCATCGGCCACGCATACGATCACAGGCTCGAAGCGGGCAATCGCCGTGACCAGCGCGATATAGGTCTCTTCCACCTCGGCAAGGCGCTCGGCCCAATCGGTGCCCGCATGCGGCCATGCAATCAACACGGCGGACTGAGGTTCCCACTCGGCGGGAAAGCGAACGCTATCGGTCATAACCTAACAAACACCTATCAATGCCTAACCGAAGCCAGGCTGTTAATTCAATCCCCGCACATGGATGTGCGGGCTCTTGCGAGGGACTCGCATCAAAGCGGTTTGGGACCGATCTCGTTGGCATCGGCCTGATTGGCCACCACGTCGATCACCCGGCTCTTTTCGAAGTACACGGTGAAGGCCGGATACACCCAGCGGTGGATGGTCGGCCACTGGCGTTTCTGGCCACCGCGTGGATCCAGCTTTTCCTGCGGCGCGCCGTAACGGCCTTCGACCTGGCTCATGCTGTCGCCACGCAGGGGCAGGGCAGGGCAGCGGCAGGCTTTTGCTGTACCCGGTCCACCAGCAGCGTATCGGCCGACGCGACGGCGCTGATCCCCATCAGTGCGATCAGCGGCAGGACAAACAAACGGTTGCGCATGTCATCTACTCCCCAGTGGACAAGATTCGGACGGTGATTACAGCAAAAACTCAGGACAGGCGTGCTTGCAAAGCGGTGTCACTCGGGCGGCGACGGATGTCGGTCAGGTCGACTGTCGCTGGACGCCAGTCAGGCCCTAACGCACCGCCGCCTGCATGTCGCAACAGCTAGCGTGAAGCATCGGCCAAGAAAAAACCGCCCGGAGGCGGCTTTCTCGGGTCTTGCACGCGCGGCGAAAGCTTAGCGCTGACGCGCCTTGAAACGCGGGTTCGACTTGCAGATCACGAAGACCTTGCCGCGGCGGCGGACCACCTTGCAGTCGCGGTGACGGGTCTTCGCAGACTTCAGGGAGGACAGGACTTTCATGGCACACCTCGGCGTAAACGGTTGGATTCGATGGAAGAGTGCCCGCAATCGAGGGTGCACCCGGAATTAAGCCGGCAATTCTAACCGGCTTTTCGTCGTGCTTTCAAGTGGTTGCATCGCAATCCTTGCGAGCGGCGCTACACTACCGGTTGATGACCTTCCGGAAACCTGAATGACCGACCTTTCGCCCGTCCTTACCATCGATGGTCCCTCCGGCGCCGGCAAGGGGACCGTAAGCCGGATCGTGGCCGCCCGGCTGGGCTGGCATTACCTCGATTCGGGCGCACTGTATCGCGCGGTGGGCGTGGCGGCGAGCTGGGCTGACCTGGACGTCTCCGACCCGGCCGCGCTGGTGCGCTGCACCTTCGACACCAGGGTGGAATTCGACGATGCGGGCGAGGCGGGGCTGCGGGTGCTGGTCAACGGCGTGGATGCCACCGGCGAATTGCGCCTGGAAACCACCGGGGCGCTGGCTTCGGCGATTGCGGCCATTCCCGAGGTACGCAGTGCGCTGAAAGAGCGCCAACGCGCATTCAGGCGGGCGCCCGGTTTGGTCGCAGACGGGCGCGACATGGGCACGGTGATCTTCCCCGATGCCGCCTTCAAGGTGTTTCTGACCGCCAGTGCCGAAGAACGTGCGGGCCGTCGCCATAAACAGTTGATGGAAAAGGGTGTTTCGGTTATCTTTGACGACCTGCTGCGCGAGATCATGGCTCGAGATGCCCGTGATGCGCAGCGGGTGGTGGCGCCATTGCGGCCGGCCGAAGACGCCGTGCTGATCGATACCAGCGGAATAGGGATCGAGGATGTCGTCCAGCGTGTGGTCGGGTTGTTAGCCGCTCGCACGTCGTCGTAAGCGTTCCGCAAGCGGGCATGTCCCGCCGACCGTAAGGCGTTCCAAGGCTCCGTCGCACATCCCGTGTGGCGGTTCTACTACTACTTAACCGACTCGCTGTCCGGAGTCGACCAACAGGCTGGGCGCTTGGCATCTGTCGCATCCGACGATCAACGCCCGTGTGTTCAACTGAGTAAAATTCAAATGACAGAATCTTTTGCTGAACTGTTCGAAGCCAGTCAAGCCAATCTGGCGAAGCTGAAGCCGGGCTCGATCGTCACCGGTACCGTCGTGGAAGTGCGCGGCGACGTGGTGGTGATCAACGCTGGCCTGAAGTCCGAAGGCATCGTGCCGATCGAGCAGTTCCGTAATGACGCTGGCGAGATCGATGTCGGCGTAGGTGACCAGGTCAAGGTTGCCCTCGATTCCATCGAGAACGGCTTCGGTGAGACCGTGCTGTCGCGCGAGAAGGCCAAGCGCGCAATGGTGTGGGACGAGCTGGAAGAGGCGTTGGAAAAGAACGAAACCATCACTGGCCGCATCAGCGGCAAGGTCAAGGGTGGTTTCACCGTGGACATCAAGGATGTCCGCGCGTTCCTGCCTGGTTCGCTGGTGGATGTGCGCCCGGTGCGCGACCCGGCCTACCTGGAAGGCAAGGAACTCGAGTTCAAGCTGATCAAGCTGGATCGCAAGCGCAACAACGTGGTGGTGTCGCGTCGTGCCGTGGTCGAGAGCGAGCACTCGGAAGAGCGCGAGCAGCTGATGGACAAGCTGCAGGAAGGCGCGATCCTGAAGGGTGTCGTCAAGAACCTGACCGACTACGGCGCGTTCGTGGACCTGGGCGGTATCGACGGCCTGCTGCACATTACCGACATGGCCTGGAAGCGCGTGCGCCATCCGTCCGAAGTCGTCAACGTCGGCGACGAGCTGGACGTGCGCGTGCTGAAGTTCGATCGCGAGCGTAACCGCGTCAGCCTCGGCCTGAAGCAGCTGGGCGAAGATCCGTGGGACAACATCGCACGTCGTTACCCGGCCAACAGCCGCGTGTTCGGCAAGGTCTCCAACGTCACCGATTACGGCGCATTCGTCGAGATCGAGCCGGGCGTCGAAGGCCTGGTGCACGTCTCCGAGATGGATTGGACCAACAAGAACGTCAACCCGTCCAAGGTTGTGCAGGTTGGTGACGAAGTCGAAGTGATGGTGCTGGATGTCGACGAGGAGCGTCGCCGCATCTCGCTGGGCATGAAGCAGGTTGCCGCCAATCCGTGGGAAACCTTTGCTGCCACCCACAAGAAGAACGACAAGGTGTCCGGCCAGATCAAGTCGATCACCGACTTCGGCATCTTCATTGGTCTGGACGGCGGCATCGACGGCCTGGTCCACCTGTCCGACATCAGCTGGAACACCACCGGCGAAGACGTCGTGCGCAACTACAAGAAGGGCGACACACTGGAAGCCGTCGTGCTGGCAGTCGATCCGGAACGTGAGCGCATCAGCCTGGGCGTCAAGCAGCTGGAGCAGGATCCGTTCGGTCAGTACATGGCCTCCAACCCGAAGGGTTCGAAGGTCGAAGGCGTGGTGCGTGAAGTGGATGCCAAGGGCGCCACGATCGACCTGGCCGATGGCATCGAAGGCTACGTCGCTGCGCGCGACATCGCCAACGAGCGCGTGGACGATGCGACCCAGCACCTGAAGGTCGGCGACAAGATCGAAGCCAAGTTCGTGGGCATGGACCGCAAGGGCCGCACCCTGCAGCTGTCGATCAAGGCCAAGGACGATGCCGAAATGCGCGAAACGCTGGAGGAATACCAGTCCTCCGCTGCGTCGGGCGGCATGACCCAGCTGGGCGCGCTGCTGCGTGCACAGTTGAACAGCAACAAGTCCGAGTAAGCGCGTAGCGCTCGCAAGAGCGTGATGGATCGGCCCGGGCTTGCCCGGGCCGATTCCGATGTGTCAGTCGAAAAAAGCAAGTCTTCCCATGACCAAGTCCGAATTGATTGAAATCCTGGCGCGACGTCAAGCGCATCTGAAGGCGGACGACGTGGATCTGGCAGTCAAATCGCTGCTGGAAATGATGGGGCAGGCGCTCTCCGATGGTGATCGGATCGAAATCCGCGGGTTTGGCAGCTTCTCGCTGCATTACCGCCCGCCACGTCTGGGCCGTAATCCGAAGACCGGCGAGTCGGTCGCGTTGCCGGGCAAGCATGTTCCGCATTTCAAGCCTGGCAAGGAATTGCGCGAGCGTGTCAGCTCCGTGGTCCCGGTCGATCTGCTCGATGCGGCCGACTGAAGCCGGTTCTGCCGCTGCATTTATGTCGGCTCGGTTAAGCTAAGCCTCTTTCGACGGAGTCCGGCCATGAAGGTGTTTCGTTTGCTGGTGATGTTGGCCTTCCTGCTGGTCGGCCTGATCATCGGTGCGGTCAATTCCCAGGACGTCACTCTCGACTTCCTTTTCTCCAGTGTGCACACGACCTCCGGAATCGCGATCATCGTCGCGCTGCTGGTCGGTGTGTTGATCGGTGCCGGCATGGTGCTGGTCAGTGTGGTGATTCCCCTCTATTCCAAACTGCGCCAGGCCAACAAGGCCGTTGCAGTCAGTCGCACCGATGCCAGGCCCATTGCGCCTGCCGCAGTCGAGCCGCGCCCCTTTGATGGACTGTAAGCGCGTATGGACTTTCTGACTGAGTGGATCTGGTTCTTCCTGTTCGTGCCGTTGGCAGCGCTGGGGGGCTGGATCGTTGGCCGCCGCGGTGGCCAACGCCATGGCGATACCCAGGTCAGTCGCCTGTCCAGCACGTATTTTCGCGGTCTGAACTATCTGCTCAACGAGCAGCCGGACAAGGCGATCGAGCTGTTTCTGCACATCGCCGAACTGGACAAGGAAACCTTCGAGACCCAGGTCGCGTTGGGGCATCTGTTCCGCCGTCGCGGTGAGGTCGATCGCGCAATCCGGCTGCATCAGGGCCTGGTGCAGCGCGCCGACCTGACCGATCAGCAGCGCGTGCAGGCCTTGCTCGCGCTGGGCGAGGACTATATGAAGTCCGGCCTGCTGGATCGTGCCGAGACCGTGTTCACCGAGCTTGCGCAACTGGATCAGCGTGCGCCGCAGGCGTTGCGTCATCTGATCGGCATCTATCAGGCCGAGCGTGATTGGGAAAAGGCGATCGACAACGCCACCCGTTACGAAGAAGTCACCGGCGAGCCCATGGGCAAGCTGATTTCGCAATTCGAGTGCGAGCTGGCCGATCGCTATCGCGGCTCGAGCAAGCCCGACGAAGCGCTGCAGGCGGTCGCGCGCGCCTATCAGGCCGATGGCACCTCGGTGCGTGCGGGCATTCTGGAAGGGCGCATCGAGGCCGAGCGCGGACACGATGAAGCGGCCGTCCGCGCGTTCGAACGTGCGGCGCGGCACGATCCGGAATACCTGCCTGAAATCATCCCTGCGCTGATGGCGGCCTATCGCCGGGTGGGCGATATCGCAGGTGCGCGTAATTTCCTGTCGGAAATGACCGAGCACTATCGCGGCATCGCTCCGGTGCTGGCGTTGACGCAGCTGATGGAGGCGCAGGATGGCGTGGCGCCGGCACTGGCCTATCTGGGGCGTCAGCTCAAGGATCGGCCATCGGTCCGCGGCGAATCGGCGTTGATCGACCTGACCCTGGCCGAAGGCAGCGACCCGGTCGGTACCTTGCAGGATCTCAAGCACATCACTGACCAGTTGCTGGTGCGCAACCCGAGCTACCGCTGCACCCGCTGCGGTTTTGGCGCGAAGACGCACCACTGGCAATGCCCGAGCTGCAAGGAATGGGGCACGGTCAAGCCGCTGTTGAACTACGCGGTGGTCTGATGCCGCAGGCCTGGCTGTGGTGGTGTCTGTTGCACCTGACGGGCGCGGCACTGGGAACCTGGTTGTTGCGGCGCTACGCGTTGCATCGGCGTCTGCTCGATCATCCAGGTGAACGCCGCAGTCATGTAGTTGCCACGCCGCGCGGCGGTGGCATGGCAATCGTGGCGGCGCTGCTTTTGGGGTGCGTGGCGGCAGGCGTGTTCTGGCCGGCGGCAGGTTCGATCATCAGTTGGTTCGCTGCCGGGCTGGTGCTGGTGGCCGGGGTGGGTTGGTGGGACGACCATCGTCCGCTCTCGGCCAGGCTGCGTTTTGCGATCCATCTGCTAGCGTCGCTCATGCTGGGCTGGCTGGTCAGCCATCACACCGGCAAGCTCTGGGATGGCGTGCTCACCGCCATGGCGTCGGTGGTATTGATCAATGTATGGAACTTCATGGACGGCATCAACGGCCTGGCCAGCAGCCAGGCGGCCCTGGCTGCCCTGGCGTTTGCCGCGGTCGTGCCGGGTGCCTGGGCGTGGGCCGGTCTTGCCGTCGCCGCATCCTGCGTGGGATTTTTGCCGTTCAACTTTCCGCGTGCGCGCATCTTTCTGGGCGACGGCGGCAGTGGCGCCTTGGGATACGTGCTGGCGGCGTTGCTTGCGCTGACGGTGGCAAGCGGGCAGGTGAGCTGGTGGATCAGCTGGTTGCCGCTGACCGCATTTCTTGTAGACGCCGGCTTCACGCTGCTGTCTCGCATGCTCGCCGGGCAACGTTGGTGGGAGCCGCATGCCCAACATCTCTATCAGCGGCTGGCGCGCAAGCTTGAGACGCACGTTCCGGTAACCGGGATTTACTTCGCTTTCAGCCTCGCTGCCGTCTGCTTGTATGTGTTAATTCGTCATGATGCAAATTGGCTGCAAGTGTCCGGAGCCCTGGTATGGGGCCTGGGTGCCACCGCAATCTGGTTTTTTCTGCGCGATGGATTGCGCAATTCCTGAGTAATGGACTCTTATGATTTCCTGGCGTGATCGTTTGACCAAAGCCCTGCCGCAAGCAGCGGTGGTGCTGCACGACCTGCTGATGGTGTGGGTGTGCTGGCAGCTGCTGCACGCCGGCCGCTACTCGATGCTGCGCGACGCCCCCGATCTGCCGTTATGGGATTGGCGCACCGCCGTCGTTCTGGTCGCGCAAGGCCTGGTGTTCTGGAAAATGGGCCTGTATCGCGGGCTGTGGCGGTTCGCCTCGGTGCCGGACTTGTGGAACATCTTCAAGTCGAGTTTTCTCGGTCTGGTCGCGATCGTACTGGCGCTGTCCTATGACCGACTGGATGGGGTGCCACTGTCGGTGCTGGTCGTCTATCCGTTCGCCCTGTCTGCATTGCTGGGCACGCCACGGCTGCTGTATCGCGCCTGGAAGGATTACCAGATTGCGCACTCCGGCGATGCCGCGCAGCGCGTGTTGATTCTGGGCGCAGGTCGCGCTGCCGAAGGCCTTGTGCGCGATCTGCGCCGCACCGGCGCATTTGTGCCGGTCGGGTATCTGGACGATGCCAACAATCTGCACGGCGCCAAGATCCAGGGTCTCAACGTGCTGGGCAGCCTGGATCAGGCGGCAGCCATCGCCAAGGAAACGGCAGCCAAACTGCTGGTCATTGCGATTCCGTCGCTGGATGCCTCGGGCATGCAGCGTGTGGTGGCCATCTGCGAAAGCACCGGGCTGCCGTTCCGCATGGTGCCCAAGCTGATCAACGTGCTGGAAGGGCGCTCGTTGCCTGGCGAGTTGAAGGAGGTCGCGATCGAGGACCTGCTCAATCGCAAGCCGGTCACCCCGGATTGGCGCTTGATTCGCGACTGGTTGACCAACAAGACGGTGATGGTGACCGGCGCGGGCGGCTCGATTGGTTCGGAAGTCTGCCGCCAGTGCGCCCGTCATGGCGCGCGCCGCATCGTGCTGTTGGAGATCGACGAGCTGGCATTGTTGACCGTCGATTCAGACCTGCGTCGCTTGTTCCCCGATATCGAAGTGGTGCGCGTGCTGGGCGATTGCGGCGACCCTGCCGTGGTCGCGCATGCCTTGAACACCGCACCGCCGGATGCGGTGTTCCATGCCGCCGCCTACAAGCAGGTGCCGTTGCTGGAAGAGCAACTGCG
The DNA here is from genome assembly GCF_020784175.1 of Xanthomonas campestris pv. asclepiadis. Lineage (GTDB taxonomy): Bacteria > Pseudomonadota > Gammaproteobacteria > Xanthomonadales > Xanthomonadaceae > Xanthomonas > Xanthomonas campestris_D. Next base: position 40,712 of record NZ_JAJGQM010000037.1, read on the forward strand.
CGAGGCAGTCCGCAACAACGTGCTGGCCACCGAAAACGTGGCGCGCGCCTGCCAGCGTGCACGCATCGAGACCTTCGTTTTCATCTCCACCGACAAGGCGGTCGAGCCGGTCAATGTGCTCGGTGCGAGCAAGCGCTATGCGGAGATGATCTGCCAGAGTCTTGACGCGCGCGATGCGCCGACGCGCTTCATCACCGTGCGTTTCGGCAATGTGCTGGATTCGGCCGGCAGCGTGGTGCCGTTGTTCCGTGAGCAGATCCGCCAGGGCGGCCCGGTCACGGTGACGCATCCGGATGTGACGCGCTACTTCATGACCATTCCGGAAGCCTGTCAGCTGGTGGTGCAGGCCGCCGCCTCCGCTTCGCATGGTGCGATCTATACATTGGACATGGGCGAGCCCGTGCCGATTCGCCTGCTCGCCGAGCAGATGATCCGGCTTGCCGGCAAGCAGCCGGGCAAGGATGTGGCGATCCTCTATACCGGCTTGCGGCCGGGCGAGAAGCTGCACGAAACCCTGTTCTATTCCGACGAAGACTATCGCCCCACCGCGCATCCCAAGATTCTGGAAGCCGGTGTGCGCGAGTTCTCGCACGAGCAGGTGTTGCAGCTGGTGACGCGCTTGCGCGAGGCGGTTAACCGCTATGACATCAAGGCGATGGAGACTGTGCTGGGCAGTCTGATGCCGGATTTTGCAGCTGCTCGACGGAAAGTCGACGCGCGATCTGATACGGTCGTTCCATTCCCCGCACGTGAGGTCAGAAGACTTTAATGAGCAAGCGTATTCGCAAGGCCGTATTTCCCGTCGCAGGTCTTGGGACCCGCTTTCTTCCGGCAACCAAAACGGTGCCGAAGGAAATGCTGCCAATCATCGACAAACCGCTGATCCAGTACGCCGTCGACGAAGCCATCCAGGCTGGTTGCGACACGCTGATCTTCGTGACCAATCGCTACAAGCACTCGATCGCCGACTACTTCGACAAGGCCTACGAGCTGGAGCAAAAGCTCGAGCGCGCCGGCAAGCTCGAGCAGCTGGAGCTGGTGCGGCATGCCTTGCCGGAAGGCGTGCGCGCTATTTTCGTGACGCAGGCCGAAGCGCTCGGTCTGGGCCACGCCGTGCTGTGTGCCAAGGCGGTGGTCGGCGATGAGCCGTTCGCGGTGTTGCTGCCGGACGACCTGATCTGGAACCGTGGTGCAGGCGCGCTGACCCAGATGGCCGATGTGGCCGAGGCCTCCGGCGGCAGCGTCATCGCTGTCGAGGATGTGCCGCACGACAAGACCGCCAGCTACGGCATCGTGGCCACCGATGCGTTCGATGGTCGCAAGGGGCGCATCAACGCCATCGTCGAAAAGCCCAAGCCGGAGGTGGCACCGAGCAATCTGGCCGTGGTCGGTCGTTATGTGCTCAGCCCGAAGATCTTCGAGCTGCTCGAAGAGACCGGCGCTGGCGCTGGTGGCGAAATCCAGCTGACCGATGCGATCGCCGGACTGTTGCAGCAGGAAACCGTCGACGCCTATCGCTTCGAGGGCCGCCGTTTCGACTGCGGCGCGCATATCGGCCTGATCGAAGCCACCGTGCATTTCGCGCTTGAGCACGAGAAGCATGGCGGGCCGGCCAAGGAAATCCTGCGCACCGCATTGGCCGAGGCCGACGCGCGCGGCTGATTGCCTGGGCATCGCCTGCATCCACGAACGACGCCAGATGGCGTCGTTCGTCGTTTGGGACCTCGCTCGGCAAGAACGCTGTGCCGTTGGTGATCGGCACGGCAGGCAACCTCCCAAATGCGCACTCTGGTGCAGGTCAGGGACGCGTGCCTGCCGCTAGAATCCTCGGCATGAGCCAGCCTGCCGAATCCAGCGAACTGATCAACGTGGTGGCGCTGCTGGGTGCTGCCGTGGTCGCCATCCCGGTGTTCCGACGTCTGGGCCTGGGCTCGGTGCTCGGTTACCTGGCCGCGGGTCTTGCGATCGGTCCGTTCGGCCTGGGCCTGTTCGATGACCCGCAGGCGATCCTGCACGTGGCCGAGTTGGGCGTGGTGATGTTCCTGTTCGTGATCGGGCTGGAAATGCGGCCGTCCCACCTGTGGAGCCTGCGCAAGGAGATCTTCGGCCTGGGGACCTTGCAGATCGCGGTGTGCGCGCTGGTGCTGACCGGCATCGGCCTGTTGCTCGGCTTCGCGCCGCCGGTGGCCTTCGTTGCCGCATCCGGCTTCGTGCTGACCTCCACGGCGGTGGTGATGCAGCTGCTGGCCGAGCGTGGCGATGTCGCCTTGCCGCCGGGTCAGAAGATCGTGGCGATCCTGCTGTTCGAGGACCTGTTGATCGTGCCGCTGCTGGCGATCGTGGCCTGGATGGGGGCCAGCGGCGATCCGCAGGCGGCGACGCAACGCTGGCAGGACATCGGCATCGGTCTGGCCTGCATCGTCGGCCTGGTGGTCGCGGGGCGCTGGCTGCTCAATCCGCTGTTCCGCATCCTGGCCGCGTCCAAGGCGCGCGAGGTGATGACGGCGGCAGCGTTACTGGTGGTGCTGGGCGCGGCGCTGTTGATGCAGGTCGGCGGATTGTCGATGGCGATGGGCGCGTTTCTGGCCGGCGTGCTGTTGTCCGAGTCCACCTTCCGGCACCAGATCGAAGCGGATATCGAACCGTTCCGCGGCATCCTGCTGGGACTGTTCTTCCTGGGTGTCGGCATGAGCCTGGACCTGCATGTGGTTGCGGCCGACTGGCAGTTGATCGTGGCCGGTGTGCTGGCCCTGATGGTCGGCAAGGGCGTGTGCATCTACGCGGTGGCGCGGCTGATGCGCAGCGACCATCGCCAGGCGCTGGATCGTGGCGTGCTGATGGCCCAGGGCGGCGAGTTCGCCTTCGTGCTGTTCGCGGCGGCATCGGCTTCCGGCGTCATCGACGCGCAGGTCAACGCCAGCCTGACGGCGATCGTGGTGCTGTCGATGGCGCTGACGCCGTTGTTCGTACTGTTGCAGCGACGGCTGACGCCGGCCGCCAAGCCGTCGCTGGAGGGCGTGGAAGCCGTCAGTGGCCAGACCGGCAGCGTGCTGATCATCGGGTTTGGGCGCTTCGGTCAGGTTGCCAGCCAATCGCTGCTTGCGCGTGATGTGGATGTGACCATCATCGACAACGACATCGAGATGATCCAGAGCGCGGAACAGTTCGGTTTCAAGATCTACTACGGCGACGGCACCCGGCTCGATGTACTGCATGCCTCCGGTGCGCCCAGCGCACGCGCGATCGCGGTGTGCATCGACAACCGCGAGGCGGCCAATCGCATCGTGGAGCTGGCAACGCGCGAGTTCCCGCACGCCAGGTTGCTGGTGCGTTCGTTCGATCGTGAGCATTCATTGCAGTTGGTCGCTGCCGGGATGGATTACCAGATCCGCGAGACCTTCGAGTCGGCGGTGGCGTTCGGTCAGGCGGCCCTGATCGAGCTGGGCGTGGACGAGGACGAGGCGGTCACCATCGCGCGCGAGATCCGGCGTCGCGATGCCGAGCGTTTCGAACTGGAGATTGCGGCCGGCAACACACGTGCCGGCGCTGTGGCAGGGCTGATGTACGGCAATATCACGCCGACCGTGCCAAAGCCCACGCCGTTCACTCCGCCGCGGCGGGAGAGCCGCACGCTCAATCCCGATGCGGTACCGCAGGCCCATCAGGTGGAAGAAGCAACCGGCGACTGAGTCGGGTGTGGTTGGTGAGCGCCGAAACAGGTCCGGCGCTGCGGTGCGGTTGCCTTGGCTGCTTGAGAAAAAAACGTCGGGTAACGAACGGCCGGCGCCAAGACGCCAGCCGGAAGTCGCAAGCTGGGCGACTCAGCCGTGCCGGCGTTGAGCGGCCGCAAAGGCTTCTAGCTGCTCGGGCGTGGCGTCTTTCTGATGCCGCTGTTTCCAGTCGGCAAACGGCATGCCGTATACCGCTTCGCGCGCCTGCTCCTTGCTCATCGGTTGGCCTTGCGCTTCTGCTGCCTCGCGGTACCAATCGCCCAGGCAATTGCGGCAGAAGCCGGCCAAGATCATCAGGTCGATGTTCTGCACATCCGGGCGCTGCTGGTTGAGATGCTGCAACAGACGGCGAAATGCGGCCGCTTCGATGGACGTGGTGATGGAATCGGGTGTCGAGGTGGTGTCGGTCATGGCGGAATCGGGGACAATAGACGGCCTTCGACTCTACACCTGACGCCCCATGACCGTTTCCGCGCCAGCTGCCTCTGCTCCGGCCCGCCTTCTCGATGGTCGCCGCATCGCCGAGGAACTGCTCGACGGGTTGAAGCTGCGCGTGGACGCGCGCCTGGCGGCCGGCAAGGCGCGCCCCGGGCTGGCGGTGGTGCTGGTCGGCGGTGATCCGGCCTCGTCGGTGTATGTGCGCAACAAGCGGCGCGCAGCGGAAAAGGTCGGCATCGAGGCCTTCGACTACGACTTGCCGCAAGGCACCAGCGAGGCCGAGCTGGCGCGGCTGATCGACCAGCTCAATGCCGATCCCAAGATCCACGGGATCCTGATCCAGCTGCCGCTGCCGGGCATCCCCAATGCCAACCGGCTGATCCAGCGCATCGATCCGCGCAAGGACGTCGATGGGTTCCATCCGCAGAATGTCGGGCATCTGGCGCTACGCGAATTCGGCCTGCGCCCGTGCACGCCGCGCGGCATTGTGACCTTGCTGGGTCACACCGATCAGCCGGTGCGCGGCCGCAATGCGACCATCGTGGGCGTGAGCAATCACGTCGGCCGGCCGATGGGCCTGGAGCTGTTGATCGCCGGTTGCACGGTTACCAGCTGTCACAAGTTCACTCCGCCCGAGGTGCTGGAAGCCAGCGTGCGCAATGCCGACATCCTCGTCGTGGCGGTGGGTCGCCCCGGGCTGATTCCGGGCGAATGGGTCAAGCGCGGTGCGGTGGTGATCGATGTCGGCATCAATCGACTGGACGATGGCCGCCTGGTCGGCGATGTCGGTTTCGACGCGGCGGCGCAACGTGCGGCCTGGATCACGCCGGTGCCGGGTGGGGTAGGGCCGATGACGGTCGCCACCTTGATGCAGAACACGCTGGAAGCGGCCGACGCGGCTGGCTGAGGCGCGCACGTAACGCTGCATTGCAGTCGCGTTGTGTCTTCGTGAAGGCTTTCAGGGTAAAATGCCGCGCTTCCCCAAACTCGGGTCCGCCGATGCTCCGCATCCAGGCTGAAGCTCTCACCTACGACGACGTTTCCCTCGTCCCCGCTCATTCGATCGTTCTGCCCAAGGACGTCAGCCTGGAAACCCGGCTGACCCGCGATCTGCGCCTGAAACTGCCGATTCTCTCGGCCGCGATGGACACAGTGACCGAACACCGCCTGGCGGTGGCCATGGCCCAGCTGGGCGGCATCGGCATCATCCACAAGAATCTGACCCCTGCGCAGCAGGCGGGCGAAGTTGCCCGGGTCAAGAAGTTCGAATCCGGCGTGATCACCGAGCCGTTCACGGTGAGCCCGGACACGACCATCGGCGAGGTGCTCAAGCTGACCCGCGCGCGCAACATCTCCGGCGTGCCGGTGGTGGATGGCAGCGAACTGGTCGGCATCGTCACCAGCCGCGACATGCGCTTCGAGAAGAAGCTCGACGATCCGGTCCGCCACATCATGACCAAGAAGGATCGCCTGATCACCGTGCGCGAAGGCGCCAGTGACGAGGAAGTGCTGGAGCTGCTGCACCGCAACCGCATCGAAAAGATCCTGGTGGTCAACGACAGCTTCGAGCTGCGCGGCCTGATCACGGTCAAGGACATCCAGAAGAAGACCGACAACCCCAACGCCGCCAAGGACGGATCCACGCGCTTGCTGGTCGGCGCGGCGGTCGGCGTGGGCGGCGACACCGAGCAGCGCATCGAACTGCTGGCTGCGGCGGGCGTGGACGTGGTCATCGTCGATACCGCGCACGGTCATTCGCAGGGCGTGATCGATCGCGTGGCCTGGGTCAAGAAGGCGTATCCACAGCTGCAGGTGATTGGCGGCAACATTGTCACCGGCGATGCCGCGCTGGCACTGATGGACGCCGGCGCCGATGCGGTCAAGGTCGGCGTGGGCCCGGGTTCCATCTGCACAACGCGCGTGGTCGCCGGTGTCGGTGTGCCGCAGATCACTGCGGTGGACATGGTCGCCGAGGCGCTGCAGGACCGCATTCCGTTGATCGCCGATGGCGGCATCCGCTATTCCGGCGATATCGGCAAGGCACTGGTCGCCGGCGCCTCCACGGTGATGGTCGGCGGCCTGTTCGCCGGCACCGAGGAAGCCCCGGGCGAGGTCGAGCTGTTCCAGGGCCGCAGCTACAAGAGCTACCGCGGCATGGGCAGCCTGGGCGCGATGGAGAAGGGGTCCAAGGACCGCTATTTCCAGGATTCCAGCGATGCCGACAAGCTGGTGCCGGAAGGCATCGAAGGGCGCGTGCCGTATCGCGGCCCGGTCGGCGGCATCGTCCATCAGCTGATCGGCGGCCTGCGCGCGACGATGGGTTATGTAGGTTGCGCAACCATCGAGGAAATGCGCACCAAGCCGAAGTTCGTCACCATCACCGGTGCCGGCCAGCGCGAGAGCCATGTCCACGACGTGCAGATCACCAAGGAACCGCCGAATTACCGCATGGGCTGATGCCCATCCGCGGGATTGGGGATTCGTAACAGCCCGCCGCATCTCCTTCGGCGCGGTGCATCGCTGCCATTCCGCTGTTGCAAATCCCCAATCCCGAATTCCCAATCCCGGCTCTCAATGACCAACATCCATAGCGACAAGATCCTCATCCTCGATTTCGGCGCGCAATACACCCAGCTGATTGCGCGGCGTATCCGCGAGATCGGGGTGTATTGCGAGATCTGGGCCTGGGATCATGACCCGTCGGAGATTGCCGGCTTCGGTGCCAAGGGCATCATCCTGTCCGGTGGTCCTGAGTCGACCACCTTGCCGGGTGCGCCGGTCGCGCCGCAGGAAGTGTTCGACAGCGGCTTGCCGGTGTTCGGCATCTGCTACGGCATGCAGACGCTGGCAGCGCAGCTGGGTGGTGCGACCGAGGCGGCCGATCAGCGCGAATTCGGTCATGCCGAAGTCGATGTGGTGGCCGCCGATGCCTTGTTTGCAGGCTTGACCGACCATGCAGGTTCTTCGCGTTTGAACGTATGGATGAGCCACGGCGACCACGTGTCGCAGGTGCCGCCGGGCTTCACGGTCACGGCGGTAACCGACCGCATTCCGGTGGCGGCGATGTCCAACGAGGACAAGCGCTGGTACGGCGTGCAGTTCCACCCCGAGGTCACCCACACCTTGCAGGGCCAGACCTTGCTGCGCCGCTTCGTGGTCGATGTCTGCGGCTGCCAGACGCTGTGGACGGCGGCCAACATCATCGACGACCAGATCGCGCGCGTGCGCGAGCAGGTGGGCGATGACGAAGTGATTCTTGGCCTGTCCGGGGGCGTGGATTCGTCGGTGGTCGCCGCGCTGCTGCACAAGGCGATCGGCGACAAGCTGACCTGTGTGTTCGTCGATACCGGCCTGCTGCGTTGGCAGGAGGGCGACCAGGTGATGGCGATGTTCGCCGAGCACATGGGCGTGAAGGTGATCCGCGTCAACGCGGCCGACCGCTATTTCGCCAAGCTGGAAGGCGTCAGCGACCCGGAAGCCAAGCGCAAGATCATCGGCAACCTGTTCGTGGAGATCTTCGACGAAGAATCCAACAAGCTGGCCAACGCCAAGTGGTTGGCGCAGGGCACGATCTATCCGGATGTGATCGAGTCGGCCGGCAGCAAGACCGGCAAGGCGCACGTCATCAAGAGTCACCACAACGTCGGTGGCCTGCCCGAGCACATGAAGCTGGGCTTGGTCGAGCCGTTGCGCGAATTGTTCAAGGACGAAGTGCGCCGCCTCGGTGTCGAACTCGGCTTGCCGCGCACGATGGTGTATCGCCATCCGTTCCCCGGTCCGGGCCTGGGCGTGCGCATCCTGGGCGAAGTGAAGCGCGAGTATGCCGAGCTGCTGGCCAAGGCCGATGCGATCTTCATCGACGAACTGCGCAAGGCCGATCTGTACGACAAGACCAGCCAGGCATTCGCGGTGTTCCTGCCGGTCAAGTCGGTGGGTGTGGTCGGCGATGCACGCGCCTACGAATGGGTGATCGCACTGCGCGCAGTGGAAACCATTGATTTCATGACCGCGCACTGGGCGCACCTGCCGTACGACTTCCTCGGCACGGTCAGCAACCGCATCATCAACGAACTGCGCGGCGTCTCGCGCGTGGTCTACGACATCTCCGGCAAGCCGCCGGCGACGATCGAGTGGGAATGATCCCGCGTCTGGCACCGGCTGGCATCTAGTAGCACGAAAAAATATCTAAGTCCTTGTCATTGCAGGATTTTTTGTGAATTCGTTCGGCGCCATCTGGCAATGAATAGCATCGCCAAGCGCCCGTTTTTTCATGGCATGATAGATGGCACTGAGTGCCTCTATGGCATGAGAAGTCGCCGATACCATGTAACCACCTTGCGGATGTTCATGGTATCGAAATCACGTAAAACGATGATTTTATTGTTATTTTACGCAATGATTGGCCGGTTTCTGGATCATGGTATTTGAGTTGAATCAGGCCGAGAACCATGTTGACCGATACCAAGCTCCGCAACCTTAAGTCGAAGGACAAGCTCTACAAGGTGAATGATCGCGACGGCCTCTATGTAGCCGTCACGGCCGCCGGGGCGATTTCGTTCCGCTACAACTACTCGATCCACGGTAGGCAGGAGACCATCACCTTTGGCCGCTACGGTGTCGGCGGCATCACCCTGGCAGAAGCCCGCGAGCGGTTGGGCGAGGCCAAGAAGATGATCGCGGCCGGGAAGTCACCGGCCAAGGAAAAGGCGCGGGACAAGGTCCGCGTCAAGGACGCGGAGACGTTCGGGGCCTGGGCGGAAAAGTGGCTACGGGGCTACCAGATGGCCGATTCCACCCGTGACATGCGCCGCTCAGTCTACGAACGCGAGCTAAAGCCGAAATTCAGCAATCAGAAGCTTGTGGAGATCACCCACGAGGACTTGCGCGCACTGACCGATACCATCGTGGAGCGCGGAGCACCGGCGACCGCTGTGCATGCTCGCGAGGTGGTGTTGCAGGTCTTTCGCTGGGCTATTGAGCGCGGCCAGAAGGTCGAGAATCCGGCAGAGCTGGTGCGGCCGACCACTATCGCCAAGTTCGAGCCGCGGGACCGTGCGCTGACGCCCCACGAGATCGGCCTGATGTATCAGTACATGGAGCGCATCGGCACAACGCCATCTATCCGAGCAGCCGCCAAATTGCTGCTGCTGACGATGGTGCGCAAGAGCGAGCTGACCAACGCAACATGGAGCGAGATCAGCTTCAGTGATGCGCTTTGGACCATCCCAAAGGAGCGCATGAAGCGACGCAATCCGCACCTGGTGTTCCTGTCAAGGCAGGCGCTGGACATCTTCATTGCCCTCAAGACCTTTGCCGGCGGATCGGACTACGTGTTGCCGTCGCGATACGACTCGGACTTGCCCATGAGTAGCGCCACGCTTAACCAAGTACTGACGCTGACGTATCGGCTGGCGCAGAAGGAAGGGAAGTCACTCGTCAAGTTCGGGCCACATGACTTGCGGCGCACTGCAAGCACGCTGCTACATGAGGCCAGCTATAACACGGACTGGATTGAGAAATGCCTGGCGCACGAACAGCGAGGCGTCAGGGCTGTCTACAACAAGGCCGAGTACCGCGAGCAGCGGACGGCGATGTTGCAGGACTGGGCGGACATGATTGACGAATGGACACTGAAGCGGTCGAAGGCTTAAGCCAGAGGATGAGAGTTCGCTCACCTGCCCGAACGTCGAGACTTTGCCTACCCCCGGAGAGGGGCGCAAGCGCCCCTCTCCCAACGGCGCTGCGCCAACCATCGCGGCCTGATCAAGTCCCCGGCGCAGTTGCCGGCGGCTCCCTCTCCCAAAAGCAGGTCAGCAGGGAGTGATATGGCAAGCGCTGGGATGACAAGGCCCTGGCCAGGTCGAAGGTGTCGATCAGCGCACAGTGGTAGAACGGTCATCGTGCGCTACGCGCACAACAGCCCGGCCGCCGTCACTTCACCCGGTGGATCCGCTACGGCAGATCACATAGGCCCGGTCGCATGGAAACACCGTGAGCTTGCGAATCGACTTTGTGCGTGGTGCCCGGTTGTCCAGCTCGATGGCCACGGTCCATCTGCCGTTGCTCACCACCAAGTCAATCACGCCCTGACGATTTCTTTCCAGCTGCATGGGCACCTCCCACGCGACATGCCATGTCCGCCGCTGCAAGCGGCGTGACCACTGAAGCTGGAAGCGGTGGGCTGGCTGGGGCATCTCGGCAATTATCAGGGCGTTGCCGCCCCGAGCCGCGTCACTGCCGGCGCACATTACCGAACCCAAGCGCGGACGCCGCGCCGAACGCCTGGATGCGGAGGCCTTGACCACGCAAATGGTCGATGCGTATGAGGCGCAGGCACTTGAGCTAACCTCTGCCCAGGCAGGCATTGCCGAGGGTCGGCGGGGAATCGTTCCGAGAACAGCCATTTTTCGGGCAAGTCATTGAATTTAAGTGTAATAGCAAGTCTTGTGGCACTCTTGCAAGCATATCGGCCGTCCTGCCGACCCTCCTCCTGATCCTGCGCGATGGGGAAGTTCCATACTGCGCCCCTGGAGAACCGGGCTTTCAACGCTATCAGGCGCGATAAACCAGAATTATTCCGCTTTAGAGCATGGCGGACTTGTGGCTCTGACATAACCCAAAACATTACGTAATCACGTAGTACGTAGCTCGGTACGAAATAGCTGGCCCTGTTCAGCACGATTTCCTGCCGACCGTCGAATAGCCGATTCTCGCGGCCGCAGACGGGAGACCCCCGCAGTTCGGTCCCTCAAATGTCAAAGAGTAGATCTCATCGTCAGAAGCGGCGATGCGAGATCCAGCGGCGGCTGCCGTCATCGGCGGAATTGGCGATGTGGCTCTCAGTGCATCGTCAAAGGTAGCGATGGTCGAGCGTGGCTAAGGGTCGGCAGGGGCTCGTGTAAAAAACCTTTGCTGACAGCTAGTTAGATCACTTTTGCTGTTTTTTATACGAATTCCTGCCGACCTCTGATAGAGTCTTTTTTTGACCTTTGATTGAATGAAATGCTAACTTACGCAATTTGGAACAATAAAGGTGGGACAGGCAAGACAAGCCTTGCCTTCCAGACTATCTGCAAATATGCAAAAAGTAATCCAACGAAACGCATCTTGGCCATAGACATATGTCCTCAGGCAAATATGTCGGAGTTGTTTCTTGGTGGTCTTCAGAATGGCGGTAGCGGTAAACTTCTTGAACGGCAGGGCATGACCCCTCGGTGCAGTATCGGTGGCTACTTCGATTTGCGCATGCCCTCCGCTCACCAGATCCCGAGTTTCAATGCGAAGGAATACATCACCAGTCCGTGGAAGTACAACTCGTCAATCCCGAAGTCTATCGACCTTGTTTGCGGCGACCCGCTACTTGAACTGCAAGCCATAGCAATGAATTCACTGGCAAACTTACAATTGCCAGGGGTAAATACATGGCTCGGGGTAATCGACTGGCTGCGTGACTTTTTGGCTAGTATCGATAGTGACTACGACATTGTCTTTATTGACACAAATCCGAGTTTTTCTATGTATACGCAGATTGCGCTCGCTGCGGCTGATCGCGTTGTGCTTCCGGTGATGGCTGATGACTCATCACGCCGCGCAATCCAGAATGCGTTTTCGCTCATCTACGGCCTCAAGCTTCCTTCAAAGGTATACTTGATTAGCCCCATTCCTCAGCCGGTAGTTGCAGGATCTGCGACGCTGCGGTTGGACAATGGCCCCACCTGAAGGC
>NZ_JAJGQM010000038.1 GCF_020784175.1 Xanthomonas campestris pv. asclepiadis
GTGGCCCACGCCGGCTCTCGACGCCCAAACTGCCAGAATCCGAACAGATAAGGCTCTAGCGCGGCATCCATGCCGCTTAAGGTCCCGCGACGGTGGGCGGGCAAGGACCTGTCCAGATGGTCGGTGTGCGTGGTTGCAAGCGAAGCATGACGCGTGTGGCTTGGATCACGGCGCGTCCGATCGGCTCCCCGGCACACGCCGAACAACACAGGACCTTCAAGAAAACACCTGCAGAGTCGTCATCGCGAATCTTGAAAACAAGGTGGTGAAGCGGCCTGCCTTGACCAGGTCGTGGAAACGACATGCCGAGGCGGCAGCGTGGCCGGGGATTGGCGGAGAGCGGCACTCAGGATGTGCCGCGGCGGCGAGTCAGACAGGATGTCTGACCGAGCCGAGGAGTCGATCCCCGGCCGCGCTGCCGCCCCCTACCGAAGCCAGCGACTGGCAGCCGCGCGCCTGAGAACCCGACGCTCAGCTCCCTCCACGGGCAGATTCACGGTGCGTCCCGCGAGCCGCGAGGACACCGCGCCTTCGACCAACGAGGCTTGGAAACATCCAAATGACGCCAGGTGCGGCAACAAAAGGTAGATAACGCTGAGCCCGCAGATCAGCCAGTGACTGTCGCCGGCTCGCAATGTTCGACGATCAACTGCACTGCGGTGCCCCCGCGATAGTCGTCGCTGACCAGGCGGTACGCCAACCGCACCATGCGTGCCGGCTCGCTACCGCGCCAGCCATTGAAGTGGATGGCGTTGAGCGGTTCGGCACGGCCGGCGCAGCGCAGGGTGAGCTTGAGATGGCGCTCCTTGAGCAGGCGCCATTGCAACACTTCGAACTGACCATCGAACAGCGGCTCGGGAAAGCCCTGCCCCCACGGCCCGGCCACGCGCAGCGCCTCGGCATGCAGGTGATCGAGTTCGTGCGCGGCCAGTTCGCCATCGCTATGCAATTCGGCATGCAGCAGCGAGGCATCCACCATCGTCTGCACCTGGCGCTGGAATGCCTGCTCGAAGGTCGCCAGTGCGGCCTGCTCCAGGCTCAATCCGGCCGCCATCGCATGCCCGCCGAACTTCTGGATCAGGCCCGGGTGGCGCGCGTCCACCGCAGCCAGCACATCGCGGATATGCAGGCCGGGAATCGAACGCGCCGAGCCACGCAGCTGGCTGCTGCCCGGCTCGGCCGGCGCCAATGCAATCACCGGGCGATGCAGCCGGTCCTTGAGCTTGGAGGCGACCAGGCCGATGACACCGGGGTGCCAGTCGGCGTCGAACAGGCACGCGGCGATCGGCAATTCGCCATCGGCATCCAGCACCACCTTGGTGACCGCCTGCTCGGCATCGTCGGTCATCAACTGCTGCACCGCGCGACGCTCGGCGTTGATCTCTTCCAAGGTGCCGGCGATCTCGCGCGCCCGGCTCCAGTCTTCGCTGAGCAGCAGTTCGATGCCCAGGGCCATGTCTTCCAGCCGGCCGGCGGCGTTGAGACGTGGCCCCAATGCAAAACCGATATCGCTGGCGCTCAGGCGCGCCACGTCGCGGCCGCTGGCCTCGATCAGGGCGCGCAAGCCGATGCACCCCTTGCCCTCGCGCAGGCGGCGCAGGCCGGCCGACACCAGCGCACGGTTGTTGGTGTCCAGTGGCACCAGATCGGCGACCGTGCCGACCGCCACCAGGTCCAGCAATACCGACAGGTCCGGCTCGGCGCGTTCGGCAAAGGCGCCGCGCGCGCGCAGCACGCCGCGCAAGGCCATCAGCACGTAGAAGATCACCCCGACCCCGGCCAGGGATTTGCTCGGTAAGCGGTCGTTGGCCAGATTCGGATCGACGATCGCATCGGCCGGCGGCAACACTTCGCCAGGCAGGTGATGGTCGGTGACCAGCACCGTCCAGCCACGCGCCTTGGCCGCGGCCACGCCGGCGTGGCAGGCGATGCCGTGATCGACGGTGACCAGCAGATCCGGCTGCAATGCAGCCAGCTCGTCCACCAGCGCAGGCGACAGACCATAGCCATGCACCATGCGATTGGGCACGGCGTGGTGGACATCCAGCGCGCCGAGCATGCGCAAGCCACGCACGCCGACCGCACAGGCGGTGGCGCCATCGCAGTCGAAATCGCCCACCACCAGGATGCGACGCTGCTGTGCGATCGCATCGGCCAGCAGCTCGGCCGCCACGTCACTGTTGTGCAGCAACTGCGGCGACAGCAACTGCCCCAGGCGCGGCTGCGCGCCCTGCGTATCGGTCACGCCGCGCGCAGCATAGATGCGGCGCAGCAGCGGCAACATGGCATCGGGCCAACTGCCGGCCTGCCCGGGTGGGCGCCGGACGATCCGCGGGGTGGAGGTCATTGCGCCAGCTGTGCCCGCGGCTTGCGCCAGAAGCGCCAGCGTTGCGCATGCGTCAGCGACACGGTGTCGCCGTCCTGGAAATCCAGCACCAGCCGATCCAGTTCGCCACGTGCCATCGCCGCCAGCAACGGCGCCACCGCATCGTCGCTGAACTGCTGCAGCGAGCGCAGGTGCCGCAGGTCCACCAACGCATCCACGCGTTGTTCGCCCTGCGCATCGGCACCGGCCGCCAGCGCCAGCGCACGCAGCAGCGATTCGCGGCTGCGCACCTGACGGTGCGACGAGCTCACTGCATGTGGCAGCACGCCGCCGCCCCAGAACCACAGCGAATTGATCGCCGGTTTGCCGCTGGCCACGCGGTCCTCGTTCCAGGGATGCTGATGCAGCAGCACCTGCGCCTCGGTCAGCAAGGCACGCCAGCGCCTGCCGATCTCGCCTGCCGGCAGATGCTCGAACAGGTCATCGCCGATCGCCAGATCCGGTGGCGCAAATTCCGGCAATTTGGCATCCGGCGACAGCCGCAGATACCAGCGCGCAGGCGTGGGCGCATCCAGCAGGAAGCCGGCATCGCCAAACATCGGCTTGAGGATGGGCAGCAACACCGCCAGGTCCTCGGCGGTGGGGCCGAGCGCCTCGCCGTAGCCCATCAAGCGCGCACCCTGCATGTCCGGCACCACGTAGGCCGGATCGGCACGCACCCAGGTCGCACCGGCCGCATCGCCGGCATCGAGCTGGCGGGTCAACGCGGCCACCGGCCACTGCGCAGGCGTCAGCGTGAAGTGGCGCTGCAGCTGCGCCACCTCGCCGGGCTCGACGCTTTGCTGGTCGGCGCGCGCCAGCGCACGCGCCACCGGCGTATCGCCCAGTTCACCGGGCAGGCGGCGTTTTTCCGGCAGCAGCAGCGTGGCGGTGGTCATCGGGCGGTGGCGTCGTTCAATCCCGCCGCGTCAGTCCAGATAGGCAACGCTGACCACTTCGTACTCGCGCTGGCCGGCCGGCGCATCGATGGTGACCGAATCGCCTTCCAGCTTGCCGATCAATGCACGTGCCAGCGGCGAGGAGATCGCGATCATGCCCAGCTTGATGTCCGCTTCCAGATCGCCAACGATCTGGTAGCGCTTCTCTTCGTCGGTCTCGGTGTCGGCCAGCGTCACCGTGGCGCCGAACACGATCTTGTTGCCGGCCGACAGCTTGGTGATGTCGATGATCTCGGCATGCGAGAGCTCGCCTTCCAGCTGCTTGATGCGGCCTTCGATGAAGCTCTGCTGCTCGCGCGCGGCGTGGTACTCGGCGTTTTCCTTCAGATCGCCGTGCGCGCGCGCTTCGGCGATCGCATTGATCACCGCCGGACGCTTGACCGACTTCAGCTGGTCCAGCTCTTCGCGCAGGCGCTGCGCGCCCTTTGCCGTCATGGGTGCTCTCATGCTTCCAGCTCCTTGTGCAGTTCCTGCAGCGACCAGACAGGGCCGGTGCCGCGGAATTCCAGCGAATGCACCAGCGCCTTGGCGCCGGCAACAGTGGTCGAATAGGTCACGCGATGCTGCAATGCTTCACGCCGGATCGAGAACGAATCGGAGATGGCGGCGCGACCTTCGGTGGTGTTGACGATATACACGATCTCGCCGTTCTTGATCGAATCGACGATATGCGGGCGCCCTTCGGCGACCTTGTTGACGATCTCGCAGTTCAGCCCGTTCTGCTGCAGCCAGGCGCCGGTGCCGCGCGTGGCGACCAGCGTATAGCCGCGCTCCACCAGGGCCTGCGCCACCGGCAACACGCGCTGCTTGTCCGGATCGCGCACCGACACGAACGCCTTGCCCACCGGCGGTGCCTTGATGCCGCCGGCCTCCTGCGCGCGCGCAAACGCGGCGCTGAAGCTGCGGCCCACACCCATCACCTCGCCGGTGGAGCGCATCTCCGGCCCGAGGATCGGGTCCACGCCCTGGAACTTGGCGAACGGGAAGATCGCCTCCTTCACCGAGTAATAGCCCGGCACGATTTCCTTGGTGGCACCCTGCTCGGCCAGCGTCTTGCCGGCCATGCAGCGCGCGGCGATCTTGGCCAGCGGCATGCCGATCGCCTTGGACACGAACGGCACGGTGCGCGAGGCACGCGGGTTCACTTCCAGCAGGAACACCACATCGTCGCCGGCCTCGTTCACCTGCACCGCGAACTGGGTGTTCATCAGGCCGACCACGTTCAGGCCTTCGGCCAGCATCACCACCTGGCGGCGCAGCTCGGCCTGGGTCTTGGGCGAGAGCGAATACGGCGGCAGCGAGCAGGACGAATCGCCCGAATGCACGCCGGCCTCTTCGATGTGTTCCATCAGCCCGCCGATCAGCACGTTGCCGTCCTTGTCGGCAATGATGTCCACGTCCACTTCCACCGCGTTGTCGAGGAAGCGGTCCAGCAGCACCGGCGAATCGTTGGAGACCTTGACCGCGTCGCGTACATAGCGCGCCAGGTCGGATTCGCCGTAGACGATTTCCATCGCGCGGCCGCCGAGCACGTAGCTCGGACGCACCACCAGCGGGTAGCCGATCTCGCGCGCCAGCACCAGGGCTTCCTCCGCATTGCGGGCAATGCGGTTTGGCGGCTGCTTCAGGCCCAGCTTGTCGACCAGTTGCTGGAAGCGCTCGCGGTCTTCGGCCAGGTCGATCGAATCGGGCGAGGTGCCGATCACCGGCACGCCGTTGGCTTCCAGCGCGCGCGCCAGCTTCAGCGGAGTCTGGCCGCCGTACTGCACGATCACGCCCTTGGGTTTTTCCAGCTCGACGATTTCCAGCACGTCTTCCAGCGTCAGCGGCTCGAAGTACAGACGGTCGGAGGTGTCGTAATCGGTGGACACGGTCTCCGGGTTGCAGTTGACCATGATGGTTTCAAAGCCGTCATCGCGCAGCGCAAGGGCTGCGTGCACGCAGCAGTAATCGAACTCGATGCCCTGGCCGATGCGGTTGGGGCCACCGCCCAGGATCATGATCTTGTCGCGGTCGGTCGGCAGCGCCTCGCACTCGTCCTCGTAGGTCGAATACAGGTACGCGGTGCTGGTGGCGAATTCGGCAGCGCAGGAATCCACGCGCTTGTAGACCGGGCGCACCTTGAGCGCGCGACGCAGCGTGCGCACCGATTCCTCGTTGGTGCCGGTCAGCTCGGCCAGGCGCGCGTCGGAGAAACCGGCGCGCTTGAGCGTGCGCAGACGCGCCGCATCCAGTGCCGGCATGCCGTCATCGGCCAGCTGCTGTTCGTGGCTGATCAGTTCTTCGATCTGATCCAGGAACCAGGGGTCGATGAACGACAGCGCGTAGACATCGGCCACGCTCATGCCGGCGCGGAACGCATCGGCGACATAGAACAGGCGCTCCGGGCCCGGCGCCTTGAGCTCGCGCTTGAGCGCGGCGATATCGTCTTCGCTGTTCAGGTCCAGGCCGGTCGGGTCCAGCCCGATCTTGCCGGTTTCCAGGCCACGCAACGCCTTCTGCAGCGATTCCTGGAAGGTGCGGCCCATCGCCATCACCTCGCCCACCGACTTCATCTGGGTGGTCAGGCGCGCATCGGCCTGCGGGAATTTCTCGAACGCAAAGCGCGGGATCTTGGTGACCACGTAGTCGATCGACGGCTCGAACGAGGCCGGGGTCAGGCCACCGGTGATCTCGTTGCGCAATTCGTCCAGTGTGTAGCCCACCGCCAGCTTGGCGGCGACCTTGGCGATCGGAAAGCCGGTGGCCTTGGACGCCAGCGCCGACGAGCGCGACACGCGCGGATTCATCTCGATCACCACCACGCGGCCGGTGGTCGGGCTGATGCCGAACTGCACGTTGGAACCGCCGGTATCCACACCGATCTTGCGCAGCACCGCGATCGAGGCATCGCGCAGGCGCTGGTATTCCTTGTCGGTGAGCGTCTGCGCCGGTGCCACGGTGATCGAGTCGCCGGTATGCACGCCCATCGGGTCGAGGTTCTCGATCGCGCAGACGATGATGCAGTTGTCCGCGGTGTCGCGGACCACTTCCATCTCGAACTCCTTCCAGCCCAGCACCGATTCTTCCACCAGCACTTCGGTGGTCGGCGACAGTTCCAGGCCACGGCCGACGATCTCGATCAGCTCTTCGCGGTTGTAGGCGATGCCGCCGCCGCTGCCGCCCAGGGTGAAGCTGGGACGGATGATGGTCGGGTAGCCGACGCGGGTCTGGATATCCAGCGCCTCTTCCAGCGTGTGCGCCACTTCGGCGCGGGGGCAATCCAGGCCGATCTCGCCCATCGCCACGCGGAACAGCTCGCGGTCTTCGGCCATGCGGATGGCTTCGCGCTTGGCGCCGATCAGTTCGACGTTGTACTTCTCCAGCACGCCGTGGTCGGCCAGGTCTAGCGCGCAGTTCAGCGCGGTCTGCCCGCCCATGGTCGGCAGCAGGGCATCAGGCTTTTCCTTGGCGATGATCTTCTCGACCGTCTGCCAGTTGATCGGCTCGATGTACACCGCATCGGCCATGTCCGGGTCGGTCATGATCGTGGCCGGATTGCTGTTGACCAGCACCACGCGATAGCCCTCGTCGCGCAGCGCCTTGCACGCCTGCGCGCCGGAGTAGTCGAACTCGCAGGCCTGGCCGATGACGATCGGGCCGGCGCCGATGATCAGGATGGTTTTTAGGTCGGTGCGCTTTGGCATTTCTTTACTCGATTAGGAACATGCGGCAAGCCGCAGGTGCGGAAGAGTGGCCGCGGCGATCGCATCGCGACGCGGCATGATGTTGCATCGACTCCACGGAGCCGAAAGCCGGGTTCATCCGGCGTATCCATAGCCCAGGGCGCGCAGGGTGTTCTGCATCCACTGATGCAGCGCGAACGCGGCGGCGAAGCTGACCAGGAGCAACAGCCAGCCGGTCCCGGAGGTCTTGCCCCACCGGCGCACCTTGTCCGGGTCGGTGTTCTGCATGCGCTGGTGAAAGGATCCGCCTCCAACCACATAGCCGACGCCGAACACGACACACATCGGCACCAGCAAGGCCAGTTTCATGCCGCCGTGCAGCGTGATCGACTCGGCTCCGGCCCGCGCCTGCTCCAGCGGCATCCAGATGCCCCAATAGGCCACGGCGGCGCCCACCAGCAGGATCAGCACACCCATCAACCGAGCGCTCATGCGCGCTTGGCATCCTTGTCCATCAACGCCACGAACCGGTCGAACAACGGCCCCACATCGCGTGGGCCCGGCGAGGCTTCCGGGTGGCCCTGGAACGAGAACGCCGGTGCGTCGGTCAGCGCGATGCCCTGGTTGGTGCCATCGAACAGCGACCGATGGGTCACCCGCACATTGGCCGGCAGCGTGCTTTCGTCGACCGCAAAGCCATGGTTCTGCGAGGTGATCATCACCCGCCCGCCATCCAGATCCTGCACCGGATGATTGGCGCCGTGATGGCCGGTGGTCATCTTGACCGTGCTGGCGCCAGCGGCCAGCGCCAGCAACTGATGGCCCAGGCAGATACCGAAGGTCGGCACCTTCTGCGCGACCAGTTCCTTGATCGCGGCGATCGCGTAATCGCAGGGCTCCGGGTCGCCCGGACCATTGGACAGGAACACGCCATCGGGCTGCATCGCCAGCACCTCGGCCACCGGCGTGCGTGCCGGCACCACGGTGACGTCGCAACCACGGTCGGCCAGCATGCGCAGGATGTTGAGCTTGACGCCGTAGTCATAGGCCACGACCTTGTGCTTCAGCTCGGCGCGCACGAAGGTGTCGGAGTTCAGATCCAGCGAGCCTTCCTGCCAGTTGTAGCTGGTCTCGGTGGAAACCACCTTGGCCAGGTCCATGCCCTTCAGGCCGGGGAAGCTGCGTGCCGCTTCCAGCGCCTTGTCGACATCGATCTCGCCGGCCATCAGTGCGCCGTTCTGGGCGCCCTTCTGCCGCAACAGGCGGGTCAGCTTGCGGGTATCGATACCGGAAATGGCCACCACACCGCGGGCCTGCAGCCATTCCGGCAGTGCAACTTCGCTGCGCCAGCTGCTGGGACGACGCGGCACATCGCGCACGATCAGGCCGGCGGCCCAGATCTTGCTGGCCTCGTCATCCTGATCGGTAAAGCCGGTGTTGCCGATATGCGGATAGGTCAGCGTGACCATCTGGCGGGCGTAGGAGGGATCGGTCAGGACTTCCTGGTAACCGGTCATGGCGGTGTTGAACACCACTTCGCCGACGGAAAGCCCGTTGGCGCCTACGGATTCGCCCTCGAACACGGTGCCGTCTTCGAGGACAAGGATTGCGGGTTGGGTCACGTGGGGGTCTCGCTCTGGCTGCCTGGGACTCCGATGCGCTTCCGGCCAAATTCCGGTTGCAGCAAAGCGCGGACGCGGTGCTGAGGACCGGTCCGACGCTGGTTCGGGCAAGCGAGAATTGTAAAGGCAAGTGCCCCGGCATGCCAGCCTGAAGAACACCCAGAGCCGCAGTGAGGTCGCAACAGCGAGGTGAATGCGCTATTACAGCGGCTCACCATTCATGCGCGGTTGCGCGCCGGGCTACAGCACCAAGTCGCGCACGCGGTAACTGCCGGCCGGCTTGCCGATCAGCCGTTTGGCTGCATGCAAGGCGCCGCGCGCGAAGATGTCGCGATTGCTGGCGCGGTGAATCAGTTCCACACGTTCGCCCAGCCCGGTGAACTGCACCGTGTGCTCGCCGACGATATCGCCGGCGCGCAGGCTGGCGAAGCGCGGCTGCGCACCGCTGCCGGTGGCCGCCTCGCCCAGCGTCAATGCGGTGCCGGATGGCGCGTCCTGCTTGTGCACGTGATGCGCCTCGACGATGTCGCAATCCCAGCCCGGCAGGCTGCCGGCGGCACGCTCCACCAGCTCGGTCAGCACCGCAACGCCCAGGCTGAAGTTGGACGCCCACACCAACGGAATCTGTTGCGCGGCCTCCAGCAACGCGGCGCGCTGCGCTTCATCCAGACCGGTGGTGCCGGACACCAGCGGTTTGCCGCGCTGCGCGCACAACGCCAGGATCGGTGCGAAGCCCTGCGGCAAGCTGAAGTCGATCGCCACATCGAAGGCCGGCGCACCGCCGAGTTCGCTGGCGGCGAAATACGGCACGCCATCCACCACGCGCTGTGAGGGCGAACGCCCCACCACCGCACCGACGACGTGCAAGCTCTCGTCTTCGGCGGCCAAGCGCAGCAATGCCTTGCCCATCCGCCCGGAGGCGCCGTGGATCAGAACTTTCACAGGAGACGGTGTCATGGCGGCAGGCCTAGCTGGGCGATGGGGTTGTACAAGATAGCTGGGAATCGGGAATGGGGATTCGGAAATTGTAAAAGCCGGGATTGGGGAGTCGGGATTGGGGATTTGTTAAAGCTGGGAATCGGGAATCGGGATTGGGGATTCGTTAGAGCGGGTGCGGGTGTGCACTGTTTTGCGTGCAGTAGCGCTTTCGCTTTGGCTTGGTGGCGTCAGCGAGATGCGCGTGGTGGTTGATTGCTGAGTTGGGGCAACACAGCTTGGCGGGCAGGTGTGGGTTGGCGCGGCGCGTGTTCGACGTTCGTGAACGCATGGCACACGCTGCAACTGGCGCGGCTGCGGCCTTTGATCGCGCGCGATGGTGTTGGCGGCTCTCAGTCGCTTGCGCCATCCAGGCGCTTGCCCCAGCTCTCTACTTCGCGGCGTTGCAGACGGCGTTCAAACAGCGCCTGCCATGACGGCACCAGCGGCAGTTGCAGCACCTCGGTGATGGCGGCGACATCGACATCGCGCGCATACAGCAGCTGTTGCAGGCGCGACAGCGTCCATTGCGGATGCGGGCGCTGCTGCAGCGTCAGCCTATCGCCTGCCGCAATGTCGCCGGGCTGCAAGACGCGGTAATACCAGCCGGTGCGGCCGGTGTCCTGCACGCGCCGCGCCAGATCGCGCACGCCGAAGCGGTCGGACAGCTTCCAGCATGGCTGACGCAGCTGCGACACTTCCACTACCGCCGTGCCCAATGCAAAGCGATCGCCCAGGCAGACGTCGGCTTCGGTGAGACCGACGCTGCTCAGGTTTTCGCCGAATGCGCCGGCAGTCTCCAGCAACGCGTGTGCACCGAGTTCGGTTCGCCATGCCGCGTAGTGATCGCGCGGGTAGTGATGGATCGCCTTATCCGGCCCGCCATGCACGCGGCGGTCGCCCTGTTCGTCGCCTTCGAGACCTTCCGGACCGACGCGCACCGCGCCGTCCACCGCACGCTTGTCGATCGCGCTGCGGCTGCCGGGGCGGGTGAAATCGCGTGCGATGCCGATCGCGATGCTGTCGATGGTGATCGCAAGCGCAGGCGCCTGCACGCCAGCGGTCTGCGCGGTCACGCGCCCTGCCCCGGCAATTCGGCCAGCGCCTCGCGTAGCACCTCGCCCAGGACCTGGATGCCGGCATCGATCCTGTCGCCGGGCACGGTGACGAACGACAGCCGCAAGGTATTGACCTGCGGCAAGGTGGCGTAGAACGGCGCACCCGGCACGAACGCCACATTGCGTGCGATCGCACGCGCCAGCAGCGCAGTGCCGTCCAGCCCGGGCGGCAGGTTCACCCACAGGAACATGCCGCCTTCGGGACGATTCCATTGCACCTGGGGCGGGAAATGCCGATCCAGTGCCTCCAGCATCAGGCTGCATTGGCGCGCATACAGCGCGCGGATCTGCGGGATATGCGTGTCCAGAAAATCGTCCTGCAGCGTCTGGTGGACCACGCGCTGGGTGAACGAGGGCGTATGCAGATCGGCCGCCTGCTTGGCCTGGATCAGCTTGCCCAACACCGCTTCCGGTGCGACCACATAGCCCAGTCGCAGCCCGGGCGCGAGCACCTTGGAGAACGAGCCCATGTAGATCACGCCCTCCGGATTGAGCGACAACAGGCTCGGCAACGGCTGGCCGCTGTAGTACAGCTCGCCGTACGGATCGTCCTCGACGATCGGCACGCCCGCCTCGGCTGCGCGTGCGATCAAGGCCTGACGCCGCGCCAATGGCAGCCGGCGTCCGGTGGGGTTCTGAAAATTCGGCAGGCAATACAGAAAACGTGCGTCGGCCAGCAACGCCGGATCCAGCGCATCCACCACCACGCCGTCGTCGTCCGAGGGCATGCCGACGAACGCCGGCTGGAACAACGAAAACGCCTGCAACGCGCCCAGATAGCTCGGCGTTTCCACCAGCACCTTGCTGCCTTCGTCGATGAACACCTTGCCGAGCAAATCCAGGCCCTGCTGCGAGCCGGTGGTGATCAACACCTGGCTGGGCCGGATGCTGGCGCCGTCGCGGCTCAGCCGTGCGGCCACCCATTCGCGCAGCGGCGCGTAGCCTTCGGTGGGGCCGTATTGCAGCGCGGCCTGCGGCGCATCGCGCAGCACCTGATCGCTGGCCGCGCGCATGCGCTCCACCGGAAAGGTGGCCGGCGACGGCAAGCCACCGGCGAAGGAAATGACCTCCGGCCGCTCGGTCACCTTGAGGATTTCGCGAATCGCCGAACTGGTCAGCGCCTGCGCACGTCGGGAGATCTGGAAGGAGGTCGTCATGGCGCAAGCATAGCGAAGGCCTGTGGCCGACGCGCTGTGCACTGCAGCGTCGAGTACGCAACTCGGCCATGCCGGTGTCGCTGCCGCACCAAGGCCGCTGCACCAAGTCTCGCCACGCGTCACGCCGCTTGCTCGCGTGGCGGTGGCGCTACCGAAATCGCCCTACGGCGATGCCGATGCGCTTGCGTCAGCGTCAGCGTCAGCGTCAGCGTCAGCCAATAGTGCCATCGGCACGCGCGTCGCATCGCATCGCATCGCATCGCGCAGGATGTCGCCTGTCCCGTCGAAGCACGCTGCGGACGCAAGTTGGCGAGGCAGCGAGCCAGAAAGGCTAGTGCAGATGACAGGCAGCGCTTCCGCGCGACGGTGGCGCCGGCCCGACGATGGGCAGCGCTGTTGCCGGCGGCGCTTACTCGTACGCCGGGCCCACCCAGGCAGTGCCCTCGCTGCGTTCGATCAAGATCTTCCAGCGCTTGCGGATCACCTTGTCGCGCGAGCGGAAGGTCATGCGCACCCCTGGCAAACCGAGCGTGGCGCGCGTCTCGACCATGGCCGAGGCCGCATCGGCAGCGATTTCGATCTTGGTGATCGAGTGCTTGTAGTCGATCAACTCTTCCGGGGAGGCCACATGGCGCATCTGACGCAGCACCTGCGCCCATTCGCCATTGGATTTGCAGTATTTCTCGCGTGTGGCGGTCTGCCGCTTCTGGTGCGAGTCCATGCGGTACAACACCACCATTTCGAACTCCGGCGCGGTCATCGCGCACAGCGCCTCGCCATCCTGGCTCAACATCGCCTTGTCGTGCGCCGCGTAGAAATCGCGCACCTGCGTTTCGTCCAACGCATTGCCGCCGTAGTTATAGATGCCCGCAACGGCAGCCAAGATTGCCAACAACACCAACAAACGCATCGCCTATCCCCTGTACCGCCGCATCCTGCAGCCGTGCAAGTGTAGAGGAGCAGCTGTGTCAGTGGCTACGCGGCGGCGTTGGCCCGCAGCTGTCGCAGCCACCGCAGGCCGCAGCGCTCTGCGCAGCCGGCGGCGCCACGCGACGCCCCAAGGCGTGCATCCACGCAGGTCGCCCCTCGCGCAGCAGACCGATTGCCAGTGTGCTGCGCAGACGCCGCAAGAGGCCGGGAAACTGCTTCTTCATCACCACCCACAGGCTCAGCAGCACTGCGCATGCGATGACCACGTATTGCAGCGTGAGCGAGAGATCCATCTCAGCCGGCTCCAAGCAGCACGGCCAGCTGATAGGTCACCAACGAGGCCAGGTAGGCCAGCGCGAACAGGTACACCGCGCTGATGGTCATCTGTTTCCACGAGTTGGTTTCGCGCTTGATCGTGGCCAGCGTGGAGATGCACATCGGTGCGTAGATGTACCAGACCAGCAGCGACAGCGCGGTGGCCAGCGACCAGCCATCGCTGATCAGCGGCGACAAGGCCTGCGCGGCGGCATCGTCGTCGGCAGCCGACAGCGCATACACGGTTGCCAGCGAGGCCACTGCCACTTCGCGCGCGGCCAGGCCCGGGATCAGGGCGATGCAGATCTGCCAGTTGAAGCCCAACGGCGCGAAGAAGATCGCCATCGCATGGCCGATGCGCCCGGCGAAGCTGTAATCGATCGCCGGCAGGGTGGCGTCGGCCGGCGCGGCCGGAAACGACAACAGGAACCACAGCAGGATGGTCAGGGCCAGAATGATGCCACCGACGCGCTTGAGGAAGATCAGCGCACGCTCCCAGAGCCCCAGCGCCAAGTCGGGCAGATGCGGTAGGCGATAGGACGGCAGCTCCAGCATCAACGGATGCTCGCTCTTGTCGCGGCGCCACTTCTTCATCGTCCACGACACCAGCAGCGCGCTGACGATGGCCGCGGCATACAGCGCGAACAGGATCAGGCCTTGCTGGTTGAAGATGCCCCACACGGTCTTCTGCGGGATGAAGGCACCGATCAGCAACGCATACACCGGCAATCGCGCCGAACACGTCATCAAGGGCGCGACCATGATGGTGGCGAGCCGGTCACGCGGGTCCTGGATGCTGCGGGTGGACATGATGCCCGGCACCGCACACGCAAAGCTCGACAGCAGCGGGATGAACGAGCGCCCGGACAAGCCGGCCGCCGACATCATGCGATCGAGCAGGAAGGCCGCGCGCGGCAGGTAGCCGGACTCCTCCAGCGCCAGGATGAAGGCGAACAGGATCAGGATCTGTGGCAGGAATTTGATCACCCCGCCCAGGCCGGTGATGATGCCGTCCTTGAGCAGGCTGTTGAGCGGGCCCTCCGGCAACGTGGTGCCCGCCCACTCGCCCAGCATCGCGGTGCCGGCATCAATCAGGTCCATCACCGGGGTGGCCCAGGCATACACCGCCTGGAAGATCAGGAACATCACCACCGCCAGCGTGACCAGGCCCCAGAGCGGGTGCAGCAGCCAGCGGTCCAGCGCATCGTCCACCCGCGAGGTCCGCGTCGGCATGGTCACTGCCGCACTCAGGATCTGTCGCACCTGCGCGTGGTAGTTGCCATCGGCCGGCGGCGTGGCGCTCGGTGCCGCCAGGCGCGCGGCCTGCGCGTCGATGCGCTCGACCAGCGCCTTGGCGCCGCCGCGGCGCACCGCCACCGTTTCCACCACCGGCACCCCGAGCGCCTGTTCCAGCGCAGGCAGGTCGATGACGATGCCGCGCCGCTGCGCGGCGTCGACCATGTTCAGGGCCACGATCATCGGCCGGCCCAGCTCGCGCAGCTCCAGCGCAAAGCGCAGATGCAGGCGCAGGTTGGTCGCATCCATCACGCAGACCAGCACGTCCGGCGCCGGTTCGCCGGGATAGAAGCCACGGCACAGGTCGCGGGTGATCGCTTCATCCAGACTGGCCGGCTGCAGGCTGTAGGCACCCGGCAGATCCAGCACCGCGAAGTCGCGCCCGGACGGCGCACGGAACTGCCCCTCCTTGCGTTCGACGGTGACGCCGGTGTAGTTGGCGACCTTCTGCCGGCTGCCGGTCAGCTGATTGAACAGCGCGGTCTTGCCGCTGTTGGGATTGCCCACCAGCGCCAGACGCATGGGGACGGTTGCGGTGCTCATGCCTGCGCTCCATCGACGCGCACCTGCACGCGTGCGGCTTCGCTGCGCCGCAGGGCAAATCGCGTGTAACCGACCTGTACCAGCAGCGGTTCGCGCCCGACCGGCCCGGTCGCCAGCACCGTGACTTCTTCGCCGGCGACAAAACCCAGTTCGCGCAGACGCCGGGCGATCGTGTCGTTGGGGAGGCGATCCTCCACGGAATCCACGATGGCGGCGCGATGCAAGGGCATGTCGGACAGCGTCACAAAGACGGCCTGATTGTTAGGAATGGTTCTCAATTCTAGCATCGACGCACCGCGTCATGGCTCAGCCGACCCGTGCCGCTATCATGGTTCGCATCCCATTCATGGACGTTGACGCAATGCAGGACACCGGCTTGATCGTGGAGGACCAGGGAGCGGTCCGCACGTTGCGACTGCACCGCCCGGCGGTGCACAACGCCTTCGATGCGAGCTTGATCAGCGCGCTCACCGACGCCTTGCAGCAGGCCGGCCAGGCAGCGCAGATCCGCGTCGTCGTGATCACCGGTGCCGGCGCTACGTTTTCTGCGGGCGCGGACCTGAACTGGATGCGCGGCATGGCCGGCGCCAGCGAGGCCGAGAACGCGGCCGATGCGCTCGCCCTGGCGCGCTTGATGCGCACGCTGGACGAGTTGCCTAAGCCGACCATCGCGCGCGTCAACGGCGCGGCGTTCGGCGGCGGCGTGGGCCTGGTGGCGTGCTGCGATATCGCCATCGGCTGCACCGAGGCACGCTTTGGGCTGACCGAGAGCAAGCTCGGCCTGCTGCCGGCGGTGATTTCGCCGTATGTGATCGCAGCGATCGGCGCGCGCCAGGCGCGGCGCTGGTTCGCCACTGCCGAAATCTTCGACGCGGCCACCGCGCAGTTGCTGGGCCTGTTGCATCAACTGGTTGCCGCCGACCAACTGGATATCGCGGTGGAGCGCCAGGTCCGCCTGTTGCTGGCGGCCGCGCCACTGGCGGCGGCCAGCGCCAAGGCGTTGGTGCGCGCGGTGCTGCCGCCGACCGACCGCGACGCCATCGACGCCGCCAACGCCGCGTGGATCGCACGCCTGCGCGTCTCGGCCGAAGGCCAGGAAGGCCTGGGTGCCTTCCTCGACAAGCGCAGCCCGGCCTGGTTGCCGGAGGGTGCGGCATGAGCGACTTCGTGCGCATTGTCGAGGTCGGCCCGCGCGATGGCCTGCAGAACGAAGCCACACCGATCGCCACCGCCGACAAGATCGCGCTGATCGACCGACTCTCCGCGACCGGGCTGCGCAGCATCGAGGCGACCAGCTTCGTCAGCCCGCGCTGGGTGCCGCAACTGGCCGACGCGGCCGAGGTGTTCGCCGGCATCACCCAGGCGCCGGGCATCGCCTATCCGGTGCTGGTGCCCAACCTGCAGGGCTATGCGCGCGCACGCGCCGCCGGTGCACGGGAAGTGGCGGTGTTCACCGCGGCGTCGGAAGCCTTCAATCGCACCAATACCAACGCCGGCATCGACGAATCGATCGAACGCTTTCGCCCGATCCTGGAACAGGCGGCCCTCGACGGCGTGCGCGTGCGCGGTTACGTCTCCACCGTGCTGGGCTGCCCGTATCAGGGCGAGGTGCCGGTGGCCGACGTGGTCGATGTCGCGCAACGGCTGTACGCGCTGGGCTGCTACGAGATTTCGCTGGGCGACACCATCGGCGTCGGCACCCCGGCCAAGGCACGCCAGATGCTGGCCGCCGTGGCGCAGGCGGTGCCGATGCCGGCATTGGCGGTGCACTTCCACGACACCTATGGCCAGGCGCTGGCCAATATCGCTGCTTGCCTGGAGCAAGGCGTGCGCGTGGTCGATGCGGCGGTGTCCGGGGCCGGCGGCTGCCCCTACGCCAAGGGCGCCAGCGGCAATGTGGCCAGCGAAGATGTGGTGTATCTGCTGCACGGGCTGGGCATGCCGACCGGCATCGACCTGCCTGCCCTCGCCCGCACCGGCCGCTGGCTGGCGCAGTTGCTCGGCCGCCAGACCGGCAGCAAGGTCGGCAAGGCCCTGGCGGCCGCCGACTGAGGCGCCAGTCCGGCATGCCTCCCGTCGCCGCGCCCGCTCCATTCCAGGATCGGTCGCACCAACGCTTCGGCTAGAATCGCCGGCTGCGTCGTCACCCGTTCGCCGGCCGGCATCCACCGGCTTCCAGGATTTCCAAGGAACCACCGCATGCAGCCTTCTTCTGTTCTTGCCATCGTCACCGGCGGCGTTTCCGGCCTGGGCCTGGCCGTGGCGCAGCGCATCGTGGCCGACGGCGGCAAGGTCGCACTGTTCGACGTCAACGCCGACAAGGCCGAGGCGGCGCTGGCGCTGCTCGGTGACGGCAACGCGCAGTATTTCGCCACCGATGTCACCGACGAGGCGCAGGTCGCCGCCAACGTGGCGCAGGCCGCGCAGGCGCTGGGCGGGCTCAACCTGGTGGTGAATTGCGCCGGCATCCTGGGCTCGGGCCGCGTGCTCGGCAAGCAAGCGCCGATGCCGCTGGCGACCTTCCGCACCACCGTGCTGGTGAACCTGGTCGGCAGCTTCAACGTGGCCAAGGCCGCGGCCGATGTGATGCAGCACAACAGCGCCGGCGATGACGGCGAGCGCGGCGTGATCATCAACACCGCCTCGGTGGCCGCCTACGAAGGCCAGATCGGCCAGGCCGCCTATGCCGCCAGCAAGGGTGGCGTGGTCGGCATGACCTTGCCGATGGCACGCGAGCTGGCCCGCTTCGGCATCCGTGTCATGACGATCGCACCGGGCGTGTTCTGGACCCCGATGGTGGACGGCATGCCCGAGGCGGTGCAGCAATCGCTGGCCGCGGCGATCCCGTTCCCCTCGCGCCTGGGCCAACCCGACGAATACGCCGACACCGTCGCCTTCATCCTGCGCAATCGCTATCTCAATGGCGAGGTGATTCGCCTGGACGGCGGCGTGCGGCTGGCACCCAAGTAGCCGGGATTGGTGAGTCGGGATTGGGGATTCGCAACGGCAACCGCCGCCTGCAACCCAGCCGCACTTGCCAATCCCAAATCCCCAATCCCCAATCTCCGACTTACATCCATGAAAGCCAACGACATCAAGAAAGGCAACGTCGTCGAATACAACGGCGGCATCTACCAGATCCGTGACATCGAGCGCAGCTCGCCGCAGGGCCGTGGCGGCAATGTGCGCTTCCGCTTCATCATGTACAGCGTGCCGGGCGGTGTGAAAACCGACGCCAGCTTCGACGCCGACGACAACCTGCCGGAAGTAGAACTGCTGCGCCGCCTGTCCACGTTCTCGTACAAGGATGGCGAGGCGTTCGTGTTCATGGACGACGAAGACTTCACGCCGTACACGCTGGATGCGGAGGTGATCGGCACAGACGCCGGCTACATCACCGACGGGCTGACCGGCATCTACGTGCAGGTGATCGACGACCAGCCGGTGGCCGTGCAACTGCCGCAGACGGTGACGCTGGAAGTGATCGAAACCCCGCCCGAACTCAAGGGCGGCACCGCCACCAAGCGGCCCAAGCCGGCCAAGCTCAACACCGGCCTGGAAATCATGGTGCCCGAGTACATCACCAACGGTGAGCGCGTGCTGGTCAACACCACCACCGGCGAATTCGCGGGCCGCGCCGACTGATGCGCACGCCGGTCGTGGTCCTTGCACTGGGGCTGCTGGCCGCCTGCACGGCGCCACCGGCCCCGGCGCCGACATCCGCAGCCACGCCCGCGCCGGTGGCCTGCACCGACGCCAAGGTGGACGAGGAGTGGCTGCAACATCCGCCCGGCCTGTGCGGCATGCCGGAGGATGTGCGCACGCTGGTGGAGGACTACGACACCTGCGAGCACTTCGCGGGCGAGGAGCCGTACGACGCCGATCGTCGCCACGAGATCGACGTGGCGATCGCGCAGTTCTGCACGCCGGCACCGGCGCGGCTTGCACAGCTGAGGCAGCAGTACCGCAACAATGGGCCGGTCAGCGCGTGGCTGCGCAAGTATTCGGTGCAAGCGGATCTGCAACCTGCTGGATGAGGTCGGCGTGGCGCATCCCTTCTCCCCTCGGATAAGGGATGCGCTATTGCACCTGCAGGGGCACGCCACTATCCATCTGCACACTGTCGGCAGTCGCATCACCGCGCGCAAGCACCCGCAGGCGCGCGCGCAGACGTTGCACATTCGCCTCGCCCTGCTCCAGAGCGATGCGGATCTCGGCCGGCAGTTGCTGACGCCCCAGCGCCTGCAGCTGTTTCCAGCCGTCGACCAGTACGCCGGTTTCCTGCGCCACGCGCGCGCTCAGGTCCTGCTGCTCGTCCGCTTGCGGCAGTCCGTAGCCGGCGCTGCCCAACAGCGTGGCCGGGTGACTGAGCTGGGCCTGCCGCGCGAACAGCGATTGCAGTTGACCCTGCACCGAGTCACGCCCGGCTGCGCCGGGTGTCAGCAGGCGCTTGAGCGCATCGCGTGCCAGCAACTCCTGGCGGCGCAACGCGGCCTGTTCCAGCAACAACGCCGCAGCCGTTTCGCGCAGACCGCCGCGCTCGAACCATTGCGCACGTGCGTCCGGCCGCGCGTCCAGCCATTGCTCCACGCTGGTCTGCGGCAGCGGCAGGCCGCGGCGGATCACCTCGAACATGGCCTGGTAATGCGCCGCCGCCGACTCGAAGTAATAGCCTTGGCGAGTCGCCTGCGCACGGTCGTCCAGCACCCGCAGGTCGGCGATGCCGGCACGGTGCAGCCGCTGGCGCACGCCGCGTGGGGTGATCGAAGACAGCCCGGCTGCGGCCAGCCGCGGCACGCCGTCGTGCAGGAGCTTGAAGGTCTCCACCGCGCAGTTGTTGCCGATGAAGTAGTAGCGCCCGTCGTAACTCCAGTGCACCTGCGCGGCGCGTGCAAGCAGCGCGGCGATCTCCCCGGGCGTCAGTGCCAGCGGCACCGACGACAGGGCACGCAGCTCCACCTTGGTGTATTCGTCGACGACCTGATTCAACGGCAATACGAACAGCCGCGAAGGATACGCGCCGGTCAGCCCGCGCCAGCTGGAAATCTGCACATCGCCGACGAAGGCGCGGAACGACAGCACGCGGTGATACTGCAGATCCAGCCGGCAATCGGGACCGGGCGTGCGGCCAGGGGCACAGATCACCAGACGCAGCATGCTGTGGCCCCAGCGGCTCATCGACTGCGCATTGCCCTCGGCCAGCAGGTAGTCCACCGCATACACACGCGCTGGATCCAGTGCCAGCAGCGACATCGCGCCGGCATCGTTGTCGGCCTGCAGGTACGGCAGCGTCGTCTCGCAACGCGCCGTGCCGCGAACTGGGCCAACCTGCTCGGCGAACCAGGCCGCCAGCGCCGGACGCCGGCAGTGGTAATCCGCATCGAGCACGTAGTGTTCGAGATTCACCGCGACAAATTCGGCCGGGCTGCGCCGCTCGTAATCGTCGGGGCTGCGATCGCTGAACCGGTTTGCGCCACGCCCGATCCGCCCAGATCGCGCAGCCGCGGGTCGCGCGACAGGCCGCCGTGCGCACCGCGGTCCAGCACATGCGCCAGTTCGTGCACCACGGCCGCCGTCACCGCGCGCGTGGCCGATGTATCGAGGTCGGTCTGTGCAGCGGTCGCCTGCCCGCTCCAGGCATCCAGCAGCGCACGATCGAGCAAAACGCGCCGGCCGATTGCGCGGCCATGCACGTGTGCGGGCAAATCCGTGCGCCACTGCAGCTGGATCGGTGCGTCGATACGCTGCATCCAGGCGAGCGGCAGACGCTGGGCCACCTGTTCCACCAACGCGTACGTGGCGTCGATCTGCGCCGCAGACAGGCCCTGCGGATCGACATCGATGCGTAATTCGGCCTGCGCCGCCGGTGCGATCGCTGCGGCCAGCCACAGCCACCCGCACCGGCGCAGAGAACTCACTGGGCCAGGATGGACTGCGCCAGTTCCAGGTCGCTGGACAGCCGCGCCGCATCGCTACGGCTGCGCAGCTGCAGCAGCGCCGCTTCCAGCCGCGCGCCACGGATCGCGCCATTGCTGGCGACGAAGCCGGCCGCATCTTCGCGTGCGTCGGCCACCACCTTGTCGTCGCCGGAACTGCTGCCGGAGGAATTGGACGAACCGGCCGACGATGCACCCGCCGATGTTCCGGCCAGGCTGGATGCGAAGGCCGCCAGCGGCAGCAGCGTCAAAGCGCAAAACACGAGGGAGCGCATCATTGGCGTATCGATTCCATGTGAAGGTGGTGAAAGACTAACCGGCACGCGTAGCGGCAGGCGCGTCGTCCATCTCGAACAGCTTGCCGGGATTCAGCAAAAGATGAGGATCGAGCACATGTTTGATCCCGCGCATCAAGGCGATTTCCTCGGCCGAGCGCGTGCTCCACAGGTAGGCCTTCTTGACCAGGCCGATGCCGTGTTCGGCAGAGATGCTGCCGCCGAAACGCTGCAAGGCCTGCGCCAGCAACTTGGTCACCTGATCGCAGGCCGCCACGAAATCGGCCTGGCTGGTGGCGTCGGGTTTGAGCACGTTGATATGCAGGTTGCCATCGCCGATATGGCCGAACCACACCACATCGAAATGCGGATATGCATCGTGCAGCAACGCCTGGGTTTCGGCCAGGAACGCCGGCATCGCCGAGATGCGCACCGACACGTCATTCTTGTACGGCGTGTAGCGCGCCAGCGCTTCGGTGATGCCTTCGCGCAGCCGCCACAGTTGCGCGGCCTGCGCATCGCTCTGGCTGATCACCCCGTCGCTGACCCAGCCCTGCTCCATGCAGGTTTCGAATGCCGCCATCGCTGCGGCTTCCTGCGCCTCGTCGCCGGCAGCGAATTCGGTGACCACGTAATAAGGATGCACCTGCGCAAACGGTGCCTGCGCGCCGTGCGCCAGCACGTGTTCGAGCGCGCGGTCGGTGAAGAATTCGAACGCCTCCAGCCGCAGCTGCGCGCGGAACGCGGCGAACACCTGCATCAGCACCTCGAACGAGGGCAGCGCCAGCAGCATCACGTTGCTGGGCGCCGGCGGGTCGGTCAGTCGCAATGTCGCTTCGACCACCACGCCGAGCGTGCCCTCGGAGCCGATCATCAGATGGCGGAAATCGTAGCCGCTGGAATTCTTCACCAGCGCGTTGTTGAGTTCGAGCAGCTCGCCGGCACCGGTGACCACCTTCAGGCCGGCCACCCAGTCGCGGGTATTGCCGTAGCGGATCACGCGGATGCCGCCGGCATTGGTGGCGATATTGCCGCCGATCGAACACGAGCCGCGCGCGGCGAAATCCACCGGATACACCAGCCCATGCTCGCGCGCGGCGTTGTGCACCGCTTCCAGCGGCATGCCGGCCTGGACGGTGAGCGTGCGATCCACCGCATTGAACTCCAGCGGCTTGTTCAGGCGCTCCAGGCTCAGCACCAGCTCGCCGTTGGCAGCCACCGCACCGCCGGAAAGACCGGTGCGCCCGCCCGAAGGCACCACCGCAACCGCGTTCGCATTGGCCCAGCGCAGCACCGCCTGCACCTCGTCCACCGAACCGGGCAAGGCGATCGCGAGCGGGTTGGGCGTCCAGCGCCGCGTCCAGTCGCGGCCGTAGTGTTCCAGGTCGGCCGGCTCGGTCTTCAAACGCAACGCGGGCACGGCCTGTTGCAACGAAAGGATGCGGGGATCGGTCATGGCACACGGCGCTGCGGCAGGAACCGCACAGCGTGCCAGTGCGCGCCAGCCCCGTCCAGTTGCACGGCCTGCGGCCGAAGCGATGTTGGATTCAGCTGAAACCGTTGCACCGCAAGGGCTTAGCCTGCGCAAACACTGCGTTGCGACCGCCCCATCGCACAGCCCATCTGGCATAGTTGCCGACCCGATTGCTGCAATGCGCTCCCCCATGTCGCCGAAGAGAACCTCGTTTCCCAAGCAGGACATCCGCGTCCTGTTGCTGGAAGGCATCAGCCAGACTGCCGTGGATGTGTTCCGCGCCGCCGGTTATTCGCAGATCGAGCTGCACGCCAAATCGTTGCCGGAAGATGAGTTGATCGCCCGCATCGCCGAGGCGCATATCGTCGGCATCCGCTCGCGCACGCAGTTGAGCGCACAGGTGCTGGCGCATGCCAAGCGGTTGATCGCGGTCGGCTGTTTCTGCATCGGCACCAATCAGGTCGATCTGGACGCGGCCGAGCTGGCCGGCATCCCGGTGTTCAACGCGCCCTACTCCAACACCCGCAGCGTGGCCGAACTGGTCATCGCCGAGGCGATCCTGCTGTTGCGCGGCATCCCGCAGAAGAATGCCGAGTGCCATCGCGGCGGGTGGTCCAAATCAGCCGCCGGCAGCCACGAAACGCGCGGCAAGGTGCTGGGCATCGTCGGTTACGGGCATATCGGCACCCAGGTCGGCGTGCTGGCCGAGTCGCTGGGCATGCAGGTGATCTTCCACGACATCGAAACCAAGCTGTCGCTGGGCAACGCGCGCGCGGCGATCGATCTGGACGACCTGCTGGCACGCTCGGATGTGGTGACCCTGCATGTGCCGGAGACGCCGTCGACCAAAGACATGATCGGCGCGGCGGAAATCGCGCGCATGAAGCACGGCGCGCACCTGATCAACGCCTCGCGTGGCACCGTGATCGACATCGACGCACTGGACGCGGCGCTGAGCTCAGGCCAGATCGGCGGCGCGGCGGTGGACGTGTTCCCGATCGAGCCCAAGGGCAATGGCGATGCGTTCGAATCAAAGTTGACCGCACACGACAACGTGATCCTGACCCCGCACGTCGGCGGCAGCACGCTGGAAGCGCAGGACAACATCGGTGTCGAAGTGGCCGCCAAGCTGGTGCGCTACAGCGACAACGGCAGCACCCTGTCGTCAGTGAACTTCCCCGAGGTCACCCTGCCCGAACATCCCGACAGCCTGCGCCTGCTGCATATCCACCGCAACGTGCCGGGCGTGCTGTCCAAGATCAACGAACTGTTCTCGCGCCACAACGTCAACATCGACGGCCAGTTCCTGCGCACCGATGCCAAGGTGGGCTACGTGGTGATCGACGTCAGCGCCAGCGAGGCGCAGGCCACCGCGCTGAAGGAAGGCCTGGCGTTGATCGAAGGCACCTTGCGGACGCGGATCTTGTATTGATCTGTTGATGCATGCGTGGCCCTCATCCGGCGCTTTGCGCCACCTTCTCCCGCAAGCGGGAGAAGCAAGTGCAGGTCACCCTTCTCCCGGGAGCTCCCTTGTCCCGCTCGCGTCCCTCGCGCGCGCTCCTCTCTTCCGCGCGCTCTTCCCCAGCGTACTTCTTTCTCCAGCGCGCTCCCTTCTCCCGCTTGCGGGAGAAGGTGCCCGAAGGCGGATGAGGGCACACGCCCTCAATACCCCTCACACGCCTCGCGCCACCCACTTCTCCGCCATGTGCCGCATCGACGGATCCAGCTGCGGATCGGCAAGCAGCTCGGCGACCGGGCGCCACGCCAGGGCCAGTGATTCCTCGCTGACCTCGAACGCCTCATCCGTTCCAGCCACCACCACATAGCGCGCGTCGTAATGCCAGTGCCCTGCCACCTCGCCGCGCGCGGGAATCCAGTGGCGGTCGAGGTCGAAAATGGCCGCGTCGGCCAGGCGCAAGCCGCTCAATCCGGATTCTTCCTGCGCCTCGCGCAAGGCCACCTGCGCCAGGTCGCGGTCGCCGTCGGCATGCCCGCCCAGCTGCAGCCAGCGTTGCAGCTTGCGGTGATGGGTCAGCAACGTGCGTGTGCCATCGGCGCTGACCACCCACGCCGAACCGGTGAAATGACCTTCGACACGCTCGCGCAGGAACGGGTTGGTGGCATCGTCCAGCAGCTGAGCGAAC
Organism: Xanthomonas campestris pv. asclepiadis; assembly: GCF_020784175.1. Taxonomy (GTDB): domain Bacteria; phylum Pseudomonadota; class Gammaproteobacteria; order Xanthomonadales; family Xanthomonadaceae; genus Xanthomonas; species Xanthomonas campestris_D. The sequence continues at coordinate 24,775 of NZ_JAJGQM010000038.1, forward strand.
TGCTCGGCCAGCTCCGCTTCGTCCGGCCAACGTGCGCGGTAGTCGGCCAATCGCTGTTGCAGGGTTGCATCCACCATCTGTCGTTCCCGGTCGCCCGTTGCGGGCCAGGCGGCCATTATCGCCATTCATGCTGCGTACGTGCTTGTCGTGAGCGTGTAGCTTTGGCAAGGTAGGCCGCTTGCCTGTCCCTCCGGGATGCGGCGCACCACCTTCGCCCAGGCGCGCGCGCCTTAGCTTTGCCACTTAGGGATGTACCGAATGCTGAAGTCTCTGTTGAGGGTCAAACCGATCGAGCCCGCTGGACATGTCGACGGGGGCGAACCGGTCGAAGGCAGCCTGCAAGGCGAAGCCACCCTGCAACGTACCCTCACCGCCAAGCACCTGATCATGCTCGGCATCGGCGCGGTGATCGGCGCCGGCATCTTCGTGTTGACCGGCCAGGCCGCTGCCAACCATGCGGGTCCGGCGGTGATGCTGTCCTTCGTGTTTGCGGGCATTGCCTGTGCGTTCGCCGGCCTGTGCTACGCGGAGTTCGCGGCGATGATGCCGGTGTCCGGCAGCGCCTATTCGTATTCATACGCCACCCTCGGCGAGGGCATCGCCTGGTTCATCGGCTGGTGTCTGGTGCTGGAGTACCTGTTCGCCGGCTCAAGTGTGGCGGTCGGCTGGTCCGCCTACCTGATTAGTTTCCTGACCGGCACGCTCGGATTGCCGTTCCCGGCCGAGCTGGCCGGTGCACCACTGGCCTGGGACGGCCACAACTTTGTCAGCTCCGGCAACCTCATCAACCTGCCGGCCGTGCTGATCGTGGCTGCGGTGAGCATGCTGTGCTACGTCGGCGTCACCCAGTCGGCGTTTGCCAACGCCATCGTGGTGGCGATCAAGGTGGTGGTGATCTGCCTGTTCGTCGGTTTCGGTATCGCCTATATCGACCCGGCCAACTGGCATCCCTTCATCCCGGAAAATACCGGGCCGGGCCAGTTCGGCTGGGACGGCGTGTTCCGTGCCGCTTCCATCGTGTTCTTCTCGTATATCGGCTTCGACGCGGTCTCCACCTCCGCCGGCGAGACCAAGGATCCGCAGAAGAACATGCCGATCGGCATTCTGGTGTCGCTGGCGGTCTGCACCGTCATCTACATCATCGTTTGTGCGGTGTTGACCGGCCTGTTGCCCTACACCCAGCTCGGCACCGCCAAGCCGGTGGCCACGGCGCTGGAAGCGCACCCGCAGCTGACCTGGCTCAAGACCGCAGTGGAGATCGGCGCGATCGCCGGCCTGTCGTCGGTGGTGCTGGTGATGCTGATGGCGCAGCCGCGCATCTTCTACACCATGGCCAAGGACGGGTTGATGCCCAGACTGTTCGGCAAGGTGCACCCGAAGTTCCACACGCCCTACGTCGGGACGATCTTCGTCGGCGTGGTCGCGGCGCTGCTGGCCGGGTTGATCCCGCTCAGCGTGCTGGGCGAACTGGTGTCGATGGGCACCCTGCTCGCCTTCGCAACCGTATGCGCCGGGGTCATGGTGCTGCGTTTCACCAAGCCGGATCTGCCGCGGCCGTTCCGGGTGCCGCTGGCGATGCTGATCTGCCCGCTGGGCGCGCTGGCCTGCCTGTTCCTGTTCTTCCAGGCCTTCCAGGAACACTGGAAGGTGTTCGTGGGCTGGACCATGATCGGCCTGGTCATCTATTTCGGTTATGGCATTCACCATAGCCGACTGGCCCGCAAGGCTTGATTGCGAGTCCCTCGCAAGAACCCGCACATCCATGTGCGGGGATTTGACAACACGAGTCCCTCGCAACAGCCCGCACATCTCGCACACGCCCGCACCGCCACGTGCAGGGATTCAACAGGAACCGCTGCATGTTCAAGCAACTCTGGGCCACCAAGCACCCGCACGCCAGCCACGAGGCGGCCGACGGGCTGGGCCTGCAACGCGCACTCGGGCCGTGGGGGCTGACCGCCCTGGGCATCGGGGCGGTGATCGGCGGCGGCATCTTCGTCATCACCGGCCAGGCCGCGGCCGACCACGCCGGCCCGGCGATCATGCTGTCGTTCGTGCTGGCCGCGGTGTGCTGCGCGTTCTGCGCAATGGCCTACGCCGAGTTCGCGGCAATGGTGCCAGTGTCCGGCAGTGCCTACACCTATACCTATGCCACCTTCGGCGAACTGGCGGCCTGGTTCATCGGCTGGATGCTGGTGCTGGAATACGGCGTCTCCGCCTCGGCGGTGGCGGTCAGCTGGACCGGCTATTTCCTCAGCCTGCTGGAACATTTCGACATCCATCTGCCGGCCGCCCTGGTCAGTGCGCCGCTGGACGGCAAGCTGCAGCGCACCGGCGCGATCGCCAACCTGCCCGCCGCCGGTATCGTGCTGCTGCTGACCTGGCTGTGCTACGTGGGCATCCGCAAGTCGTCGGCGATGAACATGGCGATGGTGATCCTCAAGACCGGGCTGATCCTGCTGGTGATCGCGGTGGGCTGGAAATACGTGGATACCGCCAACTGGCACCCGTTCATCCCGGCCAACGAAGGCCCGGGCAAGTACGGCATGGAAGGCGTGCTGCGCGGCGCGGCAATGGTGTTCTTTGCCTACATCGGCTTCGAGGCGGTGTCGGTGGCGGCGCAGGAATCGCACCGCCCGCAACGCGATCTGCCGATCGGCATGATCCTGTCGCTGGTCATCTGCACCGTGCTCTACATCGCCATGGCGGCGGTGATGACCGGCCTGGTGCCCTACACCCTGCTCGGCACCGACGAACCGGTGGTGACTGCGGTGGCGGCGCATCCGCAGCTGGCCTGGCTGCGCGTGGTGGTGGAAGTGGGTGCACTGATCGGGCTGTCGTCGGTGGTGCTGGTGATGATCATCGGCCAGCCGCGCATCTTCATGATCATCGCGCGCGACGGCCTGCTGCCATCGATCTTCACCCGCATCCATCCCAAGTACCGCACCCCGCACGTCAACACCGTGATCACCGGCGTAGGCATCGCCCTGCTGGCGGCGGTGTTCCCACTGGATGTGCTGGGCGAGCTGACCTCGATGGGGACGCTGATCGCCTTCGCCGCGGTATGCGCCGGCGTGCTGATCCTGCGCCGTACCCACCCGGAACTGCCGCGCCCGTTCCGCATGCCGGTGGCCTGGCTGATCTGCAGCGCCGGCGTGTTGAGCTGCCTGGCGCTGCTGTCGGCGATGACCCTGCACAACTGGATGTTGATGGGGGTGTGGACGCTGGTCGGGCTGGTGGTCTATTTCGGCTACGGCTACCGCCACAGCCGCCTGCGCGACGGTCGCTGAGTACGCGCGCGCTAGCAGCCACTGACAAAACGACCGCCTGCCGGTGTATGGCAGAACGGGTGACAGGTCTTCGGCTGCTGGGCGGCTGATCTGTGACCTGGCTGCAGGACCCTGATCTGCTGATCTGCAACTTGGCTGCAGGGCCCTTGCCCGCCCACCGTCGCGGGACACGCCGTGAATCCGTCCATGGAGGCTCTTACGCGGCATCCATGCCGCTCAAGGTCCCGCGACGGTGGGCGGGCAAGGACCTGTCGAGATGGTCGGTGTGCATCGTTGAAAGCAGAAGACGAGGTGCGATGGTCGAGCCACTGTGTCTCGACCGGCTTCCCACCACTCTTCTCACCGCAGACCGAGCAGCAGACAAGCGTTTTGACGCGCGATCTGCAAACGTCGCGTCTGCCCACCACAAGCCGAGTGACACGCTGTTAAAAGCCGCCGGCCAACTGTCTGGTGCGGTGTCCTTGCCGGTTGCGGGACCGTGTGGCGGCATGGATGCCGCCACCGAGCCCCCAGGGACGGGTTCACGGCGTGTCCCGCAAGCGGTGAGGGCACCGCGCACTCGACCGACTAAGCGTTTCACCTGAGCCTCTGACTGCCTCCGCCAAGAGGCGGCTAACAAAACCGTTGCGTTCACCGCCTGATGCGCGCGCTTCATCTTCTGTCAGCCATTCGCGACCCAGGCGTGGCAGCAACAAACCCTGCTGCGCTGCACCTGACCGTAATCCGGCGGGGCAGTAGAATAGGTCCATGAATGCGACCACTGCCCCCCTGCCCTATAGCGCCGCGCGTCTGCACGAGCTGGCGCAACTGCTGATCGGCAACATCCGCGAGCTGGCCCAGGCCGGCTGGACGCCGGCTACCAGCAGCAACTTCTCCCATCGCCTGGACGAACAGCACGCCGCGATCACCGTGTCCGGCCGCGACAAGGGCCGCCTGGTCGAGGAAGACATCATGGTGGTGGACTTCGATGGCCTGGCCGTCGGCCGGCCGTTGCGCCCGTCCGCGGAGACACTACTGCACACCCAGCTGTATCGCCGCTTCCCGGAGATTGGCTGCGTGCTGCACACCCATTCGCCGGTGCAGACCATCGCCTCGCGGCTGTATGCCGGTGCCGGCGTGATCCGGCTGGAAGGCTATGAGCTATTGAAAGCCTTCGAAGGCAACACCACCCATGAAACGGCAGTGGACGTGCCGGTATTCGCCAATACGCAGGACATGCAGGTGCTGGCCGTGCAGGTGGAGGCCTTGCTGGACAAACAGAGTCTGTGGGGGTATCTCATCGAAGGACACGGTCTGTATGCCTGGGGCCGCAACATGGCCGAGGCACGCCGTCACCTGGAGGCCTTCGAATTCCTGCTGCATTGCGAACTCGAGCTGCTGAAGCTGCGCGGCCCGCGCTGAGTCCTCGCCACCTCCCCTTCCCTTGTGAGCCAGATCGCCATGAGCCGACTGCGTATCTTCGCCGACACCAATCCCAGCATCCCGGAATTCGACAGCCGCGACGGCGATGCCATCGCCGCCGAGCTGACCAAGATCGGCGTGACCTTCGAGCGCTGGCATGCCAGCCAGCCGGTCGAGCCCGGCGCCACGCCCGAGCAGGTCATGGAGGCTTATCGCGTCGACATCGACCGCATCAGTGCCGAGCGCGGCTTCAAGACCGTGGACGTGGTCAGCATCGCGCCGGACAACCCCAAGCGCGAGGAAATGCGCGCCAAGTTCCTCGACGAGCACTTCCACAAGGAAGACGAGGTGCGTTTCTTCGTCGCCGGCTCGGGCCTGTTCACGCTGCACGTGGACGACAAGGTCTACGAGATTGAATGCGTGAAGGATGACCTGATCGCCGTGCCCGACAGCACCCTGCACTGGTTCGACATGGGGCCGGAGCCGCACTTCGTGGCGATCCGCTTCTTCACGGAGCCCGATGGCTGGGTCGGCCACTTCACCGGCACCGAAATCGCCCAACAATTCCCCCGCTACGCCCCCGAGAAACCTCACAAGGCCAGCTGACGATGACACGACCGCAAGCGATCCTCACCGATATCGAAGGTACGACCAGCAGCATCTCGTTCGTCAAGGACGTGTTGTTTCCGTATGCGCGCCGCGCCATGCCGGCCTATGTGCGCGAGCACGGCGGCCATCCACAGGTGCGGCACTGGCTCAACCAGGTGGCCGACGAAATCGGCGAGGATGTGCCGGACGAGGTGCTGGTCAGCACCCTGCAGACCTGGATCGACGAGGATCGCAAGCACACCGCACTCAAGGCGCTGCAGGGGATGATCTGGAGCGACGGCTACAAGACCGCCGATTTCACCGCGCACATCTATGCCGATGCGGCGATCCAGCTGCAGGCCTGGAATGCGGCCGGCATTCCGCTGTACGTGTATTCGTCCGGCTCGGTGCCGGCGCAGAAGCTGTTCTTCGCGCACAGCGACGCCGGCGATCTGAGCGGCCTGATCAGCGACTGGTTCGATACCGAAGTCGGCCCCAAGCGCGAGAGCGCCAGCTACCGCCGCATCGCCGAACGCATCGGCGTGCCGCCGGGCGAGATACTGTTCCTGTCGGATGTGATCGAAGAGCTGGACGCCGCCAAGCGTGCCGGCATGCGCACCGCGCTACTGGACCGTCTGGAGGACTACCCCACCCCACGTTCGGCGGACGAGATCGGCAGCCACCAGCGCGTGGAGAGTTTTACCGAGCTGGCGCTGTAGGCGCGGTCGGCAAGCTGCTGCGCTCATCCTCAGGTGAGCGCAGTTTTTACTCGGCGTTGCATGCGCTACTGATGCATTGCGGTTCAAGCGCGCCGTCCGCACCTGCCTGACGGCAGGCTTGCGGCGCTGTTGCAGGCATGGGTCAGCCGACCTTGCCGATGCGCAGTGGCGAGACTTGGCAGGCCTGCTGCACGCAACGTGTTCTGCAAGATGTGCTTGAAGCGGATCGATGGACGTCGTGCAACGTCATGGTCTGCGTTGCGACCACTGCGCCCAGGCGCTCCACCCGTCCTCCCAGACCTCGGCGTTTGTCATGTCGCTGCATTCCCCCTTCGGACCGAACGCCCTGCTGCGGCGACTCTCCTTGCTGATCCTCATCGTGGCCTTGATGGCCGGTTGTCATCCCGATGCCGGTGCCGCACTACCCAAGCAGGCGGCGGCAGGCAAGGAGGAGGTCGATCCGGTCGACCACGCGGCGCTCGCGCAGGCGTTGAACGCGCTGCAGCCGCAGCGTCCCGGCGTGACCGATCTGTATGTGGTCGGCTTCGCCGGCGATGCCAGCGACGATGTGTTTCGCAACGAGACGCTCTACCTCAAGCAGCTGTTCGAACAGCGCTTCGATGCGCGCGGCCGCGTGGTGGCGCTGGTCAACAACCCGGACAATCTGGGCGAGCAGCCGTATGCACCGTTGGCGACCTACGACAACCTCTACGACACGCTTGCGGCGGTCGGCAAGCGCATGGATCGCAAGGAAGACGCGCTGCTGTTGTTCGTCACCACCCATGGCACCGAAGACCACACGCTGTATGTACAGGTGGACCAGAACGAAGAGGACTTCATCAGTCCGCAGGATCTGCGCCAGGCGCTGGACGATGCCGGTATCGGCAATCGCATCATCGTGCTGTCGGCGTGCTACTCGGGCGGCTTCATTCCGGCGCTGCGTTCGCCGGACACGCTGATCCTTACTGCTGCGCGTGCTGACAGGCCCTCGTTCGGCTGCGGCAACACCTCCAATGCGACCTACTTCGGCCAGGCCTGGCTGATCGATGCGATGAACCGCAGCGACGACCCGTTGGCGGCGTTCGCCATCGCCAAAACGGCGATTACTGCGCGCGAGAAACAGGACGGCGAATTGCCGTCGTTGCCGCAGCAATCGCTCGGCAGGCGCATCGCGCCGGTGCTGGCACTCTGGCGTGCAGGCCTGCATGCAGGCCCGGCGGTGGCCTATCCGTATCCGCCGCTGGATGCTGTGCCGGATGACGGGCAAGACCTCGTTCCAGAAAGCGATTCCGATACGCAGCCACTGCACAGCCCGACCAACGCCAAAGCGCCGGCCGCTCCCACCCGCCCGCGCAACCCGCTGCCCGTGCCCGTGCCGCCGACACTGACACCGACACCCTGATCACTGTCACGCGCTGAGACTAATTCTCATTTCGTCAGCGCTTGCACGGCCTCGCTACACTCGCCCGGCCAGCCAGCTCACGCCAGCCAGCATTGATCCCCGCCAGCGCGCCATCGCCTGCCAGCCCGGATCCCAAAACGCCTCCCTCGTGGAGGCGTTTGTGTTTCTGCCGTCAGGAATTCAGCGGCGCATCCACCACACCACGCAAATCCCACAACGCTGTTGTAGGAGCGCATTCATGCGCGAAGGGCCCCTACACATACACCCATCCCCCGCGCAGCCCTGCCCTTCAAGGATCGGCATGCTCCAGGCGATACACCGTGCCTGCACTGTACTGACCGGTCGGCAGCGACGCGCGCACGTGCACGGTGTGTTCGCCCACCTCCAGCGTGGTCGGCAATGCGCCACGCCACAGGTGCGTGGACGGCGTGGCCTCGGGCGAGCGGTCGTAGCCGCGCAATTGCTCGGCCGCATCGTCGCGCACGTTCTCTGCCAGCAGGCGCGGATCGGCGCGCTCCACCCGCTTCATCGGCTGCCATGCGCCATTGTCGATGCGCATCTCGACGAGGGTGTCGTCCTGGCCCATGAACACATTGGCGTAGATCCCCCAGGCCGCATACGCGCCCTGGCGCAGCACCTTGGGCGCGTGCAGCAGCAGTTGCGGGTCATCGGCCGCGCGGGCGACGTGATAGGCCAACGTGTAGTCGCCGCCGGGTGCGACCTGCAGCACCGCGTAGCCGTTCGGCGTGCCGTCGCTCATCGTCGCGTCGGGAATGCCGTCGGCATCCTTGGCACCGGACCAGAACGCACCGCAGGCCGCGCCGACGTTGTATTCGTGCAGCGGGCGGGCGCCCTGCCAACCTTCGTCGGCGCCGTGATCGACCTGTCGCTGGGTATGGCTATGCGCGCTCAGCACCAGCACATGCGGGAAATCCTTCAGCAAGGCGAACAGGCGGCGGCGATCGGCATGCCGGAAGGTCTCCTGCCCCGGCGCCGCGTCGAACAACGGAATATGCATGCCCAGCACCAGCAGCCGCTCGCGCGGCAGCTGCGCCAGATAGGCCTGCAGGAACGCGAACTGGTCCTCACGCAGGCCGCCGACATAGGCCGGTTTGCCGCCTGGCGTATAGATCACATCGTCCAGGAACACGAAGCTGGCGTTGGCCTCTTCCACCGCGTAGGTGTCCGGGCCGTAGACAGCACGCCAGCTGTCCAGCGACTGCACATCGTCGCCCGCGTCGAAGTTGAGATCGTGATTGCCCGGCACATGGAACCACGGCACGCCCAGCTGGGTGGTGACCTTGTTCAGGGCCGGGTACAGGCTCAGATCGTCGCTGACGATATCGCCCAGCGTGGTGCCCAGCCGGGCCGGGGTCTTGCCGACGATCGGCGCGACGATATCGCGCTGGTAATACCCCACGTCGGTCAGGCTGGCGGTCTGGCTGTCGGCGAACACCAGCATCTGGAACCCATCCTTGCCGGCGCTGGCGCGCGGGGTCAGCGCGAAATCCCAGTGCCGGGTGGTGCGCCCGGTGGCGGCGATGCCTGGGTACTTGCGCTTGGCCGATCCCGTGGGTGCGTAGTGCCGCCAGAAACCCGGCAGTCCGTCCGCGCTTGGCACAAAGCTGCGATCGCCCGGTTTGATCACGAACACTGTCTGCCCGTCGCGTACCGGCAGGCGGTAGCGGCCTTGTGCGTCGGTGCGCACCAGCTGCTCGCCGTTGGAGACGGTCACGTCGCCAATGCCCGGCTCATCGGCGCTGCGTCCGGCACGTCCATCGCGTTCTTCGTAGACGATGCCATCGACGATGGCGTCACGTGCGTGCGCGCTCCCCGCGAGCACACCCAAAGCCAACAGAGCGAAGCGAAGCTGCATGCGTTTTCCCGCGCAAAGACCAGCGGAAATTGTACCTGCCACGGCCAAGCGCACAGCACGCCCCCCCTCATCGTAGGAGCGCACCCGGGCGCGACGTGGCATTACCGGTAAAGCCCGTCGCGCCCGGGTGCGCTCCTACGGGGTGATGCTATTGGTGCCGCGACTCCAGCAGCGCCACCGCATCGGCCAAGCCCAGGCCGCGCGCGCGCAACAGCACGATCAGGTGGTAGAGCAGGTCGGCCGACTCGCCGAGCAACTCGGCATCGCCCTGCACCACGCCGGCCAGCGCGGTTTCCACGCCCTCCTCGCCCACCTTCTGCGCGATGCGGCGGATGCCCTGCTCGAACAGCTTGGTGGTGTAGCTGCCGTGCGGGCGCTCCTGCTCGCGCGCGGCGATCAAGGCATCCAGACTGCCGAGGAACTGGCCTGGCGCGCTCGGGAAGCAACTGGTGCGACCAAGATGGCAGGTCGGCCCATGCGGGCGCGCCTGCACCAGCAGCGTGTCGGCATCGCAATCGGTCTGGATCGACACCACGCGCAACACATTGCCCGAGCTCTCGCCCTTGGTCCACAAACGCTGCTTGCTGCGGCTGAAGAAGGTGACTTCGCCACGTTGCTGGGTGACCGCCAGCGCTTCGGCATTCATGTAGCCCAGCATCAGCACGCGCAAGTTGTCGGCGTCCTGCACGACCACCGGCAACAAGCCATCGCCCTTGCTCCAGTCCAGCGCGGCGAGCGCGTCGCCCACTGCCGTCTCGTTGTCGTTACTGCCCATCACGTACCTCGATCTGTTGCGCGCGCAGGAATTGCTTGAGTTCCGGGATCGGAATCGCGCCGCTATGAAACACGCTTGCCGCCAGTGCGCCATCGACATCGGCCTGGTCGAATACATCGGCAAAATGCTGCATCTGCCCTGCACCGCCGGAGGCGATCAACGGCACGTGGCAGAGCGCGCGTACCTGGCGCAGCTGCGCGATGTCGTAGCCACGCCGCACGCCATCGTTGTCCATGCAGTTAAGCACGATCTCGCCGGCGCCCAGACGCTGCGCTTCGGCCACCCACTCCAGCGTGCGCATCGGCAAGGCCTGGGTCTTGCTCGGATCGCCGGTGTAGCGGCGCACCCTCCACTGCCCATCGTCCTCACGAATCGAGTCGACGCCGACCACCACGCATTGCACGCCGAAGGCATCGGCCAGCTCGGAGATCAACTGCGGCCTGCCGAGCGCCGGCGAGTTGATCGAAATCTTGTCGGCACCGGCATGCAGTACCGCGCGCGCAGTTTCCACATCGCGGATGCCGCCGGCCACGCAGAACGGGATATCGATCAGCCGCGCCACCCGCTCGACCCAGGTGTAGTCGACCGAGCGCCCTTCCGGGCTGGCACCGATGTCGTAGAACACCAGCTCGTCTGCGCCCTGGTCGCGGTAGCGCAACGCCAGTTCGACGATGTCGCCCATGTCGATGTGGTCGCGGAACTTGACGCCCTTGACCACGCGTCCGTCGCGCACGTCCAGGCAGGGAATGATGCGGCGGCTCAACATGCCAGTGCCTCCTTCAGTACCAGATGCCCTTCCAGCAAGGCCTTGCCGAGCACGATGCCGGCGCAGCCTGCGGCCTTGGCGGCAACGACATCGTCCAGGTTGCGCGCGCCACCGGACACCTGCACCTGCAACTGCGGCGCCAGCGTGCGAAGGTGCGCGTACAAATCCATGTTCGGGCCGGACAGCATGCCATCGCGCGCAATGTCGGTGCACAGCAGATGTTGCAGGCCGGCCTGCGCGTAACGCACGGCCAGCTGATCCAACGTGGCCTCGGCCGCTTCGGTCCAGCCATGCACCGGCAACTGCCATACGCCGTCGGCGTCCTGGCGCGTGTCCAGCGCGATGGTCAGCCGGTCGGCACCGAATTCCTGCAGCCAGCCGATGACGGTATCAGCCTGGCGCACCGCCAACGAGCCGATCACCACGCGCGCGGCGCCGGCATCGAGGATGCGCGCCACGTCCTCGCGTGAGCGCACGCCACCGCCGGTCTGCACCTGCAAGCCGGTGGCACGGGCGATCTCGCCGAGCGTGCTCGCCAGCGTATAACCGCCGGCCTTTGCCGCATCCAGATCGACCAGATGCATCCACTGCGCGCCGGCATCGGCAAACGCCTGCGCGCGGGGCAGCACATCGTCGCCGTACTGCGTCTCGCGTGCGTAGTCGCCCTGCAGCAGGCGCACCACGCGGCCGTTGCGGATATCCAGCGCCGGGTAAACGGTGAAACTCATGGGAAGCTCATCTCAAGAAAATTGCGCAGGATGCGTGCACCGGTCTCGGCCGAACGCTCGGGGTGGAACTGCGCGCCGCAGCGCAGGCCTTGCTGCACCACCGCCGTGAACAGACCGCCGTGATCGCAGGCGGCCACGGTGTCGGCCGTCACCGGCGCGGCATAACCATGCACGAAATACGCACTGGCACGCTCCGGCAGGCCGGCCAGCAACGCAGATTCGCGCATCGGCACCAGCTGGTTCCAGCCCATATGCGGTACGCGAATGCCGAGCGCAGGCGTCATGTGCCGCACGACGCCCGGCAGCAAGCCCAGGCAATCGACATCGCCCTCTTCGGAATGCTCGAACAGCAACTGCATTCCCAGGCAGATGCCGATCAGCGGCACCTGCAGTTGTCGCAACGGTTCCACCAGGCCCTGTGCGCGCAGGCGCGACATCGCCTCGGGCGCGGCGCCGACGCCGGGCAGTATCACGCGGTCTGCTCCCTGCAAGCCTTCTGCATCGCGCACCACGCGCGCTTCCACGCCCAGCCGCTCCAATGCGTAGCGCACCGAGCCCAGGTTGGCGCCACCGGCATCGATCAACGCGAGATCGGTCATAGCGCACCCTTGGTGGTGGGCAACGCGGTGCCTTCGCGGCGGATCGCCTGACGCAGCGCACGCGCCAGGGCCTTGAAGCAGGCTTCGACCTTGTGGTGATCGTTCTCCCCGCGCACGCTCAGGTGCAGGTTCAAACCGGAGGCATCGCAGATCGAGCGGAAGAAATGCGGCACCAGCTCGGTCGGCATGTCGCCCACGCGCTCGCGCTTGAACTCGCCTTCGAACACGAAGTACGGCCGGCCACTGAAATCCAGCGCGGCACTGGCGATGGTTTCGTCCATCGGCAGCGTAAAGCCATGCTGCGCGGTGGCGCCGGCCACGCGCCACGGGCTGTCGTCGGGATCGAAGCCGTAACGGCCGATGCCGCGCTTGTCGCCCAGCGCTTCGCGCAAGGCCTGGCCCAGCGCCAGACCGGTGTCTTCGATGGTGTGGTGCTCGTCGATGTGCAGGTCGCCTTCGGCGCGGATGTCCAGCGCAAAGCCGCCGTGTTTGCCGATCTGTTCCAGCATATGGTCGAAGAACGGCAGGCCGGTGGCGGTCTTCGGCTCGGCCGCACGGTCCAGATCCAGTTCGACGCGGATTTTGGTTTCCTTGGTGTTGCGTTGAACCACCGCACGCCTTGGCGCATCGGCCAGCTCGTGTGCGATGCCGGGCCAGTCCCACTCGCCACCAAACTCGTCGGTGCGCAGCTGGAAGCCACGGATATTGAGGTTCTGCGCGAACTGGATGTCGGTGATCCGATCGCCCACCATTGCCGAGCGTGCCCAGTCGATCGTGCGGTCCTGCAGGTAAGGCACCATCAGGCCGACCCCGGGTTTGCGCGTGGGCGCGTTGTCAGCCGGCCAGCTGCAGTCGATCAACACCTCGCGGAACACGATGCCCTGGCTGGCGAAGATCTGCAGCATCAGGTTGTTCGGGCCATCGAAGGACGCCCGCGGATAGCTCTCGCTGCCCAAGCCATCCTGGTTGCTGACGATGACGAACTGATAGCCGGCGTCGCGCAGCTTGAGCATCGCCGGAATCACGTTGTCGACCAGGCGCAGTTTTTCGTAGGCGTCGATCTGGTAGTCGGCCGGCTCGGTGATCAACGTGCCGTCGCGGTCGACGAAGAGAATCGGGGTCATGCGGCGGCCTCCTGCTTGCGTTGCAGCGCGCTCAGCACGCGCGCGTTCTGTTCGGGCGTGCCCAGGGTGATGCGCAGCGCGTCGGACAGCTGCGCAACCGCGCGTTGGTCGCGCACCACCACACCAGCCTCCAGCAGCGCCTGGAATGCCGCTTCGGCATCGTCGAAGCGCACCAGCAAGAAGTTGCCCTGCGAGGGATACACCTGGCGCACGCCGGCCAGCTGCTCGAGCGCGGTGTGCACGCGTGTGCGCTCGCTGCGCACCTCGGCGATGCGCTGGCGTGTGACCTCCAGCGCCGGCGCCGACAAGGCCTGTTCGGCCATTGCCGCGCACGGCGTCGGCACCGGATACGGCGCCTGGCAGCGACGCAGCAAGGCGATCAACTCGGCGTTGGCGATCAGGCTGCCGATGCGCGCCGCTGCCAGCGCATGCGCCTTGGACAGCGTGCGCAACACCGCCAGATTGTCGTAACGCGCAAGCAGGTCCACTGCCGACGGCACGTTGGAGAATTCGCCATAGGCTTCGTCGACCACCACCAGCGCCTTGCCCTGCAGGGCCTGCACCGCGGTTTCGATGTCGTCCAGGGAAATCGCCGAGCCGGCCGGGTTGGACGGCGAACACAGGAACACCAGCTTGGCCTGCGAGCTCAGCGCTGCTTCGACGATCGCCGGGATATCCGCGTGGAAACCGTCCGGTCCATCCACCAGCGGCACTTCGACCAACGGCGCGTTCTGCAAGCGTGCGCATACCGCGTACATGCCGAACACCGGCGGCGTCACCACCACCGCATCGCGCCCGGGTGCGCACAGGCCACGCACCAGCAGGTCGATTGCCTCGTCGCTGCCGCGGCCGATCAACAGCTGCTCGGGCGTGCAGCCGTACAGCGTCGCCAGTGCGCTGCGCAAGCCCTTGGGTTGCGGATCCGGATACCGCCGCGTGCTCGCGCCCGGGTCGGCCGGATTGCCCCAGGCCGACTCGTTGGCGTTGAGCCACACATCGCCCTGCACGGCGCTGGTGCGTGCAGACGAATAGCCGGCGAACGCACGCAGGTCCTCGCGTACCAGTTCCAGAATCGATGACGTGCTCATGCTGCCACTCCCATGCGCAATGCCACTGCATTGGCGTGCGCATCCAGGCCTTCGGCGCGCGCCAGAATCAGCGCGCATGCACCGATGCCGTCGATGCCGGCCTTGCTGGCCGCCTGCACGCTGACCATGTTCTGGAAGCTGGCCACGCTTACGCCGCTGTAGGCGCGCGCCGCGCCGCTGGTCGGCAACACATGGTTGGTGCCGCTGCAGTAATCGCCCAGCGCTTCGGGCGTGTAATCGCCGAGAAACACCGAGCCGGCCGCTTCGACCTGGCCCAGCCACGCACGCGGTTCGCGCAGCGCGAGAATCAGATGCTCGGGCGCATAACGGTTGCTGATGGCAAATGCCTCGTCCAGCGTCTGCACCTTGATCAACCGCGACTGCGCCAGCGCCTGACGGGCGATATCGGCACGCGACAGCTGCGCCAACTGGGTGTCGAGTTCCACCCGCACCGCCGCGATCAGCGTCTCGCTGTCGGACAGCAGCAGCACCTGCGAATCCGGGCCGTGCTCGGCCTGCGACAGCAGATCGGCGGCAACGAAGGCCGGCTGCGCACCGGCATCGGCGATCACCAGCACTTCGGACGGACCGGCCGGCATGTCGATGGCCGCGGCGCCGGACTGCGCCACCTGCTGCTTGGCCTCGGTGACGAAGCTGTTGCCCGGGCCGAACAACTTGTCGCAACCCGGAACCGAATCGGTGCCGTACGCCATTGCCGCAATCGCCTGCGCACCGCCGAGCTTGAACACACGGCGCACGCCGGTCAGTTGCGCGGCGACCAGCACCGCCGGATCCACGCTGCCGTCCTTGCGCGGCGGCGTGCACAGCACCACCTCGCGGCAGCCGGCCAGACGCGCGGGAACCCCGAGCATCAACGCAGTCGACGGCAACGGCGCACTGCCGGCCGGCACGTACAGGCCGACCCGGCCGATCGGCCGCACGATCTTTTCGCAGACCACGCCTGGCGCGGTCTCCACTGCATAGCCTTCGCTCATGCCCGCGCGATGGAAGGTGTCGATGCGCGCCACCGCGTCCTGCATGGCCTGGCGCAGTTCCGGCGCCACGGCCGCTTCGGCGGCGGCAAATTCGGCATCGCTCACGGCGAAGCTGTCCAGCGCCACGCCATCGAAACGCGCGGTGATCTCGCGCAAGGCGGCATCGCCGCGTGCGCGCACATCGGCAATCAATGCGGCGACCGCCTCGCGCGTCTGCGTGGCCACGGTCTGCACCGGGCGGGTCAATGCCTGGGTCCGCGCAGCGGTGTCCAGCTGCGACCAATCGAGAATATTCATGCCAGTGAGCGCTCCACCGTCAACACCATCAGACCTTGCGCACCTGCGCGTTCGAGTTCTTCCAAGCGTTGCCAGGTCACCGCGCCATGGCACATGGTCTGCAGGCGCAACGCGCCGTTACCATCGTCGGGCAGCTGCACCAGCGGCTCGGCATCGGGCAGCAGGCGGCGCAGCGCATCCACGGCGTCATGCTCGGCGCGGAACATCAGCAGCTTGCTGTCACGCAATTTGAGCACGCCATCCATGCGCCGCAGCAGCATCGCCAGCAGCGCGGCGCGTGCGTCGGCCGGCTCGCGCACCGCACCGGCCAGCACCGCTTCGCTCTCCATCACCAGCTCGACCGGCTTGAGCTGGTTGGCGGCCAGGGTGGCGCCGCTGGAAACCAGATCGCAGATCAGATCGGCGGTGCCCAGGCGCGGGGCGATCTCCACCGAACCGGACAGCTCCACCACCGCCGCGTCGATGCCCTGGCGCTCCAGCCAGTCGGCCAGGATTGACGGGTAGCTGGTGGCGATCCGCTTGCCGGCCAGTTGCGCCACGCCCTGCCAGTCCCACTCTTCCGGCACCGCGAGCATCAACCGGCACTGGCCGAAACCGACCCCGCGCACCGCGTGATACGCGTCCGGCAGGCCATTGCGGCGGCGCTCGGATGCCTGCTCTTCGAGTTCGTTCTGGCCGACGATGCCCAGATCGCAGACGCCATCGGCGATCAGGCCGGGGATGTCGTCGTCGCGCACCAGCAGCAGGTCCACCGGCAGCGATTCACCGTAGCAAAACAGCTTGTCGCGGCTCTGCCGCCAGCTCAGCCCGCAAGCCGCCAGCAGGCTGCGCGCCGGTTCGGCCAAGCGGCCGCTCTTCTGGATGGCGATACGCAACCGGTCACGTGCCGGTGCTGCCGTGGAAGCACTCATCTTGTTCTCTCAGTGGGATTCGTCAGGGCGCGAGGATTGCTCGCGCAGGGCCTCGGCATAGCCGCCGGCACCATGTTCCAGGGTGCGCGCAACGCGCCCGATGGTGGTCACGCTGACCTGGGTCAGCTCGTGGATTTCGCGGTACGGCACGCCCTTGATCAGCAACGGCACCACCCGCCAGCGGTCGGACATTGCCTCCAGCTCGGCAGGCGTGCACAGGTCGCGCAGGAAAGCCTCGACCGCGCCAGGCTCCTTCAGGCACGCCAGCGCATCAGCCAGCATTTTGAGGGAAGCGGCGGCGTCGGCACTTTCGCGGGGGGCAGGTCGTTGTTTCATTGCGTTAATGTAATAGCGTGTTAGTACATTAACGCAAACACAGGCTGCGGGACAAGTCCGACGGGCGAAGCGTTCAGAGAAGTCCCGGACCGTGCGGCGGACCAGAAACGACAAACCCACCGACACCGAGGTGCCAGTGGGCCTGTGCATGCTTCGGCAGGCGTGAGCGCCGCTACCCGTCTTACCAACCTGGCGGCGCCGTCGCACTGCTTCCGAAGGCGTCAATCGCCGGTCGCGTTACCGGCCACCAGCATCGCCCTGGCCTGCTCCAGCTCCACCAGCAAGGTGCTGGCCAGCTCGTCGCGGGCCACCTCGAACTGCTGCTCGCGCACCAGGTCCTTGACCGCCACCACCCCGCGCGCCAGCTCGTCGTCGCCGGCCAGCACCACGAAGCGGATGCCTGCGCGCGCGGCGTACTGGAACTGCTTGCCGATCTTCTTCGGCTCCATCTGCACTTCGGTATTGATGCCGCCGATGCGCAGCCGGCGCGCGATATCCAGCGCGTCGTCCAGGCGTGACTCGTCCATCAGCGCCACCATCGCGTGCACGCTGCTCTCGGCGATGCCCTGGATCAGGCCAGCCTCACGCAGCTGCCAGAACAGCCGGGTCAGGCCGATCGAGATGCCCACGCCGGGCAATTTGGACTTGGTGTAGTGGCTGGCCAGGCTTTCATAGCGGCCGCCCGAGCAGATCGAGCCGATCTGCGGGTGGTCGGTCAGCGTGGTCTCGTAGACGGTGCCGGTGTAGTAGTCCAGCCCGCGCGCGATCGAGAAGTTCAGGCAGTACGCGCTCTCCGGCACGCCCAGCGCCTTGACCAGCTCGAGTACCTCGCGCAGTTCGGCGATGCCCTCGCCCAGGGTCGCGCTTGCAGCGACCGAGGCCTCCAGCGCCTGCAGCTGCGCCAGCGCATCGGCATGCCCGTTCGAGCGCACCGCCACGAAGGCCAGGATTTTGTCGACCTGCTCGGCGGCAATGCCGAAGCCTTCGCCCACCAGCGTATCGCGCACGTAGTCGGCGCCGCGCTTGTCGATCTTGTCGACCTCGCGCAACACCGCCAGTTGCAGCTCGCCCTCGGCCACGCCCAGGCGTTCGAAGAAACCGCGCAGCAGCTTGCGGTTGTTCAACTGCACCTTGAACGCGCCGATACCCAGCTCGGCGAACACCGCGTGGATCACCGCCAGCACTTCGGCGTCGTAGCGGATGCTCAACGCATCCTTGCCGATCACGTCGATGTCGCACTGGTAGAACTCGCGGAAGCGCCCGCGCTGGGCACGCTCGCCGCGATACACGCGCTGCATCTGATAGCGACGGAACGGGAAGCTCAGGTCGTGCTCGTGCTCGGCCACGTAGCGTGCCAGCGGCACGGTCAGGTCGAAGCGCAGCGCCAGCTCGGGCAAGCCACCCTCGCCGCCTTCGTCTGCCGCGGCAGCGGCATTGGCCAGCGCACCAGTGGACTGCACGAAATACACCTGGCGCTCGGTCTCGCCACCGGACTTGGTCAGCAACACATCGGACAGCTCGAATACCGGAGTTTCGACCGGAAGGAACCCGAACCGCTCGTAGTTGCGGCGGATGACGTCCAGCATGCGCTGGAACGCGATCTGCTCGCGCGGCAGCAATTCCATGATGCCGGGCGGCGTACGGGGCTTGATCACGAGCGAAACTCCTGCAGGGCAATGTGGCGAACGCGCAATTCTACCGGCTGCCGGCCGCGCTGACCGCATGGCGTATCATTCACACGCATTCCAGCAGTGCGTGACTCATGTACCGGCAGCTTCCAGACCCCAGCACGACCTGCCCGGCGCCCGGCGCGGCCGCGCGCAGCGATGCGCGCGGTTCCGACTGCGCACAGTGTGCGGTCCGCGGCCGGGCCATCTGCGCGGCGCTGTCGCCGCAGGAAATGAACGCGCTCGACCAGGCCACCAGCGCCCAGTCCTACGCGCCCGGCAGCACCCTGGTGCGCGCCGGCGACACCCGCCATCACGTCTACACGCTGACCTCCGGTGCGCTGCGCATGGTGCGCACGCTGGCCGACGGCCGCCGCCAGGTCACCGGCTTCGTGCTGCCGGGCGATTACGTGGGGCTGACCGAAACGCCGCAGCACCGCCACGATATCGAAGCCATCATCGACAGCCGGGTCTGCCGCACGCCGATGGCACAGATGCGCCAGTTGCGCGAGCGCTACCCGCAGCTGGAACGCAAGCTGCTGCAGCGCGCCAGCATGGAACTGGCCGCCGCACAGGACACCGGCCTGCTGCTGGCGCGCCTGCAACCCAGCGAACGGCTGGCGCATTTCCTGCTGCGCCTGGCGGCCCGCTCCACCCAGCCCGGCGCGACCGGCGACACCGTCGCCCTGCCGATGAGCCGCAGCGATATCGCCGACCATCTCGGGCTGACCGTGGAAACGGTGAGCCGCACCTTCACCAAGCTGCGGCAACAGCAGCTGATCGCGCTGCCGCAGCTGCATCTGGTGCAGATCCTGGATTACGCGGCGCTGCGCAGCCTGGCGGGCGATACAGCCTAGGCGTGGCCGGTGCGTGTTGCGTGCGACACGCTACTCGGAAGATCCATCATCGGTTCGATTGACGCGCGTTCTTCAGACGGCTGGCGCAGTCATGGGCTGCACGCCGGCCCGATCAGCGCCCACCCACATTGGCGCTCGCCACCGACGCACCACATCCGCCGCCCAGCAGTCGCGATTGCCGCAGCCAGGCCCGGTCCGGGTAGTATGCGAACACGAAGGCGCCTTCACGCAAGGTATCGATCAATTGCTTGGCCACCGCCGGACGCACCGCCGGGCAGCCCAGGCTGCGGCCGAGCCGGCCCTGTGTGCGGATCACCGCCTCGCTGACGTAGGGCGCACCATGGATCACGATCGCGCGGTCGCGTGCATGGTCGTTGAACCCGGGCTCCAGGCCCTTGAGCCGTAACGAATAGCCGTTGTGGCCTGTATACGACTCCTGCGCGGTGAACGCGCCCAGGCTGGACTGGAAACTACCGTCGTCGTTGGAGAACTTGGCCGCCAGGTTATTGCCGGTATTGCGCCCGTGCGCCACCCATTCCTGGAACAGCAGCCGCTGCCGCTGCAGATCGAACACCCACAGCCGGCGCTCGGTCGACGGCCGGCTGTAGTCGATGACGCTGAGCACGCGCTCGGTGCCCACCTGCTGGCGCTGCCGCGCGCATTGCAAGGCTTCGGCCGCCAGCGCCAGCACCTGGCGATCCAGCGATGGCGCCTGCCGCGCCAATGCATCGACCAGACCAATACGCGGTGCGCCCAGCGCCGGCAACGGCGAGGCAGACATGACATCGGCCGCGCTGGCCGCTCCAGCCGCTGCCCACCCGCACAACGCGGCGGCAACGGCGATCACTCGATAAGACATGCACCAACCCACATCGGACGCGGCGCCACGCTGGGGCCGCACCCGCTAGAAATAGCCCCATGGGCGGCACTTTCCAACCCCAATACCCTGAACACGTTCGGTCAGGCCGCATCCGCAAGCAGGCGCTGCCGGAACGCGGCATAGTCCGGCGCCAGCGTTTCGGCATGCGCGGGTCGCTGCAGCAGCGCGGCCAGCGCCGGCGGCACGGCCACCTCGCGCCCGATCAGGGGCTCGACCACGCCTTCGAACTTGGCCGGATGCGCGGTGGCCGCCACCGCCCAGTCGCCGGTGCCGCCTTCGGCCCCTTCCGCCCGCAGCTGCTCCAGCACATGCACGGCGGTGGCGGTATGCGGGCAATGCACTTCGCCATAGCGGGCAAAGCGCTGCTGCACGGTCTGGCGGATTGCCGCATCGTCCACCGAAAGCGCACGGAAGGCCTCGCGCAACGCGGCATCGTCGCCGTCGTAGAGCCAGCGCAGCCGTTCGAAGTTGCTCGGCGCGCCCACGTCCATCGCATTGGCCAGCGTCGCCACGCTGGGCTGCGGCGCGTAATCGTCGCCGGCAAAATAATCCGGCACTACATGATTGGCATTGGAGGCCAGCGCGATACGGCCCAGCGGCACGCCGAGCGCACGCGCCAGGATCGCCGCCAACCCGTTGCCCAGGTTGCCGGTGGGCACCACCAGGTTCAGCGCGGCACCTGTGCCGGCATGGTGCTGCAGGGCGGCATGCGCGTAATAGCTCATCTGCGGCAGCAAACGGCCCAGGCTGATGCTGTTGGCCGAACTCAGCGGTAGCTGCGCCTGCAGCGCGGCATCGTTCAAGGCCTGCTTGACCATCGCCTGGCAATCGTCGAACGTGCCGGCCACGCGCAAGGCCTGGATGTTGTCGCCGAAGCAGCCCAGCTGATGCGCCTGGCGCGGCGACACGCGGCCATCCGGATACAGCACCACCACGCGCAGGCCCGGCTGGCGATAGAAGGCCGCCGCCACCGCAGCGCCGGTGTCGCCGGAAGTGGCGACCAGGATGGTGAGCGGCCGGTCTTCGGCACGGCGCAGGCGGGTCAGGCAGGCCGCAAGAAAGCGTGCACCGAAGTCCTTGAACGCGGCGGTCGGGCCATGGAACAGCTCTAGCGCGTAATCGCCGGGCGTGCCCAGGGCCACCAGCGGCGCCGGGAAGTCGAACGCTTCGGCACAGATGGCCGGCAGCTCGGCCGCCAGCGCATCGTCGTCGAAGAACGGCTGCAGCAACGTGGCGGCGGTGTCGGCCAGCGTGGTGCCGGCCGTCAGCGTGCGTGCCGGCGGCAGGGTCTGCGGTACGTACAGGCCGCCATCAGGCGCCAGGCCGGCGGCAATCGCCTGGCTCAGGCTTGCGACGGGTGCGCCGCCACGGGTGGAAAGGAAGTTCATGATGACGACTCCAGACAAGGCGAAGACGGGACGTTGCCCGTGAATGAAAAGACCGGACACTGCGGCATGGCCGCGCTGCGCCGCAGGGGCGCCCGGCAGGAGCGGCGCGGCGCTATGCTGCGCGCACCTTCCAGTGGAGCCGGCAGATGATCAAGGTCAGCGTGATGTACCCGTACCGCGAAGGCGCCCGCTTCGACCATGCCTACTACCGCGACGCGCATATGCCGCTGGTGAGCGCGCGGATGGGCGCGGCCTGCCTGCGCTACACGGTGGACAAGGGCATCAGCGGCGGCGAGCCGGGCAGCCCCCCGGCCTACATCGGCATGTGCGACATTTTCTGCGACTCGGTGGAGGCCTTCAACGCCGGCTTCGGGCCACATGCACAGGAAATCCTGGGCGACATTCCCAACTACACCGATCTGGCGCCGGTGATGCAGATCAGCGAGGTCGTGGTCGGTTGAATGTTGCGTCGCAGGTTGCGCGGCGTGCGTGCACTGCAAGCGTGATTGGTCGAGTACCGCATGCGCGCGCCGACTCATGCGAGTAACCGCGCGGCCGGGCTGGCGATCGGGGACACCCAGTGCTGGCTATCCAGGCCAACGTCTGCGAAGGCGGCCTTCACCGATGCGGCGGCAGCGTCGGCGGCCGCGCGCGATGCGAACCAGGCGAACACACTGGGGCCGGCGCCGGAGATGCTGGCACCCAGTGCATCGTGATCCAGCGCGGCCTGCTTGGCAGCGGCGAATCCGGCGATCAACGGCGCGCGGCGCGGTTCGATCAGCACATCGCGCAGGCCCGCACGCACCAAATCGGCATCACCGGCATGGCAACCGGCCAGCACCAGGGCCAGGTTGGTACTCTGCGCGACGAACTCGCGCAGCTGATAGTCGCCGGCCAGGGCTTCGCGCGCGCGCCGCGTTTCCAGCACCGCATCCGGATGCACAAGCAGGCTATGCCACGCCGCCGGCACGTTGATCGGCACCAGACGCTCCAGCGTGCACAGCACCAGGCCGCCTAAAAACAACGGGCCAAGATTGTCGCCGTGGCGGCTGCCGCTGGCCACAGCCTCGCCATCGAGTGCGTGCTGATACAGCTGCTCGTTGCACAGCGGCACATCCAGCAACGCGTTGGCGGCAACCAACGCCGCCACGCATGACGCTGCCGAACCGCCCATCCCCGAACTCAGCGCGATGCCTTTGTCGATCTCGATCTCGAAACCGAACGGCAGCGCCAGCGCCGCGCGCAACGACATCAAGGCCGCACCCGCGGTGTTGCGCGCGGCATCCAGCGGCAAGGCCACGGTGGTGCCGCGGATGGCGGCGATGCGCACCAGCGGCGCATCGATGCGCCGCACCGTGACGGTGTCGCCGACGCCGTCGATCGGATAGCCGAGCAGATCGAATCCCACCGCCACATTCGCCACCGAGGCCGGTGCGAAGGCGCGTGCCTGGCCCAGCTCGCGCGCAGCAATCGCCACCTGTTGCATCTGCGTGGCCTGGTCTGCAACCGCCTGGTTCACAAGCGTGCCCCCTCGCCCGCCGCCACCCGCAGCAGATCGGCAAACACGCCGGCCGCGGTGACTTCCGGGCCCGCACCGGGCCCCTGCACCACCAACGGATTCTCGCAATAACGACGCGTGGTGAACTGCACCACGTTGTCGGTCAGACGCAGATTGGCGAAGGCGTGATCGGCCGGCAACTCGACCAGGCCCACGCTGGGCGCGCGATCCGGCGGCAGCTGCGCGACATAGCGCAGCACATTGCCGCGTGCACGTGCATCGGCCAGGCGCTGCGCAAACGTCGCATCCACCTCATGCAGGCGCGCCATGAAATCTCCGACGCTGGCTTGGCGCAGTGCTTCGGGCACCAGGCTTTCGACCTGCACATCCTCCAGGCTGATCTCGCGCCCGGCTTCGCGCGCCAGGATCACCAGCTTGCGCGCGACGTCCACGCCGGACAGATCGTCGCGCGGATCCGGTTCGGTATAGCCCATGCCGCGCGCCTGCGTCACCAGTTCGGCGAACGGCACGCTGCCGTCGTATTTGTTGAACAGCCAGGCAAGCGTGCCGGA
Source organism: Xanthomonas campestris pv. asclepiadis (assembly GCF_020784175.1). GTDB lineage: Bacteria > Pseudomonadota > Gammaproteobacteria > Xanthomonadales > Xanthomonadaceae > Xanthomonas > Xanthomonas campestris_D. The sequence continues at coordinate 48,532 of NZ_JAJGQM010000038.1, forward strand.
GAAGATGCCCTCGATCGAGGTCACCGCATCGCCGGTATCGACCAGATCGCGCAGCGTGGTGATCACCGGCAAGCCGGCGCCCACGGTCGCTTCGTAACGAAAGCGCGCGCCGCTGGCATCGGCCGCAGCACGGATGGCCTGATACCGCTGCAACGGGCCGGAGCCGGCCTGTTTGTTCGGCGTCACCACATGGATGCCGGCAGCCAACCAGTCCGCATAGCGATCGGCCACTTCCGCGCTGCCGCTGCAATCGATGATCACCGTATGCGGCAGATGCGCGGACAACAGATGCGTGGTGAAACGCTCCAGATCGGTCGCGGTGGCTGCAGAGGCGAAAGCATCGCGCCAGTTGCCGACCAGGCCGCGCTCGTCCAGCAGCATGCGGCCACGCGAGACCACCGCGCGCAGGCGCAGATCCAGGTTGGCCTTGCCCAGCAACTGCGGCTGCGCAATGCGCAACTGATCCAGCAACGCCGCGCCCACGTTACCCGGGCCAATCACGCCCACCGAGAACGTCTGCGGCGACAGCCAGAAGCCGGCATGCGCCGCGCGCAAGGCCTTGGTCGCATGTGCCGCGTCGATGGCTATCGAGATGTTGCGCTCCGACGAACCCTGTGCGATCGCCAGGATATTGACCTGCGCACGCCCCAGCGACTCGAACAGCCGCGCCGCCACACCCGGCTGCCCGGCCATGCCATCGCCCACTGCAGCGAGCACACTGATGCCGGTGGTCAGCTGCACACGCTGCACCTGACCGACCGTGAGCTCATGCGCAAAGGCCTGCAGCAAGGCATTGCGTGCACGCTCGGATTCATGCTGCTTGACCACGCAACAGATCGAATGCTCGGAAGAACCTTGCGAGATCATCACCACCGACACCTGCGCCGTGCGCAGCGCCGCGAACACCCGCTCGGCGGTACCCGGCACGCCGATCAGGCCGGTGCCTTCCAGGTTGAGCACGGCCAGGTCGGGGCTCAGTGTCAGCCCCTTGATCGGCCCGCTCACCGCGCTGCTGGCGGTGATGCGCGTACCCGGATGTTCGGGCTGGAAGGTGTTGCGGATGATGATCGGCAAGCCGCGCTCGATCGCGGGCGACATCGTCTGCGGGTGCACCACCTTGGCGCCGAAATAGGCCAGCTCGCAGGCCTCGTCGTAGCTCAGCGTTTCCAGCTGCACCGCTTCGGGCACCACGCGCGGATCGGCCGAGAGCACGCCGTCCACGTCGGTCCAGATATGCAGCTCATCGGCATCGAACAAGGCCGCGAAGATCGCGCCGGAATAATCGCTGCCGTTGCGCCCCAACGTGGTGATGCGGTCGGCGCGGTCGCGCGCCACAAACCCGGTGACCACCACGCGCGTCTGCGGATGCGCCTGGCGCCAGGTGGCAAGGCGCTGCGCGCTGGTGTCCCAGTCCACATCGACACCAAGTTCGCCACGGTTGACCACCAGCACATCGCGCGCATCCAGCACCGCGCAATCCTCGCCAAGCGCACGGAAATGGTCGCCCAGCAACTGCGCCGAATACACCTCGCCCAGGCCTTGCACGCGGTCGAGCACCTCGCGCGGCAACTCACCGATCACCGACAGCGCGCCAAGGATTTGCGACAGATGCTCGAAGCGCTCGTCCAGCCATTCGACGGTCGGCCCGGAATGCTCGCCCAGCAGGGCCACCGCCGCACCGCGATGGCGCGCCCGCGTCTCATGCCAGCGCTCGCGCCATTCGGGGCGGTTCTGCGCGGCCAGTTCGGCCAGCGCGATCAAGGCATCGGTCACCCCCTTCATCGCCGACACCACGGTGACCTGCACCGACTCGTCGCGTGCCAGCAACAGCTGCGCCACATGCCGGTAGCGCTCGGCATCGGCCACCGACGTGCCGCCGAATTTGTGCACGACGGTGCGTGCGGAAGATGCGGCAACAGCAGCGGGTTCGAGCAAAACAACAGGCGATGACATCGACAGACCTCGTTAGGGAGGCCCCGTCCGCATCAGATGAGGGAGGAAAGCCCCCGCATCCTGATCCGGGTGCGGGGCCGTTGTTTTCGGAAGTTACGCGAAGACGACGGGCCGCACCGGGCGAATGGTGACGGTGGTAATGGTGGTGCTAATGCCGGCCACGCCCGCACCCGGCCCCAGCTGCGGCTGACAGGTAAGCGAAGCGGTGGCGAAAGCATTAGGCATGTGTGCAAAAGACATCACCGGGGCGAGGCCTGTCAAGCGCTGCGTGAATGGGCAGGCGCACGTGCTCGGCAAACAGAACAGAAAACCTTGCGGCTCAGGGATTTAAGCGACGCGCTCGCAAGCGATTGATTGCTATGGAAACTTTTGGAGCGGCCTCAGTGGGTGGCGCTGCGCAGGTTTCGAGCATGGATTGGTGCAGTCGTACGACTTGGCTAATGCGATGCGGCTGAGGGATCGCTTGTGCGCGAGTGCATCACATCGCTGCCGGTGTCACTACGCCAAGCAACAGATCACTTAGGATCAGCAGTAGATGATCGCCATCGCCGCGACGCACTGTGCAAGTCAGCGAGCGCAGCAGAAGATCAGCCAAGCACCTGAGGATTGAGTTGCCAGACCGAAAAGTTGAGCGCCGCTGCGAAGCTCACCCACGCCAGATACGGCACCAATAACCACGCCGCCAGTGGCTGCCGCTTGGCGAACACGGCGATCGTTCCGGCCAACACCAGCCACAGCGCCACGATGTCGGCAAATGCCCAAGCTCCCAACTGCCACGCAAAGAACAGCCAGCTCCACAAGCCATTGAGCATCAGCTGCAGCACGAACAGGCCCAGCGTCGGACGCGTCCCGGCCCGGCTGCCGCGCTGCCACACTAACCAGACCGACACCGCCATCATTCCGTACAACACTGTCCACACCGGTCCGAACAACCAGCCCGGCGGCGCCCACGCCGGCCGCGCAAGGTCTGCGTAGAAGCTGGCCGCCTGGATGGATGCCATCGCACCAAGCCCAGCGACCGCATAGCACAGCGCCAACCAGCCGAAGAGGCCGAACCATAGCGATTTTTTTGAACATCCTTGGGTCATGACTGCTTTGGCCTGTGATCCGTGCTCGCCAGCGTGGCAGAGCTTCTGTGCAAGCCGTGACTACGCGCATAAGCGAGTCCGCGCTCAGCTAACGCCGTACGGATTCGTGCCGTCATGTCCAATCTCCTCGGGGTAGGGAATTGGACTCCAAACCAATGCGCTACTCAAAATCGCGGGGACGTCGATGTTCGGCGAGGAGCACGTATCGCTGCAAGCGCTATGACAGATACCGTTTACACAGTTCGTTTGACAGGCCCAACGATGCGCTAAGTAAACGATGCGCTAAGTATTGGATCCTCAAGGGTAATCCCCCCACTTCTAGCGGTCGCCAGAAGTGGAGCTAAGTGGCCATCGCCAACTTCATGGCAGGCGTGATG
>NZ_JAJGQM010000039.1 GCF_020784175.1 Xanthomonas campestris pv. asclepiadis
CTTCATGGAACCTCCTCGGGAAAGGGGACGAGAAAATTCCACTTCTGGCGTCAGCTAATGGGCGGGGGGATTACCGCTGCGGCCAAGAATGCGCAGGTGGATCGCATCAGTTTTGTGCAGTAAATGGGTGATTAACCAGTCTGGTGAATCAGCTGTAAGTTGCCGATAACGATTGAATCGGGGTAGAAACCCTGCCCCGATTCAATATCCGGCAACTAGCGACACATCCACATAATCGACTTGATTATCTCAAGTGCTGATCGATGCGCCGTGCAGTATGTCCAGATAGGCGCGCACCGTTGTGTCCAGGCCTTGATACAAGGCTTCGCTGATCAATGCATGGCCGATCGAGACTTCGAGCACACCCGGGACAGCGCTGAGAAAGTCACCGAGATTGACCTGCGACAGATCGTGTCCCGCATTGACGCCAAGACTTGCAGCGGCTGCGCGTTGCGCCGCATCGGAAAACAGCTTGAATGCAGCATCCGGCTGGCCGCTCAGATGCGCGTGCGCATACGGGCCAGTGTACAACTCGATGCGGTCTGCACCGAGTGCTGCCGCCTGCGCAATATCGGGATTGCCTGCATCGACAAACAGGCTGACGCGAGCACCGATCGCCTTGAACGAGGCGATCAGCGTGGCGAGTCGGGCGGTGTCCTGGGCAAAATCAAAACCGTGGTCGGACGTCAGCTGTCCATCGCCATCCGGTACCAGGGTGACCTGTTCGGGGCGGGTGGCACGACATAATTCCAGCAGGCCCGGATAACCGTCGCGCGGTGGCGCAAACGGATTGCCTTCGATATTGAATTCGACGCCGTGCTCGCGCGTCAGCGCGCTCAGCGCCAGCACATCGTCGGGGCGGATATGCCGCTGGTCCGGACGCGGGTGCACGGTGATGCCGTGCGCACCGGCGGCAATGCAGGTGCGTGCGGCCTGCACCACATCCGGATCGTGGCCACCGCGCGAATTGCGCAACACCGCGATCTTGTTGACGTTGACGCTGAGCTGGGTGGTCACTGCGTCGGTCTCAGGCCTGCGGCTCGCCGTCGCGCGTGGCGTTGAGGGCGGCCGCCTTGCGGGCTTCGGCGATCTCGCGCAGGCGGCGCAGCTCGGCCGGGTCGATCAGGCTGCTGGTGTCGCGCTGGGTATCGCCCATACGCGAGGCGAACCAGCCGCGCGTCCACAGCAACAGCAACAGCAGTGCCACCAGCAGCGAAGCCACCAGCAACCACACGTGCGGGGTGCTGAAGGCCAGCACCAGCGCACCCAATGCCATAAGCAGAAACAGCCAGTGCATGACGAGCTCCCCGATCAGTGGCGGCAGTGTAGCGCCGCGCCCGGCACGGTTCCACGTGGGCGCGCCGATGCGGCTCACAGCAGCGGCGACAACAGCCGTGCGCAGGCTTCGGGCAGCCGCGAGCGCCACAACGGTCGGTGGCGCACGAAGCGTACTTCCTGCGCGTGCTGCAGGTCGGCGTCGATTAAGCCGGCCAGCTCGGCGGCCACCGCCTGGTCGCGGAACAGCATCGACAGCTCGAAGTTCAGGCGAAAGCTGCGGCTGTCGAAATTGGCGCTGCCGACGATGCAGACCTCGTCGTCGGCCAGCAGCGCCTTGGTGTGCAGCATGCGCGGGCCGTATTCGTAGATGCGCACGCCGGCTTCTAGCAGCTCGTCGAAATACGAACGCGCCGCGTAGGTGACCAGGCGCGAGTCGCTGACGCGCGGTACCAGCAGCCGCACGTCCAGGCCGCCCAGTGCAGCCGAGGTCAGCGCCATGCGCGCGGCTTCGCCGGGCACGAAATACGGCGTGACCAGCCAGACCCGATGCCGGGCTTCATGAATCGCGGCGACCATCAGCCGGTGGATGGACTCCCACGACGAATCCGGCCCGGAGATCAGCACCTGCGCGTCGACATCGCCCTGCGCACGGCTCGGCACGTCTTCGGGCCAGAGCTGCTGGCCGTGGAAGGCGGCGCGGCCCTGCCCGGTGGCGTAGAGCCAGTCCTCCAGGAACACCAGCTGCAGGCTGCGCACCACGTGGCCCTGCAGGCGCATGTGCAGGTCGCGGTAGGCATCGCTGCGGACCTGCTCGTTCTCTTCGTCGGTGACGTTGATGCCGCCGGTGAAGCCGATCCTGCCGTCGACCACGACCACCTTGCGGTGGGTACGCAGGTTCAACCACGGCCGCTTGAACGGCTTGAGCAGCTGGGACGGATGGAACCAGGCGGTCTCCACGCCGGCCGCACGCAGCGTCCGCAAGCTGCGCCGGGTCATCGCCGACGAGCCCACCGCATCCATCAACAGGCGCACCTTGACGCCGGCGCGTGCGCGCTCCATCAGCGCATCGCAGATCGCGGTGCCGCTGTGGTCGGGCTGGAAGATGTAGTACTCCAGATGGATGTGGTCGCGCGCACCGCGGATGGCTTCGATGATGGCCGCATAGGTGGCCGCGCCATCCACCAGCCAGTGCACTTCGGTGGCGCTGCTGGGGGCCAGGCCGGTGGTGGACTGGGCGATCTTGGCCAGCTCGGTGCAGTCGGCGTCCGGCGGGCAGACGCTGCTGTAGCTCTCCATGCCCGAGCGCGAGCGGCCGCGCCGCAGCCGCTGGCGTTTGACCTTCTGCGGGCCGAGCCAGTAGTAGATCAGCAGGCCCAGATACGGCAGCGCGGCCAGCGACAATACCCAGCTGAGCGTGGCCACCGGCTCGCGCTTCTGCAGCACGATCCAGCTGGCGATCCACAGCAGGTACAGCACGTAGGCGGCGAGGAGAAGCGCTTCTAGGTGGGGAATGGTGGCCAGCCGATCCCACGCGCCCTGTACGGATGCGAGCATGCGCGGATTCTACGGGGCGCACGCACCGCCGCGATGACCATGCGGCCAACACGATCGCCGCGCCGGGTCTGAAAGCTTCATCGTGGCGCGCCCCTGGTCGCATCGATTGAGACCTACCGGCCGTACGATGACGCGATGGCAACTGCGATCAAGGGCCGCGGTGCGACCGGCCACCTACCCGGACGCTTCGAAACCACCACCCAACAACCCGTGGACGATGGCTGGCACGCCGACGACAGCGAGGAGTTCGCCGCGCCGGCATTGCGCACGCAGGTCACCGAGGAAACCGCGCGCAGCATTATCAGCCGCAATCAATCGCCGGACATCGGCTTTTCGCAATCGGTCAATCCGTATCGTGGCTGCGAGCATGGCTGCAGCTACTGTTTCGCACGGCCCTCGCATGCGTACCTCAACCTGTCGCCCGGGTTGGATTTCGAGAGGAAGTTGTTTGCCAAGACCAATGCGCCGGAGCTGTTGCGGCGCGAATTGTCGCGCCCGGGCTATGTGCCCAGCCCGATTGCACTGGGCATCAACACCGATGCATACCAGCCGATCGAGCGCAAACGCGCACTGACGCGGCGCTTGATCGAGGTGCTGTGGGAGACCCGGCATCCGTTCACGCTGATCACCAAGAATGCGTTGGTGACGCGCGACCTGGATCTGCTCGCGCCGCTGGCACGCGAGGGCCTGGTCAACGTGCATTTTTCGGTGACGACGCTGGGCCCGCATCTGTCGGCCAGGCTGGAACCGCGCGCATCCGCACCGCATGCCCGCCTGCGCGCGATGCGTGCGCTGCACGAGGCTGGCGTGCCGGTCGGGGTAATGGTCGCGCCGGTGATCCCGTGGATCAACGACCATGAGCTGGAAGCGATCCTGCAGGCCGCGTCCGATGCCGGCGCGTACAGTGCCGGCTATGTGTTGCTGCGGCTACCGCACGAAGTGGCCCCCCTGTTCCGCGACTGGTTGCAGACCCATTACCCGCAACGCGCCGAGCACGTGATGAGCACGATCCAGCAATTGCGCGGCGGCAAGGATTACGACAGCGCCTTCGGCGCACGCATGCGCGGCCAAGGCGTGTACGCGGAGTTGCTGGCACGCCGCTTCGCCCTGGCCCACCGCCGCAGCGGTTTCGACGCACGCGCCATGCCGGCATTGGCCACGGGAAAATTCCGCCGCCCTGCTCCACCGGCCAAACCGGTACCGCAATCGCCGCAAGGCAGTCTGTTCTAGGGGCGGGGAGTCGGGAATGGAGGATCGGGAATCGCAACAAAGCCGCGCTGTTGCGAATTGCTGTTGCCGTTACGATTCCCGATTCCCGATTCCCCGCCGTACAAGGCACTTGCCGACTGAAACAGGATCCAGCTCGTGGCGATGAACTTGTCGCCGCCGACCGGGCGGTTGCCGCGGTGGGTGTGGGTGAAGGCGGTGGGGGCGATCAGCAGGCTGCCGGTGCGCGGGCGGGCCTTGCGCTGCTGGAACAGGAATTCGGTTTCGCCCTGCTCGAACTCCTCGTTGAGGTACAGCGTCCACAGCAGATGCCGGTGCAGCGTGTCGGCGCTGGCATCGCGTGGATACAGTTCGCAATGCCAGTACGGATAGCCGCCCTGGTCGGCGGTGTACCACTGCAGGTTGATCGCGCCCGGGCGCAGGCAGGTGCGGGCCAGGTCGCCGAGTGCCTGGTCGCTCATCTGCACGATGTCTTCGGCCACCAGCCGGTGCGGGCTGCCGTCGGCGGTGGTGACCTGCAGCATCAGCGGTGAGATCAAGGCTTGTGGATAACGCCGCAGATAGGTCAGCACGCCTTCGAACACGGCGTGCTGCAGGCGGTTTTCCACCGCCGCCCATTCGGCCACGCCGCTGATGCGCAGGTCGCGGCTGTGTTTGAGTTCGGGAAACACACCGCTGCCCACGCGCCCGGGTTGCAGCTGCTGGCTGGCGCGCATGCGTTGCACGATCGCCGCGCAATCCTCGCGCGAGACGGCGTTGTCGGTGATCTGGATGAAGTCGGGTTGGCTCATGCGCACGACCATAGCAATCTGCGCTGCCACCTGCACAGCGCGTCCGGCGGCGTACGCGGCCTCGGTCGGCGCATTGCCATGAGGCATCGCCGCTGCATGCTTCAGCGCTGCGGCGCCCAGAAAGACAGCGCCTCAGCATGCACCACGCGCTCGCCACGCCAGCCAGTACGCCATTGCGATGGCGCCGGCTGACGCGCTTGCCCAGATCGTCTGCAGGAATCTACTTGCGCAGCCGCAATCAGCCGCCGGCCTGTGACGCACGTGGTGGCGCGCGCAAGGCAGCAACGAAAAAACCCCGCCGAAGCGGGGTTTTTCGTTACACGCGTTGGGCTACGACGATCAGAACTTGTAGTTGACCGAAGCGGCCAGCACGTCGCCCTTCACCGTGTAGCTGCCAGCCAGGCGGTCGCCGGTGGCGCTGCGGGTGTCGCTGGTCGGGTCACTGGTGAACAGGTGGGTGTAACCGAAGTTGTATTCGGCCTGCTGCGACGGACGCCAGCTCAGACCCAGCGAGACCCACTTGCGGCTCGCGTCCGGCACGCGCACGTCACGATGCTCGGCGGTGGTCGGGGTCTGGTCGTAGGCCAGGCCGCCACGCAGGGTCAGCGTCTCGCTCATGCGGTAGTCGGCACCGATCGAGGCGAAGGTGGTGTCGCGGTAGGAGAAGTCCAGCACGCTGTCGGGCTGGTTGGAGGCGAAGTCCACGGTCACCTGGTCGAACTTGCTCCAGGCGGTGCGGGTGACGTCGGCCATGATCGACCACTGCTCGTTCACGTTGTGGGTGAAGCTGGCGGTGGCACTGGCCGGCAGCCTGACGGTGGCGCGGCCCTTGGTGTCGACGAAGGTTCCCGGCGCGGCGGCTGCCAGAACCGCGGCAGGGCCACCCGGGACCGTGAAGTCCGCATCGCCATCGGTGATCTTGTGATCCACTTGCGAACGGTAGCTGAAACCGATGTGGGTGTTCTCGTCGATGCTGAACAGGCCGCCGAGGGTGAAGCCCACTTCGGTGCTGTCGCCCTTGATGCGCGAGTAGCCATCGGCGCTGCCCGGTGCGAAGCCCGGCACGCGGCGCGCGGCCAGCACGCTGCCGAAGTCGACCGCATTGGCCAGATCGATATCCAGACGCTCGGCGAACACCGAGGCACCGAAGGACACGTACGGGTTCACGTCATAGGAGAACGCGACATTGAAGTCGATCGCCTGCAGCTCGGTCTTGGTGCCGTGGTAGCGGCCGACCCAGTCGCGGTCGTATTCGGTCTTGAAGCCGAACGGCACGGTCAGCGAGGTCCCCAGGTGCATGTTGTCGTTCTCGCCGAACGGCACGTGGAAGTACAGCGCCGGGACCGGCGCGATCATGCCGGCGTCGCCGCCATTGCCGCCGGAGACCGGGGCGCCGTTGGCATAGGTGGCGGTGTCTGGCTGGAACTTGGCCGAGAAGCTGATGGCGCTGACGTCGGCCTGGAACAGGCGACCGTCCAGCTGGCGCATGCCGGCCGGGTTGTTGGCGATGATCGAGGCATCGTCCGGGGCGCTGCCCGAACCTGCGAAGGCGCGGCCAAGACCCTTGGCGCTGTTTTCCTTCAACTGGAAGGCGGCGCCGTGGGCCTGGCCAACGGCCAGTACGCCGGCGATACCGACGGCCAACAGGGTGGCGCGGCTGAGAGTGGAAGCGGTAGACATAAGATGGTGCTCTCCGGATAAAGACTGCAGTGGTCGGTACAGCGCCCGCGCCCAGCGCCAAATGGTTGCTGGAGCGCGCCGGAGACCCCCCCCCGACATACGACGCCGTACGCAGTATACCCACCACAATTAACCGAACAATAACGAAGTAGGTTTTGATCGGCTGGACAGGTTAGGGATGGGTTCAGGAGCGTGAACCCGCTAGAGTGCCACTCCGATGTTCGTCTCTCTCCCCTCCCGCAAGAAACCCACCCCGCGTTGGGCAGTGCCGTTGCTGTTCGCCACCGTCTGGCTGGCCTATCTATGGTCGATCAGCCGGCCCGGCGAGGCGCGCAATACGCTGTGGCTGGACTGGGGCGCGCTGTCCAGCGGCGTGTCCAACCTGGGCGACTGGTGGGCGACGCTGCGCGACGGCAGCGTGCTGCGGCTGTTCACCGCGTTGTTCCTGCATGCGGACTGGTCGCACCTGCTCGGCAACCTGGTGTTCCTGCTGATCTTCGGGCTGCCGGCCGAGCGCATTCTCGGGCCGTGGCGCCTGCTGTTGCTGTTCCTGGTCGGCGGCGCGGCCTCCAATCTGGCGGCGATCTTCGCGATCGGCACGCCGGACCGGGTGATCATCGGCGCTTCGGGTGCGGTGTCGGCGTTGATCGGCACCTATCTGGCGCTGTTCCCCGGCGCCAAGCTGGGCGTGGTGCTGCCGCTGGGGGTGTTTCTGGAATTCATCCGGGTACCAGCACCGTTGCTGATCGGTGCCTGGGCGCTGCTGCAGGTGGTGTTTGCCTACATCGGCCCGGCCTTCGGCATGGTGGCGTGGTCGGCGCATATCGCCGGGTTCGTCTTCGGCATCGTCTACGGGCTGTATGTGCGCGCGGCGATCGCGCGGCGGCTGCGCAAGCGCCACGGGTTCTAGCGCGGCGCTGGTTGGCGCAAGGCGCGCCCCCCGGGGCGCAGCAGTGCGCTGGCCGCGCGCTGCGTCGCTGCGCGGTGGCGCGCCTATAATCGCCGCATGTCCAAGCCTCTGTACAAAGTCACCTTCCTCAATCACGGCAAGGTCTACGAGCTCTACGCCCGCCAGGTCACCGGCAGCCATCTGTGGGGCTTCAATCAGATCGGCGAGCTGGTGTTCGACGTGCACGACGGGCTGGTGGTCGATCCCACCGAAGAGCGCCTGCGCGAAGAGTTCGGCAACACCAAGACGCTGCACCTGCCGATGCAGAGCATCGTGCGCATCGAGGAAGTCGAGAAGAAGGGCCAGTCGGTGATCCGCGACGCCACCACCGGCGACAAGGTGGTCACGCCGTTCCCGTTGCCGACCAAGCCACGCTGATGCGCATCCTGGTGCCCGACGATTACCAGGGCGCCGTGCGTCACCTGCCCTGCCTGCAGCGCCTGCACGGCCACGATGTGCAGGTGCTGGGCGCGCTGGCCACCGACCCCAACGAATGGGCCGAGCGGCTGGTCGAAGCCGATGCGCTGGTGCTGATCCGCGAACGCACCCGCGTGGACGCCACGCTGTTGCGGCGGCTGCCGCGCCTGAAGTTGATCAGCCAGACCGGCCGCATCGGCGCGCACGTGGACGTAGCCGCGTGCACCGAGTTCGGGGTGGCGGTGGCCGAAGGCGTCGGCTCGCCGGTGGCGCCGGCCGAACTGACCTGGGCCTTGATCCTGTCGGCCAGCCGGCGCCTGGGCGAGTACCAGCGCGCGCTGCACCAGGGCCGCTGGCAGGCGCTGGGCGATCCCGGCCTGGGGCGCGCGTTGCACGGGCGTACGCTGGGCATCTGGAGTTACGGGCGGATCGGCCAGCGCGTGGCCGGCTTCGGGCGTGCGTTCGGCATGCAGGTGCTGGTGTGGGGCGGCGAGGCCTCGTGCGCACAGGCCGCGCGCGATGGCTTCGCCATCGCCGGCAGCCGCGAGGAGCTGTTCGAACGCAGCGATGTGCTGTCGCTGCATCGGCGCCTGACGGCGCAGACCCGCCACCAGGTCGGTGCGCAGGATCTGGCGCGGATGCGCCCGGACGCGTTGCTGGTCAACACCAGCCGCGCCGAACTGATCGCGCCCGGCGCCTTGCTGGCCGCGCTGGATGCGGGCCGGCCGGCACAGGCGGCGGTGGATGTGTTCGAGCGCGAGCCGGTGCTGGATCCGCGCGACCCGCTGCTGCAGCATCCACGCGTGCTGGCGACGCCGCATCTGGGCTACGTGGAAAGCGACAGCTATGCGCTGTACTTCGAAGCGGCGTTCGACAATGTGCTGGCGTTTGCCGCCGGTGCGCCGCGCAACCTGGTCAATCCCGAGGCGTTGGCGATTGCGCGATAGCGCGTGGTTGACGCCGTAGTGATCGTGCAATCGGGGAGGCTTGTCGCGACCGGGGTCGCTCCTACGAACGCCTCGGGGTCCAAACCCGCCGGCGCTGTGGTGGCCGGGTGATCCAGGGATGCGTGCAGGTGGCGTGGCAGTGCCGACGCGTATCGATCGGCCGAACGCGCAGCGGGTGATTGACCCGCTGCGCTGTGGCCGGATTACTTGACCGGTTCGGCCGGCGCAGGCGCCGCTGGTGCGGCTGGCGGCGCGGGCTTGGCCTTTTCAGCCGGTTCGCTCGGCTTGTCGGCAGGCTTGGGCTTGTCGGCCGCTGCCGGGCGCGCGGCAGGCGGCTTGGGGTCGGCCGCGGGCTTGGCGGCCTTGGCCTTCTGCGCTGCCTGCGCCTTGGCCTTGAGCGCGGCTTGCGCCTTGGCCGCCGAGCCGGGCTGCTTGAGCTCGGCCAGCGCGGAGGCGATCGGGCCATCGCCCGGCAGCACGTCGCCGGCGCTGTAGCCCTCCTCGCCTTCGGCATCGCCACGCAGATGGCCCGGCAGCGTGGCTTCGCTGAAGTCGGCCAGGCTGGCCGGCACGTCGGCATCGCCCGGTTGCGGTTCCGGGGTGAGCAGCACTTCCGGCACGATGCCGCTGGCCTGAATCGACTTGCCGCTGGGGGTGTAATAGCGCGCGGTGGTCAGCTTGACTGAGTCGCCGTTGTCCAGCGGCAGCACGGTCTGCACCGAGCCCTTGCCGAAGGTGCGGCTGCCGATGATGCGCGCGCGCTGGTTGTCGCGCAGCGCGCCGGCCAGCACTTCCGAAGCACTGGCCGAGCCGGCGTCCACCAGCACCACCACCGGCGCGCCGCCGAGCAGATCGCCCGGGGTGGCATCGAACTTGGCATCGCTGATGGAGATGCGCCCGCGCGTGCTGACGATGTTGCCCTTGTCGAGCAGATCGTCGGCCACCTGCACCGCCGAGGTCAGCAGTCCACCCGGGTTGCTGCGCAGGTCCAGCACCAGGCCGCGCAACTTGCCGCCGGCCTGCAGCTGCTTAAGGTTCTTCTGGAAGTCGGCACCGGTGTCGGCCTGGAAGGTGCTGATGCGGATGTAGCCATAGCCCGGCTCCAGCAGCTTGCTGCGCACGCTGGCCACGCGAATGGTCTCGCGCTGCAGGGTCACGTCGAACGGCTTGGGCGCCTTGTCGCGCACGATGGTCAGCACGACCTTGCTGCCGGATTCGCCGCGCAACGGCTCCATCGCCTTGCTGGCATCGATCGGCTTGCCGTCGATGGCCACGATGACGTCGCCGGCGCGGATGCCGGCGCGTGCGGCCGGGGTGTCGTCAATCGGCGCGATCACCTTGAGCGTGTTGTCCTGCTGCTGCAGCAATTCCACGCCGATGCCGTCGTAGGCGCCGGTGGCCTGCTCGTCGAAGGCTTCGGCATCTTCCTTGTCGAAATAGGTGCTGTGCGGGTCCAGGTCCGAGAGCAGGCCGCGCACCGCGGCGTGCATCAGCTTCTTGTCTTCAACCGGGTCGACGTAGGCCTGCTTGACCGCGTTGTACACCGCCACGAAGCGGCGGATCTCGTCCAGCGGCACCTTGGAGACGGCGGCTTCGTTGGCTTCCGGATCGTCCGCAGTGGCCTGGGCGGCGGCGGGACTGGCTTTCTGCGCCCAACCGGGTGAGGCGAACAACGCCAGCGACAGGGCAACGGACAGGACGGCTACGCGCATGAAGCACTCCGACAAAGAGAATAAGACGCCCCGCAACGGAGCGGTCTGGATTATGCGCGAAGCCGCGGTAAATCCGCGTTGACTTGGCAGGGCCAGGTAGGGCGACGCTCATGCACCGGCGCGTCCGGCGTGCGTGGCACTCAGCGGCGCTGCAACCAGCTCGACGGATCCACCGGCTGCCCGTTGCGCCGCAGTTCGAAGTACAGCGCCGGCACGCCCTGCCCGCCCGAGCTGCCGACCTTGGCCACCGCTTCGCCGCGCTTGATCGACGCGCCGGCGTCGCGCAACAGCGTGTCGTTGTGCGCGTACAGGCTCATGTAGCCGTTGCCATGGTCCACGATCAGGATCATGCCGTAGCCGGTCATCCAGTCGGAGAACACCACCGTGCCATCGGCCACCGCGGTGACGGTGCTGCCCTTGGGCGCGCCGATCAGCATGCCCTTGCTGGTATGGCCGTCCGGCAAGGGGGCGTTGAAGCGCGCCAGCAGGTTGCCCGACACCGGCCAGCTCAGGCCGCCGACCTTGGGGGCCGGCGCGCTGGCGATGACCTTGGGCGGGGTCTTGCCGGAACGCTCAGGGCGATCGGCGTTGCCGCGCTTCGCCTGCGCTGCGGCTTCGGCGGCGGCGCGCCGTTCGGCCTCGGCCTTGGCGGCGGCCGCGCGCAGGTTGGCGAGCAGCTGCTCCAGTGACCTGGCGTCCTGGCCCAGGGCTTTTTCGCGTTCGGCGCGCTGTTTGTAGCGGTCGTCCAGCTGCGCGACGGTCGCCGCCTGTTGCGAGCGATCCTTCTGCAGCAACGCGGCCTGCGCCTTTTGCTGCGCACGCGCCGCATCCAGCGCCTGGCGCCGGCTGGCGATGTCCTGCTCCACCTTGGTCAAGGCATCCAGCTGCGTGGTCAACGCCTGGATGCGCTGCGCGCGTGCGTTCTGCACATAGCGGTGATCGGCCAGCATGCGCGTGGCATCGCCCACGGTGTCCTGCGACAACAGCACCTTCAGCGGCGCGTTACGGCCAACCTGATCGGCGGCGCGCAATAACGCGGCCAGCTGCACGCGCTGGTTCTGCAGGCCGCGCTGCAGCTGCGCACGGTCCTGCTGCAGCTTGCCCAGATGCTGTTCCTGCTCGCGCATTGCCGATTCGGTCTCGCTCAACGCACGCGAGGTCCTGGCCACCTTCTCATCGGCCTGGCGCAACTGCTGGGCGGCGTTGCCGCGCTTGCCCTCCAGCTCGCGGCGGTCGGCGCTGATGGTCTTGAGTTCGTCGCGCAGCTGCTGCAGTTTGCGCTCGGTTTCGCGCTGGCTTTGCGCACCGGCCGCGGTGCTGCCCAGCAGCGTGCAGGCCAGCACGGTCGCCGCCAGCCACGCGCGGGAGCGGCTGGTGACGGGGGCGGACGGCAGGCGCGATCGCGGTGCGGGCGACAGGGGCAACGAAAGGTCCAATGACTTCAGGCAGGTGCGCGATTGTAGCCAAGCATGGTGTGATCGCCGCCACGCCCAAGACAGCCGCCGCCGCGCAAGGTTCAGCATGAAAGCCCAGCATCTCGTTCTGGCGTTGTCCCTGGTCTGCGCAAGTGCCTGGGCCGACGAGGACATCAGCAAGGTCAACGGCCGCATCAGCGCCGAGGCCGGCAAGGTCTATGGCGGGCTGGATACCGTCAACGGTTCCATCGAGATCGGCGCCGGCGCGCAGACCCGCAGCGTGGAAACGGTCAACGGCAGCATCCAGATCGGCGACAACGCCCGTACCGGCGATGTCTCCACGGTCAATGGCGCGATCACGCTGGGCCAGAAGGTGGTGGTGTCCGGCGGGCTGGAGACGGTCAACGGCAGCGTGCTGGTGGAACGCGGCAGCCGGATCAGCGGCGGCGTGGAAACGGTCAACGGCAGTATCGGCCTGGTGGAAACCGAGCTCGGCAAGGGCATCGAGACCGTCAACGGCGACATCACCGTCGGGGTGCGCTCGCATGTGCGTGGCGGAATCGAGGTCACCAAGCCGAACTTCAGCTTCTCGTTCAAGCCTGCGCGCAAGCCGCGGGTGGTGATCGGCCCGGATGCGGTGGTCGATGGCCCGCTGGAGTTCGAGCGCGAGGTCAGCCTGTACGTGCACCGCACCGCGAAGATCGGCGCCGTGACCGGCGCCACCGCGCGCAGCTTCGACAGCGACGTGGCACCCAGGGACTGACGCCCCGACCACGGGGCCAGCGCCTAGAATCGGGGGACCTTCGCCGCACGAGGAGTCCCGATGCCCCGCAAGATCCTGTTGTGCCTGGCCGCGACGCTGGCCCTGGCCGGCTGCAAGCGTGAACCCGCCGATGCGCCGAGCGCACCCGCCGCGCAGGTGCCGGCCGACAGCGCGCCCAGCGCCCCGGTCAGTCGCCACGCCTTCTCGCCGGAGCTGACCGGCGGCGACTTCGCCGAGCTGGTCAAGACGCTGGCCTCGGACGACTTCGAAGGGCGCGGCCCCGGGACCCCCGGCGAAGAGAAGACCGTCACCTACATCCGCGACCAGATGCAGCGCATCGGCCTGCAGCCGGGCAACGGCGACAGCTGGTTCCAGGACGTGCCGATGGTGGAAACCACCGCCGATGCGGCCACCGCGCCGACCCTGCGCAGCGGCGAGCAGACCCGTACCCTGGCCTTCGGCAGCGACATCGTGGTCGGTACGCGTACCGGCCAGGCCGAGGTCAAGCTGGACAACAGCGAGCTGGTGTTCGTCGGCTACGGTGTGGATGCGCCCGAACAGCAGTGGAACGATTACGCCGGCCAGGACTGGAAAGGCAAGACGGTGGTGATGTTCGTCAACGACCCAGGCTTCCAGACCGGCGATGCCACGCTGTTCGACGGCAAGCGCATGACCTATTACGGGCGCTGGACCTACAAGTTCGAAGAGGCCGCCCGCAAGGGCGCGGCCGCTGCGCTGATCGTGCACGACACCCCGGGCGCCAGCTACGGCTGGGACGTGGTGAAGAACTCCTGGGCCGGCCCGCAATACGACCTGCCGGCCAAGGACGATCCCGATCCGCGCCTGCCGGTGCAGGGCTGGATCAGCGCCGAGACCGCCAAGCAGCTGTTCGCCAATGCCGGGCTGGACCTGGCACAGGCCTACAAGGACGCCAGCAAGCGCGGCTTCAAGCCGGTGCCGTTGAAGGCCAGCTGGTCGGTGGACCTGAAGAGCAGCATCGCCGAAAAGACCTCGCGCAACGTGGTCGGCGTATTGCCGGGCAGCAGCCACGCCGACGAGGCGGTGCTGTACATGGCGCACTGGGACCACCTGGGCAAGCATCCGGGCGAAAGTGGCGACAACATCTACAACGGCGCGGTGGACAACGCCACCGGCGTGGCCGGCATTCTCGAAATTGCCGACGCGTTCGCGCATCAGGATCCCAAGCCGGCGCGCTCGGTGGTGTTCGTGGCGGTGACGCTGGAGGAATCGGGCCTGCTCGGTTCCAAATACTACGTGGCCAACCCGAGCTTTCCGCTGGACAAGATCGCGGCGGTGATCAACCTGGATGCGATGTCGGTGGCCGGGCGCGCACGTGATGTCACCGTGGTGGGCATGGGCAGTTCGGAGCTGGAAGACATCCTCAAGCCGATCGCCGCGATGCAGGGCCGCACCCTGCATGCCGAGGCCACGCCGCAAAGCGGCTCGTATTTCCGCTCGGATCACTTCAACTTCGCCAAGGCCGGCGTGCCGGCGCTGTATGCCGATGGCGGTGAAGACCTGCGCGAGGGCGGCACCGCGGCCGGGCGCGCGGCTGCAGAGGATTACGGGCGCAATCGCTATCACGCCCCGGGCGACGAGTACGATGCGGCCACCTGGAAACTCGATGGCACCATCGAAGACCTGCAGGCGGTGTACGGCGTGGGCAAGGAAGTGGCTGCCGGGCAGCGTTGGCCCAACTGGTATGCCGGCAACCCGTTCAAGGCGGCGCGTGATCGCATGATGGCCGGCAAGCCCGCAGCGGGCGCTGCGGCAGCGGCGCCCGACGCCGGGAAAGACGCCGCTGCAGAGGGCAGGAAGACGGCACCGGCGCGTTGATCGAGCCAGGGCTGCACGCGATGACATGCAGCCACCGCATGGCGTCGTGATGCCGTCCACAAGGTAAGCCGCAGCGGCACGCCCGCCTATCGCCATCAACGCAAAGGGCCTCCTGTTGGAGGCCCTTTGCGTTGGATGCGTCCTGGCCGTGACGATTGCCGACGAATCACGATCCTTATCGATGCATCGTCGAGATGCTGCGCCATGCCTTCAAGCGTGCTGCTTTCAACGCGTTGTCATCGACGCGGCGGCCCTGTCGGCACGCCACCGATTCCAAGGCGCGTTGGTCAATCGTTGTCCACGCTGACCACGTGCCCGTCTTCCGGATCGACATGCAGATCCACCTTCTGCCCGCCGCGTTGCTCGGCATCGGCTTTCCACAAGCCGTCTTCGAACTTGAGGTCATGCACGTTGGAATAGCCGCCGGTCGACAACGCGGCGCGGATATCGGCCTCGCTCAGCTTGGAGGTGGTCTGGTCGCCATAGACGCGGCCGGTCACCGGATCGATACGCACATCCACGTCCTTGCCGTCGCCGCTGCGTGCGTCGGCGGTCCACACTCCGTGTTCGAACTTGACGTCGTGCACCTTGGTGTAGCCCTTGCCGGTCAGCATGCTGGTGACCTCGCTGGAGGTCAGTGCCTTGGCCGGCTTGTCGGCGGCGGCCTGCGCAAACGCGCCTTGCGCCGCCAATGCCAGTGCGCCGATCAGCGCGGTCTTCATCAGTCGATGTGCCATGTGATGCTCCTGCAGTGAAGTACGCCCATGCTGGACGTGGCCTTATCGCTGTCAGGTGAAAGCCATTAAAAAGTCATTGCCACAGTTCAGTGAGCTCAAGCGCTGGTGATGATGCGCCCACAGTGCAGTGGTGTGGCAGGCATGTTTATAAAATAGCGTTTCGGAAGGACGCGTGGTGTGACATCGGAATCGCGTTATTCGTCCTGTCATCCGGCACGCAGCGCGTGCGAAGGACGCAAAAACGAGCCGCCTTGCGGCGGCTCGTTTGACTCACAACCCACGTGCCTCGGATTATGGAATAACCCGTGTGGCGCGAACGGCCTGGGGCGAGAGGATGGACATCTGCGGCCTGTCGGTGCCGTCCTTGTTGGGATGCACGCTGTACTCGTAACTGACATTCCACCACGAGCCGGCAGCCCACCACGTCCAGCCCGTCCAGACATCTGCATTGGCATCGATATAGCGGAGCATGCCGCGCAGCGCTTCATTGCAGACCGGGTTGTTGCCGGTGCCGAATTCGCCCAGGAATCCGCGCTTGTGGTTGGTGCGCAACCACTCGGTGAAGCTGCGCAGGCGCTCGACACCGATGGTGGCACTGACGCAGACATTGGTGGTGCCGCTGGAGTCGGCATCCAGGTACTGATGCACCTCGAACGCGTAGCGATTGAGCGGATCGTAGATCGAGACCAATGCGGTTGCGTTGGAGTAACCATCGTTGGTGGGCGAATACCAGCTGTGCGCACCGGTCCACAATGCGCCAGGCACCAGGATCAGATTGTTCGCACCGGTGGCACGAATCGCATCGATGCCTGCCTGTGCAGTGGCTGCCCAGCCGCTGGCCGATACGCCGTTGGGCTCATTCATCAGCCCGAAGATCACGGCGTTGTCGCTGGGAAATACCAGCGCAAGGCGGCGCCACAGGTCGGCGAAGGTGGCGTTCGACACCTGGTCGCCGCCAATCTTGTAGCCGTAGTATTTGCCGTAATTGTGGATGTCCAGCACCAGGTACATGCCCGATGCCTTGGCGCGTGCCACGGCTTGCTTTACCAGAGCCAGTTGGGTCGGATCCAGTTCGCCGCGTGCACTCGGCTGCAGGCGTTCCCACAGCACCGGCAGGCGGATCGTATTCATGCCAACGCCGGCGAAATAGGTGTAATCGCTGGCCGGGGCATACATATAGTCCTTATTGAGGACACCGGGTTTCTTGGACGATGCAAATTCGGCGCCGGATAAATTGACGCCGGCATATTTCAGTGCGCGGGTTTGTGCGTAAACGGGTGCGAATGTGCCGAACAGGACGCAGAGCAGGGCGCAGCGGAAAATGGTGCGCAGCGTTTGAGAGACAGCAGACATAAAACAACTCCTTAGACGACGGGGATGGTGTGTCGCAGCGGGTTGCGTGCGATCTGCGCGAGGTGCGCCACACCTGTCGTAACCAATGCATCTGCCGTGCCTAATTGCCCACCACATCGCGTGTGAATTAAATGTGTTGGCTGGGTCGCAGTCACTTACCGCAGGGGTCACGTTCTGGAACAGCACGCTGTAACGCGCCCGCGTTGAAAAGCGGTCGCGCACGCTTGTCGGCACCGCCATCGCATGCATGGCGCTGTCGAAAAATCGGCGAATGGATGCGCTCGCCGTCAACGCTGCGACGTCGGATCACTGACGCGGCAGCGTTGTTGCGCGCGCACACATGGCGAGCGCTAGCGCGCGCCGTGTGCTGGCGTTATTGCGGAAGGACTGTGCTCACCGCGGCCGGGCACGGTTGCTGCCTGGCATCGCACGCACTGCGCGTGCATGCCAGTGCCGGGTGCCTGCTGCGCCGCGTGCGACGGGTGACCCTCGCTCGCGGCGTGCTTCGACTAATGGGTGATGCGTTTTGCGCGCGCGCTCAGGATCGACATCTGCGGCTTGTCGCGGCCCTGCGCATCGGGATGCACGTTGAAGGGGTAGGTGCGGTTCCACCACGCGCCGGCGGCCCACCAGGTCCAGCCCAGCCACACGTCGCGGTTGGTCTCCAGATACCCCAGCATGCCGTTGAGTGCGCTGTTGCAGGTGGCGTTGTCGCCGGTGCCGAACTCGCCGAGAAACCCCTGCTTGTGATTGATGCGCAGCCATTGGGTAAAGCTGCGCAGGCGCTCGGCACCGACAGTGCTGCTGACACACCCGGCGCTGGTGCCGCTGGAGTCCGTATCCAGGTATTGATGCACTTCGATGGCGTAGCGATTGAGCGGGTCGCGAATGGAGGCCAGCGCCACTGCGTTGGATTGGCCGGCGACGGTGGAGTACCAGCTGTGCGCGCCACTCCATAGCGCGCCGGGCACCAGGATCAGATTGTTGGCGCCGGTCTTGCGGATGGTGTCGATCGAGGCCTGCGCCGCGTTGGCCCAGGATTGCGGATTGATGTCGTAAGGCTCGTTCATCAGCCCGAAGATCACGCTGTTGTCGTTCTTGAAGGCGATTGCCAGGCGTCGCCACAGATCGTTGAAGGTGCTGGTCGGCACGCGTGCACTGCCGATCTTGTTGCCGTAATACCTGGCGTAGTTGTGGATATCCAGGATCAGGTAGACCTTGGCGGCCTTGGCGTTGGCCACGGCCTGGCGGATCAGCGCCAGCTGCGCTGCATCCAGCTCGCCGCCGGCCTTGGGTTGCAGGCGTTCCCACAGGATCGGCAGCCGAATGATGTTCATGTGCTTGCCGGCGAAGTAGCGGTAATCGCTGGCGGCCGGATACAGGTAGTCGACGTTGAGCACCCCGGGCTTTTGCGAGGATTTGATTTCGGCACCGGACAGATTGACGCCTGCGTACTTCAGGCGGTTCTGTGCATGTGCCAAGGGCACGCCTGCAAGCAGCACGCTGGCAAGCAGCAGCAATGACAACGCACGGCTGGACAGCCGGCGCGTCGGAGTGGGGGAGGGCAACATGGGTGACTCCTGAAGCATTCGCGGGGGAGATGCATGGCCCGGCGAACCTGCCACGGGCATGAAGACACTGCATCGCGCTTCACCCTAAGCGCATCCGGACATTCAAACTACGAATGCGAGATATCACTTAATTCGAGCTGTGAGCCACTCCGCAGTTATTGCCAAACATGCACACGCTTTGTTGTGGTGAAGCGACGCCACGCCGTCACGCCCATTGCAGGCCGGGTGCACTCTGCGCCGCACGGCTGCGGAAACACCGTGCATCCGGCCTGCCTGGAGGCGGCTGTTGTGCGATCGCAATGCTGCAGGTGATGACGTCGCGCGTGGCGGCCACGCAGATCGCAGTCGCGACGCGCTGCCCTGCGCAGGGCGATCGCCGGAACGCAAAAGCGCGGCGCGCGCGGCCGCGGTGCGACGCGGTGGGATCAGCACGCCGGCACGCGCAAATGTCACCTGGTGCGATCGCGGAACTTGGTATGTGCCATGTGCAGCGCGTGCGTTGTGGGCTGCGCCATGCGTCCGGCAGCGGACCGCCAATGCGCATCCTGCGACACGCTGAGTGCGCTGGCGTCTGCGAGCGATGCAGCGCGCTGCAGGCAAGCATCGGCGGATCCCATCGCTTCTCCGTGGCAGGACGTGAACGATGGCACGCAAAAAAAAACGGTGGCCGCAGCACAGGCCGCGACCACCGTGAGCGGCCCGCCCGCGTGGGCTACTTGGTCGCGCGGCGTGCGTACTTGCTCAGAATCGACATCTGCGGCTTGTCGCTGCCGTCCTTGCCCGGCTGCACGGTGAAGAAGTACTCCGGCTTCCACCATGCGCCAGCGGCCCACCAGGTCCAGCCCAGCCACACGTCGCTGTTCTTTTCCATGTAGGTCAGCATGCCTTCCAGTGCCTGGTCACAGACCGGGTTGTTGGCGGTGCCGAATTCGCCCAGGAAGCCCTTCTGCTTGTTCTCGCGCAGCCAGGCGGTGAAGCCGCGCAGCTTTTCTTCGCCGACCGTGGCGCTGGTGCACACCGGCTTGGTGCCGCTGTAGTCGTTGTCCAGGTACTGATGCGCTTCGAAGGCCAGGTTGTTGCCCGGGTCCTTGAGGATTTCCAGGGCCTTGGCATTGGAGACGCCGTAGCTGGCGCTGCGCCAGCTGTGTGCGCCGCTGTAGGCGGTGCCCGGCACCAGGATCAGGTTCCTGGCGCCGGTCTTGCGGATCGCGTTGATCGCGCCTTGCGCCGCGGTTGCCCAATCGGTGGCGGAAATGCCGTTGGGCTCATTCATCAGCCCGAAGATCACCGACGAGTCGCCCTTGAATTCGAGCGCCAGCCGGCGCCACAGATCCGCGACCGCCGCGGTGGGCACCTCGCTGCTGCCGATGCGCTTGCCGTTGTACTTGGCGTAGTTGTGCACATCCAGGATCAGGTACTGCTTGTTGGCCTTGGCCGCCGCCACCGCTTTCTTCAGCAGCGCCAGTTGTGCCGGGTCCAGGTCGCCGCTGAGCTGCGGTTGCAGGCGCTCCCACAAAAACGGCAGGCGAATCGTATTCATGCCCTTGCCGGCGAAATAGCTGAAATCCGCTGCGGACGGGTAGGTGTAGTCCTTGAACAGGGTGCCGGGTTTCTTGCGTGAGTTGAACTCGGCGCCGGACAGATTGACGCCGACGTACTTCAGGCCGCTTGACTCCTTTCCAGGGCGGGCAGGCTCCTTGGCGTGCGCCAGCGGCATGGCGGCCAGCAAGGTCAGTGCGAGTGCAGCACTGCGCAAGGATGGGAACGTGGGGGGAGAACGGAACATGGAAGCCTCCTTCGGCATCGACGTAGGCGGCCGCAGGGGGAGGGCACGGCCAGCAGGGATGGTGCAGGGCAAGGTGGTGGTTGGTCAGCGTAGAAGCTCCGGCGTTAGCGCGCCATTCACGCCGGCAACAGCGATTTGATCGCGCGCAAACACCTGCAAGGCGCACCATGCCGCTGCGTTCGCGCCCGCAACCCGACAGGCAAGACGCACTGTCGCAGGAGTGCGACAGGCGCCTGTCTTAAGCTACAACCCGCTTACTTTTGTCTTCCGCACTGTCGCGGGGACGTCACATCCCGGAGTCTCTCTCATGAGCCAAGCCCACGCGTACGCCGCCCAAACTGCCGATCAGCCACTTGCGCCGTTCGTATTCGAACGGCGCGCGCCCGGCCCCAACGATGTGCAGATCGATATCGCCTACTGTGGTGTGTGTCACTCGGATCTGCATACCGCACGCAACGAATGGCAGAACACGCGCTACCCGTCGGTGCCCGGCCACGAGATCGTCGGCCGCGTCACTGCGGTCGGTGATGCGGTCACCGGATTCAAGGTCGGCGACCTGGCCGGTGTCGGCTGCATGGTCGACAGCTGCCGCAGCTGCGCCTCCTGCCAGGAAGGCGAAGAGCAGTACTGCGAGCAGGGCTTCACCGGCACCTATAACGGTCCGATGTTCGGGGGTGGCGAGAACACCTACGGTGGCTATTCGGACCACATCGTGGTCGATCAGAAATACGTGCTGCGCATCTCGCACAGCGACAACCTGGCGGCCGTGGCCCCGTTGTTGTGCGCCGGCATCACTACCTATTCGCCGCTGGCACACTGGAAGGTCGGTCCCGGTCAGAAGGTGGGCGTGGTCGGTCTGGGTGGCCTGGGCCATATGGCGGTGAAGATCGCCAAGGCGATGGGTGCCACGGTGGTGCTGTTCACCACCTCCGAGAGCAAGCGCGCCGATGCGCTGCGTCTGGGCGCCAGCGAAGTGGTGATCTCCCGGGACGAGGCGCAGATGGCGGCGCAGACCAACACGCTGGACTTCATCCTCAACACCGTGGCCGCGCCGCATAACCTGGACCCGTTCCTCAATGCGCTCAAGCGCGACGGGGCGATGGTGCTGGTGGGCGTGCCCGAGGAGTCGCACCCGTCGCCGAGCGTGTTCAATCTGATCATGAAGCGCCGCACGCTGGCCGGTTCATTGATCGGCGGCATTCGCCAGACCCAGGAAATGCTGGATTTCTGCGCCAAGCACAACATCGTCTCGGACATCGAAACCATCCGCGCCGATCAGATCAACGAGGCCTACGAGCGCATGCTCAAGAGCGATGTGAAGTACCGCTTCGTGATCGACATGGCCACGCTGGACAAGGCGGCCTGATCGCCCAGCGCGCCTGGCACTCGATGCAGCCCTGCAACAGGGCTGCACGTCAGGTGTTTGCGCGGTCACCACAGCGTGGACGCGGCAGTGACCGCGCCCACGTTGCTGCCGGATGACACCCGGCCACCGACTGCAAGATCGCCGGACCTCGATGCGATCAACCAGGTCAGGCGCCCTGCGCAGCGGCCACCCTGCCGTCCTGCGCCGGATAGGGCGACACCAGCGGCGTCGCGGGGCGTGGGGTACGCGTCAGGAGTGGTGCGGAAAACAGCAGGTTCAGCGCGGGCAGGCGGCCCGGCGTGCGTAGCAGGCACAGCACGGTCGGCGCCAGCACGCCGGTGCCCAACAAGGCGAAGAACAGCAGCGACCCATCGTGGATCCAGCGCGGCAGCAGATAGGCCAGCACGATGAACGGCGGGAAGTGGCTCAGATAGAACACCACCGAGTTGCGGCCCACATAACGGATCGCCTGCGCGGCCGGTTGCTGGTTTGCCCACATCGCTGCAGCGATCAGCAGCGGCAGCGCGATCAGCACCAGCGGCAGGTAGCCGATCCAGATGCCATGCAGCGCGGTGAGATTGGCGATCAGCACGATGGCGCACAGGCTCAGGCACGACAGCGGCCAGATCCAGCGTGGTGCCTGCCGTAGCAGGGCCGGCACCCGGCCGGCCAGCAGCGTGCCGATGTAGAAGAACGCAAAGTAGTAGAACGGATCGGCACCCTGACGCAGCAGCGGACCCAGGCAGACCGAGCCCAGCAGGGTCGTGGCCAGCACCAACGGCGCCGGCAGCCGGCGCAGCAAGGGCATCAGCACCAGAAACACGAACAGGTAGAACAGGAACCAGGTCAGCGCCACATTGCCGACCGCGATCTTGCCCAGATCCAGCCAGGCGATGGGTTCGGACTTGGCCAGCACCGAGCCTGCCTCGCGCAGGGCGAAGATCAGCACCGACCAGAGCAGGTAGGGGTACAGCACATGCCGCAGCTTGCCGCCGAGGTAGGGCGCGATGCCCTTGTCCAGCCCACGCGCGACGAACAGGCCCGAGAGCAGGAACATCAGCTGCATGCGCAGCGGTGCCAGCGAGCGGTTGAGGCGCTCGATCGACAGCATCAGGGCACTGGCTTGCTCAGTCGCGCCGCCGCGCAGTTCCGGGTAGGCATCGAAGGCGAAGCCATAGGCGTGCAGCACGATCACCATCAGTACGCTGGCGCCGCGGAGCCAATCCACCCAGTCGTCGCGTCCGTGTTGGCTGGTAGCGAGTTGCTGTGTCATGAGGTTGCTTCCTTGGTGAGGCCCACGGCTTCGCCGCCGCGTGGCGCGGCGACACGTGAACGAGGTCTGGAGTCCACGGCGGCGGCGTTGCCCGCACCTGGGATGGAACCGACTGCCGTCACTGCCCAGGACATCCAGGTCGGCGCAGAACGTCCTGCGCGTCGGTGGTGATTGATCGGGCTCGCGTTACATGGCAACAGCGGATATGTGACTTAAATCACACTTATACGGCAGGTGCAATCGTCGAGGCTGCAGATCGATACAGGCCTGCCTGCAGGGGGATTGCGAGCTCATACGTGCCTGTGGGCCTTGCATGGCGGATGGACGCTTGCGTCCGCCGCCACTGCGCTCCGGCCCCGGTGCGTATTCAGCGCGATGCCGATGGCGGAACAACCTCGCTTGTGCGTGGCGCGCTGGGGTCGGATAGGACACACGACCCTGCGGAAGGGCTGTTGGCGTCGCGCCTGGAGGCATCTGGCCTGCGTGGGGGCAGGTATCGCCCCTGGTCTCGAGCCAGGCGCAGGCGGGGGTTCCGTCGCGCATGCGCGCGTTTTCCGTGCCATGGATGTGCTGCATCCAGCAGGGTGATGCGGCTTTGCGCACAGACAGCGTGCGGCTCGCCCGCGTAACGCGACAACCAGCGATGGGCACCGAGCCCACGCGCTGGTCAACACTCAGGCGGCGGCGGGTTCCTTGACCTGCGCCTTGACGCCCAGCAGCTGCACGATGCTGCCGGCCGCGTCGCGGCCTTCGGCCACGGCGGTGACCACCAGGTCGGCGCCGCGCACGCAGTCGCCACCGGCGAACAGGCGTGGGTTGCTGGTCTGGTAGGGCAGGCGGCCGTTGTCGTCGGACGGCGCAACGATGCGGCCGTTGCTGCCGGCTTCCACGCCCTGCGATGCCAACCAGTCGGGCAGCGTCGGCGAGAAGCCGAAGGCGATGATCACCACGTCCGCTTCCAGCAGCGATTCGCTGCCTTCCACCGGTACCGCGTTGCGACGTCCGCTGGCATCGGGGTCGCCGAGCCTGGTCTCCACCACGGTCACGCCGATCGCCTCGTCGTCGGCGCCGGATTCGATCGACAGCGGCTGCCGGTTGAACAGGAAGCGCACGCCTTCCTCGCGCGCGTTGGCGACCTCGCGCGCCGAGCCCGGCATGCTGGCCTCGTCGCGGCGGTACGCGCAGGTGACCTTGGCCGCACCCAGGCGGATTGCGCTGCGCACGCAGTCCATGCCGGTGTCGCCGCCGCCCAGCACCACCACGCGCTTGCCGTTGAGATCGGGCAGCGCCATCTGGTCTTCCCAGCCGGCGATCGGCCGGCCGTGCGGGTCGTTGCCGCTGACGATGCGGCTGTTCTGCACCAGGAACGGCAGCGCCGGCAGCACGTTCTTCAGATCCTGCCCGGGCAGCCCGCCATCGGTGTAGCGGTAGGCACCGGTGCCCAGGAACACCGCGTCGAACTCGCCCAGCAACTGCTCGATGCTGACGTCCTTGCCGATCTCCACGCCCAGGCGGAACTGCACGCCCATGCCTTCGAGGATCTCGCGGCGCTTGCCGATCACCGACTTGTCCAGCTTGAAGCTGGGAATGCCGAACTGCAGCAGCCCGCCGATCTGCTCGTAGCGGTCATAGACCACCGCCTCGATCCCGGCACGCACCAGGCGGTCCGCGCAGGACAGGCCGGCCGGGCCTGCGCCGATCACCGCCACCCGCCAGCCGGTCGGCTGCACGTTGCCCAGGTCCGGGCGCCAGCCCATCTTGAATGCGGTATCGACGATGTATTTTTCCACCGCGCCGATGGTGACCGCGCCGAATTCCTCCAGCGTGCAGCTGCCTTCACACAGGCGATCCTGCGGACATACCCGCCCGCACACCTCCGGCAGCGGATTGGTGGAGTGGCACAGCGCGGCGGCTTCTTCGATGCGGTTTTCCTGCACCAGCTGCAGCCACTGCGGAATGGCGTTGTGCACCGGACATTTCCAGCTGCAATACGGATTGCCGCAGTCCAGGCAACGGCCGGACTGGTACTGCGCGTCGGCCTTGTCGAACTTGCCGTACAGCTCGCCCCAGTCACCGGAGGTACGCAGCTCCACCGGAATGCGCGTGGGCATGGTCCGGGGCAGGTCGAGGAATTGGAAGGCTTGCTTGCGGCTCATAGGGGCTGGGATTCGGGAGTTGGGATTGGGGATTCGCCAAGGCGGGCCACGGTGGTCTGCCTCAATGCGAATCTCGAACAAACGAACTCAACGCGTGAGGACAGGCGTCCGAGATTGGAGGGGCGGGGCTCGCCACGGCATGCGAGCGAAATAGGGCTCGAACCAATCCCTAATCCCGAATTTCCAATCCCGTCGCTGCGTCGTGCCGCCATCAGGCGGCGCGCCGCAGCGACTCAGTCAGCGACTCGATGCTGGCGGCCTTGGGTTTGACCAGCCAGAACTTGCCGATGTAGTCGCGGAACTCGTCCAGGATCTGCTGCGCCCAGATGCTGCCGGTCAGCTCGCGGTGGCGGCTGATCAGGGTGTGCAGGTGCTGGCGATGGTTCTCGAAGCCCTCGGCGGAGACGCGGTGGATGTCGATCAGCTCGTGGTTGTAGCGGTCCACGAAGTCGCGCTCGATATCCAGCACATAGGCCAGCCCGCCGGTGAAGCCGGCGCCGAAGTTCAGGCCCACCTTGCCCAGCACCAGCACCACGCCGTCGGTCATGTATTCGCAGCAGTGGTCACCTGCGCCTTCCACCACCGCCAGCGCGCCGGAGTTGCGCACCGCAAAGCGCTCGCCCGCGCGGCCGGCTGCGAACAGCTCGCCGCCGGTGGCGCCGTACAGGCAGGTGTTGCCCACGATTGGCGTGCTGCGCGCCTCGAAACGCGCGCCGCGTGGCGGACGCACCACCAGCCGGCCGCCGGCCATGCCCTTGCCGACGTAGTCGTTGGCTTCGCCTTCCAGCTCCAGCTGCAGGCCACCGGCGTTGAACGCGCCGAAGCTCTGCCCGGCGGTGCCGCGGAAGCGCAGGTTCAACGGCGCATCGCTCATGCCGTGGTTGCCGTGCACGCGCGCGATGGCGCCGGACAGGCGCGCGCCGATCGAGCGGTCGGTGTTGTGGATCAGGAAGCGATGGCCGCCGCCGCGCTTGTTGGCGATCGCATCGGCGAGCAGGCCGTCCATCTGCGTGGCCAGGCTGTCGGGCGACTCGTACAGGCGCTGGGCGGCGCAGTGGCTGCCGTCGTAGCGCGCATGGGTGAGCAGGCGCGACAGGTCGACCTTGACACCGGCACGCGGCGAGACCTCCAGCTGTTCGAGCAGGTCGGTGCGGCCGACGATGTCGTCCAGCGAGCGCACGCCCAGGTAGGACAGCCACTGGCGCACTTCCTCGGCCAGCAGGCGGAAGAAATGCTCCACGCGCTCGGGCAGGCCGGTGAAGTAGTTCGCGCGCAGGCGCTCGTCCTGGGTGGCCACGCCGGTGGCGCAGTTGTTGAGGTGGCAGATGCGCAGGTACTTGCAGCCCAGCACGATCATCGGCGCGGTGCCGAAGCCGAAGCTGTCGGCGCCCAGCAGCGCGGCCTTGACCACGTCCAGGCCGGTCTTCAGGCCGCCATCGGTCTGCAGAATGGTGCGCTCGCGCAGGTCGTTGGCCACCAGCGCCTGGTGCGACTCGGCCACGCCCAGTTCCCACGGCACGCCGGCGTAGCGGATCGAGCTGACCGGGCTGGCCCCGGTGCCGCCGTCATGGCCGGACACGGTGATCAGGTCGGCGCCGGCCTTGACCACACCGGCGGCAATGGTGCCGACGCCGGCATGGGCGACCAGCTTCACCGAGACCAGCGCGGTCGGGTTGACCTGCTTGAGGTCGTAGATCAGCTGGGCCAGGTCCTCGATCGAATAGATGTCGTGGTGCGGCGGCGGGCTGATCAGGCCGATGCCGGGCTTGGCGTAGCGCAGCCGTGCGATCAGTTCGTTGACCTTGTGGCCGGGCAGCTGGCCGCCTTCGCCGGGCTTGGCGCCCTGGGCGACCTTGATCTGCAGCACCTCGGCATTGACCAGGTATTCCGGCGTGACGCCGAAGCGGCCCGAGGCCACCTGCTTGATCTTGGAGCGCTTCTCGGTGCTGTAGCGGGCCGGGTCTTCGCCGCCTTCGCCGGAATTGCTGCGCCCGCCCAGGCGGTTCATCGCAATGGCCAGCGCCTCGTGCGCCTCGGGCGACAACGCGCCCAGGCTGATCGCGGCGGTGTCGAAGCGGCGCAGCACATCGGCCGCAGGGGCGACCTCGTCCAGCGGGGTCGGGGTGTCGGCGCGCTTGAGCTGGACCAGATCGCGCAGCGTGGAGGCCGGGCGCGCATGCACCGCGTCGACGTACTTCTGCCAGTCGCCGGCATCGCCGGTGCGGGTGGCGCGCTGCAGCGTCATGACCACGTCCGGGTTGTACATGTGGTACTCGCCGCCGTGCACGTACTTGAGCAGGCCGCCCACTTCCGGCTTGAGCTGGTCGTTCCAGGCGCGTGCGGTGAGCTCGCGCGCCTCGGTGTCCAGCCGCGCCAGGCCCACGCCGCCGATGCGGGCGGGCGTTTCGGCAAAGCACAGCTCCACCACGTCCGGGTCCAGCCCGACGATCTCGAACAACTGCGCGCCGCGATAACTGGCAATGGTGCAGATGCCCATCTTGGAGATGATCTTGGACAGGCCCTTGTAGATGCCCTTGCGGTAGCGGCGGCCGATCTGCGACTGCTCGCCGCCCTTGCTCAGCTGCAGGATGCCGCGCCGGCCCAGGTCGAACAGCGTCTGGTAGGCCAGGTACGGATACACCGCGGTGGCGCCGAAGCCGAGCAGGCAGGCCATGTGGTGCGCATCGCGCGCGGTGCCGGTCTCGATGATCAGGTTGACGTCGCAGCGCAGGCCCACCTTGCACAGGTGGTGATGCACCGCGCCGGTGGCCAGCAGCGCATGCGCCATCGGCCGGTCCGGGACCGGGTAGCGGTCCGACAGCAACAGCATGACGGCGCCGGCGCGCGCGGCCGCTTCCACCTCCTGGCAGATGCGTTCCAGGCCGGCCTTGAGGCCTTCCTCCACGCTGTAGGACAGGTCGATCAGGCGGTTGCGCTCGACGTACTGTTCCATCTTCAGCAGCTGGCGCAGCTTGCGCTGGCTGAGCACCGGCGAGTTGAGGATGACGTGGTTCACCGTCTCCGCGCCGGCATGGAAGATGTTGGTCTCCTTGCCGAGCTGGGTGGTGAGCGACATCGCGATGCCTTCGCGCAGCGGGTCGATCGGCGGGTTGGTGACCTGCGCGAAGGCCTGGCGGAAGTAGTCGTACAGCGGCCGGGTCTGGCGGCTGAGCACCGCCATCGGGGTGTCGTCGCCCATCGAGCCGGTGGCTTCCTGCTCGGTCTCGGCCAGCGGGCGCAGGATCTGCTCCACTTCCTCGGTGCTGAGCTGGAACAGCTTGTGGTAGCTGCGCAGGGTCTGCTCGCTGAAGGGTTCTTCCACCAGCGAGGGGTCGATCAGTTCGGTCTGCAGGTAGGTCACGCCCTGCTGCAGCCATTGCTTGTACGGCGCGCGCGCGCGGTTGATGCGGTCGATGGCGTCCGAGTCGAGCAGGTCGCCGCGCTTGAGATCGATGGCCATCATCTCGCCCGGGCCCAGCTTGCCCTTGCGGGTGATGCGCTCGGCCGGCAGCTCCCACACGCCGGCCTCGGAGGCCACCAGGAAATGGCGGTCGGAGGTCAGCATCCAGCGCGCCGGGCGCAGCCCGTTGCGGTCGAGCATGCAGGCGGCATAGCGGCCGTCACAGGCGACGATGCCGGCCGGGCCGTCCCACGGCTCGGTGTTGAGGCCGTAGAACTCGTAGAACGCGGCCAGGTCGGCGTCCTTGAACTCCAGCGACTGGGTCGCCGGCGGCACCAGGATGCGCAGCGCCTGCAGCAGGTCCATGCCACCGGCGATCAGCAGCTCGAGCATGTTGTCCAGGCTCTGCGAATCGGAGCCGTGCATGGAGATCACCGGGTCGAACTGCGCGATATCGAAGCGCGGGGTCTGCCACACCTTGCTGCGCGCCTGCGCCCAGCGGCGGTTGCCTTCGATGGTGTTGATCTCGCCGTTGTGGGCGAGCAGGCGGAACGGATGCGCCAGCGGCCAGCGCGGCAGCGTGTTGGTGGAAAAGCGCTGGTGAAAGACAATTGCGCTGGAGGACAGGTCGCTGCGCTGCAGGTCCGGGTAGAACGTGCTCAGCTTGTCCGGCAGCACCATGCCCTTGTAGCTGATGCCGTTGGGCGACAGGGTGGTGACATAGAAGTCCGCCACCTCGCGCAGTGCCTGCTCGGCGCGGCGGCGCGCCAAAAACAGCGCCAGGGTGAAGCCGTCTTCGCTCTGTTCGGCGCCGGCATCGACAAAGACCTGCTCGATGCGCGGCAAGGTGTCGCGCGCCAGCTGGCCGCAGACACTGTCGTCGGTAGGCACCACGCGCCAGCCGCGGAACTGCACGCCGGCGCTGTGCAACTGGGTTTCCAGTTCGGCGCGACAGCGTGCCGCATCGGCCTCGTCCAGCGGCAGGAACACCACGCCGGCCGCATAGCGCGTGCCCACGGTGATGCCGGCATCGCGCGCGAGCCCGCGCAGGAACGCATCGGGTTTGCGGATCAGCAGACCGCAGCCATCGCCGGTGAGCCCGTCTGCCGCCACGCCGCCGCGGTGGGTCATGCGCGAGAGCGCCGCAATCGCGGTGTCCACCAGCGAGCGGGAAGGTTGGTCGTCCAACTGGGCGACCATGCCGAAACCACAGGCGTCGCGCTCATCGCGCGCGCTGTTGTAGAGACCGTAGTCGTTGAGCCCTTGGCGAGTGCGGGGGGCCATGTCTGCCTCTTTGCGATCTGGGAGAGCGGCGACGACGTTGCAGCGCTCGATCCGTGGAGCGTTTCGAAGAGGTCACCGGATGATCGACTAGACCACAGTTGATGCGGTGCCGCAATACACCGTTACAGCTGCAACGAGGGCGGCCGCAAGGCCCTGTGCCAGCTGGCTCGGCGCCTGTTCGCCCACAGGCGAACAGGCGGCGCTCAGCCGCAACGCACCGAGGCGATCACGTTCTTGGCGTCCACTTCCAGATTGAGCCGCTCGCCGTTGAACTCCATCGTCGTCATCTGGCCGGGTTTGAGCACGCGCACCGATTTGGCGCCGGCATCGGTGCGGGCCTGTTCGCTCACCGCGTCGGTCAGCGCCTGGCCCACCAGCGACTGCACCTGGGTGGCATCGCAGCTGCCGATCGGCGGCGCTTCGGGCGCGGCGGCCGGTGCCGGTGCGGCGGCTTGTTCGGCGGCCTGCTGCGCCTTGGCGGAGACGGCTTCCTGCTCGTCCGGTTGCGGCGAACCGCAGGCACTCAATGCCGCCAGCACAACCAAGGTACAAGCCAGGCGGGCAGTAGGCAGGACAGCACGCATCGATAACTCCAGTACAGTGGGGGAAGCCCAAGCATAAGCAGAAAACCCGTTCGCGGGCATCGCTTGCCCACATGGCGTTGTCGCAGCGTTGACGCGGCCTAGTCCCGCCCGGCTCAACAATCGGCGCCTGTCCTTCGATCCGTGCGCAATGAAAGCCAAACGTGTTCTTCGCAATGCCGCAGCCACCGCCAGCGCCGCCGGCAAGCTGGCCTCCGTTGCCGCCGGCGCGGTGGCCGCCACGGCCGCGGTGGCGAGCGTGGCCGCAGTCGCGCAGGCCAAGGCCACCGCGCGCGCGGCCGGGCTCACCTACGTCAACGATCAGCAGCCCGGCATCAGCCGCCGCAAGGCCGGCAAGAGCTTCAGTTACCGCAGTGCGGACGGGCAACGCGTGGCCGACGCCGACACCTTGCAGCGCATCCGTGCCCTGGCCATTCCGCCGGCGTATACCGAGGTATGGATCTGCGCCAAGCCCAACGGCCATCTGCAGGCCACCGGGCGCGATGCGCGCCGGCGCAAGCAGTATCGCTACCACGCCGATTGGGCGCAGGTGCGTGGCGAAGGCAAGTTCGAACGGGTGATCGCCTTCGGCCAGGCGCTGCCCAAGTTGCGCCGCCGGCTGCGACGCGATCTGGTCTTGCCGGGATTTCCGCGCGAGAAGGTGCTGGCGATCGTGGTGGCGTTGCTGGCCGACACCCTGGTGCGCGTGGGCAACGCCGAATATGCGCGCAGCAATCGTTCCTACGGGCTGACCACCTTGCGCAACCGGCATATGGAATTCCTGCGCGGCGGACGTGCGCGGCTGAAGTTCCGCGGCAAGAGCGGCCAGGATCACGATATCGAAGTGGACGACAAGCAGCTGGTCAAACTGATCCGCGAATGCCAGCAATTGCCGGGGCAATCGCTGTTCCAGTACCGCGATGACGATGGCGAACTGCAGCCGGTGGATTCGGGCGAGGTCAACGAGTATCTACGCGAGGCGATGGGCGAGGATTTCACCGCCAAGGATTTCCGCACCTGGGGCGGCACGCTGGCCGCGCTGCAACGGCTGGCGCGCCTGCCGCTGCCCGAGCGCATGAGCGAACGCGCGCTCACCCAGGTGCAGAACGATGTCATCCGCGAAGTGGCCGATGCGCTGGGCAACACGCCCTCGGTGTGTCGCAAGGCCTACATCGACCCACGCGTATTCGAAGGCTGGCGTGCCGGCCACTTGCAGGCCATGGCCACCGGCGTGCGCGGCGAGCGCCAGTGGGAAGCGGCGACGCTGCGCTTTCTGACCGACTCGCGCAGCAAGCCAACCAAGACCAGCAGCACACCCCGCAAGGCGGCCGGGCCGCGCCTGCGCCGTGCCAAGTCTGCGTGAGACCGTGATCGGCGGAGATCCTGAGGGCGAAGTGATCGGCAGTTGCAGTCTGCGTGCGTGCGCCACGCAGACATTGAACTTGTCGCTGCTGATTGCAGAGGCAGGTCACTGACCGCGCGTACCGCACGGTCGTGCACGCGGCATCTCGGAAGCGAATCAGTGGTGCAGGCGAGATGCCGGTGGCGGTCAATCATCTGTGATCTGCTTCTGGCGCCGTTGTGCCCAGGCGTCGCGTACGAAGGTGTAGTCGTCCACGGCATCGCGGCGTGCCGCATCCATCGGCAGCATCCGCGCACGCCCGTCGGCCAGCTGCAGGCCCATCAGCGAGTTGGCGAGCCGTGCATTGTCCAGGTAGGTGAGCGGTGTCAGCTGCTGGTCGCCGAAGCGACCAACGGTGTCGCGCACACTGCCCGGCCCCAGGATCGGCATCACCAGGTAACGCGAGTTGCGCCAGCCCCAGGTGGCAAAGACCTGCCCCACATCCTCGTTGTATCTGGGCATGCCGAAGCGGGTGGCCGGATCGAACAGCCCGGCCACACCGAGGGTGCTATTGACCACGAAGCGCCCCAGTGACTGCGTCGCCTTGACCGGGCGGCCCTGCAGGAGTTGGCTGACCGCCGTGCCTGGCTGGCCGAGGTTGGCGAACATGTTCCTGACACCGGTCTTGACCGGCCGGGGCGCGATCTTGTCGTAAGCCACCGCAACGGGACGGAACAGCACCTTGTCGGCACCGCGGTTGAAGCCGTGGATCTTGCGGTTATAGGCCTCCCACGGATCGCGCACCGGTGTGGTGGCATAAAGCGCCTGGGCGTCCTGTTCCGCGCGTGAGCTGGCGTCTGCCGACGGTGGTGGCGTCGCCGCGGCGTGCGCGGCGTGCGGCACCGCCGGCTGGGCGCTGCCAGCGTGTTCCTGCGCCGGAGCGTCGCCGGTACCCTGCTGTTGTTCGGGTGGATCAAGCGTGGATTGCGACAGTGGCGGCGCGACCAGCGTCGATCCGATCGGCGGACCGATCACGCCAGGTGCCGATGCGTGTGTGGTGGCAGGTCGGCTCGCGCAGGCCGACAGCAACGCCACGGTGGCAGCCGCAACAAGGTAACGGGAAGTCGTCATCGCAGGATCCTTCAGAGTTGGGTGAGGCACGGGGTGGGCAACCAGCACACCTGCCACGACATTTGCGCGTTGCGCTACGCGGTGACGTAGCGCAGCCACGACCACAGCAGCGGGCCGCACCACAACGCCGCCACGCCCGCGCAGGCAATGCTCGCCATCCAGCGCAGCTGGCTCAGCCGCCGACGCCGGGAGTGGTGCTGCTGCAGATCGGGCAAGTCGTGCCACGCCTGGCGATTGCTGGCGGGAGCCGATGGTTGTGGCGGGACGATGGAGCGGTGGGACGACATGGCGCGATCCAATGATGTGAACCCGGGAGTGGGTGAAGCAGCACGGACGCTTCTGCGACAGCGCCGGGCAGGCGGTGTGGCGAGGCTGCGATGCGGCGGTGGCTGGTTGCTGAAGGCGATGCTATGGATGACGCGCGAGCGAGGTTTTAAGAGTTTTTTGATTCGCCCTGCCTGGTAGGGATAGGTTCACGAACTGCCTCGTGCACGGTGTGCCTGGCAGCGCGAATCAGCGGCTGCAGTGGCTCGATGCGTGCGAGGGGTGTTGCCTGACTGCAGCGCAGCCGTACTGGTCAGGCTGACGCGGCCATGGCAAGAGGTAGCAGTTTGTGTTCGCCGCATGCACCAGCCTTGATCGCACTGCCGGTGCGGGCCTCGGTGCTGCGTGATGCAATCAGCGCATTGCCTGTGCGCGGATGCACTTACGGCGTCCCTCGGGCGCCTAGACCTTGACGGACTTCGCGCGGGTTTTCATGCGGATCGAAAGGAACACCACGCACTCCAGTGCGACCAGCGCTGCGGCGATCAGCATGCCGGTGACCAGCGGATCGTGCCCGGTGCCGCGCAGGAAAAAGCCCACCAACACAAACACCAGGTTGTAGCCTGCAATGCCCAGCGACGAGGCCAGCAGGAACGCCCAGAACCGCACCTGGATGACGCCTGCCGGCAATGCCAGATAGATCCGTGCCACCGGAATCGCCTGACCCGCCAGGGTGACCCGGAAATCGTTGCGTCGATACGACTGCGCCAGGTGCTCATAGGTCGCAATGCGCAAGAACACGAACCGGCCGTACCTGCCCACCACCGCGCGCACGCGGGTATTGCCCAGCGCACGGCCTATCGCGTACCAGCTCACTGTGACCAGCACCGATCCGGTCACGCTGACCGCCCACGCTGCCAACAGCGCCGGAGCGCTGCTTGCCGTCATGCCAACCACCATCAGCATCAGGTAGGACGGCACGACGGGAATGAATTTTTCGATGTAGGACACGGCCAGCACGCCCGGAAGGCCGCAGCTCACGACAAGCGCGAGCTGCGCGTTGGTCTGCATCGTGTTCTACCTTGTGTCGCTGCGAGCCTGGATGCGATAGGTCGTCGCAGGCGGCACGTTTCGATAGGTGCGCCCGATCCTGACGGCCTCCAGATCCAGCGCGTCGAGAATCTGCGACGGAACCGAGCATTTGAATCCGTAGGTAAACAGATACAGCCGACCGCCAGGCTTCAACTGCAGGAAGGCGCCACGCAAGATCGCAGCCACCTGATGGGCCGGCATATTCAACAGACCCAGGCCACAGACCACGGCATCGACGCAGGCTCCATCGATGCGGGGCATCGATTCGAGATCGGCAACATCCATCTGCAGCAGTCTTGCACGCGGAAAGCGCTGCTTGAGCAACGCAGAAAAGGTGGCGTTGTACTCGAGCAGGATGAGGTTCTTTTCCTGCACGCCCTTGTCGATCATCGCCTGGGTGAACACGCCGGTGCCCGGCCCGAGTTCGAGAACACGGCCGGTACGTTCCGACAGCTCGGAAGTGATGATGGAGGCGAGTGCGCGTCCGGAGGGGGGTATCGCTGCAACGGAGCAGGGTGCGGTGAGCCATTCGCGAAAAAACGACGTCATATACGAACGAGCCATCTATCCTCACAACGTAGAAAAAATTCGGCCAAGCGGCACATGCGCATGCCAACGAAGATTGCGCGAGTGTGCAAAATCAAGGCTAAAGCAAGAGTCTGTCCGCAGTCTGTCCTGGCCGCGAATCGGTCGCGTCAGTTCAGGTGGTCATCAGCATCGATGGCAGACCGGCGTCGTTGCCAGTCCAAGCACAGATGGCAATGAACACATACGCGTGTCTTCGCTTGCGCAGGCGCGTGGCGTCAGCGGCGGATACGCGTTGCGCGTCCGCGGTGAAGGCTCGGCGCCCTCCTGCGATCTCCTGCGATGGGGCGGCGCGAACGCAAGCCGGAGACAGGCGGCAGGCGCAGTGTCGGGTACCAGCACCATGCTGCCGCCGTGATGACGCATGATGGCTTGCACCAGGTCCAGCCCAAGCCCCACGCCGTCTCGCCGCCAGCCCGGCCTCTTAATGCAGAATTAAACCCGCTCAGCGATGCTGTGCGCCCACGTTTGCCTACCGATCGGCACCGAATGAAGCTGCTGCTTGTCGAAGACGATGTCATGCTGGCCGAAACCATCTGCGATGGTGCGCAGCAAGGTGACTGGGAGGTGGACCATGTCGTCGATGCCGGTGCCGCCAACGGGGTGCTGGTCGCGCATCCGTATGCGGCGGTGCTGCTGGATCTGGGGCTTCCCGGCGA
The DNA here is from genome assembly GCF_020784175.1 of Xanthomonas campestris pv. asclepiadis. Lineage (GTDB taxonomy): Bacteria > Pseudomonadota > Gammaproteobacteria > Xanthomonadales > Xanthomonadaceae > Xanthomonas > Xanthomonas campestris_D. The sequence goes on from NZ_JAJGQM010000039.1 coordinate 35,171, forward strand.
ATCCGGGCTGTCGGTGTTGCGCGGCATGCGTGCGCGCTGCGATGCCACGCCGGTGCTGATCCTCACCGCACGCGGACAGTTGAGCGAGCGCATCGTCGGCCTGGATGCGGGTGCCGACGACTATCTGGTCAAGCCGTTCCAGTTCGACGAGCTGTGGGCGCGGGTGCGCTCGGTGATCCGGCGCAGCCAGGGCAGTGTGGTGCCGATCTTCACCTTCGGCGAGGTCAAGGTCGACCGCAGCCGCCGTGCGGTGAGCAGGGGCGGCGTGGATGTGGTGCTGAGCGCGCACGAATACCGCACGCTGCTGGCGCTGATCGAGCGGCCCGGCCACGTGCTCACGCGCGATCGCCTGCAGGATCTGGTCTACGGACCCTCCAGCGAGCTGGAAAGCAACACCATTGCGGTGTTCATCCATCAACTGCGCCGCAAGCTGGGCGAGGACCTGATCAGAACCGTGCACGGCCTGGGCTATGTGGTGGGGCAGCCGAGCGCATGAGACCGCGGTCGATCACGGCGCAGCTGTTCATGGTGATCGTCAGCGTGATCGCGGTGTGCTGGGTGGTGGTCATTGCCATCGTGCTCAGTTGGCTGCAGCTCAATCTGCAGAGCACCTGGGATGAAAAGCTCGAGGCCATCGCCACGCAGATGCTGATCACCATTCCGGCCAGGAGCAAGTTCGAGCGCAGGGCCGGCCCGGGCCTGCAATTGCCGGACACCTTCACCAACGCGCGCGAAGAGCTGGTGTTCCAAGTCTGGATCGACCGCGCCAGGATGGTGGCGCGGACCCCGGGCGCACCCGATTCTGCGCTGCAACCGTCCTTTACCGATGGGGCGGCCAGCACCATCGTCAACGGCGTGCAGTGGCGCGTATACGCCATCACCGACAAGACCGGGCGGGTCAGCGTGCAGGTTGGCAATCCGCAGAGCGTGGTCGATGCGGACATGCGGCACGCGGCCTGGCATGCACTGGCATTGGCCAGCCTGTTGGTGATCGTGGCGGGTGTGGTGATGTGGTGTGTGGTGCGGCGCTCGTTGCAGCCGGTCAGAGCGCTGGGGATCGCCTTGCGGCACCGCAAGCAGTTCGATCTGACCCCGTTGCCGCTGTCGAAACTGCCGCGCGAAATCTACGTGCTGGTGGCCTCGTTCAACCATATGCTGGAGCGGCTGGATGCGGCCATCGATGGCGAACGCCGTTTCATCGGCGACGCCGCGCACGAGCTGCGCACGCCGCTGTCGGCCTTGCAGGCACAGGCCGAGATCGCGCTGGCGGCCGAGGACGTGGACAGCAAGAACCGCGCGTTGTCGAAGTTGCTGCGCGTGGCAAAACGCAGCACCCGGCTGTCCGAGCAACTGCTGGATCTGGCACGCCTCAACGCAGGCAGCACCGCGCCGACCCACGCCATCACCGAACTCAGTGTGCTGGTGCAGCACGTCGCGCAGGAATTCGAGGTGCACGCCAGCCAGAATGCGCGCGCGTTGTATCTGGATATCCACCGCTGCCGCATCGCCTGCAACGTGGACGAGATCGGCATCCTGCTGCGCAATCTGGTGGACAACGCGCTGCGCTACACCGCCGAGGGCGGCAACATCCTGATCAGTTGCGGCCATGTGGGCGATGCGATGCGCGAAGGCCACAGCGCGCACACCGCTCAGGGCCCGCGGCAGGTGTACCTGCAGGTTGCCGACGATGGTCCGGGCGTGCCCGCGTCCGAGCGCGCTGCCATCTTCGTCCGCTTCCACCGCGTGGCCGGCACGCCGGTGCGCGGCAGCGGCATCGGGCTGTCACTGGTTGCCGGCATCGTGGATCTGCACCAGGCAGGCATCGAAACCGGTCCGGGTCTGGGCGGGCGCGGTTTCAGCGTGCGTATCGTGTTCCCGGGAATCGCCGGGGATGCGCCCGGCGCCTGAGGCCAAGGTGCTGGATGCATGCGCGCGTGAACCAGCCGCGTTGCCGCCGCTGGCAGCCACGCCAGCGCATTCACCTGCCTGCGTGATGCGTAATGCGGAGTGCCGATCTCCTGTGCAGGCTGAACGATTCGCCAGGTGCCGACAGGTACTTCAAGAATTCTGCACAGTCCTAAAAATTCCTTAACAGCCACTTGCAACGATGGCACTCGGCGACACCCGCCGTTGATCGAGTGCCGAGTGTTCTTGTACCACTGCCGGACACGCGTTGCACAAGGTGGCCGTTGTCGCCAGGCGCAGCGTGCAGCGTCATTGCGTCGCGGCTGGCACGTGTGCGATCGCGCCGGGCAGTGAAGTGCATTTGTCGCGGTGGTGCGGATCAGCGATGCGTGGCGCCGACGTCAGCGCCCACGCTGTCGCTTACCACCCATGACCCATTGCGGTGTGCCTTCGCACCGTCCGGCGCCGCGTCCACTCGCTTGCCATCCCTTCTTCCAGGCCACTGCCGCACACCGCGATGATCACTCCCTCGACAACCACGACATCCACCACGCCCGGCGCTGCCGGTGCAGCGAAGGGCACGCCGCGCCGGCGACTGGCTTCAGTGCTGGCAGCTTGCGTGCTGGCCGTTGTCGCCATCGCCGGCGCGGGGTGGTGGTGGTCCGCGCGTGCCCAGCCGGAGCGCGACGCGCTGGCGATCAGTGCCCTGTCGGTCACTGCGGTGACGCCGCGCGCGGTGGAATGGCCGAGCACCCTGCAGGCGAGCGGGTTGGTCGCGCCCTGGCAGGAGGCGATCATCAGCTCGCAGAGCAACGGCTTGCGTCTGTCCAGCCTGGACGTGGCGGTGGGCGATGTAGTCAGACGCGGCCAGCTGCTGGCCCGCTTCGACACCGCCACCCTGCTGGCGGCCAGGGCCGAACTGAGCGCCGGCCTGGCCAAGGCACAGGCGGCCGCCAGCCAGGCCGACAGCAACCGCGGGCGCGCGCTGCGCCTGCAGACCGCCGGCGCCATCAGCGATCAGGAAGTGCAGCGCTATGTGACCGAAGCGGTGACCGCCAAGGCGCAGATCGCGGTGGCACGCGCGCAGCTGGATGCCAACCGGTTGCAGCTGCAGCAGGCCCAGATCCTGGCCCCGGACGATGGACTCATCAGCGCGCAGGCGGCGACGCTGGGCGCGGTGGCCACCAGCGGCCAGGAGCTGTTCCGGCTGGTGCGCCAGGGCCGGCTGGAGTGGCGCGGTGAATTCAGCCCCGAACAGATCGCGCGGATCGCGGTGGGCCAGCAGGTCGGGCTCCGCCTGCCCGACGGCAGCGTTGCCATGGCCCGGGTGCGCCAGATCGCGCCGCTGCTGGATGCGCGCTCGCGGCTCGGTCTGGTCTACGCGGATATCGCGCACGGCAGCCTGTTGCGCGGCGGAATGTATGTCGATGGTGCGCTGGAACTGCCGGCCAGCCGCGCGTTGGTGGTGCCGGCGTCGAGCGTGGTGGTGCGCGACGGTCGCAGCACCGTGTTCTGCCTGGTCGGCAGCGGCGGCCAGGCCAGGGTGCGCGCGCAACAGGTCGTGGTGGGGCGCCGGCTCGGTGCCGATGTCGAGCTCCTCGCACCGCTGGCGGCGGGCACGCGCATCGTGGCGCAAGGCGCCGGGCTGCTGGCCGACGGCGATACGGTGCTGGTCACCTCCACCTCCACCCGTGGCTTGGTCGGGATGCAGCTGCTCCCGCGTGGGCGGCGATGAATTTCGCCACCTGGTCGCTGCGCAACCCGATCCCGGCGCTGCTGGCGTTCCTGCTGTTGTCGCTGGCGGGGATCTACGGGTTCAGGCAGCTGTCCATCCAGGCACTGCCGGATCTGGACCTGCCCACCGTCACCGTCGCGCTGACGCAGCCGGGCGCGGCTCCGGCGCAGCTGGAAACCGAAGTCGCGCGCAAGGTCGAGGATTCGATCGCAACGGTCAGCGGCCTGCGCCATCTGCGCACCACCGTCAGCGATGGACAGGTGCGGATCGTGGCCGAGTTCCGGCTGGAAAAATCGCTCTCCGATGCCTTGATCGAAACCAAGGATGCGGTGGATCGGGTGCGCTCGACGCTGCCGCCGGAACTGCTGCAGCCAGCCATCAGCGCAGTCACCGAAAACAGCACGCCGATCCTCACCTACGCGGTGACCTCGACCACGCTGGATGAAACCCAGCTGTCCTGGTATGTCGACGACACCCTCAACAAGGCGCTGGCCAAGGTGCCCGGCGTCGGCCGCGTGCAGCGCCTGGGCGGGGTGGAGCGCGAGATCCGGGTCGAGGTGGATCCGGTGCAGATGACCGCACGCGGGGTCACTACTTCCGATGTGTCGCGCGCGCTGCAACAGATGCAGCAGGATTCCTCGGGCGGGCGCACGCAGGTGAGCGGTGCCGAGCAGTCGGTGCGCACCCTGGCCGGCGTGCGGCAGGCCGCGGCGCTGCCCGGTCTGTCGGTTGCGCTGGGCAATGGCGACAACGTGCGCCTGGACCAGATCGCCACGGTGCGCGACAGCTACGCCGAGCGCCGCCAACAAGCATTGCTCGACGGTGTGACGGTGATCGGGGTCAGCATCTACCGCACCAAGGGCTTCGACGAGACCCGGATCGCCACAGGTGTGGCGCAGGCGCTGCAGCACCTGCAGCAGCGCGACCCGCATCTGCGCATCACGGCGGTTTCCGGGACGGTGGCCTACACGCTGGAGCAGTTCGAAGGCTCGATGTCGATGCTCTACGAGGGCGCGCTGCTGGCGGTGCTGGTGGTGTGGCTGTTCCTGCGCGACTGGCGCGCCACGCTGATTGCCGCCTCGGCGCTGCCGCTGTCGATCCTGCCGGCGTTCGCGGTGATGTGGTGGCTGGACTACTCGCTCAACACGCTCACGCTGCTGGCCTTGGCGGTGGTGGTGGGCATCCTGGTCGACGATGCCATCGTCGAGATCGAGAACATCGAGCGCCATCGACGCATGGGCAAGACCGCCTTCCAGGCCACCGCCGATGCGGTCAACGAGATCGCCCTGGTGGTCATGGCCACCACCGCGACCCTGGTGGTGGTGTTCGTGCCGACCACGCTGATGGGCGGCATCCCCGGCCTGTTCTTCAAGCAGTTCGGCTGGACCGCGGTGATCGCGGTGGTGGCCTCGTTGCTGGTGGCGCGGCTGATCACCCCGATCATGGCGGCCAGATTCCTGACCTCCCGGCACACCGCCGACCCGCAACCGGCCACCGGCGCACTGACCGCCGGCTACCTGCGGCTGGTGCACTGGAGCCTGCGCCATCGCGCGGCCACGCTTGGGGCGGCCGGCGTGTTCCTGCTGTGCTCGCTGGCATTGCTGCCACTGCTGGCCAAGGGCCTGGTGCCGCCGAGCGACCGCGGCACCATCACCGTCAAGGTGGAACTCGGGCCGGAGAGCGACATCGACCAGACCCGGCGGATCACCGAGCGTGTGCGTGCCGCGGTCGCGCATGTCGCCGGCGTCGGCACGGTGTTCACCAGCATCGGCGGCAGTGGCGGCGGCCGCGATGCGCAGGTGCCGGAAGTGCGCAAGGCCGAGATGACGCTGGTGCTGTCCGAACGCGACACGCGCAGGCCGCAGGCGGAGATCGAGCGCGCGGTGCGGCGGGTGCTGGTCAACGTCACCGGTGCGCGCTTCACGGTGGGCGGCGGCGGGTCCGGCGAGCACCTGTCGATGATCCTGACCAGCGATTCGGAAACCGCGCTCAACGCCACCGCTACTGCATTCGCAGGCCAGTTGCGCGCAGCGGGCCTGTCCGGGGTGCGTACCACCGCAAGCCTGGAGCGGCCGGAAATCGTGGCGCGGCCGATCGACAGCCAGACCGCGCGCTACGGCGTGAGCAGCGCGCAGATCAGCCAGACCTTGCGCACCGCCACCAGCGGCGATTTCGAACCACAGCTGGCCAAACTCACGCTGGACAACCGGCAGATCAATATTCGCGTGCAGGTCCCCGAACGCGTCCGCGCCGATCTGGCTGCGCTGTCCAATCTGCGTGTGCTATCGCGCGACGGCCTGGTACCGTTATCCAGCGTCGCGGTGTTGACGATGGAAAGCGGCCCGAGCGAAATCAACCGCTACGACCGGCAGCGCTATGTCACGGTGAGCGCCGATCTTGGCGAGATGCCGTTGAGCCAGGCGCTGGCGTTGGCCAACTCGCGCGCGGCCATCGTGCACCTGCCGGCGAACGTGTCGCTGATCCAGTCCGGCGATGCGGAAGTGGCGGCGGAACTGTCCTCCGGCCTGGTGCAGGCGATCGTGATCGCGATCGCCTGCATGCTGTGCGTGCTGATCCTGCTGTTCAACGATTTTTTCCAGCCGTTGACCATCCTCTCGGCGATTCCGTTGTCGCTCGGCGGCGCCTTCATTGCGCTGTTGCTGTTCGGCAGCGAGTTGGATGTGCCCTCGATGATCGGCCTGGTGATGCTGATGGGCATCGTCACCAAGAACTCGATCCTGCTGGTGGACTACGCGGTGATCGCGCTACGCGATGGCGTGGCCGACGTGGATGCGGCCTTGATCGATGCCTGCCGCAAGCGCGTCCGCCCGATCGTGATGACCACCGTGGCGATGATCGCCGGCATGTTGCCGATCGCCCTGGGCTTCGGCGCCGATGCCAGTTTCCGCCAGCCCATGGCCATTGCGGTGATCGGCGGGTTGATCAGTTCGACGGTGTTGTGCCTGGTCGTGGTCCCGGCGGTGTTCAGTTGCATCCATGCCTTCCAGGCGTCGTTGCAGCGTCGCTGGCGCGGTGGATTTGGCACGCATGCCGATGCGGACGCCGTGGCGGATGCGGTGAATCCGCAGGGCCGCGGCTGAGCTGCTTCCAACGCTGCGCGCGGATACGTTGCAGTGTGCGTGTGGCGCTTAGCGCAGCTGGTGTTATGCAGGGCAAGGCAACCAGCTACCCGTGCCGTATCCAGCGTGGGGAGCCGCAGCCAGTGGTCCATCGCCGCACGCCGCACTGGACGCTGCGATCGCTCCCCACACCGCACGTGCCCGCTGTGCGTCGCCGGGCTACGCACGGCGATGCGGATGCGCCGATGCCGACGACGACCTTCAGCCGCAGTAGATCGCGGTGATGTTGTTGTTCGGGCCGGTCTCGACGGTGAGGTGATCGCCACCGCTTTCGCTGGCGCCCTGGGCCGGGTCGGCCAGGCCGCTGGCAGTGGTGCCGCCGGTGGCGCGCTCGCCGCGGCGCAAGCTGACCTGCAGGCTGTCGCTGTCCACGCGCGCACGTTCAATGGTCTGCGCCGCAGCGGCCAGGCCCACCGCGCCGCGCACCTTGTCGATATGGCACTGGCCGGAGATGGCCCCGTCGATGGGCTGCACCTGCGCGACCTGGTTGGAGGCACAGGCCGAGAGCAACAACACGGCGGCGAGCGGGGCGAGGGTGCGGATCATCGGGGGTCTCCAGCGGAAGAATGCCGCAAGCGTGAAGAACCCGTTGTTGGCGTGGCATGAAGACCACCCGCCGCATGCGCCGCGTGCCAGGCGCGCCATGTCCTGCGGCTGTCCGGACGCTGGGCTGAGCCCATATCGCATGACCAAGATGATCCGGCGCCTTGCGATTACTTCGATTTATGGACGACTCCACTCCAAATCTTCCGGCTAGTCCATCAATGGGCGCATCTCTACTCTTTGCCTCACCGGGGCAGCGCGCCCCACCGCCACCGCAAGGGGATCTGTCATGAACGCACAACTGGCCACCGTCGACACCGCTCAGCCGCAGCGCGCCACCAGCATGCAGGCCGCGCCGCGCCCGGTGGTGTTCCGCACCCGCGGCACCACCCGCGGTCCGATCACCCGGCTGATGAGCCCGGGCGACCTGGGCCAGTTGCTCAAGCCGTTCGTGTTTCTGGACATGTTCACCGTCGACCCGTCCGTGGGCGGCACGCCCATGGGCATGCATCCGCACTCGGGCATCGCCACGCTCACCTACCTGATGAGTGGCCAGATGGGCTACGAGGATTCCACCGGCGAACAGGGCATCCTGCCGGGCGGCGGGGTGGAGTGGATGCGGGCCGGCAACGGCGTCTGGCATGACGGCGGGCTGGTGGGCCAGGCCACGGCCAAGGGCTTCCAGCTGTGGGTCGCATTGCCGGCGGCGGAAGAAAACGCTGCGCCGCAGAGCCTGTATCTGTCGCCTGACGACGTGCCGGTGGCCGGCCCGGTGCGGGTGTTGCTGGGGCGCTACGGCGCGCTGGAAAGCAGGATCCCGGCACCGGCCGACATGACCTACCTGGGCGTGCAGCTGCAGGACGGCGAGACTTGGCGCTATGTGCCGCCGGCCGGTCACACGGTGGCCTGGATCGCGGTGCACGGCGGCCAGCTGGAAGCGGCCGAGACCATCGGCAGCGGCCAGATGGCGGTGTTCAAGGACGCCGAGCAGGCCATCGAGGTGGTGGCGGTCGGTGCGACCTCCTTCGTGCTGGGCTCGGCGGTCAAGCATCCGCACGAGCTGGTGATGGGCCATTACTCGGTGCACACCAGCAAGGCCGCACTGGCCCAGGGCGAGGCGGAGATCCGCCGCATCGGCGAGCAGCTGCGCGCACGCGGCCGCCTGGCCTGAGTCCGGCGCCACCGGCAGCCGAGGCATGGCTGCCGCGTGGCCGGCGCACAGCACGCGGATTGCCCGGCACACTAGTGCGCCGCCGACGCTTTCGAGGCCAGTGCGCCCCCCAAACAGGCCGCCTTATCGGCAACTCATCTCAACCACGACTTCCACCACGTCGATGCATGCGCGCTTGCGCCACGCGTCGCCGAACCCTCATATCCCACACGCTTCCAAAGGTACTGACATGAAACTGCTCCATCTCGATTCCAGCATCCTCGGCGCTTACTCGGTCAGCCGTCAGCTCTCGGCGGCCACCGTTGCAAAATTGCAGTCCGGCAACAGCGATATCGCGGTGACCTACCGCGATCTGGCCGCCGAGCCGCTGGCGCATCTGTCCGGCGCGCATCTGGCCGCCCAGCAGAATCCCACTGGCGACCAGAGCCCGGCACTGGCCGCCGAACTGGCCACCAGTGCGACGGTGCTGCAGGAGTTCCTGGACGCCGACACCGTGGTGATCGGCGTGGCGCTGTACAACTTCACCATCCCGACCCAGCTCAAGGCCTGGATCGATCGGGTGCTGGTGGCCGGCAAGACATTCCGCTACAACGCGCAAGGCGTGCCCGAAGGGCTGGCCGGCAACAAGCGGGTGATTCTGCTGGTGGCGCGTGGCGGCTTCTATGGCGCCGGCTCGCCGATGGCGTCGCTGGAGCATGCAGAGAGCTACATGCGCACCGCGCTGGGCTTTGTCGGCGTGCACGCTCCCGAGGTCATCGTGGCCGAAGGCCTGGCCACCGGCGCAGACGCCCGCCAGGCGGGGATTGCCAGCGCCCAGCAGCAGATCGATGGGCTTGCTGCCTGAGTGATATGGCGCGTGACGCCTGTCCGGTGGCATCGCCTGCGCCGGCGATGCCACCAGTTGACCGGTGCCGATCTTTCAAACGTGCCGACACTGCATCGAGCGGACAGCGTGCCGTTCGATGTCGTGCGTTGCCCACGTGGCAGGGACCAACAGCGCGTCAAAGGATGTCGGCGCCACGCTGCGCGCGCGTGCCCGGCGCTGATGCTGCATCAATGCGGACGTTGCAACCGCCTGCTCAGCATCACGGCAATCACTGCACGCCGGGCAGCGCGGTGCTGCTTGCCAGGCCTGCCACCTCTTTGCATTCAGGCGCATTCAATCGCGTCGTCACGGCCTGGATAAACGCCGACACCGCACGCGGCAGATGGTGCCGGCTTGGATACAGCGCGTACAGGCTCTGGCCCTTGCGTTGAAAATCCGGCAACACCACGGTCAGGCGACCTTCGTCGATATCGGGCCAGGTGAGCGCCTGCGGCAACAACGCGATGCCGAGCCCGGCCACCGCCGCAAGCCGCAGCGCGCGCGCGGTGGTGGCGGCCATGCGCGCCTGCACCTGGACGTCTTCGGCAAGCCCGGACGGGCCGACCAGCGTCCAGGTGGCGTACCCGCTCGGATGCGGGAAACTGAGGCAGTCGTGCCGTGGCAATTCATCCAGCCGCAGCGGCCTGCCGCGTGCCTGCAGGTAGCCGGGGCTGGCCACCAGCACATCGTTGGTGTCGGCCAGGATCTGGCGGCCGACATAGCCCAGGTCCGTCACCACACCGCCCCGGAAGGCCACATCGATGCGCTCGGCGATCAGGTCGGCCTTGGCGTCGCTGAGCACGAATTCCAGGCGCACGCGCGGATGCGCGGCAAGAAATTCGCCCACCCATTCGACCCGGAAAAAATCCAGGAAATCCGCTGGCGCCGCCACCCGCACCAGGCCGGCCGCTTCCTCGCCACCTGCCACCAGGCTCTGCCCGGCGGAGGTCAGCCCGTCCACCGCGTCGGCGCAACGTTCGTAAAAGGCCTGCCCGGCATCGGTCAGGGTGAGCTTGCGGGTGGAGCGTTGCATCAGGCGCGTGTCCAGCTCCGCTTCCAGCTGCTGCACGCGCCGGCTGACACTGTTGGGCGCGGTGCCCAGGCGGCGCGCGGTCTCGGCAAAACTGCCGCTGCGCACCACCTGCACGTACAGCGCAATGTCATTGAGATCGATCACCAGCGGCCTTGGCGCGTGCAAACGCGGAGTCTAAGCGTGCTGGCTGCGCGTTTGCCACTCTCAGAAGTGGTGAAACGGTGCGGCAAGGCAGTCGTAGAGCATTGGTGCTGCGGCTTGGCTGCAGGGCCCTTGCCCGCCCAACATCGCAGGACACGCCGCAAGTACGTCCCTGTAGCAACTGTGTTGTTGGAGGGGGTTCTGACCGTTCTGGAAGCCGG
>NZ_JAJGQM010000004.1 GCF_020784175.1 Xanthomonas campestris pv. asclepiadis
CATCGTTGGTCTCCTTGGTGGCTAGTGTGCCCGGGGACCTCTAACTATGGATGGACCAATTTTACGGGGAGTCGACATATAAACCTGATCCATTACTCCACTCGGCCTGCTCGCCATGAAATTCGTCTACATTTTTTGCATGCTGATTGCCGGTTTCTTGCTCGGCGCCGGTGGATTGATACGCTGGGGCGCGTTTCTTGTCGCGCCCGAGAAGCGGCCGTTTCGTTCGACTTGGGACCGGAGGGGATTTTTCATGGCGGCCGCCGGCATCGCCGGGATGATCGTAAGTACAGCAATCTACGAGGCTTCTCGCTGATCTATGCAAGGGTATCAGGCTGGCGCAGCCATCAAGGGCTTTGCCCATGAAGTTGCAGGGCAAACACCGGAGTTATCTTGCGCGCAAATGATGATCTGGGTGAGTTACCTGAGGACTGGGCTCCAGAGCCACTTGGTCCAAGGGCAGATGTCCTGGCTGCAATCGGAAGTTGCGTGCCCGCTAAGGATGCCAGTTTGGCACTAAATTTCCGAGTCGAGGAACCTGAGGATAGCGAGGAGCCGCGGACCATATCCGTATCAGGCGCCTGGGGTTAAAGAGAGGCTGCAATGTTGCAGAGGCTGTGCAACCTGCTTGGTGCGCGGTTCTACGATGCTGAGGCTGGGGATTTCATAGATTTAGTGCAGAAGGGGTGAGATTTACTTAAAAGTCAACCTAGCCCTGTTTCCCATTCCACATCTTCGCCCTCTGCATCCAGAGGCGTTGTAGAGTGGAGCCTATCAATCCACTCAAGCTGTACCCGCTTCACGGGAAGGCTTGATCAAACGTTAGGCCTAAGCGGGGCACTCCGATGAAACTTGCAGCACTCCTGGCCATTGCTCTAGCGAGCACCTTGCTTGCGGCTCCGCTAGCGCATAGCGGCAAGCTCAGGGTTAAGACAGATCAAGTCGTAGACCTGACACGATTCCTTGAGGAGACGCCGCTTGACGAAAGCGCGCCGGCCATTCGCTCGCTCCTCATAGATTGGGAAAAGAAGAGCAAGGATGTAGTCGATTACGTTTGCCCAGGCGTACTTACACCAATTCTAGCGACCGATGTTCCCAACTCCGCAGAGCTATTGGTACAGTTCATTTTTGGAAGCGCCGCGCATCAAATTGGCAACCCAAGCGACAAGGGGAAGGTCGTGCCCGGACAACTCGCTGGGATGCGCAGCATGCTCAAGGCTTATAGAGCGTTTCTTGTGGCGAATCCGGCGGCCCGGATCCCGAGACTAGACGAGCTAACTCAGATGAATGCTGCAGGAACATTGCCGGAGTACCTTGAGCCAATCGTAGTGAAAGAATGCGGCCAAGGTTCTTGAAGCTTAGTCCAATCATTCAAGCCGAAGCCGATCCACGGCGCAGCTCAACTTAGGCGTTAGGCTCACCAGCATGTCTCGCATCGCTAGATACAGAACGGGTTATTTGCTTGTACTTGGCGCGCTAAGCGCGCTGACGTATACCGTGGTCCGCGCTGCAGGCGGCTCCAGCGCTGCATTACTTACGGTCGGCTTCCTGCTCCTCGTGCCTGGCAGACTTCAGGGCTTGCTGCTGCGGCCTCTGTTTCGAGGACAGCGCGCACTTGCTGAAGGCAAGCCTGAGGAGGCGGCCGTCCAGTTCCATCACCAGCTCACTCAGCTCCAAGCACAGCTATGGCGGCGTCTCGCACTCTGGCTAGGCTGGTCTACTTATACTCCAAGCCTCGCTGCCATGGTGACCAACAACCTCGGAGTCGCTTATGCGGCGCGGGGTGAGCTTGAGCAGGCACAAGCTGCCTGGAAACATGCATTGGCGCTAGATCATCTGTACCCGGTTCCGTATGCCAACTTGGCTGCCGCAGCTGCCGCAGCTGCCGCCCGTGGCGCTTCCGATGAGGGGCACTCGCTATTGTGCCAAGCACGGAAGCTGGGCTACGGTGGCGGCCCTTTGGATCAGGCCACGCACCGAATGCAGCAATTACTAGCAGCCGTGGAGTCTCGCGGGCCTGCGTTGTGAGGCTCAATAATTCATCCGTGTCGACGCCGCCTTGCGGCGCTGCTCTTCTGTTGTCTCTCCAGCGTGCTTTGCTTGGTGAGACCCATCCACAGCTTAGACAAGCGTCGATTGAGGCTGATCCCGGGACAAGCGTTGTTCGTTTGCGATTTGAGTACGATGGAGAGCCTTCCAAGGCTGCGCTCGACAGCGGCTCATGCGCTGCAACGGAAGTGATTGCTGACTTCCCGGCGCCGTGGAATTTAGATGATCAGCATGTTTCCGTGGCATATCCACACAAGCTTTCGGCGTTGGCCCATATTGCCTACCGTCGTTGGGAGTCTGAGCATGCTGCCTAGCGGCTAGTCTGTGTCCCGCAATCCGGCGGCGTACAGCAATTCATTCAAGTCGGCACCATTTCGGTGCACGGCGCACTTCGAAACATGGTGTGGTCAGAATGCATGCATGGTCCAGCATTGAAGAGTGGGCGCATGCGTACATCCGCGTTCATGAGGCCGAGGCTTCACTGGATGATTCGCACCCGGACTATCTGGCTGCCTATGAGTTCATGGTGGAGCTGGTCGGTGAAAATGCAGAGCAATGTTGGGCCGGCATTCTTGAGGTAGTTCGGCGCCGGCCAACAGAGCGTGTGCTTGGTATGGTCGCCGCCGGGCTGGTCGAAGACTTGCTCGATGGCTCCGGTGCGGTATTCATTGAGCGCATCGAGGCGCAGGCAGGCACCGATCCCGTCTTTCGCAAGATGCTCCATGGCGCCTGGGAAAGCGGCACGCCAGAGGTCTGGTCGCGGTTCGTGGCAGCTCGTGGGGAGTTCGCAGATGCTGGCTGACACTTCATCGATACCGGGCGACCAAGAACGGTGTCAGCTTCACTTATAAGGCTAAGCTGACCTTGTTTCGCAGTGGCGCTGAGTTGGTGTTGAAAGGTGCTCGTAGACGTCGTGGTGACGTGCAAAATCACGCATGCAATCCATGGCAGTTCCAGCACTCAAATCTGAAACAGTCGCCATGGCGGTGACAGACCGTCGCCACGGCAGACCACCTGCAACGCTACGGTGTGTCATTGATGGGAATGGCCGCTGTGGCGGCAGCGCATTCAAAGAATGTGCGATGGATGAGCAAGCATTTATCCTCCGCCCCACTGGACTGGGCTAGCGCCCAGCGTACCTTCGTTTGGCGGCTAGCCGGCCGTGCCAAACCCTCACACCGCGCGCGGTCGACATGCTACCCTAACCACCGCCATTCTGGCACCGCCATTCTGGCGGAGACTGGCGGAGACGGAACATCAGGTGACCCAGCCGACACCATTGCAAGCGGTGTCAGGGGCTTCTCGCTGAGCCACGCTTAACGCAGGTCGCCCAGAGACAAGCACGTCATTTCAATCACTACCAGGGACGTATTCATCATGAAGCTACGTAGCATTGCCACCACTTTCGCATTGGCTGCAGCTTTAAGCCTTGGCTTGAGCGCTCCAGCGCGCGCCCAGGCGGGAGATCCTTGCTCGGTCTTTCTTTGCATGGCCAGCATGACCGCCCCAAGCAAGCCAGGAGGTCCTGCTTGTGCAGCGCCGATCGCCGTCTTCCATTCCATTCAGATATGGAGCCCCGCCTTCAACCCTTCAGCCACGGCGGCGGCACGCCGGGCATATCTGATGACATGCCCAGGCGTGGTCCCAGTGAATCAGGCCACCTTGGAAGCTATCATCGGGCAGTGGGGCTACACACCTTGACGGGATTCGACCACTAGCTCAGGAACTTACTCCTGAGACGTTGCGTGTATGCCGACACGCCGTGTTCGCCGTGGGCATCGCAATGCTTCTCTATGCAATCGGACTCCTACGCCTCGGCTAGTAGCAAGTGCGTCCGTTACCCTCGTATGGTCGCCCGCAGAAAAGCTGCACTCTGTGTTTTACTTGCTTAGGTGGTCGCATTCACGATGAGCGCGGTAGGCACATTGCACGATTATCCACCAGCCAATGAAAACGGGGTCGGGGTTTACTTGAGGCCCAACCTGACCCCGTTATCCGTAAGCAACGCTACCAGACGGCAAACGGTGCATCGACGGCGAACGTTCAGTCCAATCTGTCTGGAGCTGCAATGCCACCCGAAGTACAAGAACTGCAAGACGCCATTGCGTCGATTCCCGGCATTACCGATGCAGCGGTGGACAAGGTGGATCTTTCTGATGTCACGGAAAGCGACTTCGGTCTTCTTCCGTATGCCGACCTGCCGCTCGGCGCGTTGAAGCGCACAAAGGGAGGCTTGGCCAATGAGCTTGTCATCTCCGTCAACTTTGGTATCACGCGCGATCCGAAAGGCCTCAAGGCACTCGAGTTCCTTTCCTGGTGGGTACGCGATTTGGCACGAGCAGGCGAGCCGATGCAGATCAGGAGTGTTGCGCTTCCACCCATCGGCGAGCAGTTTGGTGCGTCGCTTCGCTTTTGCGTCGATTATTTCTACGCCGATACCGAGCAGGATATCGGCAGGCTACTGTCCAAGGTAGGGACGTTGGCTGATGCACTCAACAGCGCGAAGAGCTTATATCCCCAGGTCGTTGATTCCTGACAACACGTTCAAGCCAAACCCGCCGCCGCAGATGTCCTCGCGCAGCTGCGGACGCAGCGGGCAAGCGGGATTGCCGAGTGTCACCGCATAGACAGGGCTGCCTGTTACCGCCCTTGGCGTGATCTCAAGCTAAGCTGAAGACGCTCGCTTTTCCGGTCCCCGTGTCGTACGCCACCAATGCCTCCTGGAAGGCATCAGCGCTGCAAACGAGGTCGCCGTTACTGCTCCAGATGGCAGACCGACCCGCTCCTATGAAGGTATCGGCGGGGCCTACACAATTCGCCATCAAGACAGTCATGGAATGCGTTTTTGCAATCGTCCGATAATGACTGTAGGCCGATGCCACGCCCCTCTCCGATTTGGCCACGCTTGCCAGGTACACGCCAGCACCTGACGCTGCAGCTTGTTCTGCATGGCTTGCCTGCAGTGACTCGTAGCAAATGGCAGGCGCCAGCACCTGATCTGCGTGTCTGAGAACAAGCTGCTCATCACCGGCGGTAAAGAACGGTAACTCGTCGGGATGTAGCTGCTGTTTGGAGTAGGTGGTGCGCGCCAACCCTGGTTGGAAGCAGATCATGCTGATTTCGGTGCCTTTCGCCCCCTCCGTGGGTACGCCAACAGTGATGAGCATGCCGTACCGGTCACTTGCCAGCTGAAATCGATCAAAGCGTTGATCAGCCGGCTGCACCGCCAGCGCCTGCGCCAATCCGGGTTCGTAACCGGTGAGGGACAGCTCGGGAAAGACCAGCACATCGGCACCCTTGCTCGCAGCCAGGCGAATGACATCGAGGTGCTTACTGATGTTCTCTTCTATTTCGCCAGGCGTTGAAAGGATTTGCGCAGCTGTCAGCTTCATTGCCTGTCTCGTGTCCACGTATTGGGGCTGAGCGTAGCGGATTCGGAAAGGCTGGTAACCATAGTGCGCTTGAAAGCCCGGATATGCTGCTCGAACGCCTAGACTTTCTAAATCGAGACGTCTTGCCTGAATGCCTGTCTTCAGCGCCGGTCTCAGGAGGATGGGTTGACCGGATGGTTACCGGTCTTCTCCAGCGTGATTGGTTATAAATCAGGGTGCGCCGCACCGAAGCAGGCACTCATTTGTTGAGCACTTTGGTTGTCCACACCTGGTCGTAATCGGCATTGTGTGCCTTGGTGAATCCGTTGGCATCACTGCGCCCATCGTCGACTTTCTGGCCATCCTTGTAGATCACGTAATAGCGCCCGCCGGCAGCCTGGTCGCCGTGGTAATTCAGCTGCATCCGGTACACCAGCCTGCTCTCTTCTACTCCTGGCGTCGCCTGCTGCCGTATAACGCTGCTGGCCATTTGCTGTATCTGTAACAGCGGTGTCGTCTGCTGCGGATGGGCCACGACCCAGCGCATGAAATTGGCCTGGTCCGGGGCTGACGCTTGCCCGGACGCTGGCCAGATGTAGAGAAACGTTGCTGGCGTATTGGGTGCCGTGCTGACTGCCGGCATGTGCCACTCGTAGACCTGTTGCTTGCCGTCGGCTGTCGTCATCTCGAGCAGGCGGGCACTGCCTTGCGATGGATTGCCGTCGGCGCCCGATAGTTCACTGATCTGCGCCAGGCCGGAGTCCGGGACGGCGCCCGCCAGTGCCAGCAGCATATCGCGCTGGTTTGCCACTTCCTGTTCGTTCAACGACAGCGAGCGCAGGTAGCGCGAACGCAGACTGAAACGGTAGCGCGTTTCCTGCAGGGTGAATTCTCCCTCGACCCTGGAGGCTTCGTGCCAGTCGTGTCCGGGTGCCAGATTGACGGTGCCGTGCATGACACAAAACCCCTGCTGCGACTGTGCCGCTGGCGGGAAGGGGGATGCGCTGCTACTGATCGAGGCCAGGATTTCCTTGGTGCGCCGTTCGGTGATGTCCTGCAGGCGGCTTATCGCCGTCTTCTGGAAACGAAAGGTGGTGCCGTCGCGATGGGCGAAGCCGGTGACCTCTACGACATTCGGGTCGAGCGGCAGCGCGTCTTCCGCGTGTGCGACGATGACCCTGCCATCGTCCTGCGCCAGCGTTTCCACGGGCTTGATCAGTTGGCGCACCCGGCCATCGCTGGCCGGTGCTTGCGCGTCCAGCAGGCGCTGCGCATAGCTGGCTGCGTCTTCGCGGTAGCTGTCGATGTCGCCCCAGTAAAACTGCGCGGAACTTCCCAGAAAGTGCAGGGGCACATTGGACGTCACGGCAAGCCGCCCGATGCAGTAATTTGCGTTGGCGGTAGTGTTCACCGATGGCGGCGGCGTGTTGGTGGTGGTGTTCGTGCTGCAAGCGGCAAGCAACGCCACGGAAAGAAACAGGAGTGCGCGCAGCGGGCGTGGGGCGGGACGTCTCAACGCAATTCCTTCAAAACAGCAATCGGCAATGATAGATGACGCCGGTCCACGTGCTGCGCCACCGCTGGCCAGGTGATCTGGCGCGTCCTGCTGCTGCCGTGCATTGGCCCTATTGCGAGGTCGAGCGAGCCGCATCCGTTCTGGCCGGTGCAGGCCAACGGAAACCGCACTGCGCCACCTCGCATCGGCTTTTATGCCGCGGTGATAGCGATGGCGTGCCTGCTTCCGTTGGGCGGGGGCGCTTGGGGCTGCGTTGGGATGGGCCGGTGGTTGGAGGTCGCTGTGCGCCTTCCTCTGCGGGAGTGCGGCGCACAGTCTGCCTGCGCTTGCTATGGCTTCTTTCGATACACCCCACCGAAGGACACGTTCATTCCGCCGCATTCCAGGTTGTCGTCGGCCAGCAGCATGTCGCCCAGCAATTGCAGGCGCACCTTGCACGTGTCCTCGTTGACCTCGACGCGGTTGCCTTCTGGATAGCCGCGCGCGGTGACCGAACCGGTGTGCGGACCGCCCGGCGTCTGCTCCGGGTCGGGATAGGCGCTGGGCCAGTACGCATCGCCGTTGACGGTGATGCTGCCGTCTGCGTTGGTGGTCAATTGCAGCGTGTTGTCGCCATAGTGCCAGTGGCCGTTCCACGCCTGCGGTGTGGGCGTGGCCGCGCTTGGCTGCATCTGCAGGCTCGACTGTGCGACCCAACCAGCATTGCCGCCTCCCTTGTTGGGATAGAGCACGCAGACGTAGGCATTGCGGCGCTGCGCCGTCAGGACGATATCGTTCTTGACCACGTAGGCGCGCCCCTGGCATGCGGCCCCGCCCGTGTCCGGGCAACCATCGGTGTCCTTGAGCAGGTACAGGCGCGGCGGGATGACCTTGCCGAGTGAGAACGCCACCGGCGCACTGGTGAACAACCCATTGCGGCAGGTGGCATCGTCGGCCGCAGGCGCGGCGTGGACCAATGGCGAAACGCCCAACAGGGCAAGCATCCAGGCCTTAAGCATGGCAATCACTCCAAATGTGGCGCGGTAGTGTGCGGCAAACCGGGCCGTCTTTCAGCAGAAAAGTGTCACCACACGCCACGCATGCCACAGCCGCGCCGACCCACGTGCAGTTTCACGCCCGCGCGCAAGCGCGTGCCGCCGCGTGCCGCCGCGTGCAGTGCGTGCAGGGTGCGGCGTTGTGTCTTCGCCCCGCAGCCCATGCTTGTGTCTGATTCACTCAGTGGACGTGTATGAGCCCTCTTCACCTGGGCAGGCAGATGCTGCTGTCTTCAATCGAAAGGGAGTGGAGCATGAAACAATCACTGTTGGTCCTGTCCATGGTCGCGGCGCTGGCGCTCGCTGGCTGCAAGCCTGATGCCGACAAGGAGGCTGCAGCGCCTGCCGCGTCCACCGAGCCGACGCCGACCGGTGGCGCGGCGACCCCGACCACGCCGCCTGTGGGCGAAGCCAGCCCGGCGCCGGAAGGCGCGGCGCGCGCGAGCTCCGGAGACGACATCGCCCTGGGCCTGCTCGGGGCGGTGAACAACCACGAGATCGCCGCAGCGAAGCAGGCGCAGGACAAGAAGGTCACCGGCGCGGTGCTCGAGTACGCGAAGATGATGGAGAAGGAGCACACCGAGAACCTGGAAAAGACCAAGGCGCTGGGGACGCTGGCCGAAACCCCGGACGTCAAGAAGCTGGAGAGCAAGGGCGAGCAGGACCTGTCCACGCTGGGGCAGAAGTCCGGCAAGGACTACGCGGCGGCCTACATCGATGCAATGATCGCCGGGCACAAGGACGCGCTGCAGCTGATCCAGACGCAGATGATGACGGTAGCGTCGACCGAGCCGGTCAAGCAGCACCTGACCGAGACCAAGACGCACGTCGAGCAGCACCTGGCGAAGGCGGAAGCCATCAAGAAGGCGATGTGAGCGTGGGCGTGGCAGATCGCTGGTCTGCCACGCCTGGTCTGCAAGCGGCGAGTGAGCGCGACGTCGCCGTTTTCGAGCTTCAGGGACCCGAAAAGGGAATCAGGGAAACAGCGATTCCTCCCACAACTGCCAACAGCGCCAGCACGCTAAGAATTATCGAATACAGACGCCTGGAAAAATTGGGGCGGCGCTGAATGGCCCGAAGAATGGCGATCGGAATTAATGCATAGACCGCACAAAGGGCAATGAAGTACCAGTTGATCTGATAGGAGGAGCCCTTGCCCAGCGTGTTTCCGACTTGAAACAAGACCACTCCACCAACAAGCGACAGGAAAGAGCGGAGCGCAAATGCATTGGTGGTTCTTGTTTGAATGCTCATATCTTCACATCGCTACAATCTGGAATGTTGCCACAGCTGGGTGCCTTACCAATGCGATCTCCTCTTACGCATCCATTGAACGTGATTGCTTCAGTACCAGTGTCATCGCAACGTTGCAATGACGTCAAACGCGCTGCGGTGCCACCACCCAGCAAAATCAGCGATGGCCACTACCCGCAACAATCAATGCGTCCCCACGCTGTGCTTACGCGGTCGCTGCCTTAAGCAACTCGGCTTCGCTGAGGCGCAGTCACAGAACGTGCAATGGATGATGCAGGTGTTTATCCGTCGCGCGATGGGACAACGGCGTGCCGTACGTTCGGCTCAACGTCAGAGGCCCTCAGGAGTCAGACGTGCATATTGAAAGCGTTGAGATCTATTCCGATAGACCTAACATGGCTGTGCTTCGTCATCCTGGGCGAAAGTCTCCAGGAGTTTTGCTGCAAGGAGATAGACTCCATGCGCTGTATCCCTAGGTCGCCGACGCGCTAGCCGGTGGTCCCGATGCTTCTGATGAGCTACAAGCTGTACACAGCAAGCTGCTCAGTCTGCTGGCCCATTACACCTCAGTACTTAGCGAACATCAGCTGCACATTCCTTTCTCCCGGTCCACGGGTGCCTGACAATTCGTCCAGGCAGCTTGCACTTGGCGGGTGGGCTTAACTCAAGCGTCGCATCCTGCTCTCCGGCACGGCTCGGGCTCAGCCTTTGATCCTTTGCCGTTGCAACCGTGGCGATGGCTAGCAGTGCCGCCATGACGTAGCTCCGCATCCTTGCTTTCCTTGCAGGTTGAGGCCCTAGCCTACAACGCTTGGGCGTTGGCCAGTGCTGCCTGAGCCCTCACCACAGCCGCGCTTGTTTGATTTTCGTCAATTCCACCGACACATGAAATTCGCAGGCGGGGTGCTTGACTGCATGGGTCAAGAATCGTTGCGGAGTTGCGCATGAGTGCAGTCACGGTAGGAAGGGTCGACCAGGCCTTGAGTAGGCAGGGGTCGATCCGGACGGGAGTTGGACTGGTGCGTCGTGACCGAGCGCCGGTGGATCTGCGGGGTGGGTCGGCCCGCGTAGTCTCCTTTGTCACGGTGCGTACGCGCGCCGTGGTCTGCTGAGGGGGCGCCATGCGGATCTGTGTTCTCAATGAAGCAACCGGCGAGCAGGCCGGGCTGGAGCAGCGCTGCAGGTCGGCGCGCGAGGCGGGCTTTGATCATGTGGTGCTCGCGCCGCCGTTTGCGCGCGACGCCCAGGGCCGGCTGAGTGAGGTTGCCGGTGCCAGCGAGGCAGACGCACAGCGCCTGCGCGAGGTGGTGCAGGCCGCGCATCGCGCCGGCGTGAAGCTGCTGCTCGACGTGCGCCTGGACGAAGTGGGCGGCGACAGCGCGGTGGTACGCGACAACCCGCAGTGGTTCCGTGCGCGCAGCACGGCGGTGCCGGACCCGCGCCAGCCGCGTGCCACGCCCGAAGTGGCCGAGGCACGTTTCACCTATGCGCAGGAAGGTGCGGCGCTGGTGGAGTGGTGGAGTGCGCGCTTGCTGGAGTGGGCAGCGCAAGGCGTGGCCGGTTTCCGGCTGTTGCAGCCGCAGCAGGTGCCGGCGCAGCGCTGGCGCGAGTTGATCGCGCGCGTGCATGCGCAGGCACCCGAGGTGGTGTTTGCGGCGTGGACACCGGGCCTGGGCATCGAGGCCTTGCAGCAGCTGGCCGGTGCCGGTTTCGATGCGGCGTTCTCCTCGCTCGCGTGGTGGGACGGCCGCGGTAGCTGGTTCTTCGACGAAGACACCGCATTGCGCGCATTGGCGTCGCAGATCGTTGCGGTGGTGGGTGCGCCCGATGGCAAGCCTGCGGCCACTGCCGGGCAGCACTGGCAACTGGCCCAGGCATTGGGCGGGGCGTGGCTGCTGGATGAGACGCAGCTGGAGACATTGCCATTGTCGATCAGGGCGCGCGATGGCGTGCCGCCCAGCAATGCCGGCCTGCGGCTGCGCCCGCTGCTGCGCGAGGGTACCGGCCTGACGGCGGTGGCCATCGAGCCATTGGGCGGCTTGCCGTCGCTGCTGCTGATCAATGGCAATACCGATCATGTGGTGCCGGTGCCGGCGCCGGATCTGCTGCGCCTGCTTGGCGATGCCGAAGCGCTGGTGGGCGAAGACGGCAGCACGCTTTCCGGTGCGACGCTGGAAGCGCTGGAGCCGGGCGAGGTGCGGGTGTACCGCAGCGTGCCGGCGCGGCATGTGCTGGCGGTGCCGCGCATGCGCCCGCGTGCGCAGACCGCGGCCGCCTGGCCGCGTGTGTGCATCGAGTCGGTGACGCCGTCGGTCGATAACGGCCGCTTCCCGGTCAAGCGCACCGTGGGCGACCGCATCTGTGTGGAAGCCGACGCGTTCTGCGATGGGCACGACCGTATCGCGGTGGCGGTGCTGTGGCGTCCGGCCGATGCCAAGACCTGGGCCAGTGCACCGATGCGTGCGCTGGGCAACGATCGCTGGCGCGCGGAGTTCCCGCTGGAGCGCATCGGCACCTATGAATTCCGCGTCGAAGGCTGGCGCGATGTGTTTGCCACCTTGCATGCGGATCTGGAAAAGAAGCGCGCCGCCAACACGGTGTTGCCGGTGGATGTGCAGGAAGCGGTGGCCGTAGTGCAGGCCGCGCACGCACGCAGCACCGGTGCGTTGGCCGAGCGCCTGCAGGCCATCCTGACCCGCATCGGTGCGCAGAGCGAGCCGCTGCAGCAGCTGGCGATCGTGCTGGAGCCGGACACCGCGCAGGCGATGGCAGCAGCCGACGACAAGCCGTTCCGCTCCGAAACCCCGGTGACCTTCCGGGTGGAATCGGAGCGGCGTGCGGCGCATTTTGCCAGCTGGTACGAATTGTTCCCGCGCTCGCAAAGCGGCGATCCGCAGCGGCACGGGACCTTCGACGACGTGATCAAGCGGCTGGCGCATATCCGCGCGATGCACTTCGACGTGCTGTACATGCCGCCGATCCACCCGATCGGGTTGAACAACCGCAAGGGCCGCAACAACTCGGTCACTGCGGTCGACGGCGAGCCGGGTAGCCCGTACGCGATCGGTGCCAGCGATGGCGGGCATACCGAGGTGCATGCCGAGCTCGGCGGACTCGATGGCTTCCGCCGCCTGATCCAGGCCGCGCGTGCGCATGGGCTGGAAGTGGCGCTGGATTTTGCCATCCAGTGCGCGCCGGATCACCCATGGTTGAAGGATCACAAGGACTGGTTCACCTGGCGCGCGGATGGCTCGATTCCGTATGCGGAGAATCCGCCGAAGAAGTACCAGGACATCGTCAACGTCGACTTCTACGCCAGCGGTGCGGTGCCGGACCTGTGGAACACGCTGCGCGATGCGGTGCTGTTCTGGGTCAACGAGGGCGTGACGCTGTTCCGCGTCGACAACCCGCATACCAAGCCGTTTCCGTTCTGGGAGTGGTTGATTGCCGACATCCGCGGGCGCCGGCCGGACGTGGTGTTCCTGTCGGAGGCCTTCACCCGGCCGAAGATGATGTACCGGCTGGCCAAGTGCGGCTTCTCGCAGTCCTACACCTACTTCACCTGGCGCAACCACAAGCACGAGCTGCAGGAATATGTGGAAGAGTTGAACCAGGGCGTGCCGCGCGAATGCTTCCGCCCGCATTTCTTCGTCAATACGCCGGACATCAATCCGCTGTTCCTGCAGACCAGCGGGCGTAACGGCCACCTGATCCGCGCCGCGTTGGCGACCACGCTGTCGGGGCTATGGGGCATGTACCAGGGCTTCGAGCTGTGCGAGGCCACGCCGCTGGCGCCGGGCAAGGAAGAGTATCTGGACTCGGAGAAATTCCAGCTGCGTGCCTGGCCCGAGCGTGCGCCCGGCGACATCGTCGATGAGATCACCCGCTTCAACCAGCTGCGCCGCATGCATCCGGAACTGCAGTCGCACCTGGGGACGCGCTTTTATCAAGCGCACAACGACCAGGTGCTGTACTTCGGCAAGTTCCTGGATGCCGGCTACCTGTCGCGCAGCCGCAGCATGGTGCTGGTGGCGATCAACCTGGACCCGCAGGCGGGCCAGGACGCGGACATCGAAATTCCGTTGTGGGAGTTGGGCCTGACCGATCACGCCAGTGTCGCGGTGGACGATCTGTGGGACGGCCATCGCTTCACATGGCAAGGAAAACAGCAACACATCCGGTTAGAGGCGACGCGGCCGTTCGCGTTATGGCGCATCCGCGCAGGAGAGGTCGCATGAATGCAGTCCCATCGTTACAAGCCGACGCGGAACAGTCCGCGGTGGTGGCAGATCAGCTTTGGTACAAAGACGCGATCATTTACCAGGTGCACGTCAAGTCGTTCTTCGACTCCAACGACGATGGCATCGGCGATTTCCCGGGCCTGATTTCCAAGCTGGATTACATCGCCGAACTGGGCGTGGACACCATCTGGCTGCTGCCGTTCTACCCCAGCCCGCGCCGCGATGACGGCTACGACATTGCCGAATACATGGCGGTGCATCCGGACTACGGCAGCATCGAAGATTTCGAGCAGCTGGTGGCGCAGGCGCATGCACGCGGCATCCGCATCGTCACCGAGCTGGTGATCAATCACACTTCCGATCAGCACTCCTGGTTCCAGCGCGCACGCAATGCGCCGGCCGGCTCGCCGGAGCGTGACTTCTATGTGTGGTCGGACACCGACCAGGAATACGAAGGCACGCGCATCATTTTCTGCGATACCGAAAAGTCCAACTGGACCTGGGACCCGGTGGCCGGGCAGTACTTCTGGCACCGGTTCTATTCGCACCAGCCGGACCTGAACTTCGACAACCCCGCGGTGCTGGAAGCGGTGCTGGAAGTGATGCGCTTCTGGCTGGACCGCGGCGTGGACGGCCTGCGCCTGGATGCGGTGCCCTACCTGATCGAGCGCTCCGGCACCTCCAACGAGAACCTGCCGGAAACCCACGCGATCCTGCGCAAGATCCGCGCCACGCTGGATGCCGAATATCCGGACCGCATGCTGCTGGCCGAGGCCAACATGTGGCCGGAAGACACCCAGCAATACTTCGGCCAGAACGCCGACGAATGCCATATGGCGTTCCATTTCCCGCTAATGCCGCGCATGTACATGGCGATCGCGCGCGAAGACCGCTTCCCGATCACCGACATCATGCGCCAGACCCCGGAGATTCCGGAGAGCTGCCAGTGGGCGATCTTCCTGCGCAACCATGACGAGTTGACGCTGGAAATGGTCACCGACTCGGAGCGCGATTACCTGTGGCAGACCTATGCCGCCGATCGCCGTGCGCGCATCAACCTGGGCATCCGGCGCCGGCTGGCGCCGCTGCTGGAGCGCGACCGCCGCCGCATCGAATTGATGACCTCCCTGTTGCTGACCATGCCCGGCACGCCGGTGCTGTATTACGGCGACGAGATCGGCATGGGCGACAACATCCATCTGGGCGACCGCGATGGCGTACGCACGCCGATGCAATGGTCGATCGACCGCAATGGCGGCTTCTCGCGCGCCGACCCGGCGCAGCTGGTGCTGCCGCCGGTGATGGACCCGCTGTACGGCTTCCAGGCCGTGAACGTGGAAGCGCAGATCCGCGACCAGCATTCGCTGCTGACCTGGACCCGCCGCGTGCTCAGCGTGCGCAAGCGCTACCAGGCCTTCGGCCGCGGCACCCTGCGCTTCCTGTACCCGGGCAACCGCCGCATGCTGGCCTACCTGCGTTGCTTCCAGGACGAGACGGTGCTGTGCGTGGCCAACCTGTCGCACACGCTGCAGGCGGTGGAACTGGATCTGTCCGAGTTCGAGGGCCGCGTGCCCGTGGACATCATCGGCGGCGGCAGCTTCCCGCCGGTCGGCCGGCTGACCTACCTGCTCACGGTGCCGCCATTCGGCTTCTACGCGTTCCAGCTGGTCAGCGAAGGCACCTTGCCGGATTGGCATGTGCCCACCCCGGTGCCGCTGCCGGATTACCGCACGCTGGTGTTGCGCAGCGATACCGACGAGAGCAACGCATTGCTGCCGCATCTGGCCACGTTGGAAAGCGAGATTCTGCCGGCCTGGTTGTCGGCACGGCGCTGGTTCTCGGCCAAGGATCAGGCGCTGAAAAACGTCCGTATCTCGCGGCGCACACCGCTGCCGGGCAATGAGCCGATGAGCTTGCTGGAGCTGAACGCGGAGCTGGAAGACGGCCGCCACGAGAGCTACATGTTGCCGATCGGCATCGTGTGGGAGCGCGACCATCCCAGCACGCTGGCCGAGCAGTTGGCACTGGCGCGTGTGCGTCAGGGCCGCGAGGTGGGGTATCTCACCGACGCGTTCGCCCTCAAGCCGATGGTGCGCGGAGTGATCGATGCGCTGCGCGAGAATTCCACGCTGGAGTTCCGCGATGGCGACGATGCCTCGCAGCAGGGCCAGGTGCGCTTCGAGGCGACCCCGGCGCTGGCCACGCTGGATATTCCGCAGGATCCGGAGATCCGCTGGCTGTCGGCCGAGCAGAGCAACAGCTCGCTGGTGGTTGCCGACAAGGCGGTGTTCAAGCTGCTGCGGCATGTGGCCAACGGCGCCAATCCGGAGATCGAGATCGGCCGTCGCCTGACCGAGATGGGCTATGCCAACGCCGCGCCCCTGCTGGGCAGCGTCAGCCGCATCGACGCGCAGGGCACCATCACCACCATTGCGTTGTTGCAGGGCTTCATCCGCAATCAGGGCGATGCCTGGCGCTGGACGCTGGACCATCTGGCACGCAGCTTCGACGAGTACGCGACCGCGCAGACCGACGAGTCGCGCGCCGAAGCCGTGGCCGGTTACGACGCGTTCGCTGCCGTGGTCGGCAAGCGTCTTGCCGAGCTGCACGAAGCCTTGTCGCGCGATACCGACGATGCCGACTTCGCCCCGCAGCGCATCGACCTGCCGACCGCCAATGATGTGGTGGCCGGCGTCGCGCGCCAGGTCGAACAGATGTGGGAGACGGTCAACGCACGCCTGGCCAGCAGCGACGACGCAATCGAACGCGACGCACTGGAAGCGTTGCTGGCCGAACGCTCGCAGCTGGAGGCCTTGCTGGCCAAGGCACCGGGCGTGCTCGCCGAGTCGTTGTTGACCCGCGTGCACGGCGACTTCCATCTGGGCCAGATCCTTGTGGCGTTCGACGATGTGATCCTGATCGACTTCGAAGGCGAGCCGGCCAAGCCGCTGTCCGAACGGCGCGCCAAGGCCAGCCCGCTACGCGATGTGGCCGGCTTCCTGCGCTCGCTCGACTACGCCAGCGAAGTGTCGGCACGTGGCGAGGAAGGCACCGCCGCACGCGCGGGCGTGGGCGTGGACACGCATCTGGACGAGTTCCTGGTGCAGTTCCGCCGCCGCTCCACACAGGCGTTTCTGGATGCGTACCATGCCGTGCTCGATGCCAGCACGCACCCGTGGATCGCGCCGGCGGCGTTCAATGCGGCCACCTTGCTGTTCCTGGTGGAGAAGGCCTGTTACGAGGTGCGTTACGAGGCCGCCAACCGCCCTGGCTGGTTGATGGTGCCGATCGAGGGCTTGCGACGCATCCTGCACCGCGCGCGCGCTGGTGTGGGAGACACATGATGAGTGGAGTGATGACAGCAGTGACCAATCGATGGGATCCCGGCGCAACCCGCGCCCTGGCCGAGGCACGCCATGGCGATGCATTCGCCATTCTTGGCGCGCACCCGACCGATAGCGGTCGGGTGCTGCGCACCTATCAACCGGGTGCCGACTACGTCAATGCCGTGCTCGACGATGGCCAGGTCATCGCGCTGGACGCGGGCCCGGAGCCGGGCCTGTTTGCCGGCGCGTTACCGGCGCAAGGCGGGTATCGCCTGCGCATTGGCTGGCCCGGCGGCGAGCAGGACACTGCCGACCCGTATGCGTTCGGCCCGCAGCTCAGTGACTTCGACCTGCATCTGATCAGCGAAGGCCATCACCTGCAGCTGGCCGATGCACTCGGCGCCAACGTGATCGAGGTCGATGGCGTACGCGGCACGCGCTTTGCGGTATGGGCGCCCAATGCCACGCGCGTGGCGGTGGTGGGCGACTTCAACAGCTGGGACGCGCGCCGGCATCCGATGCGGCTACGTCATCAATCCGGCGTGTGGGAGCTGTTCGTACCCGACGTCGGCCCGGGGGCGCACTACAAGTACCAGCTGCGCGGCCCGCATGGGAACGAATTGCCGGCCAAGGCCGACCCGGTGGCGCGGCGTGCCGAGTTGGCACCGGGCACCGCCTCGATCGTCGCCGACCCCACCCCGCACCAGTGGAGCGATGACGGCTGGATGGCCACGCGCGCGCGCCGTCAGGCGCACGACGCACCGATGAGCATCTACGAGATCCATGCCGGCTCCTGGTTGCGCGAGGAAGGCGTGGATCTGGACTGGGATGGCCTGGCCGACCGCCTGATTCCGTACGTGGCGGACATGGGCTTCACCCATGTCGAGCTGATGCCGGTGACCGAGCATCCGTTCGGCGGCTCGTGGGGCTACCAGCCGCTGGGCCTGTTCGCGCCGACCGCGCGCTTCGGCTCGCCGGATGGCTTTGCCCGCTTCGTCGATCGCTGCCACCGCGAAGGCATCGGCGTGATCGTCGACTGGGTGCCGGCGCATTTCCCCACCGACGCCCACGGCCTGGCGCATTTCGACGGCACCGCGCTGTACGAACATGCCGACCCGCGCGAAGGCTTTCATCGCGACTGGAATACGCTGATCTACAACCACGGGCGGCGCGAGGTGTCCGGGTTCCTGATTGCCAGTGCGCTGGAGTTCCTGCAGCGCTTCCACGTCGATGGCCTGCGCGTGGATGCGGTGGCCTCGATGCTGTACCGCGACTACAGCCGCAATGCCGGCGAGTGGGTGCCCAACATCCACGGCGGGCGCGAGAACTACGAGACCATCGCCTTCCTGCGCCGGCTCAACGAGGTGGTGCGCGAGCACACCCCGGGGGCGGTGATGATTGCCGAGGAATCCACCGCGTTCCCCGGCGTCACCGCCGACGTGGCGCACGGCGGCCTGGGCTTCCACTACAAGTGGAACATGGGCTGGATGCACGACACCCTGCATTACGCCGCGCTGGATTCGATCTACCGCCGTTACCACCATGGCGAGCTGACTTTCAGCATGGTCTATGCGTATTCGGAGCGCTTCGTGCTGCCGATCTCGCACGACGAAGTGGTGCACGGCAAGGGCTCGTTGCTGGGCCGCATGCCGGGCGACGACTGGCAGCGTTTTGCCAACCTGCGCGCCTACCTGGGCTACATGTTCACCCACCCGGGGCGCAAGTTGCTGTTCATGGGTTGCGAGTTCGGCCAGCCCACCGAGTGGAACCACGACGGCGGCATTCCCTGGCATCTGCTGGACGACCCGCGCCATCGCGGCGTGCAGACCCTGGTGCGTGACTTGAACCGGCTGTATGTCGAATACCCCGCGCTGCACGCGCAGGATGACGACCCGGCCGGGTTTGCGTGGGTGGTGGGTGATGACGCGGCCAACAGCGTGGTCGCGTTCCTGCGCAAGGCAAAGCGCGGCGATGCGCCGGTGCTGGTGGTGATCAACTTCACCCCGATCGTGCAGCACGGCTACCGCATCGGCGTGCCACAAGGCGGCCAGTGGCGCGAGGTGTTCAATAGCGATGCCGGCATCTACGGCGGCGCGAATCTGGGCAATGGCGGTGTGGTGAGCGCCGAGCAGCAGTCGATGCATGGCCATGCGCAATCCCTGCCGTTGTTGTTGCCGCCGCTGGGCGTCATCGTGCTGACGCCGCAGGGCTGATGCAGCACACAGCGCCGGACCGCTGGTCCGGCGCGGTGGCACCTGTTAGATTGCGCGCCATAGAGTGGTTGAGACCGTGTTGCGTGCGCCCGTCGGGTGGCGCAGCTGAGTGTCGACCACTGATCAGGCGGCCCGGGGAGGGCTGCCGGGCACAGCCGCCGCCATGCCTTCCGTCGATCTCTTTACGGGAGCGTTGTGCGTGGGCGTTTTGAGTGCTGTCGCTTCTTCGATGCTTGAGTGGCGTGTCCCTGCAGTGCGCAGCGTCGGGCGCGCAGATTCACCGGTGCGCACTGCGTATTCGGGGTGTGTTGGGGCGCAGGGCGGCGGCAAGCGGCCTGTGCTCTCGGGCAGTTTGTCGTTCTCCGCTTCGACGCAGGTGCAGGCATGAGCGGCCTGATGACGGCGTGCTATCTGCTCGCCGCTGCGGTCTCGGCGCTGGCGTTCTACCTGGCAACCAGGCATCAACGCCTGTGGCCGCAGCGCCGGCTGTCCGCGCGTGCGCTACGCCTCGGCGCCAGTGCGTTGCTGTTGCTGTCGCTGGGCTGCGCCATCGCTGCATTGGGGACCTGGGCCGGCATCTTCGCCGCAGTGACGGCGTTGATGCTGGTGGCGGTGGCGCTGCCGTACCTGGATGCCTGGCAGCAGGCGCGCGTACAACGCAGGCAGATGCGCCATGTGGGCTAGGTGGCTGGCCGCCGTGGTGCTGGGGCTGCCGCTTGCGGTGGGCGTGGTCGGCCTGTGCGCCTTGTTGCTGCCGGGGCCGCAGCGGAGCTACACGCTGGCGTGGTTGCTGCTGATGTTTCCGGCATGGATCGGTGCGATGGCCTTGCCGTTCGTGTTCCGTCGTGCATTACGCGCCTGGGTTGTGCTCGGCGGGCTGACGCTGCTGTGCTATCTCGCGCTTGCAGGCATCAAGGCCGTGGGCTGGACGGAGCTGGGTGCATGAAAGCAGCGACCTTGCGTGCGTTTCTGTCGGTCCACAGCTGGATGGGCCTGTTGGCCGGCATGGCCTTGTTCATTGCCTTCTATGCCGGTGCCATCACCGTGTTTACTCACCAATTGAGCGGCTGGCAGACCACCCCGCCTGCCACGCAGCCGGCGCCGGCAGATCCTGTCGCCGCCGCGCAGCGCCTGCTGGATGCGGTGATCGCCCGGCATCCGCAGGTGGCCGACTCCTTCCTGGTGCTGCTGCCCGGCGAGCACGGGCCACTGGCGCGGCTGTACTGGTACGGGCCGCAGGCCGAGGCCAGCGGTGGCATGCGGCAGTATCAACAAGCCGCCGATGGCAGCCTGCTGGAGCTGCCGCAGCGCGTGGGCTTTGCCGACTTTCTCTATGACCTGCACTTCACCGCCGGGCTGCCGCGCGTGTTCGGCACTTACCTGTTCGGGGTGGTGAGCGTGCTGTACGGGCTGGCCCTGGTCAGCGGCGTGGTGCTGTATGCGCCGGTGTTCTTCAAGGACCTGTTCGCGCTGCGCATCGGCGCCAACGTCAAGCGCCTGTGGCAGGACGCGCACAACGTGGTCGGCATGCTGTCGCTGCCGTTCCATGTGATCTTTGCCTGGTCCGGTGCGGTGTTGTGCCTGGGCGTGCTGCTGCTGGCGCCGTTCCAGTTCCTGGTGTTCGACGGCAAGCTGATGCAGATCCTGGAGCCGGACTTCGAGCTCACCCCGCATGTGCAACCGGCCAGGCGTGCGGCGCCGGTGTTGCCGCTGGCGGTGCTGCTGGACAAGGCGCGCACGGCCAGCCCGGGCTTCGTACCGGAAAGCATCGGGTTTCACAATGCAGGCGATGCCAACGCGCGCGCGGAGGTGTATGGCCATCACGCGCAGCGCCGGCTCAACACCCTCGGTGGCGTGGCGCTGGACGCGGCAACCGGCCAGGTCCTGCGCGTACTCGAACCAAGAACGATGTCACCAGGCACCGCCGCCTTGCGCGGGCTGCAAGGGCTGCACTTCGGCAACTTCGGGCAGGCGCCGGTGCAGTGGCTGTATTTCCTGCTCGGGTTGGGCGGCGCGTTCCTGTTCTACAGCGGCAACCTGTTGTGGATCGAAACACGCCGCAAGCGTCGGCTGGTCGATCAACCGCGCCGCACCCACGCGATGGCGCGCCTCACCGTCGGCGTGTGCCTGGGCAGCGTGGCCGGCGTCTCGGCGCTGTTCATCGCCGCGCGCCTGCTGCCGCAAGGACAGGAGCGTCATGTCTATTACGCGGTCTTCGCGGCCGTGCTGGTGTGGGCGCTGATCCGCCCCACCGCACGTGGGGCGTACGAGGTGTTGCTGGCCTGCGCTGGACTCACGGCGCTGATTCCGCTGGCCAGCTGTGTTTCGGCACATGGCGTGGTGCTGCCCTGGCAGGACGCAACGGTACTCGGCGTGGACCTGATTGCGCTGGTGTTGGCATGGGCGTACTGGCAACTGGCGCGTGCAAGCAAACGGCGCGGACTGCAGGGCGATCCCAACAGCGTCTGGGCCTGGAAAGCGCGTACAACCCAGTGAGTCGATGCACCGAGTTGATTGATACCCGGCACGCCACGGTGCGCCAGGCAACAGCTGCCGTGGCGAGGTTGGCTGCTGAACATGCTGCCGACGCGAAAAGGCGCCACGTTGACGCAACGGCATCACCCGGCAGTGCATCCTCATTGCCCGCCACCTTCACCCACACCCGATGACGGCTGCAGCCTTACGCATTGGCCTGATCTCCGACACGCACGGCCTGCTGCGGCCTGAGGCCTTGGCCGCGTTGCAGGGCTGCGCGGCGATCATCCATGCCGGCGATGTGGGCAAGCCGGAGATCCTCACCGCGCTGGGCGCGCTGGCACCGTTGCATGCGATCGCCGGCAATATCGACAACACGCCGTGGGCAGCGCAGCTTCCGGAAACGCTGGACCTGCTGATCGCAGGCGTGCGCATCCATGTGCTGCACGATCTGAAAACGTTGGCAGCGGATGTCGCCGCAGATGTGATCATCAGCGGACATTCGCACAAGCCAGCGGTCCAGACGCGCGACGGGGTGCTGTACGTCAATCCGGGCAGCGCCGGCCCGCGTCGCTTCAGCTTGCCGATCAGTGTGGGCACGCTGTGGCTGGGCGATGGCCCACCGCGGGCACGGGTGCAACTGCTGGAAATACGCTGATGGACGTTGGATCCACGCAATAAGAACTTGTGCAGGGATCTGGAGTGGCTAGCAAAACGACTGCACAGCCGTCAGGCAGGCGCGGTCGGTGCTCGGAATCGGCATGTGCCATGCGTGCACTGCGCTTCTGAGCGCGCCGTCCGCACCCACCTGAAGACCGCTACGTTTTGTTGGTCGCTTTTAGACAATGCCGTGCGATGAAATGCATCGGCCCGGCACGCAGGCCACTTCCGCATGCCCTGAGCATGCGGTGCATGCGATGACCACCAGCAGCGACCGCTGACAACCTGTGCTGACGTGCCTGCTTGTCTAAACCTGCACGCGGGCCGTTCGTTGCCTGTATGTGTAGGCCCGCGGTCCCTGCGCTGACCTTGTCTGCACGCAGGCGGGACCATCCTTGTGCATCGAGTCGCTGCAAGGATTTCCCCCATGAATACCCGTCGCCAGTTCCTTTCCGCCGCCGCTGCCGGCACCGCGGCATTGGCCGCCGCCCCGTTGTTGGCACAGACCTCCGCACCGGGTAGCGTGATGCCTACGCGCGGCAAGGCCGCCGCTTCCGCGTTGCCGACCAATCCCGCAGCCAAGGGCGCGCGCTATCGGCCGTCGAGTCGCCTGGGCTTTGGTGGCGTGGCGATCGGCAACGGGTTTGCGCCCACCAGCGATGCGCAAAGCGAAGCGACCCTGGCGCCGGCGTGGGCCTCGGGCGTGCGGTACTTCGATACCTCGCCGTGGTACGGCCTGGGCCTGTCCGAGCGCCGTACCGGCCACCATCTGCACAATCACGCCGCAGACGACTACGTGCTGTCGACCAAGGTCGGGCGCCTGCTCACCGCCACCGACAAACCGCCGAAGACGATGTGGCAGCAGCCGTCGCCCTTCGACTATCGCTACGACTACAGCGCCTCCGGCGTGCGTCGGTCCATCGAAGACAGCCTGCAGCGGCTGGGCGTGTCGCAGATCGATATCGCCTACATCCATGACCTGTCGCCGGAGAACGAGAAAGACCTCGGCATGCCGTGGGAACAGCGCTTTGCCGAGGCGGTGAAAGGCGCGATGCCCGAGTTGACCAAGATGCGCAAGGAGGGCCTGATCAAGGCCTGGGGCTTTGGCGTCAATCGCCCCGAGCCGGCCTTGCGTGCGATCGAGGAGGCCGATCCGGATATCTTCCTGCTGGCCTGCCAGTATTCGTTGCTCGACCACGCGCAGGCGCTGCACGACACCTTCCCGAAGATCGCAAAGCACGGCGCGTCGGTGGTGGTCGGTGCGCCGTTGTTGGCGGGCTATCTGGCCGGCCGCGAGCGGTATCTCTACGACGGCACCGTGCCAGAGTGGGCGCCAGCCAAGCGCCAGAAAGCACTCGCCATCTGCGAGCGCCACGGCGTGGATCTGCGCACGGTCTCGCTGCAGTTTGCCGCCGCACCCAAGGTGGTGTCCGCGGTGATTCCGGGTGCGCGCACCCCCGAGCAGGCGCATGCGAATGCGGCCTCGATGCGCGTGGCGATTCCGGCAGCGGTATGGGAAGAGCTCAAGCGCGAGCAGGTGATCGAAGCGGATGCGCCGGTGCCTGTGCTGGGCTGAGCCTTACGCGTGGTGAGAGTGCCATCGCAAACGCTTGCGCTTGCGATGCATCACGTCACACTGCAGGCATCACCTCACCCATCACGGAATCAACAGCGGCCGCAACACAGGCACTTGCCTGGCCAGTTCGTCGGCGACAATCGCCGCGAACAGATCGGCGCCGTCCGCACCCAGATGGGTGTAATCGAATGCCAGCTTGGCCTGGCCCATCGGCTCGGCGCTGGCGTTGTCCTGTGCACGCGCAGCGGCAACAGCAAACGTGGGTGGCGTCGATGCGGTTTGCGCCGGGGTCTTGCCGATGGTGGTGCCCGATTGCGCGGCAAGCACCTGCTCGGGATCGGCAGGCCGCTGCGCCAGCCGCATCGCCAACACCGGGCCCATGCCCTGCACCAGCGCACGACTGCGCGTATGCAGGTCGATCAACGGCACCTGCAATTCTTGCGCAACCTTGCGCGTGGCCTCCGCCCACGGGCCCAGGTCATCCACTAATTGGCCGCGCTCGAACTGCCGCCGCGTCAATGGCGTGACCAGCACCGGAATCGCACCGGCGGCGCGCGCCTCGGCCACATAACGGCGCAGATTGGCGGGGAATTCGGTCGTCAGGTCGGTGGAACGCCCCGGTTTGCCGGGTTGGTCGTTGTGACCGAACTGGATCAGCACATAGACCTGTCGATAACCGCCACTGCGCAGCTCCTTCATCGCGATCTCCCACGACCCTTCGGCACGGTAGTTGGAGGTGCTGCGGCCGCCGCGCGCCAGATTGAGGCAGCTCAGGAACGAGGTCACATGCTGCGCGCAGAAGCTCGGCCCCCAGCCACCTTGCACGGCGGTAGTGGAATCGCCGACCAGCACGATCTTGCTGGCGGCAAGCTGCGTGCCGGTCGCGGGCACGTCGGAAGCGGGCATGGGTGCAGGTGACGCCCCGGCAGGCGGCGCCTCAAAAGCGTGTGCAGCAGGTGTAGCGGTTGCTGCCAGCAGAACCAGCGGTACGAGAGACAGGAAGCGCATGAGTCACCTGAGACGAAGAAGCGATCAAGGAACGGATGTCAGTCGGAAGATGAAAGCCAGGCAGACGCCGAAATCGAGTTGGAAGACCAAAGCCGCCAAAAAGCCGCAAGACGATCACCGGGGCCACGCCTTGATTGGCGCCACCATGTAGCGGCAAAAACCCTGCCGCTGCAGACGGCCACCAGCCCGCGCGAGGTCGCGCTCCACCACGCAGCACTCAAAACGTGCCGCGTTGAATAAAAGGCGCTTGCTGATACAGCTTGCGCTCGCCACCGCGCGGGTCGTGCTCCAGCCGGCTCGGCGTATCGAACAGCAGCGTCTCGCGCCGTTGCAGCGAATACGGCGTCCAATGCGGCAGGCCGCGATGATTCGGGTCGCCACTGCGCGCGAACGCCAGCAGTGCCTGGCTCATCTGCGCGGCCATGCGCTGCGCATCGGCGCTGTCGCCGGTGCGCGCGCCGGGCTGCGCAATGGTGTCGAAGACCAGCGGAATATCCAGCGTGTGGAAGGCGCCGAACTTGCCGCCATCCAACGGCGAGCCCCAGTCCAGCTGATACACCCAGGTCGGTGCGCCCTGGCGTGCACGCGCTTCGGCCTCCTCGACCGCGCCGCGCCACGAGCGGCCCGCCGTGGTCGCGGCAAAGAACACATCCGAAGGCGAGTACTGCGGATACAGACGGCGATATTCGGCAATCACCACCTGCGGCAACAGGTCGACGTATTGCTGGCTTTCCAGCCTGGCCGGCAGCTCGTCCCAGCTCAACGCGAAGTTCTTCGCGTCGTTGCCGAGAAACGCGCGCGTCTCGTCGCGGGTATTGCCGATCACGAGCGGAATCCTGGCAGATTGCAGTGGCGCGGTCGGCCAGAACGGGTGCACCGGCACATTGCGCGCATCCAGCACCGGGCCGAAGTACAGCGCGCTGTTTTCCACCCGCGAGGGGTCGCGCAGCTGCGCGGCAGCCAGCAGCTGCGCAACCGGCAGCGTGCGGATGCGCGCAAGCTCCCCTGGCGCAAGTTTCAACGCATCCAGCAGCAGCTGCGCACGCTGCGTGGCCGCGCGCGGCCCTGCCACGGTGACCTGTTGCCCGCTCATGGTCCAGGCGCGATGGAACAGGCCGCGCGCGGCCGGCATCGCCATGAGCGTGGCGATCTTGGCGCCGCCACCGGACTGGCCGAACACGGTGACGTTGCCGGCATCTCCGCCGAATTCGCCCGCGTGCTGGCGCACCCACTGCAGCGCCTGGATCAGGTCCAGCTGCCCGGCATTGCCGGAGTCGGCAAAGCCGACATCGCCCAGCTGCGCCAGCGACAGATAGCCGAACAGGTTGAGCCGGTGATTGACGGTGACCACCACCACGTCGCCGCGCTTGCACAGGCGCACCCCGTCGTACAGCGGGTCGCTGCCGGAGCCGGTGGTGTAGCCGCCGCCGTGGATATAGAACAGGATCGGCCGCTTGCCGCCATCGCGCAGGCCCGGCGTCCACACGTTGAGAAACAGGCACTCCTCGCTGGTGGGTTCGCTGGCCTTGAGTTGCGGTGCGGCTGCACCGTAGGCGCCGGCATCGCGCACGTCCTGCCAAGGCGTTTCCACCACAGGTGCCTGAAAGCGCCGCGCGGCGGTGTCGCCGCCGTACGGGATGCCCTTGAACACGCAGATGCCCTGGTCGCGATAGCCGCGCAGCGCGCCGCCACGCACGCGTGCCAGCGGCGCGCTGTCCTCGCGTGGCGGCGGCGGTGCGGCCGCGCCGGCGACGCCGGGCAGCGCTGCTGCGGCAGTGGCAAGCAACCCGCCACGCAGCAGCGTGCGTCGGCGCGCGTCGGGCGTGGAAGGCGCTGTCATCGCGCCAGGTCCTGCGCCGGTAGACCTGCCGGTGTCGGTGCAGATGCAGATGCAGATGCAGATGCAGGCGTCTGCGCCATGGTGACATGCGCGATCCAGGCCTGCGCCAGCTGCGGCCAGGCGGCCACGGTCAGGCCGGTGCCGCTGGCGGTGCCGAAGCCATGGCCGCCCTGCGGGAACACATGCAGCTCGCTCGCCACGCCGGCGCGCAGCAGCGCCTCGTGCATCAGCAGGCTGTTGCGCACCGGCACCACGGTGTCGTCCTGCGCATGCAGCAGGAAGCTGGGCGGCGTGCGGGCATCCACATGCAGTTGCGGCGAATAGGCGCGCACCTGCGCCGCGCCTGGACTGCTGCCGAGCAGGCGCTCGCGCGAGCCCGGGTGCGCGTTGGCACTGTCCATGTCGATGACCGGATAGATCAGCAGTTCAAAATCCGGCCGCGCGCTCAGCGCATCGGCTGCATCCACCTGCGGGTACACCTGCGCGGCGTAGCGGGTGCCCAGGCTGGCGGCGACATGACCGCCGGCCGAGAAGCCCATCACCCCGACCCGCTGCGTGTCGATGCCGTAGCGGGCGGCATTGGCGCGGATCAGCCGCAGCGCACGCTGTGCATCGGCCAGCGGCACGTCGGCGCCGTTCGGGTGGCCTTCGCCGGGCAGCCGGTAGCGCAGCACGAACAAGGTGATGCCGGCCTGGTCGACAAAGCTGGGCACCAGCGCGCTGCCTTCGTTGTCGAGCACGATGCGCTGGTAGCCGCCGCCGGGGGTGACCAGCAGGGCGGTGCCGTTCGGCTGCCTGGGCCGGTAGACCACCAGGTAAGGCGTGCTGATCTGCTGGATGTAGCGATCGGGCAGCGCAGGGTCGCTGCTGCGTTGGACGATGCGCTGTGGCTGCGGCAGTGCCTTGTCTCCCGGTGCCATCCCCTTGGGCCACAGCAGGATCCGGCTGGCCTGCTCGGCTGCGGTCTCGGCGCCGGGTGCCTCGGCGGCCAGCACCGGCCCTGCCAGCAGCGATCCCATCACCACCACTCCCGTCATGCACCGGCGCATGAGGCTCGAAAACGCGGCAAAAAACCGCGTCGGGCTTGTCTGTTCCATCCACCCCTCCCAGGGTTGCTTCGTTACTGCGGCCAGTTTTGCCGCACTGCACATTGCCAATGACACCGGTTTACCATATACAGCACACCGTGCCACTGTCGATTGGCAGTGCAACAAAAACACCTATCAGGGAGACACCCTTGAGCAACGACGCCGCCACCCCACCAACATCCACATCCTCGCTGTCGCAGATCGCCCAGCGCTTTGTGGAGGCACGCCGTGCAGGGGCATCGCTGCCGGACTTTCCCGGGCAAATCCCCGATGATCTGGTCACTGCCTACCAAGTGCAGGATATCGCCATCAGCCAGTGGGACGACCAGGTGGTTGGCTGGAAGGTGGGCTATATCGCTGCCGAGCGCCGCGACCATTCCGGCGACGAGCGCCTGCTCGGCCCGATCTTCTCGCACAAGCTCTGGAATGCTACCGGTGGAACAACCGAGTTCCCGATCTACGAAGGCGGCTTCGGCGCGGTCGAGGCCGAGTACGTGCTGCGCCTGGACGCGGACGCGCCGGCCGAGCAGACCCATTTCACCCCGGAGCAGGCGGCGCAGCTGCCGGCCACCTTGTTCATCGGCGTGGAGATTGCCAGCAGCCCGTTGGCCACCATCAACAAGCTGGGCCCGCGCGTGGTGATCTCCGACTTCGGCAACAACAATGGCCTGATTCTGGGCCCGGAAGTGACCGACTGGCTGGCGCGCGACGAGTCCGCGCTGACCGCCGAAACCCTGATCGACGATCAGGTGGTCGGCACCGGTGGGGCCACCACGTTGCCGGGCGGACTGCGCGCCGCCTACGCGTTTGCGCTCAGCCGTTCGGCCCGGCGCGGGCGTCCGCTCAAGCGCGGTGATCTCATTGCCACGGGCAATGCCACCGGTATCCATGACATCGAAGTGGGACAGCATGCCCTGATTCGCTTCGCCGGCATCGGCGACATTTCCTGTACGGCTGTGTCCGCCAAGTAACGCCGGACCCAGTGACCAGACGCTTGGGAGGGCGCCAATGATCACACGCAGACATTTCCTCGGTGCCGGGCTCGGTGCCGCCGCGGCCAGCCCCTGGCTGGGCGCGGGTGCCACCACGCCGATCCCCGGCGGGCAGTTGCTGACCGCCACCGACGTGCATGTCGGCGACTACCCCACCGTGGAAGCGGTGCGGTGGTTCGGCAAGCAGCTGGAACAACGCAGCAATGGCCGGCTCAAGCTGCGCCAATACCACTCTGGCCAGCTCGGCCGCGAGTCGGAGGCGATCGACATGGCGCGCTTTGGCGCCATCGACATCACCCGCGTGTACTCGGGCGCATTGAACAACACCTTTCCGCTGACCCAGGCGCTGTGCCTGCCGTACGTGTTCGACT
This sequence comes from Xanthomonas campestris pv. asclepiadis, assembly GCF_020784175.1. GTDB lineage: Bacteria > Pseudomonadota > Gammaproteobacteria > Xanthomonadales > Xanthomonadaceae > Xanthomonas > Xanthomonas campestris_D. Next base: position 29,015 of record NZ_JAJGQM010000004.1, read on the forward strand.
CGGTGCCGCATCTGCGCCGCGCCATCGACGGCCATGTCGGCGACAGCGTGCTGCGCAGCTTCGAGCAGCGCGATCTGGTGGGCCTGGCAATCTACGATTCCGGCGCGCGTTGCTTCTACAACACCAAGCACCCGCTGCACCGCCCGGAAGATCTCAAGGGCCTGAAACTGCGCGTGGCCTCGTCGGACATCTTCCTCAAGCTGATGCGCATGCTGGGTGCCAATCCCACCCCGATGTCGCTGGGCGAGACGTTCTCTGCGATGGAAACGCACATGATCGACGGTGCGGAAAACAACATGCGCAGCTTCCAGTCCAGCCGGCATTTCGAAGCCGCGCATTACTGGTCGCAGAGCGAGCATTCCTATGCGCCGGACATCCTGGTGATGTCGCGGCAGAGTTTCGAATCGCTGCGCCCGGACGATCGCGCCTTGGTGGTGGAACTGGCACGCGCCTCGGTCCCGGTGATGCGCAACTTGTGGGATGCCTCGGAGACCGTCGCGCGCAAGCAGGTGATCGATTACGGCGTCAAGCTCAATCAGGTCGACATGCCGGCGTTCCGTGCCGCCGCCGCGCCACTGCTGGCCGAATACCGCAAGCAGCCGGAGATCGAAGCGCTGTACCGCCGCATCCGCGATTTTGCATAGAGGTGACCCGATGACCGAACCTGAGACCGTCGCCGTCCCGGTCGCGCCGTTGCAGCGCGCGCTGGACCGCGTTTCCGATACCGCCGTTGGCGTGGCCTCCATCGCGCTGCTGGGCCTGGTGGTCGTGCAGGGCTGGCAGGTGTTCACCCGCTACGTGCTCAACGATTCGCCCAGCTGGACCGAGCCGGTGACGCTGCTGCTGCTGAGCACCGCGCTGAGCCTGGGCGCGGCCGCCGGCGTGCATACCAACCGTCACTTCGGCTTCTATCTGCTGGGCGAGCACGTGCCGCCGCTGGTGCGCCGCGTGTTTGACCTGATCCGCCCGTTGATGATCATGTCCATCGGTGCGGTGCTGGCGTGGTGGAGTGCGGCGCTGCTGCTTGATGGCCTGGACATCAAGATGGCCGGCGCGCAGATGCCGCAGAGCATCAACTACCTGCCGCTATCGATCGGCGGTGCGCTGATGGTGATCTTTGCCTTGTACAAGCTGTGGCGTGTGCTGCGCCCGATCCAGGCCGGAGGAGTGCGCTGATGGGCATCGCGATGTTGTTGGGAACCTTCGTGGTGCTGCTGCTGATCGGCGTGCCGGTGGCCTACGCCTTGGGCGCGGCCGCACTGGCCACGCTGCTGTATCTGGACCTGCCCACGGTGGTGCTGGTGCAGCAGATTTCCGCCGGCAGCGGCTCGGCGTCGTTGATCGCCATCCCGTTGTTCATCTTTGCCGGCGAGTTGATGTTGCGTGGTGGCATCTCCGAACGCCTGATCGCGCTGGCCTCCTCGCTGGTGGGGCGCGTGCGTGGTGGCCTGGGCCAGGTCAGCGTGCTGTCGTCGCTGTTCTTCGGCGGCGTGTCCGGCTCGGCGATTGCCGACGTCTCGGCGGTCGGCGGCACGATGATCCCGCAGATGATCAAGCGCGGGTACGACCGCGATTACGCGGTCAACGTGAGCATGACCGCCGCGCTGGTGGCCTTGCTGGTACCGCCCTCGCACAACCTGATCCTGTTCTCGGCCGCGGCCGGTGGCGGGCTGTCGATCGCGGACCTGTTCGCCGCCGGTATCTTCCCCGCGCTGCTGATGACCGCAGCAATGATGGTCACCGGCTATGCGGTGGCACGCCATCGCGGCTACGGCACCGAGCCGTTCCCCGGCTGGCGCGCGGTGGCGCTGCGCCTGTTCGGCGCGTTGCCGGGCCTGGGCCTGGTCGCGTTGATCTTCATCGGTATCCGCGCCGGCATCTTCACCGCGGTGGAGAGCGCGGCGATCGCGGTGGTGTACGCCTTGATCGTCACTGCGTTGCTGTATCGCCAGCTGCGTTGGGCCGAGTTCTTCGCCGCCGTCACGCATGCGGCACGCACCACCGGCGTGATCCTGTTCGTGATCGCCACTGCGGCGGTGTTCGGCTGGTTGCTGGCCTACCTGCAGGTGCCGGCGGCGGCGGTGAAGTTCCTGCAGGCCATCGCCGACAGCAAGAACACCGTGCTGCTGATGATCGTGGTGATGCTGTTGCTGCTGGGCATGTTCATGGACCTGGCACCGAAGATCCTGATCTGCACGCCGATCTTCCTGCCGGTGGTCAAGGCCTACGGCATCGACCCGATCCACTTCGGCCTGGTGATGGTGCTGGCCGGCGGCATCGGCCTGATCACCCCGCCGATCGGCTCGGTGTTGTTCATCGGCACCTCGATCGGGCAGATCACCATCGCCCAGAGCATGCGCACCATCTGGCCGTTCTGGCTGGCGGCCTTGTGCGTGCTGCTGATCGTGGCGTTCTTCCCCGAACTGTCGCTTTGGTTGCCACGCGCATTGCGCGCGTAAACGACCGCGATCCCGAAGGCGTCCGTCAGGCGGGCGTCGTCGGTGCGTGGCATTGGCCTGCACAGTGCGTGCAGCGCGATGTCCGCGCGCCGACCGTCGCCTGACAACCGCCCGGCGACGCGGCAGACGCTGTTCGCAGCGCCGCTGCTGGCAGGTGGTTCGCCGTCATCCATGCGGCCGACGCTCCAGGCGTCGGCCGCTGCATCGCCCCGTCGTGCGGGGACAAGGAGCAAGCATGCGTGTGCGTATCGCTTCACCCCGTCTGCGTTGGCTGCTGGCCAGCGGTCTGCTGCTGTGCGCCGGGCTCAGTGCCGCGGCCGACTGGAAGCGCGGCATCGAACATCAGCGCATTGCCGATCAGGGCAACGGCACCTTCCTCAACCCGGTACTGGCCGGCGATCACCCCGATCCGTCGGTGCTCAAGGACGGGCAGGATTACTACCTCACGCTGTCCTCCTTCGATGCCTATCCGGGCTTGCCGATCTGGCATTCGCGCGACCTGGTCAACTGGCAGCCGCTGGGCCACGCCATCACCCAGAACGTCGGTGCGATCTGGGCGCCGGACCTGATCAAGCACGGCAAGCGTTACTACATCTACTTCCCGGCGCGCCGTGGCGACCAGGGCGAGCGCAGCAACTTCGTGGTCTGGGCCGACAACATCACCGGCCCGTGGAGCAAGCCGATTGATATCGGCCTGGGCAAGTACATCGACCCCGGCCATGCGGTGGGCGAAGACGGCAAGCGCTACCTGTTCCTGAGTGGCGGCGATTACGTGCAGCTCTCCGACGACGGCCTGAAGGTGGTCGGCACGCCCAAGCACGTCTACGACGGCTGGAAATATCCGGAAAGCTGGGACGTGGAAGGCTACGCGCAGGAAGGCCCCAAGATCACCCGCCACAACGGCTGGTACTACATGACCACCGCCGTCGGCGGCACCGCCGGCCCGCCGACCGGGCACATGGTGATCACCGCGCGTTCGCGCTCGATCCACGGCCCCTGGCAGAACGCGCCCAACAACCCGATCACCCGCACCAGGAGCGCCGACGAGCCGTGGTGGTCGCGCGGCCACGCCACCCTGGTGGAAGGCACCGACCAGCGCTGGTGGATGCTCTATCACGGCTACGAACACGGCTACTGGACGCTGGGCCGGCAGGCACTGCTCGACCCGATCGAGTGGACTCCGGATGGCTGGTTCGTCGCCAAGGGCGGCGACCTGGGCACGCCGCTGAAAAAGCCCAGCGGTCAGGCCTTGCCGCATGGGCTGGCATTGTCGGACGACTTCCGCGCCAGCACGCTGGGCCCGCAGTGGTCCTTCTTCAACCCGGCCGCCGACGAGGCCAAGCGGCTGCAGGTGGGCAATGGCGTATTGCGCCTGCAGGGCAAGGGCAGCGCCCCGCGCAACGCCTCGCCGCTGACGGTGATCGCCACCGACCAGGCCTACCAGTTCGAGGTGCAGATGACCGTGGCACCGGGCGGGCAGGGCGGGGCGCTGCTGTTCTACAGCGACAAGCTCTACGCCGGCGTCGGCAGCAATGGCGAGCAGTTCGTCATGCACCGCTACGGTGAGGAGCGCCCGGCCAAGCTGGCGCCCAGCAGCAAGGGCGGCGATCTGTGGCTGCGCGTCACCAACAACCGCCACATCGTCACCATTCACAGCAGCACCGACGGCACCACCTGGACCAAGTACCCGGTGCAGATGGAAGTGTCCGGCTACCACCACAACGTGGCCGGCAAGTTCCTGGCACTGAAACCGGCGCTGTATGCCGCCGGGCAGGGCCAGGTGGAGTTCCGCAACTTCCGCTACCGCGCCCTGGACTGACCGTTCTGCATCGCCGGGCATGCCGCCGCGCTGCCGGCTGCGGCGCGTCCTGCACGGCGGGTCCGGGGTGGCGGCAGGCTTCGCTCAGGTCTGCCGGCCGTCTGGCCGGTAGAATCCAATCAACTTCACTGGTTGACCGCTATGCCCGCCCGCAAGATGCCCGAAGAGGGAATGCCCGGCCTGCCGAAGGGCAAGGTAGCCACGATCAACGACATCGCGCGGATGTCGGGCGTGTCCAAGAAGACCGTGTCGCGGATCATCAACAACTCGCCGCTGGTGCGGCAGGACACCCGCGAGAAGGTCGAGGCACTGATGCGCGAGGTCGGCTACGCGCCCGATCCGCTCGCGCGCGGGCTGGCGTTCCGGCGCTCGTTCCTGATCGGCATGGTCTACGACAACCCCACCGCGCAGTACATCGTGGACATGCAGTACGGCGCGCTGGACGCGCTGCGCGGCTCCAGCTTCGAGCTGGTGGTGCACCCCTGCGACAGCCGCAGCCCCGGCTACATCGAAGGCGTGCGCCGCTTCGCCCAGGCGCAGAAGCTGCACGGCGTGATCCTGGTGCCGCGCGCCTCCGAGGACCAGGCGCTGGCCGACATGCTGGCCGAGATCGGCTGCCGCTACACCCGCATCGCCTCGGTCGCGCTGGACGCCACCTCGCAGACGGTGATCACCCACGACCGCGACGGCGCCGCCGAGGCGGCCGATTACCTGCTCTCGCTCGGCCACCGCGACATCGCGCTGGTCACCGGCCCCAGCGCCTACCGGTCCTCGATCGAGCGCACCTCCGGCTTTGCCGACGCGCTGACCCGGCGCGGCATCGAACTGCCGCCCGAGCGCATCGTCGAAGCCGGCTACACCTTCGAATCGGGCGTGGCCGCGGCCGAAAAGCTGCTGCTGGGCAAGAAACGCCCCACTGCCATCTTCACCGGCAACGACGAAATGGCCGCAGGTATCTACAAGGTTGCGCTGCGGGCGGGGATCAACATCCCGCGCCAGCTGTCGGTGATCGGCTACGACGACAGCTCGCTGGCCTCCCGCCTGTGGCCGCCGCTGACCTCGGTGCGCCGCCACACCCGCGACACCGGCCGCACCGCCGCGGCGATGCTGATCCAGCCCGACAACGCCCCGCAACTGCCCACCGCCAGCGTGCGCCCGCACCTGATCGTGCGCGACTCCTGCCAACCGCCGGAGGATTGAGGCAGGTCAACGCCCAGGCGAGGAGACGCCAGGCAAGGGACAAAGCCCCTCTCCCGTCGGGGCGAGAAGGCACGGCTTGCGCGCCATGGGCGCGCGTGCCTTGGAGCGCCCGCGCCGCCAGCGCGGGCCGGGGCGGGGCGGGGTTGGGGCGGCAGACAGCCATCTGAGAAAGCTCAGCCATGAGCTGAGGGCACATAAGCCTCCACCCGACCAATCAAGCCCCGCACCCAACACCACGCGCAGCCTCGTCCCCTCATCCGGCGCTACGCGCCACCTTCTCCAGAGGGGAGAAGGAATTTCCACGGTGCCACGCTGCCATGCGGCTATCGTGCACTGCGCAATGACACCGGTTAACCAGAGTCGGTAGAATGGCCTGGTGCAAGCCAATCCCCCCGCGCTTGGCACCGGAGATCGCGCATGTCCCTGTACTGCAAGACCCACTACGCCACCCATCCCGACGCCATCAAGGGCGCCAGCAACGACGACCTGCGCGAGCTCTATCTGCTCGATGGCCTGTTCGTCGGCGATGCGGTCACACTCAAGTACACCCACTACGAGCGCTTCGTGCTCGGTGGCGCAGCGCCGGTCGGCACGCCGCTGGAACTGCCCAGGCAGAGCGAACCCGCTTCCGCCGCCGGCCATCCGTTCCTGGAGCGCCGCGAGCTCGGCATCCTCAACGTCGGGGCCGGGACCGGCACCGTGACCGTGGACGGCACCGTCTACACGCTCGGGCCGAAGGACGGCCTGTACGTGGCGATGGGCAGCACCGAGGTCACGTTCGCTTCCGAAGACGCCGCCAACCCGGCCAAGTTCTATCTGGCGTCGACGCCGGCGCATGCGCGCTTCGAGACCAAGCAACTCTCGATCAAGGATGCCGTGGCCCTGGAGCGCGGCGCGCTGGAAACCAGCAACGAGCGCACCATCTACCAATACATCGTGCCGGCCACCTGCCAGTCCTCGCAGCTGCTGCTGGGCCTGACCGTGCTCAAGCCGGGCAGCGTCTGGAACACCATGCCGCCGCATCTGCACGACCGCCGCAGCGAGGTGTACTTCTACTTCGATCTCGGCGCCAACGACCGCGTCTACCACTTCATGGGCGAGCCCGAGGCGCAGCGCCACATCGTGATCCAGAACAACGAAGCGGTGGTGTCGCCGCCGTGGTCCATCCACATGGGCGCCGGCACCAGCAACTACGCCTTCATCTGGGCGATGGGCGGCGAGAACCTGGATTACACCGACATGCACGTGCTGGACATCTGCCAGCTCAAGTAAGCCCGTTTCTCGCCATCGTTCGGGTCGGTACGCCTGCGATCCAGGTCGGCACCGGCAACGGCAGCGCGCTCTACCTCAGGCGTTGGCGACGCAGCAGTCCAAACGACATCAACGCATTCTGCCGCGCGCCGCGCGGCTCACTCATCACAACGTGGCACATCCAGCAGGAGCAATAAGGTAATGAGCAATCCGTTCAGTCTCGAAGGCAAGGTCGCACTGGTCACCGGTGCCAACACGGGCTTGGGCCAGGGCATCGCGCTGGCACTGGCACAGGCGGGCGCCGACATCGCCGCCGCCGGCATCCAGGCGCCGACCGAGACCGAAGAACTGGTCAAGGGCCTGGGCCGCCGCTTCATTGCCATCCAGGCCAACCTGATCAGCGTCGAGCCGGTCGAGCGCATCCTCAAGGAAACGCTGGACGGCCTGGGTCGCCTGGACATCCTGGTCAACAACGCCGGCCTGATCCGCCGCACCGACGCGGTGGATTTCAGCGAGCAGGATTGGGACGACGTGATGAACGTCAACCTCAAGTCGGCGTTCTTCATGGCGCAGGCCGCCGGCCGCCATTTCATCGCCCAGGGCAGCGGCAAAATCATCAATATTGCCTCGATGCTGTCGTTCCAGGGCGGCATCCGCGTGCCGTCCTACACCGCCAGCAAGTCCGGCATCGCCGGCATCACCCGCCTGCTGGCCAACGAGTGGGGCAGCAAGGGCGTGACCACCAATGCCATCGCGCCCGGCTACATGGCCACCGACAACACCGCCCAGCTGCGTGCCGACCAGGACCGCAACAAGGCCATCCTGGACCGCATCCCGGCCGCACGCTGGGGCGTACCGGCCGACCTCGGCGGCACTGCGGTGTTCCTGGCCAGCAGCGCCTCGGACTACGTCAACGGCGCCATCATCCCGGTGGACGGCGGCTGGCTGGCACGCTGAGTCAAACGCGCTTTCCTTCAGGCATTGCGTCTTTCCTTCTCCCTCCGGGAGAAGGTGCCCGAAGGGCGGATGAGGGTCGGCAGGCACGTACATCGAGCAAACGCGCGCTGCAGGCCCCGCAACGTTTCGTCCGTTGTCGATCAGCGTCTTGATCCCTCCCGGACAAGGCACTGGAAAAGCGGATCAAGACAGCACCCAAGCGCACACACCCGCCACATTCCACATCCCACATTCGAAACAACGTCCCCAAACCCAATCGGAGCATTCCCATGAAAATCGCACTTATGAATGAGTTCAGTCAGGCCGGCAAGAACCCGGTGATCCTGCAGCAGCTCAACGACGTCGCCGGCGAGCAGGGCCACACCGTCTTCAACGTCGGCATGGACGGTGACAACGACCACCGCCTGACCTACATCCACCTGGGCATCGTCGCCAGCCTGCTGCTGAACTCCAAGGCCGTGGACTTCGTCGTCGCCGGCTGCGGTACCGGGCAGGGCGCGATGATGTCGCTCAATGCGCATCCGGGCGTGTTCTGCGGCTATTGCATCGAGCCGACCGACGCCTACCTGTTCGCCCAGGTCAACAACGGCAATGCGCTGTCGCTGGCATTCGCCAAGGGCTACGGCTGGGGCGCGGAAATCAACGTGCGCTACATCTTCGAAAAGGCCTTTAGCGGCGAGCGTGGTCTGGGCTACCCGGCCGAGCGTCGCGAATCGCAGGCGGCCAATGCCGGCATCCTGACCCAGCTCAAGCAGGCCACCGCCAAGTCCTACCTGGACGGCCTGCGCGCGATCGACCCGGAGCTGATCAAGCAGGCCGTGGGCGGCGAGCGTTTCCAGCAATGCTTCTTCGACAACGCACAGGACGCCGAGATCCGCGCCTTCGTCGCTGGCGTAGTGGGCAAGCCCGAAGCCGCCGCCGCAGCAGCGTAACGCCTAAAGCCCTCCTCCCGCGGGGTGAGAGGACACTGTTCGCGCGCCACTGGCGCGCGTGCCTTGGAGCCCGCGCTGCCGGCGCGGGCCGGCGCGCGGAGCGGGGGTTGGGGTGAGGCCGCGGCGGAGGACAGCTGGCCTGAACGGGAAGGCTTGAAAGGCTTGAGACGACAGTACGGCCGTCCAACATTTCCTGTGCCGCCGCGCCCTCATCCGCCCTTCGGGCACCTTCTCCCAATGGGAGAAGGAACAGCGTCGTGTACTTAGCATTGTTCCCGGAGCCCACCATGCGTCTGCTGCTGTTCGCATTGCTGCTGCTCTGCGCAAATAACGCACGTGCCGATCCACATCGCATCTTCATCGCCGGCGATTCCACCGCCGCCGAATACGGCCCGGAGCGCGCGCCGCAAGCCGGCTGGGGCCAGATGCTGCAGGAATGGTTCGACCCGGCGCAATGGCAGGTGCGCAACCATGCCAAGGGTGGCCGCAGCACCCGCAGTTTCATCGCCGAAGGGCGCCTCGACACGATCGCAACGGAGCTGCAACGTGGCGACATCCTGCTGATCCAGTTCGGCCACAACGACGCCAAACGCGAAGATCCCACCCGCTATACCGACGCGCAAGGCGACTACGTACAGTTCCTGCGCCGCTACATTGCCGCTGCGCGCGACAAGGGCGCCACGCCGATCCTGATCACGCCCGCGGCCCGCCTGCTCTATGACTTCGGTGCGCTGCTCGACACCCACGGCCGCTACACCCTGGCCATGCAGCAACTCGCCGCGCAGGAACACGTCGGCCTGATCGATCTCGACGCCAGTTCCAGCGCCTGGATCCGCGCCCTCGGCGAACAGGCGGCCAGACCCTATTTCCTCTTCGTTCCCGCACAAGGCAAAGCCGACGGCACCCACTTCAGCCGCGCCGGCGCCACGGCCGTGGCCTGCCTGGTCGTGCAGGGCTGGGTGCAGCTGCAACCCGATCTCAAACAACAGCTGCGCCGCGATGCCGATTGCGGCGCAGCTCCCGACACCGCCGCCCAACGCGCGGCGCAGGCGCACCCCTCGCTGGTGGTGCACGAACGCGAGCTGGCACGCCCACAACCCGGTCCGCACGGCGGCGCCGGCCCCACCACGGCCTATCCGTTCTTTGCCGACGCACCGCAGCTGCAGTTCGTGCTGCGCAAACGCGTGCTGCACAAAGGCGCCGGCATCGGCCTGCACCTGCACGACAAGGACGAGATCTATTACATCATCAGCGGGCGTGGGCTGTATGCGCTGGATGGCAAGCAATACGAAGTCACCGCAGGCGATGCGCTGCTGACGCGCCCGGGCAGCACCCATGCGTTGCAGCAAACCGGCGAAGAACCACTCGTGCTGCTGTTGGCCTATCTCTCCAAGCCGGCAGGGTGAACCCTCGTCTCGGCGCATCGCACATGTCGGCACTGCAGATGCGCCGCCCAGTTGATGCCCGGCGATCCATCGCAGTGACCCCGGTGTCACCCGGTCCAGGCCTGCAGCCAGCGCCGCGCGGTGCGCCGCATGACCTTCGACATGCTGGCAGGCGGCCCCGACCGGCGGCATGATCGGCCATCCCCAACCGCCCGACGCGCATGAAAACTCCCTGGTCGCTGCTGTGTGTACTCCTCACGCTGGCAACCGGCGTACTGGCCAGCCCGGTGCCAGCGGCGCCTGCTCCGCTTGCGCTGGACCTGGAGCTGGCACCGCATGCGGTCAAGGGCGAAGTGAGCACGCTGGAGGTGCGTCTGCGCCTGGCGACGCTTCGCGTTGCGCGCGGCGGCATCGTGGTGCAGTTGCCGATGCAGGTGGAAAACGGGGACACCGCTGCCGAGCACATTGCCGCGATCGAAGCCACCGATGCGCAGGGGACGGTGCAGCTTGCCGGACGCGCAGCCACGGCGCAGGAGAGCGGTGACCAGGGCCCGCTGCGCGTCTGGATCGCGCCACGTGCGCTCAGCGGCCCGCTCAGCCTGCACTACCGCGTCCCGGCCAATGCAACCCGGCCACCGCGCGGCCCGGCACCGCCAATTTCGTTCCGCAACGATGCCCATGCCTTTTCTGCGCTGTCGAGCATGTTCCTGGCGCTGCCGTCGCAGGAGCAGGCCTACGCGCTGACCATTCGCTGGGATCTGTCGCAGCTGCCCGATGGCGCCAAGGGAGTGAGCTCGTTCGGCGAGGGGACCGTGCAGGTCGCGCAGATCGACAACGACAGCTTGTCCGGCGTGTTCTTCATGGCCGGCGAGGTTGGACGCTGGCCGAGCGTGCCGCGGGCGGACGGGTTTTCGGTCGCCTGGCAGGGGCAACCGCCCTTCGATGCGACCGCGTTGTCCGCCTGGGTGGGCAAGCTGCACGACCAGTTCGAGCTGCTGTTTCCGCAGCCCGAATCCAGGCCCTACACGATCTTCCTGCGCTACAACCCGGTCAACGCCGGCGGCGGGACCGCATTGAACCAGTCCTTCGTCACTACCTATGGCGAAGGGGATGGTGCCGATCTGGATCTGATCAAGATCACCTTGTCGCATGAGATGTTCCATACCTACCAGCCGCACCTGTCCCGGCACGGGCCCGAGTCCACGACCTGGTTCAGCGAGGGCTCGGCGGTGTTTTACGAGGCGCTTCTGCCGCTGCGATTCGGCTTGCTTACCCCGCAGCAGTTTCTGGAGACGCTCAACATGACCGCAGCGCGTTACTACACCAATGCGCTGGGAAACCTGCCGAACGCACGCATCGATGAGGGATTCTGGAAGGACACCCGCATCCGCACGCTCGCCTACGACCGCGGCATGTTGTATCTGGCCACGGTCAACGACGCGCTACGCAAGCGATCGCAGGGCAAGCGTTCGCTGGATGACCTGCTGCGTGCGCTGCTGGCGATCGGGCAGCAGCGCGAGGCGACGCAGGCGGATTGGGAGGCCCTGCTGAAGGCAGAGCTGGGCGAGGCGGCGGTGCAGGACTTTCATGCCTTCCTGGCCGGAACTGCGCCGCTGCCGGCATCGGATGCGTTCGGGCCGTGCTTTCGCAGGACCAGCAAGCCACTGCGGCGCTATGTGCTGGGATTCGAGCCGGCGGTGCTGGCCGAACCCAGGCGCATCGTGCGCGGCCTGATGGCGGAGTCGGCGGCCGCGCAGGCGGGAGTACGCAATGGCGACGAGATCGTGCGGCCGGTGCCGCAGGACGGCATCCAGGGCAATCAGACCCAGCACCTGATGCTGCGCCTGCGCCGCGACGGCAAGGAGTTCGATCTGGACTATCTGCCACGTGGCGAGCAAGTGGACACCTGGCAATGGGAGCGCGTCCCGGGCGTGGATGATGCGCAATGCCGGCTGTGAGCGGCGCGCGTCATCGTTTGCCAGCGCGTGACCACGGTGCGCGAGGCATGCACAAGCGTTGCAGCGTCATCGTCGACGCAGTGCGGTGACAGTGCGTCAGACATGTCGTCAGTGGCTGCGGGGTATCTGCATTGCAGCGTAGGCGGCGAGTCAACTAAAGCCTCGCAAGTGATCGCGCACGCAGCATCGTTCTTACCGTGATCAGATCACAAAGCACGGCTGGCACCAGCAAGCCAATGCGCTGCATCGTGGCGTGCGGATACTGCGCATCAGCCCGGCTGAGGCACGTTGCCGAGCAGACGGCATGGGTTCGCTTTCGCGTGCTGCGTGCGCAGCGCGTCGGCGAGCAGCCTCATGCAGGTGCCTCATTCGCGATCGGTCTGCGACTGCGAGAAAGGTATACAGTGGACCGACACTCACGCAGGCGCGCGCATAGGCATGGATCATCCTGCACTTGCCGCAGCCGTAGCGATTCTTGAACGACAGGCCGCTGCGGGTGCTGAAGCATCGACGATCGCGTCCACCGTCGTGGCGATGTTGCAGCAAATCGAAAAGGTGCTGGCGCCCATCCTTGGGCCGCGCGGTGTCGCGGCGCTGTTCAAGCGTGCGTTGTTTCTGACCAAGGACGATTTTCCATGGTTGGACGAGGCCTTCGCTGCGGTCGAGGCATCCGATGACCGCAATGCTGTCGAGACCGTCGGCGTTGTGCTGAGTCAACAGAGTACGGAGATGGCCGCTGCTGGCGGCGCTGCCTTCGTGCACACCTTCCATGCGGTGCTGGTCAGCATGATCGGCCCAACCTTGACCGAGCGGTTGTTGCGCTCGGTCTGGGTCACTTTTTCCAGCGGATTTTCCGCGCAGGACATTCCATGAGCAGCAAAGTCGCCATCCACTGTCTGCAGACCGGAGTGCCCGGGCTCGACGAGGTGCTGGGTGGAGGATTGCCCGAGTTTTCGTTCAATCTCATCGCCGGCCCACCCGGGTGCGGCAAGACCACGCTGGCGCATCAGCTGATGTTTGCACTGGCAACGCCCGAGCGTCCTGCACTGTATTTCACCGTACTGGGCGAGCCGCCGTTGAAGATGCTGCGCTACCAGCAGCAGTTCGACTTCTTCGATGCCGAGGCGATCAATAGCGCGATCCATTTCATCAATCTGTCCGAAGAAACCCTGGCCGGCGATCTGGACCAGGTGCTGCTGCGCATCGTGGCCGAAGTGCAGGCGCATCGGCCGGCGATGGTGTTCGTGGATTCGTTCCGTTCGGTGGTGCTGGCCAGCAATGCCGACGGCAACGTGCACAACAACCTGCAGCGTTTCGTGCAGCAGCTGGGCATGCTGATGACCAGCTGGCAATCCACCACCTTCCTGATCGGCGAGTACTTCGTGGAGACCGATGCCAACCCGGTGTTCACGGTTGCCGACGGACTGATCTGGTTGCGCCATAGCGTGCAGCGCAATTCGATGGTGCGCAAGCTGGAGGTCATGAAGATGCGCGGCAGGCCGTCCCTGCCGGGCTTGCACAGCTTCCGCATCGACAGCGCGGGCCTGCGCGTGTTCGCGCCGATCCCCAGTGCCGGTGGCCGCCAGGACGAACGGCCGGCGCGCCTGGCACCACGTCTGGGCATGGGAATCGACGGTCTCGATGCCATGCTTGGCGGCGGATTGCCGCAAGGCTATTCGCTGCTGGTGGCCGGGCCGTCCGGGTCGGGCAAGAGCCTGCTGGCAGCGGCCTTTCTGGCCGAAGGTGCCCGCAATGGCGAAACCGGTGTGCTGGCGCGCTTCGAACAGCATGGCCCGCGTTCGCGCGTGCCGGCGCTGTCGGCGTTGATCGCCAGCGGTCAGGTCGGTGTGGTGGACAGCCGCGCGCCGGACCTGTCGATCGACGAGATCCTGGCACTGCTGTTGCAGCAAATCGCTCGACTCGGTGCCACACGCGTGGTGATCGATTCGCTGTCCGCATTCGAGCTGGCGCTGGCGCCCACGTTTCGCGAAGACTTCCGCGAGTCCCTGTCGCGCCTGGTGGTGGCCCTGGCCGGCACCGGCGTGACCGTGTTGATGACCTCCGAACTGGAGGACCGCTACACCGATCTGCGCTTCAGCCCCTACGGGACGGCGTTCATGACCGACGCGATCATCGTGCAACGCTACGTCGAAGTGGATAGCCGGCTGCGGCGCATCCTGGCGGTGGTCAAGGTACGGGCCAGCGCGCATTCGGACGAGCTGCGCGAATTCCATATCGATCAGGCCGGTCTGCATCTCGGTGCGCCGTTGCTGCAGCAGGAAGGCCTGCTCAGCGGCCGGTCCACCCGCAAGCCGGCTGCCGCCGACGGCGGATGAGCATGGAGCAGCCGCCCCGCAACGCCGAGACGGACCTCGCCAGGCGCGAGCTGTCGGAGCTGCGGCGGCAGGCACGCAGCGTCAGGCTGCAACTGCGGCATCTGCATCAGGACCTGGCGCGTCTAAAGAGCCAGTTGCCGTCTGCGCTGCACAGCGACCTGCAGGCCGCCAACGAACAGCTGGTGCTGTCCTCGTTGCTGGCGCACACCAAGCTGGACGATCACGCGCACGCATTGCGCGAAGCGGCGCATAACGCCAACCGTGATCCGTTGACCCAGTTGCCAAACCGCGCGCTGCTGTTCGAACGGCTGGAACAGTCCATCGTCGCCGCGCAGCACCAGAGCACGCGGATTGCCCTGCTATTTGTGGACTTGAACGATTTCAAGCGCATCAACGATCTGTTCGGGCACAGCACCGGCGATGAATTCCTGCGTCTGGCCGCGCAACGGCTGACAGCGGCAGCGGCGCCCTCGGGCATCGTCGCGCGCTATGGCGGCGACGAATTCGTGGTGTTGCTGGATGGTGTCGACAGCCACGACGCGGCTGCGGCGATTACCAGCGAGCTGGTACAGAGCCTGGATGCGCCCTGCCTGGTCGGCAAGCACGAGCTGCACCTGGGTGCGAGTATCGGCATCAGCATGTATCCGGACGATGGCGAGACCGGAATGACGCTGCTGCAGCATGCAGACGATGCGATGTACTGCGCCAAGCGCAATGTCGCGGCGCGTTTCATGTTCTACCGCGATTGCATGGCGTTAGACCTGGAGCACTCCGGTCCAGTGCCGGCCGCTGCAGATCCGCAGCCGCTGCCGGACGATCCGCACGACGCGTTGCGGCAGGCCAACAGCGCCTTGATTCTGGCTGCGCTGAATGCCCAGCAGTTGCATGCGGCAGCCGAGCAAGGGGTGCAACGACAGAACGAGATGCTCGCATTCGTCGCGCATGAATTGCGCAATCCGCTGACGCCGATCCTGGCTGCCAGTTCGATGCTCAACAGCTTGCCCAACGTGGAGTCGCTTCCGATGCGGCACATCATCGAGCACGAGGTGCAGCACATGACCCGCCTGATCGGCGATCTGCTCGACCTGTCGCGCGTGCGCACCGGGAAACTGCGCATCCTCAAGGAATCCATCGATCTGCACGCGGTTGTCGAGGCCGCGGCGGCAGCGTGTGCGCCACTGATCACCGCACGTCAGCAGTCGTTTGCGCTGCAATTGCCGCCGCAGCCGATCCTGCTGCACGGCGACGGTGTCCGCCTGTCGCAAGTGCTGCGCAACCTGTTGGACAACGCCTCCAAATACACTCCCGAAGGCGGCAGCATCGGCCTGCAGCTGAGCCTGCACGGGCGCCGCGCCATCATCGTGGTCAGCGACAACGGCATCGGCATCGACAACGATGCGCTGCAGCGCATCTTCGAGCCGTTCATGCAGGACACGCATGCGATCGGATTCAACGGTGCAGGATTGGGTATCGGCCTGGCGGTAGTGCGGCAGATCGTCCAGGCGCACGGCGGCAGCGTCACCGCCAGCAGTGACGGGATCGGCAAGGGCTGCACGTTCACCCTGTCATTGCCGTTGGGCCGGCGTCCGCGTGGCCAACGGCTGCCGCGCAGCCAGTGAGCCTGCCCGGGTGCGCAGCGGTGTTCGCAAGTCGACGACGGACAGTCGGTGCGCGCACCTGACAGCGCTTGCATCGTCGATGCGCGGCATCACCGCATAGCGCCAGGCGGCGAGCGCCCGCGTGCTTAGGCCTTGTCGACCCCGTAGTGGGTCAGCCCCAGCCGGGCCAGTTCGCCGCAGCGGCGGTAGTAGACCTCTTCCCAGCCATCCACGCGCTGGCGGTCGGTCTCGCTCATGGCATCGAGGATGTCTTCGATGCTGAGCAGGTTGGGATCTTCTTCCAGGCGTTCGAACACCGTGCCCAGGCCTTCGATCGCCTGGCGCGCCTGCGCCGCGCCCATCGCGCCCAGCCCCTGCAATGCGTCACGTCGGGTGGCGGCATCCCAGCGGTCGAAATAGCGTGCATAGCCGCTCTCGCTCATGTCCGCATCCAGCCGTGCCAAGGCCACCAGCTCGCGCTCGCCCGGCGACAAGGCTTCCATGCGCCCGCGCAGCGCGCTCAGCTTGGTTTGCGCGCGTGCGCTGCGGCGGCGCCACAACAGCTCGGGCATGTTGAGTAGCCCGTCTGCCGTGGGCGGCGCCACTGCCGGCCAGTTCACTCCGAAGCCGTCGTCGGTGAGCTGCCATTGCGCGCGCTGCGGCGGCGCTGCCTTGAACAACAGCCGATGCGCCTGGATCGGCTCGTCGATGCGGATGCCGTTGGCCAGGGTGAACAGCAGGCGGGTGTCGTCCAGCTCCAAGCGCCGGATGCGAAGCTGCGTCAGGTCCATTGAGCGAAGGCGGTGTGGGGAGGTTTGACCATAGTCCGGCTCGGCGGTGGTGTCGAGTCGGTGCAGCCTCACACGTCGCCGTCTGTACTCCAGCCTTCGCCGCTGCCGCGCTGGATGACCCGATCGGTCTCCAGCACCGCGCCGGCCGGCACCTGCGCCTGCTGCGCAAGATCGGCATAGATCGGGGTGAAATCCGGCGCGGTGGCACTCATCAACTGCGCAAAGCTGTCGATGACAAAGTAGGTCTTCTGGAAGCTGTCGATGCGGTAGCGCGTGCGCATGATCCGTTGCAGGTCGAAGCCGATCCGGTTGGGCGCCGGTGATTCCAGCGCATGCAGCGATTCGCCCTTGGACGACACGATGCCGGCACCAAAGATGCGCAGCCCCTGCGGCGTGGCGATCAGGCCGAATTCCACCGTGTACCAATACAGGCGGGTGAGGTTCTGCAGCGCGTCCGCGCCGATGCCGTGCGCCTTGACCCCGCCACGGCCATAGGCCTGCATGAAGTCGGCAAACAGCGGATTCATCAGCAGCGGCACGTGCCCGAACAGGTCATGGAACAGGTCCGGTTCGGCGATGTAGTCGATCTGATCGGGGCGGCGGATCCACCACGTCACCGGGAAGCGCTTGTTGGCCAGATGCTCGAAGAAATCCAGCTCCGGCAGCAGGCCCTGCACGCCGACCAGGGTCCAGCCGGTGGCCGCCTGCAGCACTGCATTGAGCGCATCGAAACGCGGAATGTGGGTCTCGCCCATGCCCATCGCATCCTGCGCCTGCAGGAACTCGTCGCAGGCGCGGTCGACCAGCAGCGCGCGCTGGCGGCGATACAGGGTGCCCCAGGTGGCGTGGTCGTCGGCACTGTAGCCGTCCCACGGCTGCTCGACCACGGCGGTGGTGTAGACCGGCACATAGCCCTTGTCGGTGAGCTGATTCTCGACGCGTTGCGGTGCGATGTTCATGCGGCGGCGGTTCCCGATGATCAGCGCTCACCTTAGCCGGATGGCCGCGCAACGGGATTGCGAATCTTGCGTGTCCGATGCTTCAGGGCGCAAGATTCGTGCGTCACTCGCTGCTGCTGCGCAACATATGGACCAGCCAATCGCCCTGGACCGCACCGATCTGCGCCTGCTCGCCCTGCTGCAGACGCAGGGGCGCAGCAGCAATGCGGAGTTGGCGGTGCAGGTCAACCTGTCGGCCTCGGCCTGCCTGCGCCGCACCCAGCGGCTGGAGGCGGCCGGCATCATCGCCGGCTATGGCGCGCGCCTGGATGCCAAGGCACTGGGGCTGGGGCTGCAGGCCTTCGTGCGGGTGCAGCTGGAGCAGCACGGCCAGGCCGATATCGAACATTTCGCTGACGGCGTGCGCGGCTGGGACGAGGTGGTGGCCTGCTGGGCGCTCACCGGCGACATGGATTACCTGCTGCAGGTGCAGGTACGCGACCTGGAGCATTTCTCGCGCTTCCTGCTCGACCGCCTGCTCAACGCGACCGGTGTGTCCGACGTCAATTCCAGCTTCGTCCTGCGCACGGTGAAAGCGCCGGAAGGCTTGCCGCTCTCGCATCTGGGCTGATCCGGCGGGCTGCAGGACAAGCACGCACTGTGACTTGCCTCTCAAACGATAACGATTTACATTTACCTAACATCCGGCCGCGTCCGGCATGTCTCCTCGTCGATCCGCCAGCCCGGCAGGGCCAGCCAGCTCGTCGCCCGAGTGGGACGCGCCGCGCATGCCTGCGCTTTCCTGCCCCGTGACGCCACGCGTCCCGCACCGATCGATGAGAAACCCTCCAATGCCCGCGATTTCCGCTCCCCTGGCCACGTTGTCCGCTGCCTTGCTGTGCGCGTTGGCGCTGACGCCCTGCGCTGCCCGTGCCGACAGTGCCGCCGCCGATGCAAGCGATGCCAAGACGCTGGACCAGGTCAATGTCAACGGCGCGGTGAGCCGCGCACAGCCGGCCACCACCACGCGCCTGCCGCTGACCCTGCAGGAAACGCCGCAATCGGTGAGCGTGATCGGGTTGCAGCGGCTGGAAGAGCAATCGCTGTTCAGCATCGACGATGTGATGCGCAACGTCACCGGCGTCAACGTGTCGTTCTACGACACCCAGCGCCCGCTATATTTCGCGCGCGGCTTTCAGATCACCGACTTCCAGGTCGATGGCCTGCCCACCTACAGCGGCGCGACCAATCAGGAATACGACACGGTCTTCTACGATCGCATCGAGGTGATCCGCGGCGCCAACGGCCTGCTCACCGGCGCCGGCATTCCCTCGGCAACAGTCAACCTGCTGCGCAAGCGCCCGGGCAAGGACTTCGACGCCTCGTTCGCGGTGAGTGCGGGCACCTGGGATTTCCGCCGCATGCAGGCCGACGTCAATGCGCCGCTGACAGAAGACGGGCGCTGGCGCAGCCGCGTGGTGGCGGCCTGGCAGGATCGCGATTACTACTACGACCGTTACCACGACAACAAGATGTCGGGCATGGCGGTGCTGGAAGGCGACCTGACCGACAGCACCACGCTCACCGTCGGGTATCAGCGCCAGGACAACAGCCCGGTCGGCTCGACCTGGGGCACGGTGCCGTTCTTCGCCGCCGATGGTTCGCTGGCCAACCTGTCGCGCTCCACCAACCTGGCGCCGGAGTGGACCCGCTGGCAGCGCGAAACCAGCACCGCCTTCGCCAATCTTGAGCAGCGCTTCGGCGAGGACTGGTTGCTGCGCGTCAACTACGCGCACACCAAGGGCGATGTGCAGAGCCTGCGCGTCTATGGCACCGGCTATCCGGCCGCTGACGGCAGCGGCATGTTCCTGCGCACCGGCGTTGGCGAAACCAGCGATACCCGCGATGGCGTCGATGTGTATCTATCCGGCGGTTTCTCGTTGTTCGGCCGCCAGCACGATGTGGTGATCGGCGGCAGCTGGCAGGATCTGCAGTCGACCTCCTACGGCGT
Source organism: Xanthomonas campestris pv. asclepiadis (assembly GCF_020784175.1). GTDB lineage: Bacteria > Pseudomonadota > Gammaproteobacteria > Xanthomonadales > Xanthomonadaceae > Xanthomonas > Xanthomonas campestris_D. Next base: position 48,650 of record NZ_JAJGQM010000004.1, read on the forward strand.
CGCGCAGACCTATCCCGATGACTGGGCCACCTGCGATGGCGAACGTTGCTATTTCATCCCCAACATCCGCAACTGGGATGGCAATGCGTCCGAGGTGACCTATGCGCGCAGCGGCCGCCGCAGCGAAGCGCGCACCACGCAGCGTGGCGTGTATGCCTCGACCCGCTTGCGTCTGGCCGACCCGCTGTCGCTGATCGCCGGTGCCCGCCTGAGCTCCTGGGAAACCCGTACTCAGGCCTTCGACACCAGTGGCGCCTATACCGGCACCAGCGGCCGCTATGAAGTGAGCGACGAAGTCACCCCGTACGTGGGAGTGGTCTACGACATCGTGCCGGAGGTGTCGCTCTACGCCAGCTACACCGAAATCTTCAATCCGCAGAACTACCGCGACAAGGACAACAACCTGCTCGCCCCGGTGGAAGGCTCCAACCTGGAAGCCGGCATCAAGGCGCAGTTGCTCGACGGCCATGCGATGGCCACCGCCGCTGTGTTCGAGGCCAAGCAGGACAACTTCGCCGTGCGCGACATGACCCAGCCGGAATCCTCGCTGCCGGACGGCAACTCGGCCTACATCGGCATCAACGGCACCAAGAGCCGTGGCTGGGAAATGGATGTCAACGGCGAGATCCTGCCCGGCTGGACCGTCAATGCCGGCTTTACCCACGTCAAGGTGACGCGCCCGCCCACCGATGCGATCTACGCCAACCTGCCCGAGGATTACCTGCAGCTGTCCACGCAGCTGCGCCTGCCCGGTGCCTGGGAGCGCCTGAGCATCGGCGGCGGCGTCAGCTGGCAGAGCGCGGTGCGCGGCTTCAACATCGAGCGCCCCACCGGCGACGGCAGCGGCGCCACCACGCCGGTGACCGTGGTGCAGAACGCGTACGCACTGGTGCACTTCAACGCCAACTACCGCATCAGCGATCAATGGACCGCCACGCTGGCGGTACGCAACGCCTTCGACAAGACCTACTGGGCCAACCTGGATTACCAGAATTATGGCGAACCGCGTTTTGTCAGCGTGTCGTTGCGTTGGCGCTATTGACGCGTTGCCGATGATGCGGATGCGTTACCGGTAAGGCATCGTGGCCAGGGCAGCTCCTACAGGAGCGGTACTGGCCGTGCCGACGTTACCCAATACACCAAAGACCGCCCCGTCACCGTAGGAGCGGACCCGGCCGCGACCCAGTTCCGACACGTCGTCAGCGCGCCCCAGGCCGCGACCCCGCCCGGCACACGCTCGGTGCATCGACACCAGGCATGAACAACGCAGTTGCCCGACGCATCGGCTCTAAAAGCGTGCGTCTCGCAACAGGCGCGCCGCACCCGCTCAGCTCCGTATGGCCTTGCGCGGTACCCGCATCACCTCCGCATTTCCTCGCACTGCATCCGCCTCACGGCGCCACGCAGGCCTCGTCCTTGCCGCGCAGTTTCTGCCAGCGCGAGCGCTCTTCCAGACAGCGCCGATACGCATCCGCCTTGGCGGCGGCCGCCTGCTCGGCGGCAGTACGCGGGGCACTGCTGCGCTGCGCCTGCAACTGCGCGATCTTGGCGCGGATTTGCGGCATCGCCGCCATCGCGGCCCGTTCGCCTTCCAGGATGGCCGCACCACGCTGGTTGAAATCGGCCGAGCCGATGTCGCTGACCTTGGGGCGGATCACCACGTCGGCACGCTTGAGTTCGGCCTCGCCCAGGCGCTGGCCCATGATCGAGATCGACTGGTTGACGGTGCCGAGCAGGTCGCCGGGATTCTTGCCGCTGGCCTTGCTGGAGATGTCCACCGCCACCACGAATTCGGCGCCGAGCTGGCGCGCGGCATCCACCGGCACCGGGCTGACCACGCCGCCGTCCACATAGTGGTATTGGCCGATGGTCACCGGTTCGAACACGCCGGGAATGCTGCTGGACGCGCGCACCGCCTGGCCGGCATTGCCGCGCACGAACACGGTGCGTTCGCCGTCTTCCAGCCGCGTGGCAACCGCCGCGAACGGCTTGCGCAATTTGTCGATCGGCTTGCCGCCCAGTTGCTCATTGACATAGTCCTGCAGCTTCTGGCCCTGCACCAGGCCGCCGGAAAAGATCCGCACGTCGCGGATGCTGGTCTGGTCGAGCGCAACGGCTTTTTCCTGCATCTGGAACGCATCCATGCCGCTGGCATACAACGCCCCGACCACGCTGCCGGCGCTGGTGCCAGACACCACCACCGGCGCAAAGCCGTTGGCTTCGAGCATCTTGATCACGCCGATATGCGCAAAACCCTTGGCCGCGCCGCCACCGAGCGCCACGCCGATCTTCACCGGCTTGGGCGCGCCGGCAGAAGGCGCCTGCACCACCGGCGCCGGTGCCGCCGGACGCGGCTCGCCGCCGCAGGCGCAGAGCAGACCGAGCAAGGACATCAAGGCGAGAAAGCGGGGGCGGCGGAGCGCGGTCATGGCGACGGACTGTTGGATGGAAGGCGAGGGAGAATACACGCGTGCCGTCACCGTGGCTGCGCTGCCTGGTCGGCGCGCGAGGTGACGGGAACGTGCGCAGAGCGCAGATGTAGCAGGCAACGGCCGTCCCTTCTCCCACCGGGAGAAGGTGGCGCGCAGCGCCGGATGAGGGTACGTGCGAAGCCTTGTGTCATCCCGATCCAGGCGCCGCTTCGCTCCACACCCTCACCCCAACCATCAGAACCGGTTATCCCCATCCAGCAACCGCCCCAGCCCGCCCAGCACCGAGCCTTCGCCGCGTTGCTGGCCGCCGGCCTGCGGGGCGGCCTGCAGCATGCGCCCGGCCATGCGCGAGAACGGCAGCGATTGCAGCCAGACCTTGCCGGGGCCGGTGAGGGTGGCCAGGAACACGCCTTCGCCGCCGAAAAACATGCTCTTCAGGCCGGCGACGCGGCGCACGTCCATGTCCACGCCGGCGTGATAGGCGACCACGCAGCCGGTGTCCACATCGATGCGTTCGCCGGGGCCGAGCTCGCGTTCCACCACGGTGCCGCCGGCATGCACGAAGACCCAGCCGTCGCCTTCGAGCTTCTGCATGATGAAGCCCTCGCCGCCGAACAGGCCGGTGAGGATCTTGCGTTGAAACGCGATGCCCAACGACACCCCGCGCGCGCCGGCCAGGAAGCTGTCCTTCTGGCAGATCAGTTGCCCGCCATGCTCGGACAGGCGCAGCGCCAGCACCGTGCCCGGATAGGGCGCGGCGAATGCGACCCTGGCCTTGCCGTTGCCGGCATGGGTGAACACCGTGGTGAACATGCTCTCGCCAGTGACCACGCGCTTGCCCGCCGACAGCAGCTTGCCCATCAGCCCGCCGCCGCCGCTCTGGCCGGCATGCGAGCCGTCGCCGAACACGGTGTCCATCTGCACTGCGGCGTCCTTGTACATCAATGCGCCGGCCTCGGCGATGGCGCTTTCGCCCGGGTCCAGCTCGACCTCGACGAACTGCATGTCGTTGCCGACGATGCGGTAGTCGATCTCGTCGGCACGCCCGGCCGCGCCGGTCAGCGGTGGCGGCAGGCTGCCGCTACCCTGCAGCTCGGCCAGCTGGCGGGCCGGCGTCCAGCCATCGAGTCCGTCGCGCCAGGCCAGCGCGTCGGGCTGGCGCTGGGCATGCGCGCGGGCGCTGGCGTCGTCGAGTGGGCCGATGCGATCGGCCTGTCCGGGAACATGGAAATACCACTGGGCCATCGGGACGCCTCCTGTCTGTGCGTGCGCCGAGTCTAAGCGCAGCCGCCGCGATCGCGTCCCGTGTCCAAGGTCATGCCGGGAGGGCGGTCAGGTGTGGTTGCCACCGGGCAGATATCCCACACGTGCCGCTCAGGCCTGCATGCCGCCAGGGCGGTCGTGAGCAGGCAATCGCGTTGAAGTGGGCCGGAGCGTGGTTGGCGCCTGCCTCCGACAACGCCGTCACGCTGACCGCCGCATTGGCCTCGCGCTTATTCCCCGACCGTCGCCCAATAGCGTTCGCCGTCGCGCTGCACCCGCACCGGGCCGGCGAACACGTCCGACAGGCTGGCATCGGTGAGCAGCGCGTCGCGCGGACCGTCGGCCACCACGGTGCCGGCACGCAGCAGGATCACCCGCGCGATCTCCGGCACGATTTCCTCGATGTGATGGGTCACCAGGATCAGCGTGATGCCTTGCCGGGCCAGGTGGCGCATGGTGTCGAGCAGGTGCTGGCGCGCCACCAGGTCCAGGCCGGTGGACGGCTCGTCCAGCAGCAACGCCTGCGGGCGGTTGACCAGTGCGCGCGCGATCAGCACGCGGCGGGTTTCGCCGGCCGACAGTTCGGCAAACTGCCGGTCCAGCAACGGCAGGGCGCGCGCCAGGGCCAATGCCTCACGTGCCCGCGCGCGCATGGCGTCGCTGATCTCGCGATGCGGCGGCACCACATAGCTGGCAAAGAAGCCGGACAGCACCGCGCTCTCCACGTCCAGCCCCGGCATGTCGGCCAGGTTGACGCTGAGATCGCCGGTGACGATACCCAGCTGCGAGCGCAGGCGATCCACCTGCCAGCGCGTCTGCCCGAGTACTTTCACCGCTGCCTGGCCATCGGCGCGCACCAGCGGATACAGCTCGCGGGTGATCAGTTTGATGAAGGAGGATTTGCCGCAGCCATTGGGGCCGAGGATGGCGGTGTGCTGCCCCAGCGCGATGCGCAGGCTGAGCGCATGCAGCACGCGCACCTGGCCGCGCATCACGCTGGCCTGGTCGAGCTCGATCAACGGGGTGGCGTTCGCAACAGCAGCAGGATCGGTGGACATCTGGGCAGTAACCGTCATAGGGGTGACATCAGGCGCAGTGGGGAAAGGTGGCGTGTGAACCGCTTTAGGAATGTAGGGCGCACCCTACGCATCCGAAGGGTGAAGTTTGCCGCCATCGCCCCCATCATGTCTGCATCGACCCAACCCAATGGCGCCGCTGTGGAGATGCCGATGTTGTCCGACCCGATCATCGACGTGCTGACCTCCGGCGTGGCCGGGCTGGGCGTGTGGGGCATGCTGGCAGTGCTGCTGGTGTTCACCCAGCTCACCATCTTCGCGGTGACCCTGTACCTGCATCGCAGCCAGGCCCATCGCGGTGTGGACTTCCATCCGGTGGTGGCGCATTTCTTCCGCTTCTGGACCTGGCTGACCACCTCGATGATCACCCGCGAGTGGGTGGCGATCCATCGCAAGCATCACGCCAAGGTCGAGACCGAGGAAGACCCGCACAGCCCGCAGACCAAGGGCATCGGCCAGGTGTTCTGGCGTGGCGTGGAGCTGTACCGCGAAGCACGCGCGCAGCGTGCCGACATCGAGCAGTACGGCAAGGGCGCGCCCACCGACTGGATCGAGCGGCACCTTTACACCCCGCATGCCAATGCCGGCCCGATCGCGCTGCTGGTGATCAACGCGGTGCTGTTCGGTTTGCCCGGCATCGCGCTATGGGCGATCCAGATGGCATGGATTCCGTTCTGGGCCGCCGGCGTGGTCAACGGCCTGGGCCACTGGTGGGGCTATCGCAATTTCGAATCGGCCGACACCTCCACCAACCTCACGCCGTGGGCGCTGTGGATCGGTGGCGAAGAGCTGCACAACAACCATCATGCGTTCCCGAGTTCGGCGCGGTTCTCGATGCGGCGCTGGGAGCTGGATATCGGCTGGGTCGCCATTCGCGGGCTGCAGGCGATCGGTCTGGCCAAGGTGTTGCGCGTGGCGCCGTCGCTGGACATCCGCCCCAACATCGCGGTGCCCGATGCCGACACGCTCAAGGCCTTGCTCTCGCATCGCTTCCAGGCCATGACCGACTACCAGCGCAATGTGTTCACCCCGGCGCTGCGCGAAGAGGCCGCGGCTACCGGCGCCAAGCTGCGGCAGTTGCTGCCGCGGCGCCTGCGCAAGGGCCTGGTCGATGACGGGCGTTGGCTCAAGCCCGATGCGCGTGCGCAATTGCAGCACTGGGTGGCCGAGCGCCCGCGCATGCGCACGCTGGTGGAGTACCGCGCACGCCTGACCGCCGTGCTGGAGGCGCGCAGCCACGATGCGTCCGAACGGCTCAAGCACCTGCAGCAGTGGTGCCACGAAGCCGAAGCCAGCGGCAACGCCGCCTTGCAGGCCTATGCGGCGCGGTTGAAGGGTTATGCGCTGAGTGGGTCGTGAGCATGGCGGCACGCGGGCTGATGTGCGTGCGCGCGGAGCGCATGGTTCGGTTATGCGCGGTTTGGTGATGGCCTGTGGTGTGTGCGGGCCGGCCGTGTTCGCGCAAGCGCAGGCCCAGGTGCAGGACAGCCAGCAGTATCTGCAGCGCATGGATACCGATGGCGATGGCCGCGTCGGTCGCGATGAATACCTGGCGTGGATGAGCTACGCCTTCGATCAGCGCGACCTGGACCACGACGGCGTGTTGCAGGGCGGTGAACTGCCTGGCCGACGCGGCAAGCCGATCACCCGTGCCGCGCATCGCGCCACGCTGATAGAGCGTTTCGCGCGGCAGGACGCCAATGGCGACGGCTACCTGAGCGCACGCGAATTGCTGGCGCCGCCGCGCTGATGCGTACCTTCGCGCGCGTCTGACGCTGCGTTCGGCAAGCTCGAGCGCATGTTCACTCTCGACCAGGTCAGCCGGCGCTACGGCCAGGCCATTGCCCTCGACGCGGTCTCGCTGCATTTCGCCAGCGGCATCACCACCGCCTTGATCGGCCCCAGCGGCGCCGGCAAGTCCACTGTGCTGCGGATGCTGGTCGGGCTGGAATGGCCGGACAGCGGCACGGTCGCCTTCGATGGTGCGCCGTTGCAACGCGCCAGCCTGCAGGCGCAGCGCCAGCGCATCGGCTATGTGATCCAGGAAGGCGGGCTGTTTCCGCATCTGGATGCACGCAGCAACGTGGTGTTGCTGGCGCAGACGCTGGGCTGGACCCGGCAACGCATCGATCAACGCCTGCAGACCTTGTGCGCGCTATGCCAGTTGCCGCCGGAGCTGCTGGCGCGCTATCCGGCCGAGCTCTCCGGTGGTCAGCGCCAGCGCGTGGGATTGATCCGGGCGCTGATGCTGGACCCACCGGCCTTGCTGCTGGACGAGCCGCTGGGCGCGCTCGACCCGATCGTGCGTTACGACCTGCAGGCCCAGATGCGCGCGCTGTTCGCCCAGCTCGGCAAGACCGTGGTGCTGGTGACCCATGACGTGGCCGAAGCCGCCTACCTGGCCGACACCCTGGTACTGATGCGCGCCGGCCAGGTGGTGCAGCAGGGCAGTGCGCGCAGCCTGCTGGAACAGCCGGCCGATCCGTTCGTGCAGCGCTTTCTCACTGCGCAGCGCAGCATCGGCGACGCCGCATGATCGCGCGCGTGCTGTTCGCCGTTGCACTGCTGATCGCAAGCGTCGGTGCGCAGGCCGCGCGGGTGACGATCGGCTCGAAGAACTTCACCGAGGCCGTGCTGCTGGGTGAGATCGCCACCGCCGCCGGGCAGCGCGACGGCGTGGATGTGCAACACCGTGCGCAGCTCGGTGGCACGCGCATCCTGTGGCGCGCGCTGGAGACCGGGCAGATCGATGCGTACGCCGAATACACCGGCACGCTGGCGCAGGAACTGCTGCAGCTGCCCAAGGCCAGCCAGGCCAAACTGCGCGCCGCACTGGACGCGCGCGGGCTGGCGATGACCGATTCGCTCGGCTTCCAGAACACCTATGCCTTCGGCATGCGCGTCGAGCGCGCGCAGGCGCTCGGCATCGCCTCGATGTCGGATCTGGCGCGGCATCCATCGCTCACCATCGGCCTGAGCAACGAATTCATGCAGCGCGCCGACGGCTGGCCCGGCGTGCGCGCCGCGTATGCACTGCCGCAGACCGCGACCGGGCTGGATCACGATCTGGCCTATCGCGCGTTGCAGAGCGGGGCGATCGAGGTCACCGATCTGTACAGCACCGATGCGGAAATTCCGTATTACCGGTTGCAGGTGCTGCGCGACGACCGCCATTACTTTCCCGATTACCAGGCGGTGTTCCTGTATCGCAAGGACCTGGCGCAGCGCTCACCGGCGATGCTCAAGGCATTGCAGGGGCTGCAGGGGCGCATCGACGAGGCGACCATGCAGCGGCTCAACGCGCAGGTGAAGCTGGAGCGTCAGTCCGAGGCGGCGGTGGCTGCGCAGTGGCTGGGCGTTGCGCCGGCATCGGCAGCCGACTCGCGTGTGGCGCGTCTGCTGCGGCATACGCGCGAGCATCTGGCCCTGGTCGGCATCTCGCTGGGCTTTGCCTTGCTGATCGCGTTGCCGCTGGGCGTGCTGGCGGCCCGGCGGCCGCGGCTCGGGCAGGTGGTGCTGTCGTTGACCGGTGTATTGCAGACGCTGCCGTCGCTGGCGGTGTTCGTCTTCATGATTCCTCTGTTCGGCATCGGCGCCAGACCGGCAATTGCCGCATTGTTTCTCTACAGCCTGCTGCCGATCGTGCGCAACACGCATGCCGGGCTGACCTCGATCCCGCGCGAGTTGCGCCAGACCGCCCAGGCGATTGGGCTGCCGGCATGGACGCGCCTGTGGCGGGTGGAACTGGCGCTGGCACGTCGCACCATCGTGGCCGGCATCCAGACCGCTGCGGTGATCAACGTGGGCACCGCCACGCTGGGCGCCTTGATCGGCGCAGGCGGCTACGGCCAACCGATCCTTACCGGCATCCGCCTGGACGACATCGGCCTGATTCTGGAAGGCGCGATTCCCGCGGCGGTGCTTGCGCTGATCGTGCAGGCGGTGTTCGAAGGCCTGGAGCGCTGGGTCACGCCGCGTGGCTTGCGCATCAGCCAACGCGGTTGAACACGTAGGAGCGGACCCTGCCGAGACGGGGCGTTACCGGGACATGGCGTCATCCCGGTAACGCCTGACAATACTCGGTAACGCCCTGTCGCGGCCGGGTCCGCTCCTACTGGCGCTGCGTCATGGCTCTGGCAGCGCTGCGATCAGACCTGACAGCGCATCACCGGTGACACTCAGGTGCGGTGCGATCCGTAGACGTCCGTGCCGCCGTGTGCAGATCGCCCCATGTTCGCCGAACGTTGTCGCCACGGCCTCCAGCTGGTTCGCTGGTGGCTGCAGGGCGGTCAGATGCGGCGCGTGTGTGGGCGTGCACCAACTGCCTAGACCGCGTGCCCGCAGCGCCGCATCGCAGCGCGCGGTGAGCGCGCCCAGCGCCTGCCCGATGCGCGCCGGGCGCCAGGTAGCGACCTGCTGCAATGCCACCGTCGCCATTGCAATCCGCAGCGGATCGGCAACCCCGCCCGCATCGAAGCGTCGTGCCCCGCTGCGATAGGACGGCGCCTTGGCGGCCGGAAATTCCCAGCTGCTGCCGGCATCGCGGCCGATCCAGTGTTCCTCGATCGGCACGCCCTGCGCCCGCCATGGCGGTGCCACCCACAGCCAGGCCAGTCCCATCGGCCCCAGCAGCCATTTGTGGCCGACGCTGACCACAAAATCCGGCCGCCAGCGCGGCAGGTCGGTCGGCAGCACGCCCAGGCTCTGGCTCAGGTCCAGCACCAGCGCCGCACCGCGTGCGTGCACCGCGGCGCTGATGCGGTCCAGATCGAGCTGTCGCCCATCGAGCCAGTACGCATGCGGCAACGTCACGATGCGCAGTGCCGCGGTGTCGGCGATGGCCTGCAGCACCGCCTCGGTCAAGCCCTCGCCACCGGCCGTGGACACCGCCACGATATGCGCACCCACCTCGTCGCAGCGGCGTTGCCAGATCAGCAGGTTGGAGGGGAACTGGCCTTCCAGCAGCAACACCGCCTCGCCGCGTTGCAACGGCAGATTGCGTGCGGCGGTGGCTAGCCCATGCGCGGCCGAAGGCAGCATCGCCACGCCGTCGGCATCGTCGTCGAACAGGCCTGCAGCGAGCGCGCGCAAACGCTCGATGTCCTGCAGCCACGCATCGAACGGCAACCGCCATGGCGTGGCCAGTGCATCCACCGCCTGATGCGCAACCGTTTGCACTGCGCGCAGCAGCGGGCCGCGCGAGGCGGCATCCAGATAGGTGATGTCGGCAGGCAACGCAAATGCCTGCTGACGTTGTTCCCATGCGATGGGCGTGGGGAGCAGGCTGGACAAAGAAAAAGAGGACATGGCGACAGCTTACCGCTGGCTGCCATGCTGCCGACACGGCGCGTTCACGTGCGGTCCTCAAGCATATGGCAATGTCTGCACTCTCACCTCTGCTGGGCCACCACCAGCAACAGCAGCTGACGCTGCTGGAACGCTACGCGCAGACCCGCGCGCTGAGCGATCGCCTCGCCGCACCCCTGAGCGCCGAAGACGCGATGGTGCAGAGCATGCCGGACGCCAGCCCCAGCAAATGGCATCTGGCGCACACCACCTGGTTTTTCGAACGCTTCGTGCTGCAGACCGATCCGGCCTACCGCGTGTTCGACCCGGCCTGGGATTTTCTGTTCAACAGCTATTACCAGAGCGTGGGCCCGATGCATGCGCGCGCGCGCCGCGGCGTGTTGTCGCGGCCGTCGTTGCAGCAGGTGCGCGACTACCGCGCCGCGGTCGATACGCACATGCAGCAGCGCCTGGGTGATGGGACGTTGGATGCGCAGGCCTGCACCATCGTGCAACTCGGCATCCAGCACGAGCAGCAGCACCAGGAATTGCTGTTGACCGATATCAAGCACGCGCTGTGGAGCAATCCGCTGCAGCCGGCGTATCGCGATGCGCCGGCACCGCCTGCCGCCGTCGCCAGCACGCTGCGCTGGCAGGCACGCGACGAACAGATCGTGGAGATCGGCGCAGCGGCATGGCCGCAGGCCGACACCTTCGCCTACGACAACGAGTCGCCGCGTCATCGCGTGCTGGTCGGTGCGCATGCGTTGGCGCATCGCGTGGTCAGCAACGCCGAGTTCCAGGCGTTCATCGACGCCGGTGGTTACCGCAGTGCCGGTGCCTGGCTCAGCGATGGCTGGGCGATGGTGCAGGCGCAAGGCTGGCAGCATCCGCTGTATTGGGATGCGGACGGACGAGAGTTCACCCTGGATGGCTGGCGCCCGCGCGATGCGCATGCGCCGGTATGCCACCTGAGCCTGTTCGAAGCCGATGCGTTCGCGCGCTGGGCCGGCGCGCGCCTGCCCACCGAAGCCGAGTGGGAACAGGCCGCCACCGGTGTGCCGGTGCAGGGCAATTTCGTCGATAACGACGCCTTGCATCCGCGCGGCGCCGATGCGGTGGATACCGGTCTGCAGCAGTTGTTCGGCGATGTCTGGGAATGGACCGGCAGCGCCTACCTGCCGTATCCCGGCTTTGCGCCGTGGCCCGGGTCGCTGGGCGAATACAACGGCAAATTCATGAATGCGCAATGGGTGCTGCGCGGCGGCAGTTGTGCCACCCCGGCCAGCCATGTCCGCGCCAGTTACCGCAACTTTTTCCCCTCCGATGCGCGTTGGCAGTTTGCCGGCGTGCGCCTTGCCAAGGATCTGCCTTGAACGCCGCCGCCCATGCCATGCAACGCGCGCACGCCGCGCTGACCGACCTGCGCCCGCAACCGGACGACATCACCGCCGACGCGCTGGCCGGCCTGTCGCAAACGCCCAAGACGCTGCCGTCGAAATATTTCTACGATGCACGCGGCTCGCAGTTGTTCGAGGCGATCACCCGGCAGCCGGAGTACTACCTCACCGGCACCGAACTGGCGTTGCTGGAAGCAAGCATGCCGGCGATCGCGCAGGCCATCGGCGCCGGCGTGCACGTGGTCGAATACGGCAGCGGCAGCGGTCGCAAGACCGAGTTGCTGCTGCAGGGGCTGCGCGATGTAGTGGCCTACACGCCGCTGGAAATCTCCCGCACCGCCTTGCTCGACAGCACCGCGCGGCTGGCGCAGCAGTTTCCACAGATCCAGATGCTGCCGGTGTGCACCGACTTCACCAAGCCGCTGCAGCTGCCCGATGCGCAGCGCCCGGCGCGCCGGCATCTGGTGTTCTTCCCCGGCTCGACGCTGGGCAATTTCACCGACGCTGCCGCCGTCGAGTTGATGGATGCGATGCGCCAGACCATGGGCAGCGACGGCTGCGCCTTGATCGGCATCGACCTGGACAAGGATGCCGGGCTGATCGAGGCGGCCTACAACGATGCGGCCGGCGTCACTGCCGAGTTCACCTTGAACCTGCTGGCGCGGCTCAACCGCGAGATCGGCAGCGACTTCGGTCTGGACGGCTTCCGCCACCACGCCGTGTACGCGCGCGAACGTGGCCGTATCGAAACCTTCCTGATCAGCCAGCGCGCACAGCGCGTGCAGGTGGGCGGGAAGGAATTCGCGTTTGCCGAAGGCGAAGCGATGCAGGTCGAATACAGCTACAAGTACACCGACGCGCGCTTTGCCGGACTCGCCGCCGCCGCCGGGCTGAAGGTCACCCACGGCTGGAACGACGCCAAGGACTGGTTCGGGCTACGCGTGTTGCGCCCGCTCTGACCTCTGGCATCTGGCGTGCTAAGGATCGACGACGCGCAGATCGTCGCGACCATCCGCGCGCTGCTGGCGCGTCGGCTGCCGGAGCAGTCGATCTGCCCGTCCGAGGTTGCCCGCGCACTCAGCGGGGACGAAATGCGCTGGCGCGCGCTGATGCCGCAGGTACGCAGCGTTGCCGCCGATCTGGCCAGCAGGGACGTGGTACAGATCACCCAGCGCGGTGACGTGGTCGACCTGGGCACCGTACGTGGCCCGGTCCGTCTGATGCGTGGTCGGCGTTTCGAATGACGGGCGGTGCCTTGCGTGCGCATCACCGTTCGTGCGAGGCAGGGAGACGCTGCTGATCATGGCGCCGACAGCACATTGACCCAGCATGCGTTGACCGATGTCATGCGCGAACGCGATCACGTACTACAGCAGCGGCCGCTGCGCGACATCCGAGCCACAACACACCAGCCTGCCACTGCAGCACTACCGGCGACGCGCCAACCGATCAGCGCGCAACGTTTTAGCGCTGCAACGCTGACCTGGCCGCCCGTGCCGTCTTAGGCCGCCTGCACCACATGCAATGCCTTGGGATTGCGCCACTGCGCCAGCAGCGCCGCTTCGCGTGTCTTGGCTTCCTGCAGGTGCGCGTGTTTGATATGGCCATAGCCGCGGATGTGTTCGGGGATGCTGGCGATCTGCGCCGCCAGGCCGACGTTGTCGGCATCCAGCCGTTCCAGCAGCGTGTCCACTGTCGCCACGTAATCGGCAATCAGTTGACGCTCGCCACGCCGTTCGGCGCTGTAGCCGAACACATCGAGCTTGCCGCCGCGCAGGAATCTCAGCCGCGCCAGCAGCTTGAACGCAGTGAACATCCACGGCCCGTATTCGCGCTTGATCGCATGGCCGTGCGCATCCCTCCTGACCAACAGCGGCGGTGCCAGGTGGAAGCGCAGCGTGTAGTCGCCGTCGAACTGCTGCTGCAGCCGGCGCTGGAAGTCGCCGCGCGTGTACAGGCGCGCCACTTCGTATTCGTCCTTGTAGGCCATCAGCTTGAAGAAGTAACGCGCCACTGCCTCACTCAACACGCTGCTGCCGGGCGCATGTTGCGCCTCGTGCCTGCGCACACGCTCGACCAGGCTGCGATAACGCTGCGCGTAGGCGGCATCCTGGTAGTCGGTCAGAAACGCCACGCGCCGCGCGATGGCTTCGTCCAGCGACTGCGCCAGCTGCTCGTCGTCGAGCGGATGCGTCGGCGCATCGACATCGCCATGCAGCGTGTTGCCGTCGCTTTGCGCCAGCGCGCGCGGCGCAGTTTGCCCGCCGAGATCGTGTTCTTCCCAGCTGCCGGGTGCGCGCGCTGGCGGTGTCTCGCCCTGCGCATGCGCAAGCTCGCCGACATTACGCAAGCCCGCCGCATGCCGCACTGCCGGCAGATCCACCGCCGCCAGCCGCCCCCACGCAAACGCCTGCTGGTTCATCGCCACCGCCGCACCATTGAGCTCGATCGCGCGCATCAACGCCGCATGCGACAACGGCACCAGTCCGTGTTGCCAGGCATAGCCGAGCACGAACAGGTTGCTGGCGATCGCATCGCCCAGCAGCGCGGTCGCCAGTTGCGTGGCATCCAGCAACAAGGGTTCCTGGCCGCCCAAAGCGGTGCGCACGCCGGCAATGATCTCGGCGGCGGGGAACTGCAGATCCGGCTGGGTGGTGAAGTTGCCCGGCATCGCTTCGTAGGTGTTGAGCACTACCTGCGTGCGGCCGTCGCGCACCTTGGACAGGGCCCAGTAATCGTTGACCACCACCATGTCGCAGCCCAGCACCAGATCCGCTTCGCCGGCAGCGATGCGTACCGCGTGGATATCGGCCGGCCGGCGCGCGATGCGGATATGCGTGGTCACCGCGCCGCCCTTCTGCGCCAGCCCGGTCTGGTCCAGCACGGTGGCACCCTTGCCCTCCAGATGCCCGGCCATGCCGAGCAGCGCACCGATGGTCACCACGCCGGTGCCGCCGACGCCGGTGATCAGGATGTTCCAGGGCTGGTCCAGCGTGGTGCGTTGCGGCGGCGCGGGCAGGTTGTCCAGCAATGCGCTGGCATCGCGCTGCTTGCCCTTGCGCGGCGCACCGCCATGCACGGTGACAAAGCTCGGGCAAAAGCCCGACACGCAGGAATAATCCTTGTTGCAGTTGGATTGGTCGATCTGCCGCTTGCGGCCGAATTCGGTGTCCTTGGGCAAGACCGACACGCAGAAACTCTTTTCGCCGCAATCGCCGCAGCCTTCGCACACCAGCGAATTGATCATGACGCGCTTGGGCGGGTCGATCAGCTTGCCGCGCTTGCGGCGGCGGCGTTTTTCGGTGGCGCAGGTCTGGTCGTAGATCAGGATCGACACGCCCTTGATCGTGCGCAGATGCTGCTGCACCGCATCCAGTTCGCTGCGATCATGGAACGTCACATCGCTCGGAAACCGTTCGCGCCGGCGCGTCCATTTGCCGATGTCGTCGCTGACCACGATGATCTCGTGGATGCCTTCGGCGCGCAGCTGGTGCGCGATGTCCGGCACGGTGAGCGTGCCGTCCACCGGCTGGCCGCCGGTCATCGCCACCGCATCGTTGTAGAGGATCTTGTAGGTGATGTTGACGCCGGTGGCGACCGACTGCCGGATTGCCAGGGAACCGCTGTGGAAATAGGTGCCGTCGCCCAGGTTCTGGAACACGTGCGGCGTGTCGGTGAACGGTGCCTGCCCCGACCAGGTCACGCCTTCGCCACCCATATGGGTGAAGGTGTCGGTGGAGCGGTTCATCCAGGTCACCATGTAATGGCAACCGATGCCGCCCAGCGCACGCGCGCCTTCCGGCACCGCCGTGGAGGTGTTGTGCGGGCAGCCGGAGCAGTAATGCGGCACACGCGGGAACAGCGCGCGCGGCAAGGCCATTTCGGCTTCCTTGCTGTCCATCCAGCGCAGCCGTTGTTCGATCGACTCGGTCATCGCGCTGGACGGCAGCGCAAAGCGCTGGATGCGCTTGCCGATCACCGCCGCGATCGTGGCCGGGGTCAGCTCGCCAGTGGAGGGCAGGATCCATTCGCCCTGCTCGTCGTACTTGCCGACGATGCTCGGCCGCGCACCGGCGCTGGCCGGCCAGTTGTAGAACAGCTCCTTCATCTGGCGCTCGATGAAGGCCTTTTTTTCTTCCACCACCACGATGTCGTCGAGCCCGCGCGCGAACGCGCTGATGCCCACCGGCTCCAGCGGCCAGGTCATGCCGACCTTGTACACGCGGATGCCGATCTGCGCGCAGGCCTGCGCATCCAGGCCCAGGTATTCCAGCGCCTGCAACACGTCCAGATAGCTCTTGCCGGTGGTGACGATGCCCAGCCGCGCATGCGGCGAATCAAGCACCACCTTGTCGATCTGGTTGGCGCGTGCGAAGGCCTGCGCGGCGGCAATCGCATAGCGGTGCAGGCGCATTTCCTGGTCCACCGGCGGATCCGGCCAGCGAATGCTCAGGCCGCCCGGCGGCAGCGCAAAGTCCTCCGGCAGCACGATGCTGCGTGCGAACGGATCCACATCCACCGAGGCCGACGACTCAACCGTCTCGGCAATGGTCTTGAAGCCGACCCAGCGCCCGGTATAGCGGCTCATCGCCCAACCGAGCAGGCCCATGTCCAGGATGTCCTGCACCCCGGCCGGGTTGAGGATCGGCATCATCGCGCTGACGAATTCCTCTTCCGAGCCGTGCGGCAGGGTCGAGCTGCGGCAGGCATGGTCGTCGGCGGCCAGCGCCAGCACGCCGCCATGTGGTGAGGTGCCGGCGGCGTTGCCGTGCTTGAACACATCGCCGCTGCGATCCACGCCCGGGCCCTTGCCGTACCACATGCCGTAGACGCCCTGCACCTTGGCGCCGGGGAACAGGTTGGTCTGCTGGGTGCCCCAGACCATGGTGGCGGCCAGGTCTTCGTTGAGGCCGGGGGTGAAGGTCACGCTGGCCGCGTCCAGATGCTTGCGCGCACGCCACAGCTCCAGATCGAAGCCGCCCAGCGGGCTGCCGCGATAGCCGCTGATGAAGCCGGCAGTCGCAAGCCCGGCGGCATCATCGCGCAGGCGTTGCATCAACGGCAGCCGCACCAGCGCCTGCACGCCGGACAAGTAGATGCGCCCATCGGCGCGCGTGTACTTGTGCTCCAGCGTGTAATCCGCATCCACCTGGCCGAGCTCCGGCGTGTTGGCAGAGTCGGGAGAAGAGAGTGCAGCGGTACTGGTCATGGCGTGCCCGGAAAGGGTGGCTGGGACCCCGGTGCGTGTCATCTGAAACCAGATGGTCCGCCCGACGGATTCCAAAACGGCGGCACAAAGTGTAACAGTCGCCTTTCACGCGCCCGTTGCACGCGGATGCGCAGCCGTCGCGCTGCGGTTAGGATGGGGACGGGAAGGGTCGTTTGCTGTCAGGGGATAAAGCCAGTGAAAAGGAAATACGCATGGGCCGCGATGTTGGCCTTGCTCGGAGGCGTGTGGTCGATGGCGCAGGCGCAGAACCTGCCCAAGCCCAAGGAGTTCTATTTCGACGAAGATCGCGGCACCACCAAGGCGGTGGTGGCCGTGCAGGGGCAGGGCGATGCGGTGATCGACCGTTTGGCGGCGATGGTGCAGCGTGACGCCCGCGCTGCCGAGCCGCGCGCGCAGCTGGCGTCGCTGGCCTATGCCGGTGGACGCACGCAGTTGGGCGACGAGCTCTATCAGGGCGCCCTGGGGCTAGTCTCCAGTGGTAGCCAGCAGTACCGCGCCATCACCTGGAACTACGGCTGGGATCTGTTGCGCGCCGACCAGGCCGACAAGGCCTTGCAGCAGTGGGCCACCCTGGCCAACGGCCGCCCGGCCGCGCCGGCCTGGCTGCCGACCACCGCGGCGCTGGCGCTATGGCGCGCCGGGCGGAAGCAGGAGGCGGTCGAGTGGTATGCCGCCGCTGTGCGCACCTGGCCGGATCGCTGGAGCAGTACCGCCGGCTACGCCACCCTGCTGCCGGACTGGCGCGAGGCCGAACGCGCGACGCTGGCCGAGGTCTTTGCTGCATGGCAGGCGAACCCGCCGGCGTTTCCGTAACGCGGCGGGGTGCTGCGGAAAGCCCTTGCAGCGCGCCGCGGTGCATCAGCGCTTACGTGGCTTTGCGGCCGTCACAGGCCAACGCGACTTGCGACTGGCCTGTGCGGGTAGGTCAGCTGTAGAGCGGATGGGCTGCGACTTGGCTGCAGGGCCCTTGCCCGCCCACCATCGCGGGACACGCTGCAAGTACGTCCTTGTAAGCTCTTACGCGGCATCCATGCCGCGTAAGGTCCCGCGACGGTGAGCGGGTAATGACCTGTCGAGATGGTCGGTGTGCACGGTTAAGAGCAGGAGCGGTGTCCTGCTCGGGCAAGGACGTGTCCGCTCGTTCCGCAAGAAAGCCAGAGCAGCGGACCAGCTTTTCAAACAACCGACCAACTGTCTGTTGCGGTGCCCTCGCCGGCTGCGGGACCGTGTGGCGGCATGGATGCCGCCACCGAGCCTCCAGGGACGGATTCACGGCGTGTCCCGCGAGCGGTGAGGGCACCGCGCCTCTCAAACGACTAGCTTTTGGGGGCACCCGGGTAACAGCAAGACTCGGCATCCTTCGCCAGGAGTTGATCGAGCGATCTGCGCGACGCGTAGGCCTGCTTGCCGATTTGGCTAGTCGCCAATCCAGCTCGGCATTGATCCAGGCGCAACACGCCCACTATGCGATCCTGAGCGTCGCTTTCCCACGGACCTGACCACGCCATGGCGGTGGATGCATTTGCGTTGATTCTGGCGATGCTGGGGCTCGGCCTGTTGTTCGCGCGCTTGCGGGTGCTGCCGGACAACAGCGCCGACGTGCTCAATCGCATCGTGTTGTACATCTGTCTGCCAGCCTCGGTGCTGACCTATGTGCCGCGGTTGCACCTGGATGCCTCGCTGGGTGGAGTGATCGCCACGCCGTGGCTGCTGACCGCAATCATCGTGCCGCTGCTGTGGGGCTGCAGCCGCCTGTTCCGGTTCAAGCGCGAGGAATACGCCGCGCTGCTGATGTGCGTGGTGTTCACCAACTCCAGCTTCATCGGCTTTCCGATGGTGCGCGCGTTGATCGGCGATCACGCCCTGCCGTATGCGGTGGTCTACGACCAGTTCGGCACCTTCGTACTGTTATCGACGTTCGGGCTGTATGTGCTGGCCCGCTACAGCGGCGACACTCCGCCGACCGCGAAGCTGATCCTGTTGCGCGTGCTGCGCTTCCCGCCGCTATGGGCATTGCTGTTTGCATTGACCGTGATGCCGGAGCAGCCGCCGGCCTGGATCGGCTCGGGCTTGAAGAGCCTGGCCGACGCGATGCTGCCGTTGGTGATGCTGGCGGTGGGCTTTTCGCTGCAGTTGCGCCTGCCTGCGGACGAACTCAAACCCTTGGCTGTGGGCCTGGCCTTCAAGTTGGCAGTGATGCCGATCCTGGCATTGCCGCTGTCCTGGGCGCTCGGCCTGCATGGCGCGATGCTGCAGACCAACGTGTTCGAATCGGCCATGCCCACCATGATCACCGCCGCCGCGCTGGCCATCTCGCACCGGCTGGCACCGCGCCTGGCCGCGGCGATGGTCGGCTACAGCATCCTGCTGTCGCTGCTGACCCTGCCGGCATGGGCCTGGCTGTTGGCGCGCCTGGCCGCTTGATGCGGCTCACCCCGTGTGAAATGCTGGCGCGCACCATTGCGCGCCCCACACGGATAGGAGCAACACATGCACGGATATCGCTTGATCACCACTGCGCTGCTATGGCTTGGCGGCGTGTTCGCGGCGCAGTCCGCCCTGGCGGCATCGCCCGCCACCCCACCGGTTCCGGCGGATGATCCGCTGATGACTCACTGGGTAAGCCAGGTCGGCCAGACCATGCAGGCACGCCTGCGCAGCATGGCGGCCAGCGGCCAGCCCAGGCAGCTGTATCTGGCCGGTCTGCTGTGGATCGATGCCGAGGACGAGGCAGTGTCGGCCGCAGACGGAGGCTATGCACCCATCCAGCGCGCCTGGCTGCAGCGTGCCCTGGACGCGCGGCCGCGCGACCGGTTGGTGGCGCGGATGGAAGCCGTCGGTTGTGCCCCCGGATTGCGCTGCGACCCAGGCGCCGCGCGGGCGTTCCTGGAGCAAACCGATGCCGGCAATGCCGCCGTGCATCTGCGCGCCCATGCGGCTGCACAGCGCCGCGGCGACCAGGCGGCCGCCGAACGCGCCTGGCAGGCGGCCGTGCAGTCCGATCATTTCGACAGCGGTGCGCTGGAGCTGGGCCAGGCCCTGCATGCCGTCTACGACGGCGTGCAATGGCCATCGCTGGCCTCGGTCAGCTTGCGCGAGCGACTCGACGCCCAAGGGTTTCCGTCCACGGGCGCCGGCATGGCGGCGATGTTCGTGATAAACACATGGTCTGTACATGCACTCCCCGCGCTCGGCGATCTGATGCGGCGCTGTGGCCCCGGTACCACCACGCCCGCGTTACGCGACGAGTGCATGGTCGTGCTGAACAACGTGGCCAACGACGAGTCCACCCTGCTCACGGCGGTGATCGGCACCAAGGGCATGGCCGCACTGAGCAGCGGCGCCGATGCCACCCGCTGGCAGGCGCGGATGCGGGAGCTGGAATGGCTGCAGCAGCAACTGCAGCGCAGCGCACCCTCAATCGATGCGCAGGTCGCCGCACTGGATGCGATCCTGACGCAGGGCGAAGTGCCGGCGTTGCGCGCGCGCCTGCAGCGTCAGGGCCTTGCCGTGCAACCGCCGGCGGACTGGCAGCCGGGCGCCGCGAGCCGCCAGACCCGCTGATCCGCGTGGCCGGTGCGCGACGCATCGGTCCCGTTCCAGGGCCGATGCTGCAGCGCGATAGCGGCTGCTGTGGGACGTTTAACGCCTTTCGACTACTTCCTCACTTCGTCGCGGTGTACGCTGCCGGCTTGCTCCCGGAAGCGAGGCGTGCATGAAGACAGTCCTGGTGGCCGCCTCAAAAGGCGGCGTCGGCAAGACCACGATCGCCACCAATCTGGCCGCACACGCGGCCCTGCAGGGCCAGCGCACCGTGCTGGCCGACGCCGATCCGCAAGGCTCGTCCACGCGTTGGGCGCAGCGTCGCGCCAGCCTGGAAAGTGCGGTGCTGCCGATCGATGCCACCCGCCGTCGCAACTGGCAGGCCGCAGTGCCCGACGGCACCGACCAGCTGATCATCGATGCCCCGGCCGGTGCAATGGCCGATGACCTGAGCGGCTTCCTCGACCACGTCGATGCCATCGTGGTGCCGGTGCTGTCCTCGGCGCTGGATATCGAAGCGGTGGTCGGCTTCCTCAACACGCTGGCCAAGGTGCCGCGCGTGCATCAGCGCAAACTGCCGGTGGGCCTGGTGCTCAACCGCGCACGTCCCTGGACCCAGACCTCGCAGCAAGCTGCCGAGATGATCGGCGCCTGGCCCTATCCCCTGGTGACCCAGCTGCGCGACACCCAGGCCTATGTGGTCATGGCCGGGTTGGGGCGTAGCCTGTTCGATTACCGCTCGGCGCAGGTGCGCGACCATCAACAGGACTGGGAGCCGCTGTTCAAGTGGCTCAAGAAATCCTAGACCGGAGTGTTTTCATGCGCGAACTGATACTGCTGCGACACGCCCACGCCGAGCCGGCCGATACCGGCCAGGCCGATCTGGACCGCCCGCTGTCCCCGCACGGCATCGCCGAGGCCGAATCGGCCGGTCGCTGGCTGCGTGAGCAGCGCCTGGTGCCCGACCGTGTGCTGTGCTCGCCGGCGCGGCGTGCGCGCGAGACGCTGGAGGCGGTGCTGGAACTCACCGGTTATATCGAACAACGCCTGGACGAACGGATCTACGACGCCACGCCCGGCACGCTGGCCAGCCTGGTGGACGAACACCGCGATGCCGAGCGCCTGCTGCTGGTCGGCCACAACCCCGGCCTGGAACGGCTGGCGGCCCTGATGCACAGCGGCCAGACCGGCGACTACCGTGGCATGCCGACCGCCGCGATCGCCCTGCTGGCACTGCCGCTGGATGCGGCCATCGAACCAGGCATCGCCCGCCTGACCGCCTTCTGGTGGCCTTGATCCGTGCCATCGTCGCTGCGCTGGTTTGCCTGGCTCGCGCTCTGGGTCGCTCTTCCCTGCGTGGCGCAGCAGAAGCTGCATTCCATCGATCCGGTGCAATCGCGCTTCGGGTTCGAGATCAGGACGCGCTTCGGCATGAAGATCGAGGGGTTTTTTCCGCGCTTTCGCGGTGAATTGGCAGAGTTGCCCGACGGACGCCAGAAGGTGCGTTTTCGTCTGGATGCCACGCAGGTGGAAATTCCCGGCAAGGATCGCTACACGGCGTGGATGCGCGGCGAGGATTTTTTCGACGTCGCACAGTATCCGGTGGTGGAGTTCGAGTCGCTTCCCTACACCGAAGAGGTGGTGAAGAAGGGCGGTGACATCACCGGCAACCTGACCATTCGCGGAATCACCCACGTCGAGACCCTGCATGTGGTGCCGGCTGAATGCGCGCGGCCGGGCTATGATTGCGATGTGATCAGTCGAGGTACGGTCCTGCGTGGACGTTACGGAATGAATGCGTGGCAGATGGCCCTGGGCGACAGGGTGACGTTCATTCTGCGTGGGCGGCTGCAGGAGGCGCGGCGCCCGTGAGTTTTTTGTTGAGGGTGCTTGTGCTGGCAACGCTGTTGCTCGGCACCGGATGCGCCGGCCTGTCACAAATCGAACGCAACCGTGCCGCCGGGGTGGCGGCGGCTGCCCGCAGCACCGTTGTCAGCTGCACGCAGGCCAATCGTTGCGCCCAGCTCTCGCCGCTGCGCGCGCTGGGTGGCGAGGCGATCACCGCCTCCACGCCGGCCGCGCCGCGGCATTACGCCACCATTGTCGACCACGGCGAAGAATCGCTGGTGGCGCGGCTCAACCTGATCCGCAGCGCCACCCGCAGCATCGACCTGCAGACCTACATCTTCGACAAGGACGACAGCGCGCGGATGGTGCTGGATGCGCTGACCGATGCGGCGCAACGTGGGGTCAAGGTGCGCATCCTGATCGATCAGCTCTCGGCCATCGCCGATCTGCAGATTCTCGGTGCGCTGGCCAGTACCCACGAAAACCTGCAGCTGCGCATCTACAACCCGACCTTCGGCAAGGTCAAGCTCAATTACTTCGACTATGCCGGCAGCGTGGTGTGCTGCTTCCGTCGCTTCAACCAGCGCATGCACAACAAGCTGCTGGTGGTGGACGACGTGCTCGGCGTGGTCGGCGGGCGCAATTACCAGGACGACTATTACGACTGGGACAGCGAGTACAACTTCCGCGACCGCGACGTGATCC
The DNA here is from genome assembly GCF_020784175.1 of Xanthomonas campestris pv. asclepiadis. Taxonomy (GTDB): domain Bacteria; phylum Pseudomonadota; class Gammaproteobacteria; order Xanthomonadales; family Xanthomonadaceae; genus Xanthomonas; species Xanthomonas campestris_D. The sequence continues at coordinate 71,433 of NZ_JAJGQM010000004.1, forward strand.
TGGCAGGGCCGGAAGTGCGTGCGATGGCGGCCAACTTCGACGCCTTCTGGCACGCGCGCCGCAGCGTGCCGGCCGAGCGGCTGAACGATGTCGGCCGCCTGCTGCTGGAACAGGGCGCACCGAAGATGCCGCCGGCCACGTTCCGCCGCCCCGAGCGGGTGGAGCGGGTCGACCAGGAAGCGCGCGATCCGCAATTCGTGCGCGATGCGTTCGTGACCCCGGCCATGCCGGTGCAGCGTGTGCTGTATGTGGCCGATCTGCCGCAGAAGCACCGCAAGGAACACGCCGCCAAGGCGGTATCCACCGCGCCCGAGCTGGACGGCCTGATCGCCGGCGCGCAGCAGGAAGTGCTGCTGCAGACGCCGTATCTGGTGCTGTCCGACGAGGCCCAGGCGATCTTCCGTGCACTGCGTCAGCGCCCGCAGCCGCCGCGGATCGTGGTTTCGACCAATAGCCTGGCCGCCACCGACAACCCGATCGTGTATGCGCTGTCGTACAAGTTCAAACGCCGCAACATGCGCGAGCTGGGCTTCAACCTGTACGAGTTCAAACCGTTTCCGCTGAATGCGCCGGTGGAGTACGCCAACCTGGTGCCCGATCCGCTCAACCCCGAGGCTGCCGAGCCGGCCAAAGACGATAGTCGGGTCAATCGGGTGATCGGCGGCAGTGCGGCCGGCAATGCGATGCGGGGCAGTGGCGGTGGTGGTGGTGGTGGCGGCACTGCCGGCACTGCCGGCAGCGCAATCCGCGGCAGCGGGGGTGGCGCGGGCCGCGCGCCCGGCGGCAGCGAGGTCGATCGGCGCGTGTTGCGTACCGAGACACGGCCTTCGTTCCTGGGCACGCGTGCGGTCAACAAGCCGCTGCCGGTGACCCGTGCCGGTGCGCGCATGGGCCTGCATGCCAAGTCGTTGGTGGTGGACCGCCGCATCGGCGTGATCGGCACGCACAACTTCGATCCGCGCAGCGAGAACTACAACACCGAAGCGGCGGTGGTGATCGACGATGCGCGCTTTGCGCAGGCGCTGGCGGCCAGCATCGAGCGCGACATGGCGCCGGAAAACGCCTGGACCGTGGCCCCGCGCGAAAAGCCGCCGGTGCTGAGCGGATTGAACTACAGCGTGGGCAAGGTGTCCGAAGCCTTGCCGGTGCTGGATTTCTGGCCCTGGCGCTACGCCACCAACTACGAGTTCCAGCCGGGGCCGGGTTGCCCGTTCCCGCTCAAGCGCCAGGACCCGCAGTTCCGGCAGTGCTATGTGGCGGTAGGCGATTTCCCCGAGGTCAACGTCGGCCCGAAGTGGCTGCTGGTGCGGATGCTGACCGCCTTCGGTGCCGGATTGGTGCCGATTCTCTGATCGAAGCGGCGTGTCGACCCGGGGTCGGCATCGAGACGGCGCGGGGCAATCGGTGCATCGTGGAGTGACGCACCGCTGCAATGGCGCGGTGCGCTGCAGTAGATGGGGCGCAGCACACTGCCAAACCCCTGAGAATCAACGTCGCAGCCCGGCTCGTAGCGCCAGCCAAAAGCAGTTGCATCCGACCCCGGCGCCGCAGATGCTGTCCCGATTCCCGATTCCCGATTCCCGATTCCCGATTCCCCCAATCCCCAATCCCCAATCCCCAATCCCCAATCCCCAATCCCCAGCCTATGACCTTCCGCGAACCCGTTGACCTGGCCGCCCTCAACGCCTCCAGCCGTGACACCTTGATCGAACATCTGGGCATCGTGTTCACCGCCGCCGGCGAAGACTGGTTGACCGCCACCATGCCGGTGGATGCGCGCACCAGGCAGCCGTATGGCTTGCTGCACGGCGGCGCGTCGGTGGTACTGGCCGAAACCCTGGGCAGCAGCGCCGGCAACCTGTGCGTGGATATGACCACCCAGATGTGCGTCGGGCTGGAGATCAATGCCAATCACCTGCGCGCCGCCACCGATGGCCTGGTCACCGGCACCGCGCGCGCGGTGCATGTGGGGCGCAGCACCCAGGTCTGGGACATCACCATCGACAATCCGGCCGGCAAGCGCGTGTGCGTCTCGCGGCTGACCCTGGCCGTGGTGCCGCGCAGCAATGGCTGAGCACGCCGTGCAAGCGCATGGGTGGAACAGCGCCACCCGCTGCGGGCACTGCGCGCAGGCCACGCTGCTGTCACAATAGTTGCGCTTCCTTCCCCTGGTACTGGTCCCGTTCCTTCAATGAGCGAGTCATCCCTGGACGCCACGCGCGACGCTGGCAGCGTGCTGCGTTGGTTCCGGTACCTGTATCGGGTGCCGTTGTTGCTGCTGCATCTGGGCATCTGCCTGCCGATCACCATGCTGTGCGTGGTGGCGCCGCCGCTGGCACGCATCCGCACCGGGCGCGACGACACCCTGGACGAGCGGATGATCCGTTGGTGGCAGGGCAACCTGATGCGCATCTTCGGCTTTCGTCTGCGGCGCTTCGGCACCCCGCTGCCGGGCGCCACCTTGTTCGTGGCCAATCACGTCAGCTGGGTCGACATCTCGATGCTGCACAGCCAGCGCGTAATGGGCTTCGTGGCCAAGCGCGAAATCGCCGGCTGGCCGCTGGTGGGCTGGCTGGCGACCAAGGGCCAGACCATCTTCCACCAGCGCGGCAATACCGAATCGCTAGGCGGCGTGCTGCAGGAAATGCTGCTGCGTCTGCAAAGCGGCAAGCCGGTGGGCGTGTTTCCCGAAGGTCGCACCCGCGGCGGTACCGAAGTCGGCCCGTTCCATGCGCGCATCTTCCAGGCAGCGGTCGAGGCCGGCGTGCCGGTGCAGCCGGTGGCGCTGCGCTACGGCCAGCGCGGCAATGCGCAGGCGGTGGTGGCGTTCGGCGAGCGCGAGAGTTTCTTCGCCAATATCGTGCGTCTGCTCGGCGAGCCGTCGCGGCTGGCCGAGGTGCATTTTCTGGAGCCGATCCGCGCGCTGGATATCGAAGGACGTCGCCGCCTGGCCGATACCTCGCGGCAACGCATCATCGCGGCGATGGAGTCCTGAGCCGACGATGCAAGCGCTCATCCTCCCTGCGGCCGGCACCATCTCGTCCGGCCCGATGAGCGCATGAACGCATGAACGCCTCCGACTATCTGCCGCCGCGCTGGTTGCGCAATCCGCATGTGCAGTCGGTGCTGGGCAGCAGTGCATTGCGCCGGTTCCGCAGCCGCCAGTTATTGGCCGCCAGCGGTGCGGTGACCAGCGAACACATTCTCGACGGCGGCGACGGCGTGCGCCTGCAGGGCTGGATGAGCATCCCGCCCGGCGACGCGCCGGTGCGCGGCACGGTGCTGCTGCTGCACGGCTGGGAAGGCAGCGCCGATTCCAATTACATGCGGCTGACCGCCGCGCGCCTGCTTGGCCTGGGCTATCAGGTGTTTCGGCTGAATTTCCGCGACCACGGCGGCACGCACCACCTCAACGTGGACCTGTTCCACTCCGATCGCATCGAGGAAGTGGTCAATGCCGCCGGCGATCTGTGGCGGCGGTTTCCCGCGCCGCAGTTGCTGGCGGCGGGCTATTCGCTGGGCGGCAATTTCGCGTTGCGGCTGGCGCTGCGTGCACCGGCGGCCGGCCTGCCGCTGGCGCGCGTGGCGGCGGTATGCCCGCTGCTGGACCCGGCAGCGACGATGCTGCAGCTGGAAAAAGGCCCGCAGTTCTACGACTGGTATTTCCGCCGCAAGTGGCGCGAGTCGCTGCTGCGCAAGCGCAAGCTGTTCCCCGACCAGCATGGCTATGACGACGCCACCCTGGCGCTGGACATGCGCGGGCTGATGGCCTGGCTGGCCGAACAGCACACCGGGCACGGCTCGCTGGAAGCCTATTTCGACAGTTATTCGATCGCCGGCGAGCGCCTGGCCGGCCTGCAGGTGCCGGTGGACATCCTGATGGCCGAGGACGATCCGGTCATTCCGTTCGAGGATTTCGCCGCCTGGCAACTGCCGGCGCACGCACAGCTGGAAATCGCACGCTGGGGCGGCCACTGCGGCTTTCTGGAAAACGCCCGTGGCGATGGATTCGCCGAACGCTGGGTGGCCGAGCGGCTGGCCGCGCAGGCGTAAGTCGGCGCCACCCCGCGCATCGTTACAATAGGCGTTTGTCCTGGACACGCCCTCCGCCATGCAAGACGCCATTCTCCAAGCCCTGCGCCGCAATGCGGCCGACGATGCGGTGGCGCTGGCCCGCGAGTGGGTCCTCGGCGCGCCCGAGACCGCCGCCGCGCATCGTTGGCTCGGCCTGGCCCTGCAGCAGCAGGGTCAACCGGCGCTGGCGCTGGCCAGCATCGAAACCGCGCTGACGCTGACGCCGGAAGATGCCGACCTGCATCTGCTGCGCGCCGGGTTGTTGCTGGCGATGCGCGCGCTGTCCGCAGCGGACGACGCGCTGTCGCGTACCACCGCGCTCGACCCCAACCAGTTCAATGCCTACGTGATGCAGGCGCATCTGGCGGTGGCGCGTGGCGATCTGGACGAGGCGCAGCGGCTGAGCCGCTCCGCCGCGCGGCTGGCGCCCGAGCACCCGCAGTTGCTGGCCGTCGATGGCGTGGTGGAGCTGCGCCGCGGCCAGGGCGATCGCGCATTGTCGCTGCTGACCCGCGCCGCCGAGCAACTGCCGGATGACCCGCGGGTGATGTTCGCGCTGGGCTTTGCGTATCTGCAGAAGGAACACTTCGCGTTTGCCGAGCGCGCTTTCGAACGCGTGGTCGAGCTCAATCCGCCGGGCACCGCGCTGCGCGCCTTCATTGCCCAGCTGGCCCAGCGCCAGGGCCGCCTGGACGATGCGCTGGCGGCGATGCAGGGCGTGTTCGCCCAGCCCGGCGGCGATCTCCCGGCCATGCGCCGGCTCGCCGGCGAGATGGAATTGCAGGCCGGCCGCCCTGACCAGGCCGCCGCGCACCTGCGCCTGGCGCTGGCCCATTGGCCGGCCGACCGGCGCACCTTGCACGCCTTGCTGACCGCCTGGGAGCGGCTGGGCGCGGTGGACGATGCACGCGACACCCTGGACGCGGCGCTGGCCACCTCGGCCACGGCGCACGACCTGTGGCTGGCGCGGCTGGCGGTGGAGCCAGTCGGCGGGCCGCAGGCGCAGGCGGTGATCGAGCGCTGGCTGCTGGCCATGCCCGAGCATCTGCCGGCGCTGGAAGCGCTGATGCGCGTGCACGACATGCAGGGCCATGCCGAACAGGCCGAAATGGTGGCGCGTCAGATCGTGGCGGTGGAGCCGGGCCGCCTCAGCGGCGAGCAGCGCATCGTCGAAGCCCTGCTGGAGCGGGACCCGCCGGCGGCGATCGCCTGCGTGCAATCGCTGATCGACTCGCTGCCCGCGCCCCAGCAGACCGTGCTGCGGCCATGGCTGGGCAATGTGCAGGACCGCGCCGGCCAGCCCGACGCCGCCGTGGCCACCTGGATGCAGTTCCAGCGCGAGCAGGCCCAGCACCGCCTGCCGTTGCCGCCGCAGGCCGCCAAACAGCCGATGCAGTGGCCGGACCTGGGGACCATTCCCGAGAGCGTGACGGCACGGCCGTTGTTCGTCTGGGGCACGCCCGGCTCGCATGTCGAACGCCTGATCGCGGTAATGGGCGCGGCTACCCCGCTGGTGCGCGACGACCGTTATGGCACCACGCCGCCGTCCGATGCGTTGCAGAGCTACCGCACGGTCGAGCAGCTGGCGTCCGGCGAGCTGGCGCCGATGGCGCTGGTGGAAGGCTGGAAGGCGCAGCTGCCGCGGCGCGGCATCGACGACGGCAACGTCATCGACTGGCTGCTGTGGTGGGACAACACCCTGCTGACCGCGTTGCGCCCGCACCTGCCCGAAGGCCGGCTGGCGATCGCGCTGCGCGACCCGCGCGACATGCTGCTGGACTGGCTGTCGGCCGGCGCGCCGGCACCGCTGGCCGTGCAATCACCGCAGCAGGCCGCCGACTGGCTACTGGCTGCGCTGGAACAGCTCGCCGTGCTGCACGAGCGCGACCTGTATCCGCACCGGATCATCCGCCTGGACGGTATCGAGAGCGACCCGCAAGGCATCTCCACCGCGCTGGAGCAGGCGTTCGGCCTGCGCTTTCCGCTGGTCGAACCGCGCGGCCCCGTGCGCCTGGCCGCGGGGCGCTGGCGCAACTACCGCAACGTACTGGGCGCGCAATTCGATCTGCTGACGCTGATCGCGGTGCGCTTCGGCTACCCGCAGGACTGAGCGGCGCCCGCGACAGCTCGCAACACCCGTACGAGCGGCCCCGGCCGCGACCGGGCGTTACGGGGGATGCCCCCGCACCGATGAGGCAGTCCCGATAAAGCCCCGTCGCGGCCAGGTCCGCTCCTACGGGGCAGGGCACCGACCGAATATCGCGCTCCCTGTCCAGGGCGCGCGCGGACGGTGCGCGGCGCGGCACGCGCACGCCGCAGCATCTGCGTTGCTGGCGCACGCGCACGCTCGCCGGTGTGATGCACCGGCAGCGATAAACCCGGCCGCGCGCACCAGAGGGTTCCATGGCGATGGCTTCCTCTCCGGCGCGGACCCAGGCACCCTGGTCGGCCTCATCCCGCGGAGATTCCTGCATGCGCCTGACCAGCAACAGCATCGAAAACGGCAAGCCGATCGCGGTGGAATTTGCCGCCGGAACGCCCGAGGGCTTTGCGCCCAACCGCAACCCGCATCTGGCCTGGAGCGAGGTGCCGGGCGGCACGCGCTCGTTCGCGCTGCTGTGCCTGGACCCGGATGTGCCGACCGTGCCGGAAACCGTGGGCCGCGACGATGTGCAGATTCCGGTCGATCAGCCACGCACCGATTTTGTGCATTGGGCGATGGCCGATATCCCCGCCGACGTGCATGCGATCGCCGCGGGCAGCTGCAGCGACGGCTTCGTGCCCAAGGGCAAGCAGCAGCCGGCCGGCCCGGCCGGGGCGCGCCAGGGCCTCAATTCGTATACCGAGTGGTTTGCCGGCAATGCCGACATGGCCGGCAATTACCTGGGCTACGACGGCCCGTACCCGCCGTTCAACGACCTGCGGCTGCACCGCTATTTCTTCCGCGTGTTCGCGCTGGACGTGGCGCAGCTCAGCCTGCCCGAGACCTTCACCGCAGCCGATGTGCTGTCGGCGATCCAGGGCCACGTGCTGGCCGAGGCAGCCCTGCACGGCACCTACACGTTGAATCCGGCGCTGCGCTAAGCGCAGATCACCACCACCGCACGGCCACCAGGCCGCGCGGTGGTGGTGATACGGAAGCTGCAAGCGCCGCACCTGTGGTGTCTGTCAGGGCGATCAGCATGCGTCACTCGGGCCGCCTCAAGCTGAGCAGGCTGTCGCTTCCGAAGCGCCAATTGCATAACGGTCACGCAACACTTCGCCGCTTCCCGCTTCCCGCTTCCCGCTTCCCGCTTCCCGCTTCCCGCTCCCAATTCCCAATTCCCAATTCCCAAATCCCAATTCCCAATTCCCAAATCCCAATTCCCAAATCCCAAATCCCAAATCCCAAATCCCAAATCCCAAACTACCCACTCGCCTCGATCATCTGCTCCAGTACATACACCGGCGCACCGTCCGTGCCCGCGGCGGCCGGGTAGCGGGTGACGCGCAGCAGGGTACGGATGCCCGCCTCGTGCTCGAAGCCTTCGATGCTGCCGTCGAAGGGCTGCCAGGCGCGGGTCGCGGGCTGTCCATCGGCGCCTTGTTCGCGCAGTTGCAGGCAGTGGCGCGCCGGGTCGGACCGACAGGGCACGGTGTCGGCGGCCACTTCGATCAGCAGCGTCTGGCCGGGGCCGCCATGGCGGGTGTCGGCGGTGGCGACACCGTCGAACACCAGCCGGGTGCCGTCGCTGCGGGTCAGGGTCAGTTGCGGCGTGGTCTGCGCGGTGTTCAGCGCCACCGCGAAGCGACCGGACAGCAGCTCGCTGGCGGCGCGTTCCTGGGCCATCCGCCGCGGTTGCGCACACAGGCGTTTGCTCGACACCACCCGGCCGATCTGCAGGTGCGCCTGCGCCAGGCTGTAATCGGCGCCCAATGCGTTGCAGGTCTGGCTGACCTGGATGCGTTGATCGCGAAAATCCAGCTGCAAGGGCGCGGTGCCGGCGACGAACAGGCTGCGCAAGGCGGTGCCATGCGCGTCGCTGGCCTGCTGCAGCTGCCAGTGTTGCGCCTGCAGGGCAGCCTGCAGCGGGGCGTTGGCGGCCGCCGCTGCGGCCAACGCTGCCGACTCGGCGGCAGCAGTGTCGGCACCGGACCCGGGCAGCTCCGGCGCTGCGCCCGACCCGCAGGCGGTCACGCCCGCTGCCAGCAGTGCAGGGGCAAACAACACGGCACGCATGCGGCGGCTCCCTGTGATCGATATGTCAGTGATACCGCCACCGCGCGGCCAGGGCAATGACGCAAGTCACTGCCCGGCCATGTGCCTCGCATGCCGCGCCGGCTCAGCCGGCACGACACGCTACCGCGTGGCCGTTTCAGGCCAGCGCCGGCAGCCACAACAGCAGGGCGGCGCCCAGCACGATGCGGTAGACCGCAAATACCGTGAAGCGGTGCTTCTTGATGTAGCCCAGCAGCCACTTCACCACCACAAAGCCGGTGACGGTCGCCGCCACGAAGGCCACCGCCACATCGGCCCAGTTCTCGCTGCCGAAGCCGCCCTCCTTGTACATCTCCAGCAGGGCGTACCCGCTGGCCGCGAACATGGTCGGGATGCCCACCATGAACACGAAATCCGCCGCCGCCGAGCGCTTGCTCAGGCCGAGCAGCATGGCCAGGAAGATCGCCGAGGCCGAGCGCGAGGTGCCGGGGAACACGCCGGCCACCACCTGCGCCAGCCCCACCGCGATGGCCACCTTCCAGGTCACCACATCGCGCTCGGGCAGTTTGCCGGCAAAGTGCTCGGCCACCAGCATCCACAGCCCGCCGATCAGCAGCGCCCAGGCCACCGGATGCACGGTTTCCGGCAGTTGCCAGCCGGCCTTGCGCACGATCAGGCCAACCACCGCAGTGACCATGAAGGCGACGCCGATCTTGAGCACGTAGTCGCGGTTGTCGCGTTGGCCCAGGCCGGTGGCCAGGGTCCACAGCTTCTGCCGCAGCGCCAGGCAGATCGCCAGGATCGCGCCGGCCTGGATGACGATGTTGAAGAAGTCAGAACGGCGTCCGAGCCATTGTTCGGCGATCAGCAGGTGGCCGGTGCTGGAGATCGGCAGGAATTCGGTGAGGCCTTCGAGAATGCCCAACAGCAGGGCGGAAATCAGATCGGACATCGGACTGGAGAGGGGATGGGGGAGGCGTCAGGATAGTGCATTGCGGCATGCACCATATCGGTGCAACATGCGATTGGTTAGCACCTTAAGGGTGCTATCGCTGCGTCAGCGGCCTCAAGCGAAGCAAGCAAAATCAACGACTTGTGAAGGTCCGGCGCTTGGCATGGTCCCTGCTGTAGCTCCGCCCACGAGCCACTTAACTCTGCAGAGGTTTCTTCCGATGTCCGTGGAAAATGTTGAAAAGCTGATCAAGGACAACAAGGTCGAGTTTGTCGACCTGCGCTTCGTCGATATGCGTGGTGTACAGCAGCACATCACCTTTCCGGCCAACATCATCGAGCCGGCGCTGTTCGAAGAAGGCAAGATGTTCGACGGCAGCTCGATCGCGGGTTGGAAGGGCATCAACGAGTCGGACATGGTCCTGCTCCCGGACGCCGGCACTGCGTATCTGGATCCGTTCTTCGCCGATCCGACCATCGTGCTGACCTGCGACATCCTCGATCCGGCCACCATGCAGAGCTATGAGCGCGACCCGCGCGGCATCGCCAAGCGTGCCGAGGCCTACCTGAAGTCCTCGGGCACCGCCGACCAGGCGTTCTTCGGCCCGGAGCCGGAATTCTTCATCTTCGATTCGGTGCGCTTTGCCAACGACATGGGCCACACCTTCTTCCAGGTCGGCTCGGAAGAGGCTGCCTGGAACACCGGCGCCAAGTACGACGGCGGCAACAGCGGCTACCGTCCGGGCGTGAAGGGCGGCTACTTTCCGGTTCCGCCGACCGACACGCTGCACGACCTGCGCGCGGAAATGATCAAGACGCTGGAGCAGGTCGGCATCGAGACCGAGGTGCACCATCACGAAGTGGCCACCGCCGGCCAGTGCGAGATCGGCACCAAGTTCAGCTCGCTGGTACAGAAGGCCGACGAACTGCTGACGATGAAGTACATCATCAAGAACGTCGCCTACCGCAACGGCAAGACCGCGACCTTCATGCCCAAGCCCATCGTGGGCGACAACGGCTCGGGCATGCACGTGCACCAGTCGCTGACCAAGGGCGGCGTCAACCTGTTCTCCGGCGACGGCTACGGCGGCCTGTCGCAGATGGCGCTGTGGTACATCGGCGGCATCTTCAAGCACGCGCGTGCGATCAACGCCTTCTCCAACTCCGGCACCAACAGCTACAAGCGTCTGGTCCCGGGTTATGAGGCGCCGGTGATGCTGGCCTATTCGGCCCGCAACCGCTCGGCCTCGTGCCGCATTCCGTGGGTCACCAACCCGAAGGCGCGCCGTATCGAAATGCGCTTCCCCGATCCGTTGCAGTCCGGCTACCTGACCTTCACCGCGCTGATGATGGCCGGCCTGGACGGCATCAAGAACCAGATCGACCCGGGCGCGCCGAGCGACAAGGACCTGTACGACCTGCCGCCGGAAGAAGAAAAGCTGATCCCGCAGGTCTGCTCCAGCCTGGACCAGGCACTGGAAGCGCTGGACAAGGACCGCGAGTTCCTCAAGGCCGGCGGCGTGATGAGCGACGACTTCATCGACGGCTACATCGCGCTGAAGATGCAGGAAGTGACCAAGTTCCGTGCTGCGACCCACCCGTTGGAGTACCAGCTGTACTACGGCAACTGAGTTCCACCGCGGTGATGGCGGAGGCCCCCCCTCCCACCTCCGCCATCGCCGCACACGTTCGATCGGTCCACGGCATCGGCCGTGGATCGTAGGGGATTGAGAGAGCACACAGTTCGCGACGCGCGGGCCTGACCTCTCCCACGAGGCGGATGCATCGGCATCGGCCGAGGTCTGCGTAATCGCGAACGCGCGGATGCCGGGGTTGGCATCCAGGTGAATGACACCGCCGGGCGGCGCAATGCCGGCCGGTCTTTTCCACCATTCGGGGTATGCGCATGAAATTGATCACCGCCATCATCCGGCCGTTCAAGCTCGACGAGGTCCGTGAGGCCTTGTCCGCAGCAGGCGTGTCGGGCATCACCGTGACCGAGGTCAAGGGGTTCGGACGCCAGAAGGGCCATACCGAGCTGTACCGCGGCGCCGAGTACGTCGTCGACTTCCTGCCCAAGATCAAGATCGAGACGGTGGTGACCGACGACCGGCTGGACGCAGTGGTCGAGGCGATCCAGAACGCCGCCGGCACCGGCAAGATCGGCGACGGCAAGATCTTCGTGACCGCGATCGAGCAAGTCGTGCGCATCCGCACCGGCGAGATCGGCGCCGATGCGCTCTGAATCCCCCACCCCCGGAGTTCTTATGAAGACAGCTCTCTTTGCCGGGTGGAAGGCCCGGTTCTACAGTGTCTGCATGCTGATGCTGTTCAGCACGCTGGTGGTGGGCGGCATGGGCAACGCGCACGCGCAGTCCACGCCGCAGGTCACCCCGTTGCCGACCGAGCCGGTCACCACCGAACCGCTGCCGTCGGCGCAGCCGCCCGCCGCACCGGTGGCCGCCGCCGAGGCCGCGCCGGTGGTGGAGAAGGGCGATGTCGCCTGGATGCTGACCTCCACGCTGCTGGTGCTGCTGATGGTGGTGCCGGGCCTGGCGTTGTTCTACGGCGGCATGGTGCGCGCCAAGAACGTGCTGTCGGTGCTGATCCAGGTCGCCGTGGTGTTCTCGCTGCTGACCATCCTGTGGGTGGTGTACGGCTACAGCCTGGCGTTCTCCGGCGAAGGCCCATGGATCGGCAACCTGGACAAGGCGCTGCTTAAGGGCGTGACCATCGAAACGCTGGCGGCCACCTTCACCAAGGGTGTCAGCCTGCCGGAATACGTGTTCGTGGCGTTCCAGGCGACCTTCGCCGGCATCACCGGCGCGCTGATCGTCGGCGCCTTTGCCGAACGCGCCAAGTTCGCCGCGGTGCTGCTGTTCTCGGTGATCTGGTTCACCTTCGGCTACCTGCCGCTGGCGCACATGGTCTGGGCCACCGGCGGCTACCTGTTCGGCCTGGGCGCGCTGGATTTTGCCGGTGGCACCGTAGTGCATATCAACGCCGGTATCGCCGGCCTGGTCGGCGCCTACTTCGTCGGCAAGCGTGCCGGCCTGGGGCGTGAGGCGATCAAGCCGCACAACGTGACCCTGACCTTCGTCGGTGCCTCGCTGCTGTGGGTGGGCTGGTTCGGCTTCAACGCCGGCTCCAACCTGGAAGCCAATGCCGGTGCGGCGCTGGCCTTCCTCAACACCTTGCTGGCCACCGCCGCTGCCATCCTGGGCTGGTCGCTGACCGAGAAGATCATCAAGGGCAAGTCATCCGCCCTGGGCGTGGCCTCGGGCATGGTCGCCGGTCTGGTCGGCATCACCCCGGCCTGCGGCACGGTGGGTCCGTTCGGCGCAATCGTCATCGGCCTGGCTGCCGGCGTGCTGTGCGTGTGGGGCGTCACCGGCCTAAAGCGCCTGCTGGGCGCCGACGACAGCCTGGACGTCTTCGGCGTGCATGGACTGGGCGGCATCATCGGCGCGATCCTGACCGGCGTGTTCTCGGCCGCTTCACTGGGCGGCCAGAAGGGCGGCGATTACGACATGCTGCATCAGGTCGGCATCCAGGCGCTGGGCGTGGGTATCACCCTGGTCTGGATCGGCGTGGTCTCGGTAGTGGGCTTCCTGGTCGCCAAGCTGGTGTTCGGCCTGCGCGTCACCGAAGAAGCCGAGCGCGAGGGCCTGGATATCACCTCGCACGGCGAAGCGGCATACGAGTCCTGAGCATGCACACCCGCGGCCACGCTGCCGCGGGTGGCGCAACGACCCGGCCGGGAGAGCCGTGCCGGGTCCGTTTTTCCCCGTTGCCGCGCTGGCCGCGGACCAACAGCCGAGGTGCCTGCATGACCAGCCCCACGCCCGTGACTGTCGGCGCGGATGCCCGCTGGATCGGTGCGACCTGCTGCCGTCCGGCCCTGATTCCTTCCATGCATGCTTCGTTTTGCGCGACACACGCGCAGGCCGAGCGTGCTTGCACTAAATTGGTGCAATGCTGATGCCGTCCTTACTCCCGTCGCTGGACAGCCTGGGCACGCCGGTGGCCTGGGCCGACCGCGAGGGCCGCGTGCTGGGCGTCAATCCGGCCTTCGCGCGCTGGCTTGGGGTCAGTGCCCGGCGCCTGGTCGATCAACCGCTGGCCGCGCTGGAGGTGCAAGGCGATGCGCTCGCCCGCTTCCTGCTCAACGACGAGCGCGACGTCTTGCGCCTGCACCGGCTGGCATTGGGCCTGCCCAACGACGCACCGCGTTTTGCCGAAGGCTGGCTGTCGCGGCTGGACGATGGCGGCTGGCTGCTGGAAACCCACCCGGTCGACGAATTCCCCGCGCTGGATCCCACCCATGCGCTGCCCAACGCCTTGAGCGCCGCGCTCAAGGGCCTGGCGCACGAACTGCGCAATCCGCTGGCCGGGCTCAAGGGCGCGGCGCAGTTGCTGGCGCGGCGCTCGGCCGGGCGCGACGAGGACGAGCGCGAGCTGATCGAGTTGATCGGCACCGAGATCGAACGCCTCAACACCCTGCTCGAACGCCTGCTCTCGCCCACGCCGGCGCGCCCGCACGACCGCCTCAACATCCACGTCGTGCTCGAGCGCGTGCTGCGCCTGGCCGAAGCCGAAGGCGGCTGGTCGGTGCAGGTGCAGCGTGATTACGACCCCAGCATTCCCGACATCCTCGGCGACGGCGACCGCCTGACCCAGGCGGTGTGGAATCTGGTGCGCAATGCGTTCCAGGCCGGCGCCACCCGCGTGACCCTGCGCACCCGCGTCGAGCACGGCCAGCGCATCCGCGACCGCGTGCATGCGATGTCGCTGCGGCTGGAGATCATCGACGACGGCGGCGGCGTGCCGGAAGAACTGGCCGAGCACCTGTTCCTGCCACTGGTCAGTGGGCGCGCCGAAGGCAGCGGCCTGGGCCTGGCGCTGGCCCAGCAGGTCTCGCGCGAGCACCACGGCACGCTGACCTACCGCTCGCGGCCGGGGCATACCGTTTTCACCCTGCTGCTGCCCGAGCTGGCCGGCGACCACGACAAGGAGCATCTGCATGGCTGAGGCCGCCGCCGCATCCCACCACATCTGGGTGGTCGACGACGACCGTTCGGTCCGCTTCGTGCTGTCCACCGCCTTGCGCGATGCCGGCTACGCCGTGGATGGCTTCGAAAGTGCCGCCGCCGCACTGCAGGCACTGGCCATGCGGCCCACCCCGGATCTGCTGTTCACCGACGTGCGCATGCCCGGCGAAGACGGCCTGAGCCTGCTCGACAAGCTCAAGTCCAGGCACCCGCAACTGCCGGTAATCGTGATGTCCGCCTACACCGATGTCGCCAGCACCGCCGGCGCCTTCCGCGGCGGCGCGCACGAGTTCCTGTCCAAGCCCTTCGATCTGGACGATGCGGTGGCACTGGCCGCACGCGCGCTGCCGGATGCCGACGCCGGTGTCGAGGAGATCATCGGAGCACCGTTGGCGGAAGGCTCGGCGGCGCTGATCGGCGACACCCCGGCGATGCAGGCGCTGTTCCGCGCGATCGGCCGGCTGGCGCAGGCACCGCTGTCGGTGCTGATCAATGGCGAGACCGGCACCGGCAAGGAACTGGTGGCGCGCGCGCTGCATAACGAATCGCCGCGCGCGCGCAAGCCCTTCGTCGCGCTCAACACCGCCGCCATTCCGGCGGAACTGCTGGAAAGCGAGTTGTTCGGCCACGAAACCGGCGCCTTCACCGGCGCCACCAAACGCCACATCGGCCGCTTCGAACAGGCCGACGGCGGCACGCTGTTCCTGGACGAAATCGGCGACATGCCGCTGCCGCTGCAGACCCGCCTGCTGCGCGTGCTGGCCGAGAACGAATTCTTCCGTGTCGGCGGGCGCGAGTTGATTCGCGTCGATGTGCGCGTGATTGCCGCCACCCACCAGGACCTGGAGGCGCTGGTCGAACAAGGCCGCTTCCGGGCCGACCTGTTGCATCGCCTGGACGTCGTGCGCCTTCAACTGCCGCCGCTGCGCGAGCGCCGCGGCGATATCGCGCAACTGGCCGAGAATTTCCTGGCCATGGCCGGGCGCAAGCTCGACATGCTGCCCAAGCGGCTGTCCTCGGCCGCACTGGAACAACTCCGCCACTACGACTGGCCCGGCAACGTGCGTGAACTGGAAAACGTGTGCTGGCGCCTGGCCGCGTTGTCCACCGCCGACATCATCGACGTGGTCGACGTGGAATCGGCACTGGCACGCGGCGGCCGCCGCCAGCGTGCCGGCCGCGGCGACGGGCAATGGGACGAGATGCTCTCCAGCTGGGCCGCGCAACGCCTGAGCGAAGGCGCCCAGGGCCTGCATGCCGAAGCCCGCGAACGCCTGGACAAGACCCTGCTCGAAGCCGCCCTGCAACTCACCCAGGGCCGCCGTGCCGAAGCCGCCGCCCGATTGGGTCTGGGCCGCAACACCGTCACCCGCAAACTCGGCCCGGGCCGCAAACGCCGCTGATCTGAATCTAAGCCCCTCTCCCACGGGAGAGGGGTTGGGGTGAGAGTCCCTGTGGCGATGGAAGCGCTGCTGCACGCGCATCTATTGCAACGATGCCTTGATCGAGCTGAGGCTGCCGACATTACCCGCGGCAAGCGTTGATCAGTAACACGCCGCTGCGTCCCGTGCCATCGATACGCCACTGCGGCCTTTCATCTGCCGACGCCATCGTCCAAGCAGCTCACGACACTTGTACTCGGCGCCTCGCACACCATCCCAACAACACGCATCCCATCGACCCGCACCTCCAACAACCCGAGCATCCACACCAACCCCGTAAACTCCTGTACTGCCAGCGCGTGCATTTCATGACATGTGAACATGCGCCCGCATAGGTTTCCAGCCTGATCAGGAGAACAGCTCGATGCGTTACCGGTCGCCCACGATCGTTGCCCTTACCGCGCTGGCGCTTGCCGCCTGCAGCAGCACGCCACCGCCTCCGCCACCTCCACCCCCGGCGGCGCGCGTGGTGCCGGTCCGTCCGGTCCAGCAGGCCGAAGCGGCATTGGCATCGGCATCAGGCAGCCTGGTCAGCGGCCGGGTGGTGCTGGTGCCGGCGTTGCAGGGCATTCGCATCACCGGCACGGTCGGTGGCCTGCGCCCCGGCGGCGTGGCCGGTTTCCACGTGCACGAACGCGGCGATTGCAGCGCCGCCGACGCCAGCAGTGCCGGTGCGCACTTTAATCCCGCCGGTGCGCCGCACGGACGTGCCGGCAACATTCCCCACCACGCCGGCGACATGGATAACCTGCGTGCCGATGCGGAAGGCGTCGCGCATCTGGACATGATCGTTGCCGGCATCACCCTGGGCGATGCCGCGCCCACCGACGTGGTCGGCAAGTCGCTGGTGGTGCATGCCGACGCCGACGACTATCGCAGCCAACCCAGCGGCAATGCCGGCGCACGTCTGGCCTGCGGCGTCATCCGCGTCACCCAGTGGCGCACACCCCCTTCGCAGCCCTGAGTCGGGGCACCCCTGGCTGCAGCTGCGGCCTTTCTACAGGAGTTTTCTCATGCGCATTCTTCCAACGACGTTGTTCCTGGCCACCGCGCTGGTGCTGACCGCGTGCAAGCGCGACGAACCCGCACCGGCCGATCCTGCACCCGCACCGCAGGCCGGCGCACCGGCCGAAGCGGCGCATGGCGGTGAGCACGCCGCGTCCATGGTCACCGAAGCGACGGCCACCACCACCGCCACCGCCGAGCTCAAGCCGACCAAGGGCAGTGAGGTCAAAGGCACGGTGAGCTTCAAGATCGTCGACGGCGCGCTGCGTGTCACCGGCCAGCTCAGTGGCCTCAAGCCCGACAGCGAACACGGCTTCCATATCCACGAGAAGGGCGATTGCAGCGCACCGGACGGCAGCAGTGCCGGTGGCCACTTCAACCCGGCCCAATCCAATCACGGCGCCGTCAGTGCCGACCCGCACCACGGCGGTGACATGCCCAACATCAAGGCCGATGCGCAGGGCAATGCCAGCATCGACGGCCCGGTGTCGAGCAACGTCAATCTGGGCAAGGCCGACCAGTTCGATATCGCCGGCCACGCGGTGATCGTGCATGCCGATGCGGACGACTACAAAACCCAGCCTACCGGCAACGCCGGCGGCCGTCTGGCCTGCGGTGTGATCACCACCGACAACGCGCCAGCGGCAACCAAGTAAGCAGGACAGGCCAGCAGTTAGGCAAAACGCCGCGGTGATTAATCACCGCGGCGTTGCTGTTTTTGTGCCGCAGTGGGGGAGTGATCCGCTCATGCATGGTACGGACGCGCAGCGCATCCGGCATGCCGCGCATCGAGCGTCGCATGTGGCCTGTCGGTGCGCATCGACGTGTCGCTACGGACCGATCCGGGCGCACTGTGCAGGCGGCCGACGTCGATCGCCGGCACGAGATCTGCGGCATCAACGACTCAATAATTCGGCCACAGCCCGGGCGTCGCCAGCTCCAGCAGATGCGCATCCGGATCGCGGAAATAGAGGCTGTGCCCACCGCCTGGCCACTGCGTGCGGCCCTCGATGGGCACGTCGCAGGCCTGCAGATGTACCTCCCATCCGGCCAGCGCATCGGTGGCGATGGCCAGCGCGTAATGCGCGCGGCCGCTGCCATCGTGCGGCGGAATCGTGCCGCCCGGCAGCGTGACCGTGGCGGCGGTGCTGCCCTGCAGAAACAACAGCAACACCTGCCCGGGCGCGATTGCGTACGCGGCCATGCGCGCGTCGCGATACATGGCTGCCAACCCCAGTACGCGGGCATAAAACGCGCAGGCGCGTTGCAAATCCGCCACATACACGCCGGTTTCCAGGACGCCCTGCAACGCCGGCGCCGTGGAAGCCGGCGCCTGGCTCACGCGGCCAATGCCTGGCGCGGATCCTGGCCCGGTTCTACATGCACGTACAGTACTGGCAGGCCGTGCGCTTCCAGCACCGCGGCCATCTGCCGCTGACGCGAGAGATATTGCTCGTACACGCCGCGCAGGCGCTCGCAATTCTCGCGGTCGTGCGCGTAGTAATCGCACCAGCCAGCCGGGTCGAACAGCGCGATGCGCACTTCGCCATCGACATAGCGCAGCACCGGCTCGGGTGGCTGTTCCAGCCACTCTTCGGTATGCGGCGCCAGCAGGGCGGCTTCGATCAACGGCCACAACGGGGCCAGGCCCTGGTTGTCGTACTGCATCGAGATCATCGCCGCCAGATCGTGTGCGGTGAGATAACGCGCATGTTCGATGCGTGCGCCGAAGCTTTCCTGTGCCAGCAGCGCGGTATCGGCCTGCGCCATGCCCTGGGCCAGCAGCACCTCTTCCATCGCATCGGCTACCGTCGCCACGATCTGCGGATCGCCGGACAGCAGGAACGGCAGCACGCGCAGGCCGCCGCCGGTCAGCTGTGTGTCGGCCTGGAAAGGCAAGGGAATCTCGCCCTGCGCATCGGCGCCGAACGCCAGCACGCGCGGGCCCTGGTCGCGCCCGGGCGCACGTGCATGCAACTCGTCCAGCCGGCGATGCAGCGGCCAGCCGGGCCGCAGCACTTCGGCCGGGTCGAAATGCGCCATCGCCACGGTGAGCTCGAGCCCGCGGATTTCGGGGATCCATTGCGCCAGGTCGCGGCCGATGCGTTCGGCCAGCATGCCGGCCTGGTCCGGCGCCAGGGCGCCGCGCTCGGGGGCGGTGCCGCCCGTCAATTCCAGCGCCATCACACCCATGGCGGTCACGCCGTGTTCGGTCTTGCTCATGATTCGCGGTTGGCCCATCACGGGGTCGAAGCTACACTGCGGCCATTATGCCTGCCGGCCCTGTGCAGGCCATGTCCCCGAGTCCTCCATGCCAGGTCAACCGATGCCCGCAGCCCGTCCCGTCGCCATTCTGGGCGGCGTTCGTATCCCGTTCTGTCGTCAGAACACCGCTTACGCGGACGTGGGCAACCTGGGCATGTCGGTGCGCACGCTGGGCGCGCTGGTCGAGCGCTTCGGGCTGCATGGGCAGCAACTGGGCGAAGTGGCGATGGGGGCGGTGATCAAGCACTCCTCGGACTGGAACCTGGCCCGCGAGGCGGCGTTGTCGTCCGGGCTGTCGCCGCTGACGCCGGGCATCACCCTGCAGCGCGCCTGCGGCACCAGCCTGGATTCGGTGATCACCATCGCCAACAAGATCGCGCTGGGCCAGATCGATTCGGGCATCGGCGGCGGCTCGGATACCACCTCGGAAGTGCCGATCGTCTACGGCAAGAAGCTGCGCGCGCGGCTGATGGCCGCCAACCGCGCCAAGGCCACCGGCGACAAGCTCAAGGCGCTGCTGCGTGGCTTCAAGTTCGGCGAGCTCAAGCCCGAATTCCCAGGCGTGGCTGAGCCGCGCACCGGCAAGAGCATGGGCGACCACTGCGAGGACATGGCCAAGGAATGGAACATCTCGCGCGATTCGCAGGACGAATGGGCGGTGTCCTCGCACCACAAGCTGGCCGCCGCCTATGAGCGCGGCTTCTTCGACACGCTGATCGCGCCGTTCCGCGGCGTCTCGCGCGACAACATCCTGCGCGCCGACACCTCGCTGGAAAAGCTGGCCACGCTGCGTCCTGCCTTCGACAAGACCTCCGGCCGCGGCACGTTGACCGCGGCCAACTCCACCCCGCTCACTGACGGTGCGGCCGCGGTGCTGTTGTCCAGCGAAGCCTGGGCGCTGGCGCACGGCCACACCCCGATGGCCTATCTGCGCGACGCGCAGGTGTCGGCGGTGGATTTCGTGCATGGCGAAGGCCTGTTGATGGCGCCGACCATTGCGGTACCGCAGATGCTGGCGCGCCAGGGCCTGACCCTGCAGGACTTCGACATCTACGAAATCCACGAGGCGTTCGCCGCGCAGGTGCTGTGCACGCTGCGCGCCTGGGAAAGCGAGGATTACTGCCGCAATCGCCTGGGGCTGGAAGCGCCGCTTGGGCGTATCGACCCGGACAAGATCAACCCGCTGGGCTCGTCGCTGGCCACCGGCCACCCCTTCGCCGCCACCGGCGCGCGTGTGGTGGCCACTGCCGCCAAGCAACTGGAAGAGCGCGGCGGCGGGCGGGCGTTGATTTCGATCTGCACCGCCGGCGGCATGGGCGTGGTGGCCATCGTCGAGCGCTGACGCTGCTTGGCAGCGTGGGATTTGGCATTTGGGAGTGGGGATTCGCAAAGCATGAAGCGGACTCCTGATTTTACGAATCCCCAATCCCCAATCCCGAATCCCCAACCTGCAAGGATGCATGGATGTCGAACGTTGATGCACGCGAACCCCCCACGCTCTACCTGCCTCCGGCGCACGGTGCGGTGTGGCGCGAGGGCGATGTGCTGGTGTGCACGCCGGGCGCCGATCTGCCGCCGCGTTGCGTCAAGTGCAATGCGCCGGCCGACACTTCGCCGCGCCGCTATATCTTCCACTGGCATCACCCGGCGATCTATCTGGCGCTGCTGATGGGGGTGCTGCCGTATCTGATCCTGGCCCTCGTGCTGCGCAAGCGCAGCGCGCATGTGGTGACCTTGTGCCTGCAGCATGAGCGGCGCCGGGTGCGCTATGCCGTCATCACCAGAGCGTCGGTCTTGCCATTGCTGGCAGGTGGTCTGGTGCTGGATGGCGCGATCGGCTGGCTGGCCGGCGCTGGCGTGATGGCGGTCATGCTGTTGATCGGCAGACTGGGGTCGCGTGTCTTGTCGCCGCACTCGGTCGACGACGCGCAGTCGCGTTTCCTGGGCGCCTGCGATGCGTTCTTGCACGAGTTGCCGGCGCCACCCCGGCGCGCACGCGATTGGTAATTTGTGGCGGTGCGCCTGCACACGCCTTCAGAGCGGTTGTGCGTCGCGCTCCTGCAGATATCCCGGCCAGCCGGTAAACCTGCGTGGCGGTTCTCGCGTGTAGACGCGGACAAAGCAAAAGCCCCGGACAGGCCGGGGCTTTGCTTTGTCCGCGCAGCGTTGCCGCAGCGATCAGACCCCAGCGATCAAGGCAGGCGATCGTCCGGTGCGAGCGGGTCGGCCGGCGGCGTTGTGTATGCCGATACGATCGGCCCGCGCAGCGACTGCTGCGGCAGGCCCTCGTGCACCGGCTCGCCGCGTGCGGCGCGCAGGGCATTGGCATAGCAGTGCTGCGCGGACAGCAGATCGCCCGCGGCGGCAAAGCCGTGGCCAAGCTCTTCCCAGGCCTCGCTGCCCGCACCATTGGCCACCGCGCGATGCAGGAACTCTTCGGCCTGCGACCACTGCTGCTGGTGCCGCGCCAGGCGTGCCAGGGTCAGCAACAGGCCAGGGCTGTCCGGGTACTGGGTCAGCCAACGCTGCGCACTGGCGCGGCGTGAATCGTATTTTTCCAATGGCAGCACGCCATACAGGCGCACCAGCGATTCGTCCCATTGCGTATCCAGCGCCTGCTCCAGGCTATGCACCGCCGCATCGTCCCAGTGCATCACCGCCGCGCGCTGTGCGTAGGCGCCCACCACCGCGGGATAGGTACGCAGCGGTTTGGGCAGCGCTTCCCAGCGTTCGGCCAGGGCATTGGCATCGCCGGCCTGCAACAGCGTCTGCTCGGCCAGCGTGGCTTCCAGTGCGCTGTAGGCCTCCGGTGCCAGCACCGCCTGCTGACGCAATGCGCCCAGCTGACCATAGGCCTCGTCGGCACGACCGATCTGCGCCAGGGCATGCGTGCGCAGCAGCAGGCCGCGCGCCGGCAGTGGCTGCGCGTTGGCATGATCGAGCGCATTGATCGCCTCGACCGGGCGTTGCCGCGCCAGATGCCGCTCGCCTTGCAGCAGCGCATGCGCGGTGGGATCACGCTCGGCCAATTGCTGGGCCAGCGCGTTAGCCGACGCCTCATCGCCGCGCGCATCGGCAACCCGCACCGCACTGGCCAGGGCGATGCCGCTGACGTCCGCATCCTCGCTGGCGTGGACCAGCAGGCGCTCTGCACGCTGCCACTGACCATGATCGGCTGCGCGCAGGCCCTCGATCAGGCGGGCGCGGCCCTTCCTGCGGCGGTACTTGCCCCAGACCCGGAACGGCAGGCTGACCAGCGTCCACACCAGCCACAGCACCAATAGCGCAATGACCAGGATCAGCAGCGCCTGCGGCATGGCGGCGCGATAGTCGTTGCCCCCGACGCTGACCACCACATTGCCCAGGTCGTAACTGGTCTGATGCGACAGCCATTGCGCACCGAGCACGCCCAGCGCCACGGCAACCAACAGGATCAAGACGGTACGCAACACTTTCATTGGGTGGATCTCCCTTCACGCATGGCCTGCAGTTGCAGCAGGGTGGTGCCCAGTTCCGGCAGGCGCGGACGCAGTGGCGCTTGTTGCAGCGCGCGCAGGCGCGTACGGGCCTGGCGACGTTGTGGTGAATCCGGCCATAGCCGGGTGGTCCAGGTGTCCACGCGCCGTAGCGATTGCGCAAAGCCTGCGGCATCGCCGCGCTCGGCCGCAGCGCGGGCCAGGCTGACTTCGATCTGCAGGGCGTCGCGTGCGGCGTGGCGGTCGGCGCCGGTGGTCAGCACCGCATCACCACGGCTGGGACGGATGTCCACCAGCGGTGCGAGGGCTTTCTGCCACCACGGTCGTGCGGCTTCGCTGTCCCCGGCGGTCTGTTCGGGCAGGCGCTGCAGCTCGCCGGCCAACTGATCCAGGCTTTGACCAGCCTGCGCCTGCGGACCGGCGCCAAGGCGATCCAGTGCATCGCGTTCCTGCACCAGCGCCTGGCGCAGGTTGAGATAGCCGGGATCGTCGATGCCATTGAGCGCGGCATTGGCCAGTGCGTAGGCCCGGCGCGCACCGTCGGCGTCGCCGGCGATGCTCAGCCGCTGCTGGCCCAGCCGCAGCAGCAGTTCCACCTCATCCAGCCGCAGCGCCTGCGCACCGTGGCGGTTGGGGTCGGCGAGCTTTTGGACGGTTTCTTCGAGCAAGGCGCTTCGTTGGCTCAGGCCCAGCATCTCGTCGCGCAGAACGCGGTTGGTGGCTGCCGCATCCGCCAGGCGCTCGTTGGCCAGGCGTTGGTCGCGGCGCAGCATTTCCAGCATCTGCTGGGTGCCATCCCAACGCTGCTGCTGCGCTTCGGCGGCCTGCAGCTGCGCACTTTGATAGCCCTGCCACGCGCGCCAACCGAACAACAGCGCCACGCCCACGGCGGCCAGCGCGACGACGAGCAGCAGCCATGCCAGGGGAAAGCGTCGCGTGGAAGCGGGCATTTCGGTCATTCGTCCATCCTCGCGCGGTCACGACGGGTGCGGGTGCCGCAGTCATCTGCCACAGCATGGCGTGCAGCGGCAGACAGCCGCAAGCCGTGCTTGAGTTCGAAGTTCAGCAAGGTCGCGATGGTGTCACGATCGCGGCGGCGGCCGCAGCCAGTTGCTCGGGCAATGGACCGGCGGCGCGCAGCACATGGTTGAAGCCGGCGGCCTGTGCGGATTCCAGCATGCGTTCGCTGGACGCCACCACCGGGCGTTGCCGCAAGGCGTCGATCAGCGATCCGGGCAATTGCTTGAGCACCAGCGTCAGCGCTTCGGCGCTGCTCAGCGCCAACACGCAACCTGGCAGCGCATCCGCCAGGGCCCGGACTGCCGATGCACGCAGGCGCAGCGCCACGCGTTGATAGACATCGGCGCGCAGGATGCGGGCGCCACGCTGCTCCAGAGCCGGCGCCAGCATGCCGCGCCCCCCGGGGGCGGTGATCAGCCCGACGGCCTGCAACGGCTGCTGGAACAGCGGCAACGCGAGCAGGCCCTCGCTGTCCATGCGCGCCGGGCGTATCACCGGGTCGATGCCGCAGGCCTGCAGCGCGCGTGCGGTGCCGTCGCCCACGCTCACCCATTGCGCCTGCGCCGGCCGCTGCAACGGCGCCAGGCGATGCGCCGCGTGCACCGCGGCCGGGCTGGTGAACACCGCGATCGGCGCGTGCAAGGCCTGCCGCAATGCGGCCCGTGCCTGTTGAGTGTCGTTGGTCTGCAGCCGCCACGGCGACAGCGCCAGCAGCCGCCCGCCCTGCCGCGCGGCGGCGCGCCGCAGCGGCGCGTGCTCACCGCTGGGCCGCAGCGAGATCAGGGTCCAGGCGTCGGCAGCTGGGGCGGGAGATGTCATCCAGTGATTATGCGAGAGCCGTGACGTATCGGGGGCGGGTGTCGCGCCGCAGTGGCGCTGACGACGCATTGATCCTCGCGTGTTGTCTGGCCTTGCGTGCCTGCTCGACGCGATGCCTGCGTTTCTGCGGCCAGAACCTCGTGCCCGGGTCTGTGCCACTGATCGCTTCCGCCCACGCTCCGCCACGACAATCGAGCTGGAGTGGCACCGTGATCAAGTCCTACCTCATCAACATGCAGCGCAGCGGCGACCGCCTGCAGGCGATGTCGACGCGGTTCCAGGCGCTGGGCCTGCCCTTCGAGCGAATTCCCGCCGTCGATGGCGCCACCCTGACGCCTGCGCAGATTGCCGACTTCGCACGCGAGCGGCCGCTGGAAGGCTCCGGGGATGCCTTCAGCACCGGCCCGCGCAAGTGGACCGCCTCCAACATCGGTTGCTTCCTGAGCCATCAGGCCGCGTGGCGCATTGCAGCGGAATCCGACGATGCCTACACCGCGATCTTCGAAGACGACATGCATCTGTCCGACGCGCTGCCGGCGCTGCTGCGCAGCACCGAGTGGCTACCGGGCGGCAATAGCATCGTGCGGCTGGAGCCGTCCTACAACCGCATCAAGCTCGACGCCAAGGTCGCAGAGGTCGGTGGGCGGCAGCTGCGCCTGGTGCGTCCCTCGACCCATCAACACTGCTGGCCGGTGTGCGCCGGGGCGTTGCTCCTCAGCCGCGATGCGGCGCGCCTGCTGCTGGCGGCCGACACGCGCTGGCACACCATGGCCGACATTTTTCTGTTCGGCTGGAACGAATCGCCGGTCGCGCAGCAACTGTCCACCTATCAGCTGTCGCCGGCCGCGTGCATCCAGGACAAGTTCTTCCATGCCGCTCCGGAGCAGATCGTGTTCACCAGCACCATCGATGCGCCGTTGACGCACGCGCAAAAGCAGCGCAGCGCACATTGGAAGGCCAAGGCCACCGCGTTGCTGCGGGTGGCACAGGGCTATCGCAAGGTCGTGTTCGCGCCCTGAGCGGCGCGATAGCGAAGGCGTGCAACGAGACGGCGCTGAACGTGTTTTACCATGCGGTACCGCATGTATTTCAGTGCACAAGACGCTCGCAGAACATTGCGGCATGATGCCGCCCTTCGCCGTCTTTCAGCCTTCGCCGATGACTTCTTTCGTGCACGCTCGCATCCGCCCTGCAGTCGCTGCAGCAACAGTTCATCGCCATGCCGCCGGTCCTGTCGATGGGCATTGCCGTGGACGGCCTGCATGACGGCGCGTTGCGCTTGCGTGCGCCGCTGCAGGCCAACGTCAACGACAAGGCCAATGCGTTCGGCGGCAGCCTGGCGTCGTTGATGACGCTGGCCAGCTGGGGCTGGCTGACGCTGCAATTGCAACTGGCCGGGCACAGCGCCGATGTCTACGTGGCCGACAGCCAGCTGCGCTATGTCGCCCCGGTCTACGAAGACCTGGTGGCCAATGCCGAGCCGTCCGAACTCGGCAGCTGGGAGGCGTTCCTGGCCACCTTCCGGCAGCGCGGCAAGGCGCGCATCGGCATGCGTGCGCAGATCGCGCTGGGGTCCGGCGCGGCGGCGGCCACCTTGAGCGGGCGCTTCGTGGCGTTTCCAAAACGGTAGGATGCGCGCTGGACTTGGGGGAATGCGCATGCGTGCAGTGATCGGGGCAATGCTGTTGCTCGGGCTGACGATGGTCAGCGGGGTGGTATCTGCCGGCAGCCGTGCCCAGGCGCGCGCACTGGAAACCACCCAGGCCGCCTACACGGCTGCCGTGCGCTGGAGCGATTTCGATGCCGCGCAGGGCTTTGTCGAACCGACCTATGCCCAGGCGCATCCGCTCAGCGATCTGGAACGCTCGCGCTACGAGCAGGTGCAGATCTCCGGCTACCGCGAGCTGCGGGTGGGCGAAGACGTCAACGGCGACCTGCGCCGCGAGGTCGAGCTGCGGGTGATCAACCGCAATACCCAGGCCGAACGGCTGGTGCGCAGCATCGAGCTGTGGCGCTGGGACGCCGAGCGCAAACGCTGGTGGCTGGCCAGCGGCCTGCCCGATCTGTGGCAGGGCCAATAGCCCCTGCCAAGTGTGCTTGGCCGTCGCGCGCGCCAGCTGTGCGACAATTCCCGCCCGCTTGACTGACCCTGACCCCGTGAATTTCGAAGAGCTGCAGGCCTTTGTCGGCCGCAACCCCATGTTGTCGCTGGCCCTGGTGGGCCTGACCATCGCCCTGATCGTCACCGAGGTCGCGCGCCTGTTCCGTGGGTACCGCGCACTCAAGCCGGCCGAGCTGACCCGCCTGATCAACAGCGAGAACGCGCTGGTGATCGACCTGTCGCCGACTGCCGATTTCGAAAAAGGCCACATCGCCGGTAGCCGCAACGTGGCGCTGGCCAAGTTCGACCCGGCCGGCAAGCTGCTCGCCAACGCCAAGGCATCGCCCGTGGTGGTGGTATGCCGCAACGGCAATGCCTCCGCGGGCGCGGCCAAGACGCTGAAGAAAGCCGGTTTCGAGCAGGTCTACTGGCTCGAGGGCGGCGTGGCCGCCTGGCAGATGGCCGAGCTGCCGCTGGTCAAGGGCCGCGCCTGACCGCACCTTGTGAGGCGCCAGGCAAGTCCCCATTGCTGGCGTGAGAGACTCGCACTTTCACGTTTGCATCATTCAACGCTGCATCCACCGAACCGTTTCTGGAGTTAGGAATGTCCGACGAAATCATCAACGGCGCGGTTGCGCCGGCCGACGCCGCTGCTGGCCCCGCTTTCACCATCGAGAAGATTTACGTCAAGGACGTTTCCTTCGAATCGCCGAACGCGCCGGCCGTCTTCAATGACGCCAACCAGCCCGAGCTGCAGCTGAACCTCAATCAGAAGGTGCAGCGCCTCAACGACAACGCCTTCGAAGTCGTGCTGGCCGTGACCCTGACCTGCACCGCCGGTGGCAAGACCGCCTACGTGGCCGAAGTGCAGCAGGCCGGCGTGTTCGGCCTGGTCGGCCTGGAGCCGCAGGCGATCGACGTGCTGCTCGGTACCCAGTGCCCGAACATCCTGTTCCCGTACGTGCGCACGCTGGTCAGCGATCTGATCCAGGCCGGCGGTTTCCCGCCGTTCTACCTGCAGCCGATCAACTTCGAAGCGCTGTATGCAGAAACCCTGCGCCAGCGTTCGCAGGGCGAAGGCACCTCGCTGGCCGATTCCGAGCCGGCTGGCAACGCCTAAGCCTTGCGTGCGCCGATGAGCGATTCGACACGGAAGATCGCCGTTCTCGGCGCCGGCTCCTGGGGCACGGCCCTGGCCGCGCTGCTCGCCAGACACGGTCACCCGACCGTGCTCTGGGGACGCGATGCGGCGATGGTGGATGCCATCGACCGCAACCACGAAAACGTACGCTATCTGCCGGGCATCGCATTGCCCGATAGCCTGCGCGCGACCACCGACCTGCAACTGGCCATTGCCGATGCCGGCTGGATCCTGGTCGTGGTGCCTTCGCATGCGTTCACCGAGACGATCCGGTTGATCGCACCGTTGCGTCCGGCCGGTGCCGGCGTGGCATGGGCGACCAAGGGCTTCGAACCTGGGTCCGGGCGGTTCCTGCACGAAGTGGCGCGCGACATCCTCGGCCCCAGCGTTCCGCTGGCCGTGGTGACCGGGCCGTCCTTCGCCAAGGAAGTCACGCTCGGCCTGCCGACCGCCATCACCGTGCACGGCGACGATGCGGCGTTTGCGCAGGTCGTGGCCGATGCCATGCATGGCCCCACCCTCCGCGCTTACACCGGCGATGACATGGTGGGCGCCGAGCTCGGTGGCGCGATGAAGAACGTGCTGGCGGTGGCCACCGGTGTGGCCGATGGCATGCAGCTGGGCCTCAACGCACGTGCCGGCCTGATCACGCGCGGCTTGAACGAGATGCTGCGCCTGGCGGCGGCGATCGGTGCGCGTCCGGAAACCTTGATGGGTCTGGCTGGCCTGGGCGACCTGGTGCTGACCTGCACCGGCGATCTGTCGCGCAACCGACGGCTGGGGCTGGCCCTGGGACGCGGACAGAGCCTGAACGATGCGATCCGCGAGATCGGCCAGGTGGTGGAATCGGTGCAGACCGCCGACGAAGTCATGCGTCAGGCCGAGCATCACGGCATCGAGCTGCCGATCTCCAATGCCGTGCGTGCGGTATTGCATGGCGAGATCACCCCGGAAGCAGGCTTGAAGGAATTGCTGGCACGCGAGCGCAAGCCCGAATACCCGCAGACCTTGTTCACCTGATTGCGGCATGGCGCGTTGGCGCGCATTGCACGGACATCAACAAAAAGCCCGGCAATGCCGGGCTTTTTGTTGGCGCGGATCGTAACGACCGGCGGGAAGACGCAACAGCCTGAGTGCGAGGCCCCACGCGTCTGCAGGACCTGCACTGCGCACACCGCTGCCGTGCAGCGATGTGCGCACCGTATCGCCAACCGATCGCCCAAAAGAAAGAAGCCCGGTCGGGGGACCGGGCTTCCAATGCAACGCGGGAGAGAGAGTCGCGTTGCAGTCAAACGTGCGGCTTACCAGCTGAAGCGCGGGCCGACCGACCATTCCTTGTTGCCGTCGCCATCCATACGGATGTCGCCGTTGATGCCCCAGTTCTGGTTCAACTTGACCTGGGCGCCGAGGCGGCCGTAGAAGTTGTCGCCGATGTCGATGCCGCGCTTCTTGGAGAAATCTTCGTAGCCAGCCAGGGCGTAGACTTCGAAGTGCTCGCCGAAGGCGTTACGCAGGCCGGCTTCAACGCTGTAACCGTCGAAGCTGATGTTCGGGGTGTCCAGGTCCAGCTTGCGGTAGGCAACGCGGGCAATGAAGTCGGTGCTGGTGGCGATTTCCTGGTTGTAACCCACGCCGACGCCCCACTGCTGGAAGTCGGAGTTGGAGCTTTCGAACACGTTGTCGTTGTCGTCAGCGTTCTGCTTGCTGTAATCGCCGAACACGTGGAAGTTCGGAGCGACGGCGTAGGACGCCTTCACGCCCCAACCATCCGCATCGCGGCCTTCGGTCGGGGTGCGCACGTAGTCGCCTTCGACGAAGTTGTAGGAGAGGTTTTCAGCAGCGGAGGCCGCAAACGGCAGGGCTGCGAGAAGGCCGAGGGCCAGCAGTGAATTCTTCATGATCGATACCTGTACTTATGGTTTGGGCCGGCGCTGAGGCGGATGCCGTTCGCTGCCGAGATGTAAATTCTCCGTTATTCGATGGAACGCGGCCTGAATTTTGAACTGACCGGTGCGTAAATCATCGCACCCGGTTCAGCTCTGCTTCCTTGTCATCAAAATGCAATGCGCGTAGCGCACGCGCAAAGCGTGATGCATTAATGGTTATGTCGTGTCGATGTGACGCGCGTGTATAGAAGCAGCTGTTTTTCAGTGATGTTTGCCGCGTTTGCGGCCTGCAAGCACATTGTGCTGACGCCGTGGCTGGGAGCATGCCAGGCTTGTCGAACAAGCGTGGAGCTGCATTGTGGCGAAGAAAAAGACGTTGGCGCGGTTTCTGGCCGAGACGCTGCAGAGCGCGGGGGTGGAGCGGATCTGGGGGTTGACCGGCGACAGCCTCAACGGCCTGACCGATGCCTTGCGCGAGATGCAGACGATCGAATGGATGCATGTGCGCCACGAAGAGGTGGCCGCGTTCGCTGCCGGCGCCGAGGCGGCGGTGACCGGCAAGCTGGCGGTGTGTGCGGGGAGCTGCGGGCCGGGCAACCTGCACCTGATCAATGGGCTGTTCGATTGCCATCGCAGCCGCCAGCCGGTGCTGGCGATCGCCGCGCATATTCCCTCGTCCGAGATCGGGCTGAACTATTTTCAGGAGACGCATCCGCAGGAACTGTTCCGCGAGTGCAGTCACTTTGTGGAGTTGGTAACCAACCCGGCGCAACTCCCGGAAGTGCTGCACCGCGCGATGCGTGCGGCCATCCTGCAGCAAGGTGTGGCAGTGGTGGTGATCCCCGGCGATATCGCGCTGCTGGAAGTGGACAAGCACCTCCCCACGGCCTGGCCGCCACTGCGCCAGCCGCGCGTGCTGCCGGCCGCCGAAGATGTGCAGCAGCTGGCCGAGCTGCTGCAGCAGAGCGAAGCGATCACGCTGCTGTGCGGCAGTGGTTGCGCGGGCGCGCACGATGCGGTGGTGGCCCTGGCCGACACCCTGGGTGCGCCGATCGTGCATGCCTTGCGCGGCAAGGAACATGTGGAGTGGGAGAACCCGTTCGATGTCGGCATGACCGGCCTGATCGGTTTCAGCTCCGGCTACCACGCGATGCTCAACTGCGACACCTTGATCATGCTGGGCACGGATTTCCCGTATCGGCAGTTCTATCCGAAAGACGCCACGATCGTGCAGGTGGATCGCGACCCGAGCGCGCTGGGGCGGCGCACGCCGTTGCAGCTGGGCATCGCCGCGGATGTGGGCGAAACCATCGCCGCCTTGCTGCCGCAGCTGCAGCGGCGCGAGAAACGCGACTTCCTGGACAAGTCGCTGGCGCACTATCGCAAGGCGCGCGAGGGGCTGGACGATCTGGCGGTGCCGGCAGACCCGGGCGAGCCGCTGCATCCGCAATTCGTGGCGCGCATGATCAGCCAGATCGCCGACCAGGATGCGGTGTTCACCTGCGATGTCGGCACGCCGACGGTGTGGGCCGCGCGCTACCTGCGCATGAACGGACAACGCCGCTTGCTCGGTTCGTTCAACCACGGTTCGATGGCCAATGCGATGCCGCAGGCGCTGGGTGCGCAGTCGGCGTATCCGGGCCGCCAGGTGATTGCGCTGTCCGGCGATGGCGGTTTTGCGATGCTGATGGGCGATTTCATCTCGCTGGCGCAGCTGCGCCTGCCGGTGAAGATCGTGGTGTTCAACAACGCCTCGCTCGGCTTCGTGGCGATGGAGATGAAGGCTGCCGGCTATCTGGACACCGGCACCGAGTTGCGTAATCCGGACTTCGCAGCGATGAGCAATGCGATGGGCATTCTGGGCATCCGGGTCGATGAGTCCTCGCAACTGGAGCGGGCATTGCGGCAGGCCTTTGCGCATTCCGGTCCGGCGCTGGTGGATGTGCGCATCGCCACGCAGGAACTGGCGGTGCCGCCGGCAATCAAGCTGGAACAGGCCAAGGGCATGGGCCTGTATCTGCTCAAGGCGGTGATGAGCGGGCGCGGCGATGAAGTGATCAATCTGGTCAAGACCAACATGCGCTGACACAGTGACCGCGTTCTGAAACTGTACGTCTTTACCGGACCCTCGCATGCCGCGTTCGTTGTTGCGCCAGTTGTTGCTGATCTGGGTGGTGATCCTGGCTGCCTGCGTGGGCGTGGCCACGATGTTGTATGGCCTGTACCGACAGACCGAAGGCGTGCGACTGGACGATGCGCGCCAGCAATTGACCGCGCAATGCGCACGCATCGTGCAGCGCTACGCTGGCGCAAGCGAAGCAGCGCGTAGCGGCGACAACGGCGCCGGGCTGGCCGCGGTGGTGGTGCAGCTGGTGCTGGCCGATGCGCCCGGTGTGGAGGGCGGGGTGTGGAATCTCGACAAGGGATTCGTTGCCTACGCCTATCCCACCTATGACGGCAGCGATCACAAGACCGATATTCCTGCCGCCGAGTGGACCACGATCGTCAGTACCGCACGGCAGAGTGCGGTGGGCCACAAGGCCGTGGAGTTTCGTCGCGACGGCAGCCGCGAAGTGGTGTTGATCAGCGCCTGCCCACTGGCCGCCGGTACCGCCGCATGGACCATGTCGCGGGTGCCGGCGAGCACCTCCGATGCCTGGCGGCCACTAGCGATCGGCATGTTGCTGATCTTCGCCATGGTGGCGGTGTCGGCGATCGCGCTGGGCGTGGTAGTGCGGCGCTGGAGTCAGCGCCTGCAGCGCATCCAGCAGGCGCTGGCCGCCGATACCGAACTCCCGCAGATTCCGGTCACCGGTGCCCCCGAACTGGACCGGCTGGGCGCTGCGGTGAGCGATTACGCACAGCGCAATGCGCAGGCCTTGGCGCAGACGCGGCGGCTGGCCGACGAGCTGGCACGGCATGAGCGGCTGGCCGCACTCGGGCGCCTGACCGCCACGGTGGCGCATGAGATTCGCAACCCCATTGCCACAATGCGCCTGGCGGTGGAGAACGACATCGCCATGCGCCAGGGCACACCCGACGATGCCGCACACGGCGAGCTGATGCTGGGGCAGATCCGTCGCCTGGATGGGGTGGTCGAAAGCCTGCTCGGCATGGTGCAGCCGATCCGCCTGCAGCTGGAAACGGTGGCGGTGCAGGATTGGCTGGCGACCTTGCTCGATCCGGCTTTGCTCCCACCAGGCGCGCCTGCGCCTCGGTTGCGCGCCCCGGACACGCCGCTGCAGTGGACGCTCGACCCGCAGCAGCTCGGGCGCGCCGTGCACAATCTGCTGCGCAACGCGCTGCAGCACGCTGATGCCGGCAGCACGGTGACACTGGAGGCCAGCGCCAGCGATGGGTTGCTGCAGCTCCAGGTGAGCAATCGTGGCGCGGCCATCGCCGAGACCATCGCTTCGCAATTGTTCGAGCCGTTCGTCAGCGGTCGCAGCGACGGCAATGGCCTGGGGCTTGCGCTGGTGCGCGAGATCGCCCGCGCACATGGTGGGCAGGTGCGTTACGCACACGCCGACGGCATGACCCATTTCATCCTGGAGCTGCCATGGCGCGCATCCTGATCATCGACGACGACGCGGCGTTCCTGGCCACCTTGCAGGCAACGCTGCGCTCGCTCGGCCACACGGTGATCGCGGTCGATAACGGCGCCGATGGATTGATGCGCCTGAACGAGGGCGGCATCGCGCTGGCGTTCGTGGACTTCCGCATGCCTGGGATGGACGGGATCCAGGTGCTGCGTGCGCGTGCGGACGATCCCCGCGCGCGCCAGGTGCCGCTGGTGATGCTCACCGCGTACGCGTCCAGCGGCAACACCATCGAGGCGATGACGCTGGGTGCGTTCGATCACCTGGTCAAGCCGGTGGGGCGTGCCGATATCGTCGAGGTGGTGGAGCGTGCATTGGCAAGTCGCGCCGATCTCGATGCCGATACCGTAACGACCGAATCAACCGACGACGATGGCCTGGTCGGCCACAGCCCGGCGATGCGTAACGTGCATAAACGCATCGGGCTGGCGGCGGCCTCCGATCTGCCGGTGTTGATCACCGGCGAAACCGGTACCGGCAAGGAACTGGTCGCGCGCGCCCTGCATCGCGCCAGCGCGCGCGCGGCGGCGGCATTTGTTGCGGTCAATTGCGCGGCGATCCCGTTGGAGTTGATGGAAAGCGAATTGTTCGGCCATCGCAAGGGCGCCTTTTCCGGGGCGACCAGCGACCGCATAGGCCTGATTCGCGAAGCCGATGGCGGCACGCTGTTCCTGGACGAGATCGGCGACATGCCGCTGCCGATGCAGGCCAAGTTGTTGCGCTTCCTGCAGGAAGGCGAGGTGACGCCGCTGGGCGGGCGCGGCGCGCAAAAGGTGGATGTGCGCGTGCTGGCGGCCACACATCGCGATCTGGCGGCGTGGGTGGCGGCAGGGCAGTTCCGCAGCGATCTGCGCTATCGCCTGAATGTGGTGCCGATCGAACTGCCGCCGCTGCGCGAACGCGGGCAGGACATCGTGCTGCTTGCGCAGTATTTTCTGCGCAGCGGCGAAGGCGCGGCGCGTGCGCTGTCGGCGGACGCGCAAGCGCGGCTGCTGGCCTACCCGTGGCCCGGTAACGTGCGCGAGCTGCGTAACGTCATGCAACGCAGCCAGCTGCTGGTGCGCGGCCACAGCATCGTCGCCGCGGATCTGGATGAAGCGCTCGACCACAGTGCCGAGCGACCCACGACCACAGCGCCGCTGGAAGGCACCTTGCCCAAAGCAGTGGCGCGGCTGGAAAAGCAGATGATCCAGGACGCGCTGGCGCACAGCGGCGGCAACCGCGCCGAAGCCGCGCGCCGGCTCGGCATCCATCGCCAGCTGCTGTACCGCAAGCTCGATGAGTACGGCCTGCAGTAGGCGCAGCGATCACCGGACGCGATGTCTGCAGGCTGCCGCTTCGGTCAAGACGCAGCACGCGCACAGCAGCACGTGCACCTGTTGTCATACGCACCTTTTGGTTGCATGTCGCCGCTGCCACTCGCAGCATTGGCTATGGCCTTCCGCCAGCAAGCGGTGCAGCCGGAAAGCGCAGCACCACGCGTTCGAAATCCAGCCCGGACATCGGCACGCGCACGCCACCGTCGAGCGTGCCCGGCACGTTCTTGCCTTGCAGGGTCGACACACAACCCGAGCTGCAAAGTGTCTGCAAAGCGGACAGTGGCGTATGAAACGCAGACGATTGTCCGCGCGCGTGCAGACACAAAACCCTTGTAAAACAACGGATTAGCTGTTGGCACGATTGCTGCTTTATCTCCAGGGCGAGCGGCGCTCCTGCCGCGTTGGAGACATCGCATGATTCGTCAGACCGCACTTGCTTTCGCATTGGCCTGCAGCGTGGCAACCGCTGCAGCGCAGGCTCCCACGCCGCCGGCAGCACCGGTGGCGCCGCGTGCGCCGGTCGGCACGCCACCGCCTGCTCCGCCGGTGCCGCCCGCACCGCCTGCGCCGTTGGCCGCCACCCCGGTGCGCATCACCGGCACGGTCGAGCGCTTCATGCTCAATCCCAATGGCGAGGTCGACGGCCTATGGTTGCGCGATGGCACCCAGGTGGCATTTGCACCGCATCTGTCCGCACAGTTGCAGGCTGCGGTGCGGCGTGGCGATACGGTGAGCGTGCAGGGCTACCGCCTGGGCAGCCTGGCGGTGCTGCGCGCCAGCAGCATCCGCTCCAATCGTGGTGGGCGTGAAGTGGTCGACCAGCCGCCGGCGGGCGCCATGCCGCCGGCGCCGCCAGCACCTGCCGCGTTGACGCCGTTGCAGGCGGAAGGACGCATCGAGCGCTTGGTCTACGGCCCGGGTGGCGAGACCAATGGCGCGTTGCTGAGCGATGGCACGCTGGTGCGGATGCCGCCGCATCTGGCGCTGCAGTTCGGCGATCTGCTGCGGGCCGGCGCGCCATTGAGCGTGAGCGGGTTCGGGGTGGCCACCGCCAACGGCCGCGCCATCGAAGCCACGCAACTGGGCCGCGATCGCGCCTCGCAGCGCGCGTTGTTCAGCCCACCGCGACCCGACGGCCCGGTGCCGCCCGCACCACCGGCCCCGCCTGTCCCGCCGGCCGCACCGCCAGCTCCGGCTCCGGCGCCGCGTTGATCCAGGGTGCCGCCGCCCACGCGGCGGCGCTCACATCGTTTCGTTCCCCTCTACGCACCTGTTCACCACGCCGCATGCGTGGCGACGGGTGCGGCTTGCCGGCATTGGCCGGTTTTCACTTCATCTGGAGTTTTTCATGCACTGGGTCGACCCTGATTTCCTTCCCGAAACCCGCGGCACGCTGGCGCGCTTTCTGCTCAATCCCAAGGCCGATATCGACGGCCTGCTGCTGACCGACGGCACCGAGGTGCACACGCCGCCGCACCTGTCCGCCGCCTTGCTCAAGGCACTCAAGCCCGGCAGCACCTTGAGTGTGCGTGGCCTCAAGCCGCGCGATGTGGACATGCTGGTGGCCCTGGCGATTGATCCGGAGGGTGGCAAGCGCATCGTCGATGAAGGCCCGCACGGGCCGCACGCCAAGCCCAAGCCCAAGCCGCCCGCCGGCAAGCCGCCCAAGCCGCAGCTCACCCAGCACAGCGGCACCATTGCGCGCCTGCTGCACGGCCCGCACGGGCAGGTGCATGGCGTGTTGCTGGACGACGAGGTCACGGTGCGGTTCCCACCGCATGCCGGAGCGGACTTCGCCAAGCAGTTGGTGGTCGGTAAGACGCTGGTTGCCGAAGGCGATACCAGGACGACCCCGCACGGGGTGCTGGTCCACGCGCATGCCTTGGGCGCCAAGGCCGCGTCGCTGAAGCAGATCGAGCATCCGCATGGCCCGGGTGCGCATAAGCCGAAGCCGAAGCCGAAGCACTAGCAGCCTGCAATGCGACTGCCGTGTCGGCGCCGTGCGATCGCAATCGGGTCGCACATGCAGGCCGGCGCGCGCAGTCGCCTTTCATCGTTTCGTGGAGAGCGCCGATGCGCATGAGCACACCGCGTCCCCGTGGCAGCCGCGCACTGGAGGCGCTGCATTTCAGCGTGGCCGATGTGCAGGACGGGCTGGGGCCATTTCTCAGCGTGTTCCTGCAATCCAGGGGCTGGTCGGTGGCGGCGATCGGCACGGTGATGAGCGTCGGCGGCATCGCCGGCATGCTCGCCACCACCCCGGCCGGTGCACTGGTCGATAGCACCCGGCGCAAGCGCGCCGTGGTGGCGGCGGGCTGCCTGGCGATCCTGCTGGCCACGGCGCTGATCTGGCTGCATCCGACTTCCTCCGGTGTGGTCACCGCGCAGATCGTCTCGGCGTTGGCGGCAGCCGGCATCGGCCCGGCACTCACCGGCATCACCCTGGGGCTGGTGCACGCGCGCGGATTCGATCATCAACTGGCGCGCAATCAGGTCTCCAACCACGCCGGCAACATGCTGGCCGCGGTGCTGGCCGGCTGGCTGGGCTGGCGCTACGGGTTTGCGGCGGTGTTCGTGCTGACCGCCGCGTTCGGTGTGCTGGCGATCGCGGCGGTGCTGCTGATTCCGTCTGCGGCCATCGACCATCGTGCCGCGCGCGGCCTGGGCCACGCCGACGGCGCGGACACCCTCAGCGGCTGGCGGGTGTTGCTGACCTGCCGGCCACTAGCTTTGCTGGCCATCACCCTGGGGCTGTTCCACCTGGGCAATGCGGCGATGCTGCCGCTCTACGGCATGGCCATCGTGGCCGCGCATGCGGGCGATGCGAGTGCGCTGACGGCGACCACCATCGTGGTCGCGCAGGCCACGATGGTGGTGGTGGCATTGTTGGCGATGCGCTGGATTCGCGTGCACGGGCATTGGTGGGTGCTGCTGGTGGCCTTCATGGCCTTGCCGCTGCGTGCATTGGTGGCAGCGTCGCTGATCCATGGCTGGGGCGTGTTTCCGGTGCAGATCCTCGACGGACTCGGCGCCGGCCTGCAGGCCGTGGTGGTGCCGGCACTGGTGGCGCGATTGCTGCAGGGCACCGGGCGCGTCAATGTCGGCCAGGGCGCGGTGATGACGGTGCAAGGTGTGGGCGCTGCGCTGAGCCCAGCCTTGGGTGGCTGGCTGGCGCACGCCTTCGGCTATCGCATCGCGTTTCTGGCGCTGGGCGGCATCGCCGTGCTGGCGGTGGCGCTATGGGCTGGCTGCCGCGGCATGTTGCAGGCAGCGACCGATGCCCAGGCGATGCAATGAGGTCATGGTAGCGGCGCGGCGCAGCACGTAAACGGCAGCGCCCGCGACTGGCATACGCGCGCAGCACGCTTTGAGTGACAGACCGGTACGGGAACCGTGCAGCGGGCCGGGATCGGGGCGGACGATGCCGCAGTCAGGCAGCCGTCTGCATCGCCACGGTTATCGGCCGCCGCTGAAGTCCCACTGACGCCAGGCTTCGAACACCATCACCGCAACGGTGTTGGACAGATTGAGGCTGCGGTTGTCCGGGCGCATCGGCAGGCGCAGCCGGTGCTTTGGCGGGATCGACTCCAGCACCTCGGCGGGCAAGCCGCGTGTTTCCGGACCAAACAGAAAGGCATCGCCATCGGCAAATTGCGGTGTGTCGTAACGCACGGTGCTGCGCGTACTCAGTGCAAACACGCGCTTGGGCGCGATCGCGGCCAGGGCGGTGGGCAGGTCGGCATGCACCTGCAGGCTTGCGTATTCGTGATAGTCCAGGCCGGCGCGTTTGAGCTGCTTGTCGCTGAGGTCGAAGCCGAGCGGCTCGATCAGGTGCAGGCGCGCGCCGGTGTTGGCGCACAGGCGAATCACATTGCCCGTATTGGGCGGAATTTCCGGCTGAAACAGGATGACATCGAGGACGGGGGCTGACATGCGCGCAGTGTAGCTGCGCGCGTGCTCAAAGGCTGATGGCGGCGTTGACCAGCGCTTCCAGTTCGACCGGCGACGGCTGCAGCTGCGGCACCGGCAGGTTGACGATGACCTGGCCCATCAGCGCGCCGATCGCGGCAGCAGCCTGGCCGGAGGTGCTCTGCGCGCTGGCAGCGGCGTTGCGGGTCACCAGGTCGGCGCGCTGGTCGGCGGACGGACGCACCTGCACCGCAGCGAGGGTGAGGATGCGCGGGCCGGCCTGCTCGGCGGCGAGGGCGGCCAACTGCTCGGCCGACGGACGCACCTGCACGGCGGCCAGGGTAGGGACGTCGCTGCTGCGCTCCAGCGCCTGCTGGGCGATCTGGTCGGCCGACGGGCGGACCTGCACGGTGTCCAGCGTGGTCAGGCTGGCGGCCTGGGCGAAACCGGCCAGGGAGGTACCGGCAAACAGGGCGGCGGAGAGGGCGGCGGAGAGGGCGATGCGCAGGGTCTGGGTCTTCATGGCGAGGTCTCTTGGTGTGGGTGATCAGTGGTGCGGTAGTAAGGTAGTACACCGTTTCGCTAAGTGCAATAACTTTCGCGGCGCGGTCTTCTTTATTCAGCTGGAAGTCATTTTCATCGATCGAGGTCGCTGCCCACCGCTTGCCCATGCCATGCAGTAAACGGCGTGCCAGTCGCAGACGGTTGTTTTTAAAGGGATTTATACGATGCAGCGGTGTCCGCGTCCGGACACCCGGACGCGGATGCGGGCGCCGGACACCGCTGGGGTCGGAATAACGCGACGAGCGGCGCGATGTTCAGCGCGCTGAATGCGCGGCGTGCGGGCATGCAGCGCACGCCGATCGCCGGCCGGCAACTGCGGCACAATCCGGCTTCGTCCTCAGGTGTCTAAGACTTATGCGCGTGCTGATGCTGTCTGTTCTGGTTGCCGCCACCACCGCGGCCTGCACCTGGGTGCCGATCGAGCAAAGTGGCAAAGGCGTGCAGGTGCTGCCCGCAGGCCCTGTGCCAGCTGGCTGTCAGCAGCAGGGCGAGGTGGTGGTGTCGGTCAAGAGCAAGGTCGGCTTCTACAACCGCAACCCTTTGCGGGTGCAGGAAGAGCTGGAAACGCTGGCACGCAACGAGGCGCCGGGCGCCAACGCCAATACGGTCCAGGCGCAGGGTCAGCCGGCCGATGGCAGCCAGCGTTTCAACGCCTTCCGCTGCCCGCCGCGCTGAACCGTTGGGCTGGGGCGCGGCCGCTGCAATTGTAAAGATGCGGTAAAACGAGCCAGCGGCTAGACTAGCGCCCCCTCGCCTGACGCCATGGCGCTACTTCGATGCTCTTCCAGAATGTCTCCATCGCGGGACTGGCGCATATTGATGCGCCGCACACGCTGACTTCCAAGGAAATCAACGAGCGCCTGCAACCGACCTACGACCGCCTCGGCATCAGGACCGACGTGTTGGGCGACGTTGCCGGTATCCATGCACGGCGCTTGTGGGACCAGGATGTCCAGGCTTCGGACGCTGCCACCCAGGCTGCGCGCAAGGCACTGCTCGACGCCGGCATCGGCATCGAGAAGATCGGCCTGCTGGTCAACACCTCGGTGAGCCGCGACTACCTGGAGCCGTCCACGGCCTCCATCGTGTCCGGCAACCTCGGGGTCGGCGACCACTGCGTCACCTTCGACGTCGCCAACGCCTGCCTTGCCTTCATCAACGGCATGGACATCGCCGCCCGCATGCTTGAGCGCGGCGAGATCGACTATGCGTTGGTCGTCGATGGCGAAACCGCCAACCTGGTGTACGAAAAGACCCTCGAGCGCATGACCTCGCCCGACGTCACCGAAGAAGAGTTCCGCAATGAACTCGCTGCGCTGACCCTGGGCTGCGGTGCAGCAGCGATGGTGATGGCGCGCACCGAGCTGGTGCCCGACGCCCCGCGCTACAAGGGTGGCGTGACCCGCTCGGCCACCGAGTGGAACAAGCTGTGCCGCGGCAACCTGGACCGCATGGTTACCGACACCCGCCTGCTGCTGATCGAAGGCATCAAGCTGGCGCAGAAGACCTTCCTGGCCGCCAAGCAGGCGATGGGCTGGGCGGTGGACGAGCTGGACCAGTTCGTCATCCACCAGGTCAGCCGCCCGCATACCGCTTCGTTCGTGAAGTCGTTCGGCATCGACCCGGCCAAGGTCATGACCATCTTCGGCGAACACGGCAACATCGGCCCGGCTTCGGTACCGATCGTGCTGAGCAAGCTCAAGGAACTCGGCCGTTTGAAGAAGGGCGACCGCATCGCGTTGATGGGGATCGGCTCGGGGCTGAACTGCTCGATGGCGGAAGTGGTCTGGTAAGTTGCAACATGTGACGTGTTAAGAAAAATGGATTTTTAGTACACGTCATTGCATCATGTTCGCTCTTGCAACATGACCGGTGTAGGCATGGACGACGCGCTGGTGTTCAATCCCGAGCAGCCCTACAACGCGCTCCCGCCGCTTCCTCCGGCGGGAGATATCGAAACGCGCGCCTTGCTCAAGGCCTGCATCGTGGCGCGCACTGCGTTGGCCGAGCTGAAGCAGGCCACCGCATTGCTGCCAAATCCGGCAGTGCTGATCAATACGATCCCGATCCTGGAAGCACAGGCGAGTTCGGAGATCGAAAACATCGTCACCACCACGGATGACTTGTTCCGTTATGCAGACGATCAGGAGCGCGCCCAGAATCCGGCAACCAAGGAAGCCCTGCGTTACCGTAGCGCGCTCTACGAAGGGTTCCAGTCGCTGCAGCAGCGACCGCTATGTACAGACACCGCCGTGGTGGTGTGCAGCCGCATTAAAGCTGTGCAAATGCAGATCCGTCGCGTGCCCGGGACTGCGCTGGCCAACGATCAGATCCAGCAGATCATCTATACCCCGCCCGTCGGCGAGACATTGCTGCGCGACAAGCTGGCCAATTGGGAGCGTTTTATTCATGAATGCACCGATATCGATCCATTGATCCGGATGGCGGTCGCGCACTATCAATTCGAAGCGATCCACCCGTTCACCGATGGCAACGGGCGTACCGGACGTGTATTGAATCTGCTGATGCTGATCGAGCAAGGCCTGCTCGATATCCCCGTCCTGTACTTGTCGCGCTACATCATTCGCCATCGCAGCGACTACTATCGACTGCTGCTGGATGTCACCCGGTACGGTCGCTGGGCCGAGTGGATTCAGTACATGCTTGCCGCCGTTGCAGAGACAGCTGCGTGGACGACGGCGAAGATCCAGGCGATCCGAGGATTGGAGACGCAGGCGCGTGATCATGTGCGCGAACACGCCCCCAAGGCCTACAGCCGCGAACTTGTCGAAGTGGTCTTCAATCAGCCCTATTGCCGCATCCAGAATGTCGTGGACGTGATGGGCGTGACTCGGCAGACCGCTGCACGCCATCTAAAGGAACTGGTGACCATCGGTGTGCTGCAAGAGCAGCGGCTGGGCAAGGAAAAACTGTTCCTGCACCCTGCATTCCTGAAACTTCTGTCCGGCGATGGTCATCAACTACCGCCTTATCCAATGCCTTCGACGGAAGCGCGATGAAGCCTGTAATTGATCCAGGTAGCCGTCTTGCGCGCAGTGGGTTGAGCATGTCGCAGCGTGGCGACCACTATGATGTCCAATCTCTACGCACGGCAGGCCAACGCTTGCGCCATGTGCGCTCTCTCGAATCGAATCGGATGCGTTTGGCATGAACTACCCCGGCTATCCCTTCACTCCCCAGCGCCTTGAGGTGCGTCCCGGCATTGCGATGTCGTATCTGGACGAAGGTCCGCGCGATGGCGAGG
The DNA here is from genome assembly GCF_020784175.1 of Xanthomonas campestris pv. asclepiadis. Classification (GTDB taxonomy): domain Bacteria; phylum Pseudomonadota; class Gammaproteobacteria; order Xanthomonadales; family Xanthomonadaceae; genus Xanthomonas; species Xanthomonas campestris_D. The sequence goes on from NZ_JAJGQM010000004.1 coordinate 113,518, forward strand.
TGGTCGTGATGCTGCACGGCAATCCTTCATGGAGCTATCTGTGGCGGCACCTGGTCAGTGGCCTGTCGGATCGTTACCGCTGCATCGTACCGGACCATATCGGCATGGGGCTGTCCGACAAGCCGGACGATGCGCCCGACGCGCGGCCGCGTTACGACTACACGCTGCAGTCGCGCGTGGATGATCTGGACACGCTGTTGCGGCATTTGGGCATTACCGGCCCGGTCACGCTGGCGGTGCACGACTGGGGCGGCATGATCGGGTTCGGCTGGGCGTTGTCACATCATGCGCAGGTCAAGCGGCTGGTGATCACCAACACCGCTGCGTTCCCGTTGCCGCCGGAAAAACCGATGCCGTGGCAGATCGCGATGGGCCGGCATTGGGGGCCGGGCGAGTGGTTTATCCGCACGTTCAATGCGTTTTCCTCCGGCGCGTCCTGGTTCGGCGTGTCGCGGCGGATGCCGGCGGAGGTGCGTCGCGCCTATGTGGCGCCCTACAACAATTGGCGCAACCGCATCTCCACCATCCGCTTCATGCAGGATATTCCGCTGTCGCCCGCCGACCAGGCCTGGTCACTGCTGGAGCGCTCGGCGCAGGCATTGCCGTCGTTCGCCGATCGCCCGGCGTTCATCACCTGGGGCCTGCGCGATATCTGCTTCGACAAACACTTCCTGGCCGGCTTCCGCAAGGCATTGCCCAATGCCGAGGTCACCGCGTTCGACGATGCCAATCACTACGTGCTGGAAGACAAGCATGAAGTGCTGGTGCCGGCGATCCGTGCGTTTCTGGAGCGCAATCCGCTGTAAGCGCTGCTGGCATCGCCGCGCAGGCGCTCGCTAGGTGAGGGCCTGCGGTATGCAGAACGCGGATGTACTAGTGGATGGGACCGGCCATGCCGTCGGTCTGTTGGCCGTTGCGAGCGGATGGCGTAGTCACTCGCAGCGATGGCCGTTACAACGGTGGCAGCGGATTGCGTTGCGCCTCGTCCACGCCCAGCCAGTCGGCCTCGGTCAGTGCGTGCAGGCCGTGCGCCAGCCGAGATTTGTCGCATTGCGCGCTGCGCTGGCCGAATTCCAGCGAGGCCGGCACGGCGGCGCAAGCGGAGGGCCGGCGATCGTGGATGCTGCAGCGGCTGTAGCGGCCGATGTCTGCGTCCAGCGCGATGCAGCGCGGCTGCGATTGCGAGGTGCCGCGCATGACGCGCTCGTGCGTGCGCAGCGCATCGGTCAGCTCGATCGGTACCCTGCCGCCCAATGCGGGATCGGCTTCGCTCCAGTGGAAACTGACGCGGAAGTAGGCGCAGCAAGCGCCGCAGGTGAGGCAGGGATGTGCCATGGAATGCCGGGCCTTGCGCGGCGAAACAACGTGGTGAGCGCGGCATTCTGACCGAACCACGCTGCGATACAAGTGGCACGGCTGCGCGCCGGTTAGCGGTTCATCTGCGTCGCTCGACGCAGCGCGTGTGTGCAAGGCGCTGCGCCTTGCGCGGGCAGGCACCTCGCGCGCGAGCACTGCGCGGTGTTGTTATGGCCCGACGACGCGCAATCGCCGCGTCAGCCATCGCTGCGTTGGGAGCACGCACCAGCGCAGCTGACCTGAGCGCGGTCAAGCGGCCGGCACCGTCGGCGCATGGGTGATAATGCGGCAATGACTACGACGACTCTCTGCAATATCGCCGCCACCCTGCCGGAACTCGCGCGCGAGCGCCCCGAGCAGATCGCCATCCGTTGCCCGGGCCGCCGCGCCGCCAACGGGTTTGCCGCCTACGATGTGACCTTGAGCTATGCCGAGCTTTACGCGCGCAGCGATGCGATCGCTGCCGGCCTGGCCCTGCACGGCATCGGACGCGGTGCGCGCGCGGTGGTGATGGTGCGCCCGTCGCCGGAATTCTTCCTGCTGATGTTTGCCTTGTTCAAGGCCGGTGCGGTGCCGGTGCTGGTGGATCCGGGCATCGACAAGCGTGCGCTCAAGCAATGCCTGGACGAAGCGCAGCCGCAGGCGTTTATCGGCATTCCGCTTGCGCAGCTGGCGCGTCGTCTGTTGCGGTGGGCACGCTCTGCAAAGCAGATCGTCAGCGTCGGTGGACGTTACGGCTGGGGCGGGGTGACATTGGCGCGCGTGGAGCGCGATGGTTCCGGCGCCGGCAGTCAGCTGGCCAACACCGGGCCGGACGATGTGGCCGCCATCCTGTTCACCAGCGGCTCGACCGGCGTGCCCAAGGGCGTGGTGTACCGACACCGGCATTTCGTCGGCCAGATCGAATTGCTGCGCAATGCCTTCGGCATGCAGCCCGGCGGCGTGGATCTGCCGACGTTCCCGCCGTTTGCCCTGTTCGATCCGGCACTGGGGCTGACCTCGGTGATTCCGGATATGGATCCGACCCGCCCGGCCACTGCCGATCCGCGCAAGCTGCATGATGCGATCGACCGCTTCGGAGTGACGCAGTTGTTCGGCTCGCCGGCATTGATGCGCGTATTGGCCGACCATGGCCAGCCCTTGCCCAACGTGCGCCTGGCCACCTCGGCCGGTGCGCCGGTGCCGCCGGACGTGGTGGCCAAGATCCGCGCGCTGTTGCCGGAAGATGCGCAATTCTGGACGCCGTATGGCGCCACCGAATGCCTGCCGGTTGCAGCGATCGAAGGGCGTACGCTGGACGCCACCCGCGCGGCCACCGAGGCCGGTGCCGGCACCTGCGTCGGCCAGGTCGTCGCGCCGAACGAGGTGCGCATCATCGCCATCGACGATGCGGCCATTCCCGAGTGGAGCGGCGCGCGCGTGCTGGCGGTGGGCGAGGTGGGCGAAATCACCGTCGCCGGCCCCACCACCACCGACACCTACTTCAACCGCGACGCGGCCACGCGGATCGCCAAGATCCGCGAGCGCAATGCGGACGGCAGCGAACGCATCGTGCATCGCATGGGCGATGTGGGCTACTTCGATGCCGAAGGACGCTTGTGGTTCTGCGGGCGCAAGACCCACCGCGTGGAAACTGCCACCGGCCCGCTCTATACCGAGCAGGTGGAGCCGGTCTTCAACGTGCACCCGCAGGTGCGGCGCACTGCCCTGGTCGGCGTCGGCGCGCCGGGACACCAACAGCCAGTGCTGTGCGTGGAGTTGCAGCCAGGCGTTGCGGCATCGGCGTTTGCGCAAGTGGCGACCGCCTTGCGCGCGCTGGGTGCAGCGCATCCCCATACCGCAGGTATCTCGCGTTTCCTGCGCCATTCCGGGTTCCCGGTGGACATCCGCCACAACGCCAAGATCGGCCGCGAAACGCTGGCGATCTGGGCAGCGCGGCAACATGGCTGAGCTGTCGATGCACATCGCGCAGGGACTTGGCCGCATCGCCAATCCCGGCTGCGCCCGCTATCGTGTGCATCCTTGCGATGGAGGTGATGCGTGCGCATCCTGGTGACCGGTGGTGGTGGCTTTCTTGGCCAGGCGTTGTGCCGCGGCCTGCGCGCGCGCGGGCACGAGGTGGTGAGTTTCCAGCGCGGCGATTACCCGGTGCTGCAGACCCTGGGCGTGGGCCAGATCCGTGGCGATCTGGCCGACCCGCAAGCGGTGCGGCATGCCTTCGCTGGCATCGATGCGGTCTTCCACAACGCCGCCAAGGCCGGTGCGTGGGGCAGCTACGACAGCTATCACCAGGCCAATGTGGTGGGCACGCAGAACGTGCTCGATGCGTGTCGGGCCAACGGTGTGCCGCGCCTGATCTATACCTCCACACCGAGCGTGACCCATCGCGCCACCAATCCGGTGGAAGGCCTGGGCGCCGACGAAGTGCCGTATGGCGAGGATCTGCGCGCTGCATACGCGGCGACCAAGGCGATCGCCGAGCGCGCGGTGCTCGCGGCCAACGATGCGCAACTGGCGACGGTGGCCTTGCGCCCGCGCCTGATCTGGGGCCCGGGCGACAATCATCTGTTGCCGCGCCTGGCCGCGCGCGCGCGCGCCGGCCGCCTGCGCATGGTCGGCGACGGCAGCAACCTGGTGGACAGCACCTACATCGACAATGCCGCGCAGGCACATTTCGATGCATTCGCGCATCTCGCTCCGGGTGCTGCGTGCGCGGGCAAGGCGTACTTCATCTCCAACGGCGAGCCCTTGCCGATGCGCGAGTTGCTCAATCGCCTGCTGGCCGCGGTGGATGCACCCGCAGTGACACGTTCGCTGTCGTTCAAGACCGCCTATAGAATCGGCGCAATCTGCGAGACCATGTGGCCACTGTTGCGTCTGCCTGGCGAAGTGCCGTTGACGCGTTTTCTGGTGGAACAGCTGTGCACGCCGCACTGGTACAGCATGGAGCCGGCACGTCGCGACTTCGGCTATATACCTGGCATAACCATCGAAGAAGGGCTGCAACGGCTGCGATCCTCATCTTCCAACGACATCGCCATCACCCGATAAAGACCGCCATATCTTCAGGATACGTCTGCGCCGATTCGGCACGACAACTTCTGGAATCCTTGCCATGCTGCATTACGCCATCATCTTTTTCGTCATCGCCATCATCGCTGCCGTGCTGGGCTTCAGTGGTATCGCCGGTGCGGCGACCAACATCGCCTGGATCCTGTTCGTGGTGTTCCTGATCCTGGCAGTGATCTCGATGTTCCGTCGCGGCAAGGTTTAACGCCCACGCTGCGATACGTCACGGCAGCGGCGCTGCCGATTGACGCTCACATGGCCCGCTTCCGCAAGGAGGCGGGCCATGTGCGTTGTGGACGCTCTACATTTGAATTGCGGCTGCCTAAAGCAGTTTTTCGAGGTATTGCACGTGCTTGCCGTTGGCCAGAAGCGCATCGCCAATCGGCAGGAAACCCAGCTGAAGATGCAGCGCCAGCGATGCCGGATTGGGTGGGAGCAGGTTGACCTCGCAGACCAGGCGCGGTTGCGCAGCTGCACGCGCGCCATGGATGAGTTCGTCATACAACTGCCTGGCAAGCCCGCGCCCCCGCGCATGCGCCGCGATCACGATGCGGTCGATGTAGACGAAGCGCGCAAAGCGGTGCGCCATCCAGGCGAAGTTCGGATTGGCGTACGCGGCGCATTGATCCAGTGCGATCAACGCACCGTCGCCCGGCGCAACGATGCGTGCGTGCCACGCCAGTTGCAGCAATGCGGCCAGTCCATCGGCATCCAGCAACGACAACTCGGTGGCATGTGCATTGTTGAGCGCGAGCAGTGCGCTGTGGTCGTGCCGTTGCACTCTGCGCACACGGGCCTGGCTCATGCGCCTGGCTCGACCGCGCTGCGCAGCAGCTGATCGTCAGCATGCCGTTGCAGTGCCAGCTCGATCAGCTGCGTGATCAAGCTGCGGTAGTCCAGCCCGCTTGCCTGCCAGAGCTTGGGATACATGCTGATTCGGGTGAAGCCCGGCAATGTGTTGACCTCATTGATCACGATGCGGCCATCGGCGCACAGGAACACGTCCACACGTGCCATGCCGGTGCAGTCCAGCGCCTGATACGCCTGCACTGCGATCTGCTGGATGCGCTGCTGTGTCTGCGCATTGATGTCGGCCGGGATCACGATGTCGGCGCCGTGTTCGCTGATGTACTTGGTCTCGTAGGAGTAAAACGCGTCGTGCACCACCACTTCGCCGCACACGCTGGCCTGCGGGGTGGCATTGCCCAGTACGGCGCATTCGATCTCGCGCCCGGCGATCGCCGCTTCTACCAGCACCTTGTGGTCGTACGCCAGCGCCAACGCAAGCGCGTCGGCAAACGCATCGGCAGTGCGTACCTGGCTGACGCCGACCGACGAGCCCTGGTTGGCCGGTTTGACGAACAGCGGCAAACCGAATTGCGCGATCAACGCATCCACGTCGGCGTGTGCGGAGGTGTGGCGGTTGAAACAGGCGAACGGCGCCACCTCAAGCCCGGCATCGCGGAGTACGCGCTTGGCCAGGTCCTTGTCCATCGCCAGCGCCGAGCCAAGCACGCCGGAGCCGACGAAGGGCAGATTGGCCATGCGCAGCAGCCCTTGGAGCGAGCCGTCTTCGCCCAGCGTGCCATGCACGATCGGAAACACCACATCGATCTGTGCCAGCGCCTGCTCCGGCTGGGTCGGACGCAATTGCTGCTGGTGCGCACCCGGCAGCAGGGCCACGCCGCGACCGCTGCGATGCAAGGCGATGCGCGCCGGGTCGTCGGCATTGAGCAGGAAACTGTCGGGGTCATTGACGTGCCACTGGCCCTGCTTGTCGATGCCGATCAGCACCGGCTCGAAGCGCTGCGGGTCCAGCGCATCGAGGATGTTGCGCGCTGACTGCAGCGAGACTTCGTGCTCGGCCGACTTGCCGCCGAAGATGAGACCGACCCGGATCTTGCGCATTGCCTGCTCCTGCCACCTGGTGTGATGAGGTCGCCAGCATGCCCGCGGCAGGCGCGCCGAAGGAAGTCCTGCATCGCCGCCGTATGCGGTGTGGCGATCCAGGGCAGGTGCACGGTCAACGGCCGGGTCTGTCTGTTGTGGGGATGCGGCTGCGATTGCAGCGGCCTGGCTGCCGAGCGCCCTGCGATGCGCGTCATCCTGGTCTCCGGCCTGCACCTGTCACACACCATCAAGCAGTGGCGACATGCGGGGACGGTAGAATGCGCCCATGCCCGGATCCCTGTTCAACTCACTCAAGCCGCTCGCCGGCCAGGCCCTGCAAGCCGCGCTCAACCGCGCGCTGGCACTGGACCCCGATACCCGCGACGCCCTGCTGCCGCTGGAAGGCCAACGCATCGCACTGACGCTGGAGGCGCCTGCCTTGGCGCTGCAGATCCGCGTGCACGAGCGCCGCTTGCTGGTCGGCCCGGTGGACCAGGCGCAGGAGCCGGATCTGGCCGTGCGCAGCAGCCTGGCCGGCTTGCTTGGTCAACTGCCGTTCCTGGCCAATGCGCGCCGCAGCGGCGCACCGGCCGGGCGGCTCAAGGTCTCCGGCGATGCCGAACTGGCGCGCCAGCTGCAGCAACTGGCCGGCCGCTTCGATCCGGACTGGCAGTTGCCGTTCGTGGCGGTGTTCGGGCAGATCCTCGGCGTGCAGATCGCCAATGCGGTGCGCGCAGCGCTGCAGCAGGCACGCCGCAGCGCGGTGGATCTGGCGCAGAGCGCGGCCGAATTCGTGACCGAGGAATCGCGTGACGTGGTGCCGCGCGCCGAACTGGAGGCCTTCCACGACGATGTCGACGAACTGCGCGACGACGTCGAACGGCTGGCCGCACGCGTGGCGCGCCTGCGCGCTGCCGGAGGTGCGGCATGAAGGCGCTGCTGCGGGCCAGCCGCATCGGCCGGGTGATCCTGCGCTATCGTCTGGACGACCTGCTGCAGGACACCCCGGCCGAGCGCTGGCTGCGCCTGGCCAAGCCGTTCGTGCCACGCGCCAGTGCCGAGATCGCCGCGCAATCGCGCGGTGCGCGGCTGCGGCTGGCGTTGCAGGAACTGGGGCCGATCTTCGTCAAGTTCGGGCAGATCCTGTCGACCCGGCGCGACCTGATCCCGGCCGACGTGGCCGATGAATTGACCCTGCTGCAGGACCGCGTCAAGCCCTTCGATGGCGAAGCGGCGCGACTGATCGTCGAGCGCGCGCTGGGCCTGCCGGTGAGCGTGGCGTTTGCCGCATTCGATACCGTACCGCTGGCCTCGGCCTCGATCGCGCAGGTGCATGCGGCCACCTTGCCGCCGGATGCCAACGGCGTGCGTCGCGAGGTGGTGGTCAAGGTATTGCGCCCGGACATCGAGCGCCAGATCGATGCCGATATTGCGTTGCTGCAGTCGCTGGCCACGCTGGTCGAGCGCACCCACCCGCGTGCGGACAAGATCCGGCCGCGCGAAGTGGTGGCCGAGATCGAAGGCACCTTGTCGGCCGAACTCGACCTGCAGCGCGAAGGCGCCAACGCCAGCGTGCTGCGCCGGTTCTGGGAAGGCTCGGACGATCTGTACGTGCCGGAGGTGATCTGGTCGCACACCGCCGAGCGTGCGCTCACGCTGGAGCGTGTTTACGGCATTCCGTCCGATGACATCGCCAGGCTCGATGCGGCCGGTATCGATCGCAAGGCGCTGGCGGCCAAGGGCGTGCGCGTGTTCTATACGCAGGTGTTCCGCGACAACTTCTTCCATGCCGATGCGCACGCCGGCAACATCTGGGTCGATTCGGATCCGGAGCGCCGGCTCAATCCGCGCTTCATCGCGCTGGATTTCGGCATCATGGGCCAGCTCTCGCAGGAAGATCAGTACTACCTGGCCGAGAACTTCATGGCGATCTTCCACAAGGATTACCGCCGCATGGCCGAGCTGCACGTGGAGGCGGGCTGGATGCCCGACAACGTGCGCATCGACGAACTGGAAGCGGCAGCGCGCTCGGTGTGCGAGCCCTACTTCACCCGGCCGTTGTCGGAGATTTCGCTGGCCGAAGTGCTGATCAAGCTGTTCCGCGTCGCGCAGCGCTACGAATTGACGCTGCAGCCGCAGCTGATCCTGTTGCAGAAAACCTTGCTCAACATCGAAGGCGTCGGCCGCCAGCTCGACCCCAGGCTGGATATTTGGGCGGTGGCGCGGCCGGTGCTCGAACGCATCCTGCGCGAGCGTTACAGCCCGCGCCGCGTACTCGGCGAGTTGCGCAAGCGGCTGCCGGAAATCATGACGCATGCGCCGGACATGCCGCGCCTGGTGCACAGCTGGTTGAAGCAGCAGGTGGAAGGCCGCCACCAGCTCGACATCCGCTCGGCCGAGCTGCGCGCGCTGGACCTGAGCCTGCGCAAGCTGCAGACGCGCGTGGTCACTGCCATCACCGGCAGCGGCCTGCTGGTGGTGGCTGCCGTGCTGTATGGCCTGCACCCGAATGGCTGGTACCTGGGCACGGTGCCGGTCTGGAGCTGGATCAGCGGCGCGGCCGGCTCGGTGGCCCTGCTGGTCGCCTGGTTGCGGCGCTGAAGCACTAGTACTGACGCACTGCCACAGGTGGCCTGCCGCATCCGGCTGGGTAGCGGCAGTGCCTGCAGCGGCACGATGACGAAGCCGTTCCCGGCGAGGTGGTGATGATCGATCTGCAGGCGTTGAAAGACGAACTGGTGCGGTTCGGTAGCGACAACGATGCGCAGCAGCTGGCGCGTGGCCGGCGCATGCTTAACATCACGCCCGACACCGGGCAGTTGCTGGCGGTGCTGGTGCGTGCCACCGCTGCGCGGCGCGTTTTGGAAATCGGCACCTCCAACGGGTATTCGACGCTATGGCTGGCCGAAGCGGCCGCGGCGATCGGTGGGCATGTCACCACGGTGGAACTTGCGGACGACAAGGTGGCCCTGGCGCAGGCCACGCTGGCGCGCAGCGGCCTGGCGGCGTCGGTGAATCTGGTGCACGGCGATGGCGGCGCGTGGCTGGCCCAGGCGGCCAGCGCCAGTCTCGATCTGGTCTTTCTGGATTCGGCGCGCGGCGAGTACGTGCGCTGGTGGCCGGCACTGCGTCGCGTGCTACGTAGCGGTGGCTTGCTGGTGGTCGACAATGCGCTCTCGCATGCCGACGAACTGGCACCGTTCACCGCGCTGCTGGCTGGCGATCCGGCAATCACCTGCAGCGTGGTGCCGGTGGGTAAGGGCGAGTTGCTGGCGGTGTGCGGCGCGGGCTGAGCGTGCACCGCTGACCTGCAACGACCTCACGCCCCAAGGCGTGTGACTGGCGGGCGCCACATGCTCTGCCAGCGCCGGGGTGCGGTCAATCGTGTAATGGCGCGCCGGCGCAGTGGCATGCGCTGTCCACGGCGCGGATAATCCGCCGGTGAACACATCCCCCAAGCACTTGCAGATTCTCTACCAGGACGCGCTCCTGGCCGTCGTCGACAAACCTGCGGGCCTGATGGTCCACGACAGCAAGCTGGCGCGTGGGGAGGACGACTTCTGGCCGACCGCCTGCGCGAACAGCTGGGCCGTCCGATCTTTCTGGTGCACCGGCTTGATCGCGCGACCAGCGGCTGCCTGCTGCTGGCATTCGATCGCGAGGCCGCCAGCGCGCTGGGCAAGGCCTTGATGGCCGGCGAAGTGGAGAAGGATTATTTGACGGTGTGCCGCGGCTGGCCGGCCGAGGAGCACTTCAGCGTCGACCACGACCTGGACGGCGGCCCCGGCAAGCCGGTCAAGAAGCCGGCGGTGACCCACTTCCAGCGCCTGGCCACCGGCGAGCTGGAGATCCCGTCCACCGGCTTTGCCACCTCGCGCTATGCATTGCTGCGCTGCCAGCCGCAGACCGGGCGGTTCCGGCAGATCCGCCGGCACATGAAACACTTGTCGCACCACATGATCGGCGACACCAGCCACGGCGATGGCCGGCACAACCGCAGCTTCCGCATGCTTGGCATCCACCGCATGCTGCTGCACGCCGAGCGCCTGGGGTTCCCGCATCCGGCCGATGGACGGCGCATCAGCGTCACTGCGCCGCTGGATGTGGAGTTTGCGAAAGCGTGTGCGTTGTTTGGGTGGGAGATGGCGGGGTTGGGAGTCATGCCGGCGGCGTGATGGGGCGTGCCTGGTCCAGAGATCGAGACGTCCACTCGGCATGCAAGAAAGCTGCGCAAGCGTCCCCTCACCCCAACCCCTCTCCCGCCTGCGGGAGAGGGGCTCAAGCACGACGCCCACTGCGCGCCTTCCCCGCGTTCCCGCCTTCCCTGCTCACCTTCCAAGTTGCTTCCTTCCCTCGCTTGCAGGGGAAGGTGCCCGAAGGGCGGATGGGGGCAGGCCCGCCACTGCGCTTTCAGGACAGCAGCTCTCCTGACGGGAGGGCTGCTTCGGTCAGCGGAAAAGTTGAAGCATTGCGATAACCGGCAACGCACTCAACCCCGGAGTCGCAACCGCCGCAGCAAGCACGCCGTTCCGATTCCCCAATCCCGATTCCCGATTCCCCGCCCTTCAGGGCTTCTGCGCCGCCGCCGCCGGCTCGTTGACGATCTTCTCCAGATCCTTCTGCAAATCGGCAAACAGCGGCAGCATCTTCTGCTGGATCGCGCCCATCAGGTTCTGGGTCAGTGCCGGGGTCTTGTCCAGCAGGCTCTGGCCGGCCGAGCTCTCGTAGAACTCTGCCATGGCCAGCACGTCCTCGCGCGAGAACGAGCGCTTGTAGATGTCCACATACATCGGGCGCAGCTCCGACCACGACAGCGCCTTGCGCACGGTCTGGCGGGTACGCTCCTGGATGCGCTGCAGCTGCGCCTGCTGATCAGCGTCGAGCTGGCGCTGGGCAGTGAGCTGGGCGAACTGTTGCTGCTGCATCGCTTCGATCTGCGGCAGCATCGTGTCCAGCATGGTCTGTGCGCGCGAGGCGGCCAGCAGGCGGTTGATGTCGGCATCGCTGGGCGCCTGCGCAAACGCGGCGGGCGTGGCCAGTGCCAGCGCGGCCAGCACGATCAGGCGGCGCGCGAAGGCGCGGGCGGCGGCAACGGAACGGGGTGGGGTCATCGGGGCATCCTGCAGGGTGGAGAACCGGCCGCAGCATACGGGAAGCCGGCGTTCGCGCGCGCGTCCATGCTGGTGCCGATACAATCGGCCCGATGGCCAGCGACCCGATCCAGATCACCCCTAGCCTGACGATCCCGCCCAGCGAGATCGTCGAGCGCTTCGTGCGCGCCAGCGGCGCAGGCGGGCAGAACGTCAACAAGGTCTCCACCGCGGTGGAGCTGCGCTTCGACGTGGCCGGCTCGCCGTCGCTGCCCGAACCGTTGCGCGCGCGGCTGCTGTCGCGGCGCGACCGGCGCATGACCGCCGAGGGCGTGCTGGTGATCGACGCGCAGCGCTTCCGCACCCAGGACCGCAACCGCGAGGATGCGCGCGAGAGGCTGGCCGAGATCATCAGTGCGTGCCTGTCGGTGCCCAAGCGCCGGGTCGCCACCAAACCGAGTCATGGTGCCAAGCTGCGGCGGCTGGACGCCAAGCGTGAGCGCAGCCATATCAAGCGTGGACGCTCTGCGTCCCACTGGGAGTAAGCGTGAGTCACACCGACCCGTCGTTGCCACCGGTAACACAGGCCAACATCCTGCTGCAGCCCTCTCCACCCAGAATGCCTCGCGCCCACGGCCGCTTCGGCCGCTGGCTGGGGCGCACGGCACTGCGTCTGACCGGCTGGCGCCTGCTCGGGCGGCTGCCCGACGAACCCAAGCTGGTGATGATCGTCGCCCCGCATTCGTCCAACTGGGACGGCTTTCTGGGCTTTGCGGCCAAGTTCGCGCTGGGCTTCGATGTGCGCGTGCTGGGCAAGGCGCAACTGTTCTGGTGGCCGCTGGGCCCGCTGCTGCGCAAACTAGGCGGCATCCCGCTGGACCGCAGTTCGCCGCAGGGCACCATCGGCCAGGCGGTGCGGCTGATCCGCAACTCCGAGCAGATGTGGTACGTGATCACCCCCGAGGGCACCCGCAAGCGGGTGGAGCACTGGAAGGCCGGCTTCTGGAAGATCGCCTCCGACTCCAAGGTGCCGATCCTGCCGGTGTATTTCGACTACCCCAGCAAGACCGTGGGCATCGGCGAGCCGTTCTGGACCGGCACCGACATGGCCGCCGATATCGCTGCCATCCGCGCCTGGTACCGGCCATGGCGCGGCAAGCATCGCGATACGCCGTAAAAATGCAGCCTTGGCCGGCAAGTCGCTCACGCACCTCACGCACCGCTGTCGAAGGGCGGGTCGTGCGCGCGCAGGTGCTGGCAGGCACGACCTTGCATGCCGATCCCGAGCGCCGATGACCGATCGCCAGGACCGCGTCGGTTTGCCGCCGCGCCGGGTTTTTTGTCGCTCCCGGTCGCCTGCATCCATGCCTGGCGGCGCCAGGCACGTTGCGACCTCCATCGAGGGAACACCATGATTGGCCTGTCCGCACGTGCACTGTGTCTGTCTATCTCTCTCCTGCTCGCCGCCGGCCCGGTATGGGCGGCCACGCCGATGCTGGTGATCCATGGCGGCGCCGGCGTGGAGAAATCCAGTCTTTCCAGCGAGGAACAGGCGCAGGCGCGTGAAGCGATGCAACGCGCGCTGCGCACAGGGCACGCGGTGCTGCAACGTGGCGGCACCGCAGTGGATGCGGTGGCCGCCACCATCACCGTGCTGGAGGATGCGCCGCAGTTCAACGCCGGGCGCGGTGCGGTGTTCACCCATGACGGCAAGAACGAGCTGGATGCCGCGATCATGGATGGCGCCACCGGCAAGGCCGGCGCGATTGCCGGCGTGCACACGGTCAGGAACCCGATCCAGCTGGCGCGCAGCGTCATGGACCATTCCAGGCACGTGATGCTGGTCGGCGACGGCGCTGAACAGTTTGCGCGCGAGCAGGGCGTCACCCTGGTCGACCCAAGCTATTTCCGCACCGACAAGCGTTGGCAGCAGCTGCAAAAAGCGCTCAAGGCCGAGGCCGGCGACCGGAAAGCGCAGGCCGAGCTGGATCTGGAAACCACCAAGCATTTCGGCACCGTGGGTGCGCTGGCTCTGGATCGCGACGGCCACCTGGCCGCCGGCACCTCCACCGGTGGCATGACCAACAAGCGCTACGGACGCGTCGGCGATGCGCCGATCATCGGTGCCGGCACCTACGCCAACGGCCAGTGCGCGGTGTCCGGCACCGGCTGGGGCGAGTTCTACATCCGCGCGGTGGCCGCTTACGACATCTGCGCACGCATGAAATACGCCGGGCAGTCCTTGCAACAGGCGGCCGACACGGTGATCGACCAGGAGATTCCCAAGGCCGGCGGCGACGGCGGCGCCATCGCGCTGGATGCGCAGGGCAATGCCGCGTTTCCGTTCAATACCGAGGGGATGTACCGCGGCTGGATCGGCGCCGACGGCACCCCGCATGTGGCCATCTTCAAGGACGAGACGCTCTGACGCGGTTTGGGTGTGGCCCCCGCGCCCGCTCACCGGCCGCTGCCCGCCTTGTTGAACCCAGCAACTCTGCAGTCCCGTGCTGCGCGCTGTTGCCCACGGCTGGTCACCGGTGCCGAGCCTGCATCTGCGTCCCTGCGGCTTCGCCATTCCCAACCGGATTCATTCAGCCAATCCAACGGCACATGCCGACGCCGCGCAAACCCGCTAGCGTGGCCGGCTGCACTACCCACTCAGGAATCACACGCCATGTCGCGTACCGTTGTTCTGGCCGCTGCCATCACCCTGGCACTGGCTGCTTGTTCTGGAAAAGATTCGTCCGGTAAGGAGTCCACCACCGTGCCCGAAAAGACTGCCACCACCCCGGCCGCGGATGCCGCGCCGAACCCGCTGCTGACCGCCAGCACGCTGCCGTTCCAGGCGCCGCCGTTCGACAAGATCAAGGACGCCGATTACCTGCCGGCCTTCGAGGAAGGCATGCGTCTGCACCTTGCCGACATCCGCAAGATCGCCGACAACCCCGAGCCGCCCAGCTTCGACAACACCATCGAAGCGATGGAGCGCAGCGGCGAAACGCTCACGCGTGTGTCGCGCATCTTCTTCGGGCTGGTGCAGGCCGATACCAGCGACGCACGCCAGAATATCCAGGAAGAGATCGCGCCCAAACTGGCCGCGCATCAGGACGAGATCAATCTCGACCCGAAACTCTTCGCCCGCGTCAAAACCCTCTACGACCAGCGCGACACGCTGAGCCTGGAGCCGGAGCAGAAGCGCCTGGTCGAGCGCGATTACGAAGAGCTGGTGCGCGCCGGCGCGCAGCTGTCGGAGGCCGACAAGGCCAGCCTGCGCAAGCTCAATATCGAAGAGACTACGCTCTCCACCCAGTTCCACACCCGTCTGGTGGCCGCCTCGGCCGCCGGCGCGGTGGTGGTGGACGACAAGGCCAGACTCGATGGCCTGAGCGAGGGCGATATCGCCGCTGCTGCCGATGCAGCCAAGGCGCGCAAGCTCGATGGCAAGTATCTGCTCACCCTGCAGAACACCACCCAGCAACCGGTGCTGGCCTCGCTGAAGGACCGCCAGCTGCGCGCCGAGGTGCTCAAGGCCTCGGAAACACGCGCGGAAAAGGGCGATGCCAACGACACCCGCCAGACCATCCAGCGCCTGGCACAGCTGCGTGCGCAAAAGGCCAAGCTGCTCGGCTTCGACAACTACGCCGCCTACAGCCTGGGCGACCAGATGGCCAAGACCCCGGACGCCGCACTCAAGCTGCTGACCGACACCGTGCCGGCCGCCACCGCCAAGGCACGCCGCGAAGTGGGCGAGATGCAGAAGGTGATCGACGCGCAGCATGCTGATTCAAAGACCGGCGACTTCAAACTCGCCGCGTCCGATTGGGACTTTTACGCCGAGCAGGTGCGCAAGGCCAAGTACGACCTGGACGAGGCGCAGATCAAGCCGTATTTCGAACTGGACAACGTGCTGCAGAACGGCGTCTTCTACGCAGCCACGCAGCTGTACGGCATCACCTTCAAGCAGCGCACCGACATCCCGACCTATCACGCGGACATGAAGGTGTATGAAGTGTTCGATGCGGACGGCACCTCGATGGCGCTGTTCTACACCGACTACTTCAAGCGCGACAGCAAGTCCGGCGGTGCCTGGATGGATGTGTTCGTCGAGCAGGACGGTCTTACCGGCGCCAAGCCGGTGGTCTACAACGTCTGCAACTTCACCAAACCGGCCGCCGGCCAGCCGGCGCTGCTGAGCTTCGACGACGTCACCACCTTGTTCCATGAGTTCGGCCACGCGCTGCACGGCATGTTCTCCAAGGTGAAGTATCCCTCGATCGCCGGCACCAGCACCTCGCGCGACTTCGTCGAGTTCCCCTCGCAGTTCAACGAGCACTGGGCCTCCGATCCCAAGGTCTTCGCCAACTACGCCAAGCACTACCAAACCGGCGCGGCGATGCCGGCCGAGCTGGTGGAGAAGATCAAGAAGGCCAAGACCTTCAATAGCGGCTACGCCACCACCGAGTACCTGTCGGCCGCGCTGCTCGATCTGGCCTGGCACACCCAGCCGGCCGACGCGCCGTTGCAGGACGTGAGCAAGTTCGAAGCCGACGCGTTGAAGCGCTTCAAGGTGGACCTGGCCGAAGTGCCGCCGCGCTACCGCAGCAGCTATTTCGACCACATCTGGGGCGGCGGTTATTCGGCCGGGTATTACGCGTATTTCTGGTCGGAAGTGCTCGACGACGACGCATTCGAATGGTTCAAGGAAAACGGCGGCCTGACCCGCAAGAACGGCGACATCTTCCGCGCCAAGATCCTTTCGCGCGGCAACACGGTCGACCTGGCCACGTTGTATCGCGATTTCCGCGGCAAGGATCCCAGCGTCAAGGCGCTGCTGGAAAACCGTGGCCTGACGGAGTGAGTGACTGAGTGATGTGCCTGCGTCGTTGGCGCATGCGTGTGTAATCGCTGCAGTCAGCAATCGAAACGGGATGGCCACGCGCCATCCCGTTTTTTTTGTGGATGGTGCATCAGGCGTTTGTGTTCCGATTGCCACATCTGGAGTGGCAGCGCCTGTGATGCGTGGTGCGCGCTTCACATAATCCGTAGCGCCAGCATTAGCGCCCTGTGCTGACGAAGCAGCACAGAGCTTTGTAGGCCGCAAGCGCGCACGCCGCCGCGATGGCGCAAGGCAACGCGTGAACGCCGCCCGCTCATGCGCCAACGCCAACGCTGCGATGTACTCAGCTAGCGCGTCGCCACCAGGCCGTCCGAGGCTTGCGTCGCGGCATCCTGTCGCCACCAGCGCAGGCGATTGCCGGGCGCATTCAGATCCACCTGCTCGCCCATGCGCGGCGTCGCCAGCGCAACGCCGGCGCTGTCGGCCAAGGCCACGATCCGGTCCAGCGGCTCCTGCCACGCATGCATGGCCAGGTCGAAGGTACCGTTGTGGATCGGCAGCAGCGTCTGCCCGCCGACGTCCAGGTAGGCCTGCAGGCTCTGCTCCGGTTGCATGTGCACGTGCGGCCATTGCTGGTCGTAGGCGCCGTTTTCGATCAGCGCCACGTCGAACGGCCCGAGCTGTTGGCCGATGGCCTTGAAGTGCGGGCCATAGCCGCCGTCGCCGCTGAAGAACACGCGCAGCTCGCGGTCCTGGATCGCCCAGGAACACCACAGCGAGCGCCCGCGATCGAACAGCCCGCGCCCGGAAAAATGCTGCGACGGGGAGGCGGTGAGTTGCAGGCCATCGATGTTGATCGTGTCCCACCAGTCCAGCTGGCGCACCTTGCCCGGGTCCACGCCCCAGCGCACCAGCAGATCGCCCACGCCCAGGGGCGCGACGAACACGCCAACGCGGTCGGCCAGGGCACGGATGCTGGCGCGATCGAGATGGTCGTAATGGTTGTGCGAAAGGATCACCCCGGCCAGTGGCGGCAGCTCGTCCAGCGCGATCGGCGGCGCATGAAAGCGCTTCGGCCCTGCGAACGGCACCGGCGAGGCGCGCCTGGAGAACACCGGGTCGGTCAGCCACAAGCCACCGGCCAGCTTCATCAGCACGGTGGAATGGCCCAGGCGATACAGGCTGCGATCGGGCGCGGCAAGCAGCTGCGCGCGCGTCAGCGGCTGCACCGGCAGCGGCGCGGACGGCACCGTGGTGCTGGGCTTGTCGAAGAAGAACGTCCAGATCAGACCGATCTGCTTGCGCAGGCTCAGCACGGTGGTCGGCAACGGCAACGCATTGCGGAACCGGCCTTCGCGGAACTGCGGCGACTCGGCATAAGGGGAAGGGCGAGAGGATGCCATGGGAAGTCCGGGCGGGCAGGGGATGACTGTAGGAGGAAATTACACCGAGCAGTGTAGTTTCATTGGGCTGAAAGTAAACTGTCCGGTGTAAAATGCCCCGATGTCGACCGTATCTTCCCCCCAGGCCTTGCCGCAGCGGCTGACCGACCGCAAGCGCCACGCCATCGTCGAGGCGGCCATTGCCGAGTTTCGCCAGCATGGCTTCGAGGCCACCAGCATGGACCGCGTGGCGGCCACCGCGGGCGTGTCCAAGCGCACCGTCTACAACCATTTCCCCAGCAAGGACGCGCTGTTCGGGCAGATCCTGCGCGGGCTGTGGCAACGCAGCGCCGATGCGGTGAATCTTGTCTACCGGCCCGACCAGCCGCTGCGTGCGCAGCTGATCCAGCTGCTGCAGCAGAAACTGCACCTGCTCGACGACCCGGCGTTTATCGACCTGTCGCGTGTCGCCATTGCCGAAGGCATCCATTCGCCCGAACGCGCGCGCGCGCTGATCGCGCAATTGGGCAGCAAGGAAGAAGGCACCACCACCTGGGTGCGCGCTGCCTTGGCCGACGGCCGGCTGGCAGGTGTGGAGCCGGACTTCGCCGCGCAGCAGCTGCAGTCACTGATCAAGGGCTTCGCGTTCTGGCCGCAGATCGCCATGGGCCAGCCACCGCTGTCGCCGCAGCAACGCACGCAGGTGGCCGAATCGGCGGTGGCGATGTTCCTGGGCCTGTACGGGCGCGAATGATTGCCTGCGATGCGCGTGCCGACGCGGACGCACCACGTCGAGCGACGCCGCGCCGTGTTTCAGCGCTGCACAGTCAATGCGGCGACCGGCCCGCACCCAGCCCGGAGGTAGTAACGGTCTGCCGGCCGCGTTGAAACCAGGCCACCATCGGCGAGGCCATTACCGTAGTCACCAGCGTCATGCCGAACAGCAGGGTGAACAGGTCCGGCCCGATCACGCCGCTGTCCAGGCCGATCTTGATCACCACCAGTTCCATCAGGCCGCGTGCGTTCATCAGCGAGCCCACGCTCAGGCTGTCTCGCCAATCGTGGCCGCTCAGGCGTGCGCCCAGGGTGCAGCCGACCAGCTTGCCGGTGACCGCCACGCCGATAACCAGCAGCAAACCGGCAATGCCGGCGCCGGCAAAGGCGCTAGGGCTGGTGGCCTGGCCGGCGACCGCAAACAGCACCGGCATCAGCAAGGTGATCGCCAGGGGTTCGATGCGCCCGGCCAGGTGTTCCAGCAGGCGGTCATCGCGCGGTACGCAGATGCCGAACAGGAATGCGCCGAAGATCGCATGCAGGCCGATCCATTCGGCCGCTGCGGCGCAACCGAGCAGGCCGATCAGCACCCACACCAATGCGCTGGACGCATGGCGGCCGTCGTGCGCGCGCGGCGCGAGCAGGCGCGCATACACGGGCTTGAGCACGCCGAACACCAGGGCGAGCAAGACCAGCGCACCGACCGCGGTAAACGCTACGCCGCCGTGCGCGCTGTTTCCGGTCAGGGTGAGCACGATCGCCAGGAACATCCATACCGTGGCATCGTCGATCACCGCCGCGCCCAGGGCCAGGCGGCCGGCCGGCGTGCGGGTCATGTTGCGGTCCTTGAGGATGCGCGCCAGCACCGGAAACGCAGTCACCGACATCGCTGCGGCAATGAACAAGGCGAATGGCCAGAACCCGATGCCCTGCGGTGCAAAGCGCGCAAACAACCAGGGTGCGGCAGCCAGCCCAAGCAGCAACGGCAGCACGATGCCGGACAGCCCCACCAGCACCGACGAGCGCACCTGCGCCGTGGTGCCTTCCGGCGCACGCAACTCCACGCCGACGATGAACATGAAAAGCACCACACCGATGTTGGCCAGTCCCGACAGCGGCGGCAAACTGCTGGATGCGAACAACACCCCGTGCAAGTCCGGCAGCCATGTGCCGAATGCGATCGGCCCGAGCAGCAGGCCGGCGGCCATCTCGCCGATCACCGGCGGCTGCCCGAAGCGTTGCAGCAGCGCGCCGCACGCACGTGCCGCGCCCAGGATCACCGCCAACTGCACCAGCAATAACGTGGTCGGATTCATTGCGTCAGCCTTGGTTGGTTGAGTCGGCTCGCCCCGCGGTGCGGGACGGCTACGCATCTGGTCAGTGAGTCCCCGGATTGACCAGCCGTTGATGACCTGCAGTGATACCCACAGCATCGGCCTAGTCTATGACGACAACCATCGTGCAATAGCATCGAGCCGACATCGATGCGGCGCAATCCGGAGTGGTTCGCGCTGCATGCTGGAATCACCCGTCAGTGCTGCGCTCGCATGGCTTGATCAAGCAACGCCTTCAATGGCATACCGCATACCGCACACGGCATCGCCGATGAAGAGCGCATGGTGACCTCAGACGCAGCGCATGGCGAGCAAGCTTAGGCGCCATTCGAACTCACGCCTGCAGCAGTCACAAGACTCACCGCTCAGAGTCGCCACTCTCGTCATACCCGCGCGGGGTAAACAGATCCGGCTGGATCAGCTCGATAAAGGCACGCGCCTGCGGCGACAGATATTTGCCCTTGCGCACCACCACGCCATAACTGCGGGTGGGGAAATAGTCCTTCAGCGAGCGGGTGGCGAGTTTGTCGCGGTCTGCATCGGTGACGCAGATCGCGGTGACGATGGAGATGCCCATGTCCATCGCCACGTATTGCTTGATCACTTCCCAGCCGCCCACCTCCAACGCCACGGTGTAGGGCACGCGCGCCTGCTGGAAGACCAGATCGACCAGCCGATAGGTCACCTGCCGACGTGGCGGAAGGATCAGCGGATACGGCGACAGATCCTGCAGCGTGACCGTGGACTTGCCGGCCAACGGGTGGTCGTGCGGGGTGATCAGCAATTGCTCGAAGCGATACACCGGCGCGTAGTTGAGGTCGGCCGGCACGTCCAGCATCGAGCCGATCGCCAGGTCCACCGCATCTTCGCGCAGCAGGTCGGTGCCGTCGGCGCTGATGGCGTTATGCAGGGTCAGGCGCACGTCCGGATGGCGCGCGCGGAAGTTCGCCACGATGCGCGGCAGCAGGTACAGGATGGTGGAGCTGTTGGCGGCGATATTGAGCTCGCCGGCATCCAGGCCGCGCACCTTTTCGCGGAAGCTGGCCTCCAGTCCGTCCAGGCTCTCCACCAACGGCAGCGCCATGTCGTAGAGCAGCTGGCCCTCGCGGCTGGGCGCCATGCGTCGCCCCGAGCGCTCGAACAAGGCCACGCCCAGGTCGCGTTCCAGCGCCTGCAACTGCAAGGTGACAGCTGGCTGGCTCACATACAGCGCCTCAGCCGCCCGTGAGACAGAGCCAAGGCGTACTGTCTGGCAGAACGCACGCAGCGGCTTGAGCCGGTCGGATTTATAGGAAAATCGAGGGGTTGGCGCCATCTGGGTGTGTGCAACCACGCTGTATAAGCCTGCCTTATTTACAGCATTGATAAAACTGCTTTGTCAAATAGTTGCCAGCGGCGCACGGTGCAGGTCCGGATGCACAAGGACTCCCGACATGTCTGCCACCGCTTTCGCCCCACGTCCCACCGAACGCGCCACGCCCGGTCTGTCGCTGACCACGCAGGTTGCAGACCAGGCAGAACTGCTGCCAGCCGCCGTGCTGGCCTTGCTGGTGTCGCTGCACCGCGCGATCGAACCCGGTCGCCAGCAGCGCCTGGCCCAGCGGCGCGTCCGCCAGGCCGAGTTCGATGCCGGCCAGTTGCCGGACTTCCGCCCCGACACCCGCACCATCCGCGATGGCGACTGGCGCGTCGCCGCCCTGCCGTCGGCGCTGCAGGACCGCCGGGTGGAGATCACCGGCCCCACCGATCCGAAGATGGTCATCAACGCGCTCAATTCCGGCGCCAAGGTGTTCATGGCCGACTTCGAGGATTCCACCGCGCCGACCTGGCGCAACCTGCTGGCCGGCCAGCGCACGCTGGCCGCTGCGGTGCGCGGCGATCTCAGCTTCGATGCGCCCAACGGCAAGCACTACGCACTACGCCCGGAAGCCGAGCGCGCGGTGCTGATCGTGCGTCCGCGTGGCTGGCATCTGGATGAGAAGCACGTGCTGATCGATGGGCAGCCGCTGGCCGGGGGGCTGTTCGATGCGGCGGTGTTCGCCTTCCATAACGGCCGCGCGCTGCTGGCCAGGGATCGCGGCCCGTATCTGTATCTGCCCAAGCTGCAGAGCATGGAAGAAGCTGCGCTGTGGGAGACCGCGCTGGCGCATATCGAAGCGATGCTCGGCCTGCCGCATGGGCAGATCAAGGTGACCGTGCTGATCGAAACGCTGCCGGCGGTGTTCGAGATGGACGAGATCCTGCACGCGCTGCGCGAGCGCATCGTCGGGCTCAATTGCGGGCGCTGGGACTACATCTTTTCGTACCTGAAAACCTTCCGCGCGCATCGCGACCGCGTGCTGCCCGAACGTGGCCAGGTCACCATGACCCAGCCGTTCCTGAAGGCGTATTCGGAACTGTTGATCAAGACCTGCCATCGCCGTGGCGCACATGCGATGGGCGGCATGGCCGCGCAGATTCCGATCAATCACGACGAGGCCGCCAACGAGCAGGCGATGGCGCGCGTGCGTGCCGACAAGCTGCGCGAAGTCAGCGCCGGGCACGATGGCACCTGGGTGGCGCATCCTGCGTTGATTCCGGTGGCGATGAAGATCTTCGACGAGCACATGCCCACCGCGCATCAGCAGCATGTCCTGCGCAACGACGTGCAGGTGACGCGTGACATGCTGATCGCGCCCTCGCCGGGCACCATCACCCGCGCCGGTTTCGAAGGCAATGTCGAAGTCTGCGTGCGTTATCTGGCCGCCTGGCTGGATGGCAATGGGTGCGTGCCGATCCACAACCTGATGGAAGACGCGGCCACTGCCGAGATCAGCCGCGCGCAGCTGTGGCAGTGGTTGCATCACGGCCAGCATCTGGACGATGGCACTGCGATCGACCAGCCCTTGTTGCAGGCCACGTTGCGTGCGCTGCCGGCGCGCCTGGGCGCGACCGATGCACTGCCGGGCGCCGCGCGCATCGGCGACGCCATTGCATTGCTGGACACACTCAGCCGTGCCGATGCGCTGGCCGATTTCCTCACCGTGCCGGCGTACCGCCTGATCGAGTGAGCCAATGCGGCAGCGACACGCCAGCGTCCGCGCGCTGTCGCTGCAATCCGTCCACGTCATGCACCACACCGCCCGTTGCGCCGATGCGCGCAACGACGGCCTTGCCATGCGTCACGCGCGCCGTGACGCACCGTCCTTTCTCGTTGCATCCGTCGTATTCCTGCCAGGAGAACGCACCATGAGCAGCACACTGCAGACCGCCGAACAGATCCAGCACGACTGGGCCAGCAACCCGCGCTGGGCCGGCATCACCCGCAACTACACCGCCGCCGATGTGGTGCGCTTGCGCGGCACCGTGCATGTCGAGCATTCGCTGGCGCGGCTGGGCGCGGACAAGTTGTGGAACGCGTTGCACGCCACGCCGTTCGTCAATGCGCTGGGCGCGTTGACCGGCAACCAGGCGATGCAGCAGGTCAAGGCCGGTTTGAAGGCGATCTACCTGTCCGGCTGGCAGGTCGCCGCCGATGCGAACCTGGCCGGGCAGATGTACCCGGACCAGTCGCTGTACCCTGCCGACTCGGTGCCGGCGGTGGTCAAGCGCATCAACAACACCTTGTTGCGGGCCGATCAACTGCATCACGCCGAAGGCAACGATGACATCGACTTCCTGCAGCCGATCGTGGCCGATGCCGAAGCCGGCGCGGCCGGCGTGCACTTCGAAGATCAACTGGCATCGGTGAAGAAGTGCGGCCACATGGGCGGCAAGGTGCTGGTGCCCACCCGCGAGGCGATCGAAAAGTTGAATGCCGCACGTCTGGCGGCCGATGTGCTGGGCGTGCCCACGTTGCTGATCGCACGCACCGATGCCGAAGCTGCCGATCTGATCACCAGCGACGTGGATGCCAACGATCAGCCCTTCACCACCGGGCAGCGCACCGTCGAAGGCTTCTTCAAGACCCGCAACGGGCTGGATCAGGCGATCAGTCGCGGGCTAGCCTACGCGCCGTATGCGGATCTGATCTGGTGCGAGACCGGCAAACCAGACCTGGAATTTGCCCGCGCCTTTGCACAAGCCATCCATGCCAGATTCCCCGGCAAATTGCTGGCCTACAACTGCTCGCCGAGCTTCAACTGGAAGAAGAACCTGGACGACGCCACCATCGCCAGGTTCCAGACCGAGTTGGCGAGCTATGGCTATAAATTCCAGTTCATCACCCTGGCCGGCTTCCACGCCCTGAACTACGGCATGTTCAACCTGGCGCATGGCTACGCACGCCGCCAGATGAGCGCCTTCGTCGAGTTGCAGCAGGCCGAGTTTGCGGCAGCCGAGATGGGCTTCACCGCGGTCAAGCATCAGCGCGAGGTGGGCACCGGGTATTTCGACGCGGTGACGCAGGCGATCCAGCAGGGCCAGTCGTCCACCACCGCACTGCGTGGCTCGACCGAGGAAGAGCAGTTTCACGGCGAAAAGGCCGCGTAACCCAGCGCCCAGGCGCCGCAAACGCTTGCCGGCAGGCTGCGGGATGGATCGGAGCGTGCGGTCTTTGCCCGCTGGCAAGCCCGCACCAGCACCACAAAACGGCGCTCGTATCGCTCGCGGTCTGCTGCAGACGGTCGGCGCGCACTGCAGAAGGGGAGGTGGGCTCGGGAAACCGAGCCCATTTTTTTAGCCAATACCCGTCATTTCGTCTCGAGCACTGTGAGAACGAGTGTGACCTGGTGCTGAACAAAACGCTCCTGTACGATGCTAGGGCGGGCCGGCGCTGCAGGTCGGTCTAAGGGATTTGGATGACGTGCCATAACACTGCCGGCGCAGTAGAGCCGACGGGGAGCGTTGCAAAGACGCTGTCGGACGGGCTGCATGCGCTGATGACTGCCGAAGAGCTGGCGTTTTTCGCCCGCTTTGGCCGTGCCCGCGAATTGCCTGCCGGCCAGGCGCTGTTCGAGCGCGGGGCGGTGGGCACGCAGATGTTCATTGTGGTCAGTGGCCAGATCGATCTGGATTTCGGCGAGGACCTGATGCTCAAGCACCTGGGCCCGGGCGAATTCTTCGGCGAACTTGGCCTGCTGATCGGCGACCATGCGCGCAGCGCCGGCGCCAGCGCATCCACCGACACCCGCCTGATCGAGCTGGCGCACGAGGACTTCCAGCGCCTGGTCGATCACGACCCGTCGATGGTGGCGCATTTTCTGCGCCGCTCCATCGTACGCGTGGTCAACAACGAGCAGTTGCTGATCCGCCAGTTGCGCCGTCGCAACCACGATCTGGAAGCGGCGCTGGACAATCTCTACGTCACCTCGCACCAGCTCAACCACACCGAAGAACTCAGCCGCACCGACGAGCTCACCGGCCTGCACAACCGCCGCGGGCTCGCCCTGCATCTGCAGGAATGCCGGCGCGCCGGTCGCGTGCCCGGCGTTGGCCTGATCCTGATCGATTGCGACCGCTTCAAGCGCATCAACGACGAATTTGGCCATCTGGCGGGCGACCGTGTGCTGCAGAACGTCGCCCATGCGCTGCGTTCGGTGATCGCCGACGGCGACCTCGCCTGCCGGCTCGGCGGCGACGAATTCTGCGTGCTGGTCGCGCAAGGCACCCAGGAGCTGCTGCACCACATCGGCGAATGCATCGTGCGCGCGGTGGAAGCGCGCCTGTGCAATGGCCAGAGCGAGCAGGGCTGCTCGGTGAGCGTGGGTCTGTGCATGATCGACGCCGATGCGGCATGGAACGATTGGTACACGCTGGCCGACAGCGCGTTGTACGAGGCCAAGCGACAGGGCGGCAATGTGCTGTGCATGCATGAAACGCTGGCGTCGGGCCTCACGCCGCCATCCGGCAACACCACCACGTCGGATAATCGCTGAGCAATGAGCGCCCGCACCCACGCACGCAAGGATGCGTCGTCGGAAGCGATCCAGGCACCACGCTTGCGTACCTTGTTGTTGACCGACCTGTGCGATTCGACCGCGCTGGTCGAACGCATCGGTGACAACGCCGCCGCCGCGCTGTTTCGCGAGCACGATCGGCTGGTGGTCAAACTGCAGCAGCAGTGGCGTGGCCGCCTCATCGACCGTTCGGATGGATTGCTGTTGCTGTTTGATCGCCCCATCGACGGTCTGGGGTTTGCGCTGGATTACGCACGCGGCCTCAAGGCGATGGGCGATGTCCGCACGCTGACGCTGCGCGCGCGCCAGGGCCTGCACGTCGGCGAAGTGCTGACCTGGCGCAACAGCGACGAAGCGGTGAGCATCGGTGCCAAACCGCTGGAAGTCGAAGGCCTGGCCAAGCCCACCGCCGCGCGCCTGATGTCGATGGCGCGGCCCGGGCAGATCCTGTTGTCGGCAGTGGCCGAGTCGTTGACCCACCGCGCCGCACGCGAACTGGGCGACCGCGGCGAACGCATCCTGTGGAAATCCCACGGCCGCTGGCGCTTCAAGGGCGTACCTACGCCGATGGAGATTTATGAAGTCGGCGAAGTCGGCCTGACACCGCTGCGTACGCCGAAGAATTCTTCCAAGGCCTGGCGCGATGTTCCCTTATGGCGCCGGCCGGCGGCGTTGGCGACAGAGGTCGCATTGATTCTGGTCACAGCCAGCGTCCTCTGGTTCTTCGGACGTCCGGAACCTGCAATCGCATTTGCTGAACGCGATTGGGTGGTGGTTGGCGATCTGCATAATCTTACTGATACCCCAATGCTGGATGAGCCGTTGCAGCAAGCACTGCGGCTCAGTCTTCAGCAATCCAAGCACGTCAATCTAATTTCGGAGAAACGTGTGCACGACATGCTGGAACTGATGAAGCAGAGCGACCGCGCCAAGGTCGATCGTGTACTCGGTGCGCAGATTGCGATGCGCGCGGGAGCAAAGGCGCTGATATTGCCAAGCGTGGCCGATGTTGGCGGAAACCTCCGTTTCACAGTGGAGGTGATCGACCCGACGACGCAGGCAACGGTGTACATGTACAAATCGGAAGGGCGCGGCCAGCGCTCGCTGCTTTCATCCATCGACACCGTCAGCTCCAATCTACGTGAAGGACTCGGCGAGACACTCGTCTCCATCGAGGCGAACTCCGCGCCGCTTCCGCGCGTATCAACCGCAAACATGGATGCGTTGAATGCCTATGCGCTTGCACAGCGCGAGTTTGGCGTTGGGCATTATCTGCGTGCACGCGACTACTACCTGCGGGCCGTGGAGCTTGATCCGACGTTTGCATTGGCCAATGTCGGCGTTGCGCGTTGTCATTTCTACCTGGAGGACACGCCGGTCGGCTTGCCGTATCTCGAAAGGGCGATCAGCTTCCGCGCCAAACTTCCGCCGCGCGAGCAGGTGTACCTTGACGCGTGGTATGCGCAGATCAAGGATCCGACAAACGCCTACGAGAAATGGATGCAGATGGCCAATCTGTATCCTGATGATTTTGCCGCAGCCGAAAACACTGCGTACGCCTTGGAAGTACGCAATCGCTACAAGGAGGCACTTGTGTACGCCAAGCGGGCAGCATCGTCACGTTACGATTTTGATCCGCTGTCGCTGGAACTCGTCGGACGGATGCAGTTGGCGTTGGGAAAGACGAGAGAGGCATTGGCGACATTCCGTTCTGCCAGATCCTCCGGTCTGGCTTCTGCAGCTGTATGGGAAGCAGTGACCCTGGCAGTGCTTGGCGACTTCCCGGGCGCACATACCATCTGGCCTGCAGAGGAGCGCCTGGATGTTGCATATTTTGATCAGGTTTCAATTTACCTCGACGAAAGACGCAGCGAAAAAGCACTTTCGGAGATAGAGCGACTTTCCGGCGCGATTGATCGTACATCGACGCGGTACCGGCAATCACTCGTTGCTAAAGCTGCTACGCAGTATGCACAGGGAAAACACGCTGAGGCGCTGGCGACCATCAATGAGACATTCCCGGCAGCCTTGTCGAGTGTTACAACGAGCGAAGCTGGGGTCACCCAGCGCTCCGATGCAGTGGTTGCGGCATCTCTTGCACTACTAAGCCAGCGCTTGGGACACACCGCTGCTGCCAAAGCAGTCCTGAAGGTCATAACGGCCAGGCCGGAGCTTGCCAAGATGCCCTCAGTGGCCGAACAGGTACTGCTACTGCGAGCACGGACTGCACTTCTCGAAGGTCATGCCAATGAGGCCATCCAGTTATTGATGCCTCATCTAGATGGCAACGAAGCCTACCAGTACCACGTTGTCCTTAAAGAAGCCTATCTGGCACTGGATGACCAGAACTCTGCGTCCACCGAAACCAGGTGGCTAAAAAATGCCCATGGCAGAGCATATGCGGAGTTCGGTGGGTGTGGATGGTGCCAACAGCCAATGAACGTTTTTGACGCAGCAATGGCTGGCGGCAAGTAAAGCAACGCTTCCCCTGCCGCCACGCGCCCTCATTTCTTGAGTTGTGGGGAAGATCCTGACGGAACATTCAACCGAATTGGTTGCATATTGACCGAAGACGTCAGGCTGGCGTAGATGTCATCACGTGCCTGCGCAATAGTGGCCTTGTCTGCCAGCTTTTCTACTTTGAGCTGAGAGGCAAGCAAGTCGATGTCTTCGGATGCGTGGCCGACCTGTAAAAGGGCGGCTTTTGGATCGTTCTTGAATAGCTCGCGGAACCGATCATCAGTTGCCAGTAGATCCAATAGCTTATGTGCAACGTCCGGCTTCAACGGGGTAGGGCGCTTGTCTGTCTCGGTCATGCTCGTCAACGGTGAGGAAGTCTTCAAGAAATCTAATTCCTGACCGTTAGAAGATCAATCTAAAGATGAGTGTAGAAGCATGCGGGTGAGGCGCTGTGCGGTTGTCTATCTTGAGCCGAGAGAATCTGTGGAGATTGACCTTGCCGATCTGTGTGCTGGAGGCTCGGGCGCTTCGCGGGCGCGGCGTTGGGTGGCACTCGCTCCGCACTTGGACTCGGAATGTGTGCTGACCGAGGCAGAGGTCCTGGTACTGGGCCGCCTGAGTCCGAGCCAGTGGCAGGATGGAAACACAGTCGGAGAGGCCGCGGCTGTGCAATCACTGGTGAAAAAGGGGTTGCTGTTGGCCGATGATTCAAGCGCTCATCTGGCACAGCAGCGCGATGCCGTTCAGCGCAAGAGTCAGTGGCATCCGCTTGCAGCCACCTATCATGCGTTCACGCGCTGGAACGATGTCGACTCTGCGCAGGCCGCCAAGGATGCGGGGGCCGAAACGGCAGCCGCATTGCTCAAGACCTTCGGGCCACCACCTCCCGAACAGATCCTGCGGGGCACGACCGAGCATATCTGTCTTCCGCGCACCGTCGACGGCTACCTGGATACCGTGTTACGTCGACGTACGACGTGTCGGAATTTTGATACCGACGCACGCATGGAGCATGCGGTTTTCGCAAGGATCATGGAGCGGACCTTTGCTGCAAATGCTTTGCTGGAAGCAGATGCAGAGACCGTTTTCCTAAAACGCTCAAGTCCTTCGGGAGGCGGGTTGCATCCATTGGATGCTTACCTACTTATCAGGAACGTGTCGGGTCTTGCAGACGGGATTTATCACTATCTTCCGATCGATCACGCCTTGGAGCCGCTAAACGTCGATGTGCCTGATCTGCAGGGTGTGGCGCTAAATATTCTGGCTGGGCAGGATTGGTTTGCCAATGCACACGTGATCGTGGCGCTATGCCCACGCTACTACCGAAATTTCTGGAAGTATCGCATGCACGCGAAAGCGTATCGCGCACTTGCCCTGGAAGCGGGCCATTTTTCCCAAACGCTTTACATCGCGGCGACAGATCTGGGGTTGGGTGCTTTCGTCACCTGCGCGATCAACGAAATCCAGGTCGAAGCACTGCTTGGACTTGAACCGATCATGGAAGGTGTCCTGGCAATTTGTGGGTTCGGTATGCGCGGTGACGTCATGCAGACGATGGAATTGGATCCGAACAACGAAGTATGGGCCCGCAACTCGCTTGTCTCGGATAGTTGAAATGAAACGTGGTGTCACCCGCTTAGGGCGTCGCCATTGCGCGGTAATAGTCGGTCCGACTACGGCAGGAAGATCCGATCGTGCCGTATCGATTAATGGTCGGTGCTCATTTACAGGCGGCGACCAAGCCATGCCCGGTTCGGGATGACCGGCGACCAAGCCGCCGGTCCCCTGACAATACCCGCAGATGCCAACGCGACGCCAACGCATCCTTGTTGGCGCCACGTCCGCAGACTTACTGCCGAATCGCCTGCGTATGCGTCTTCAACGCTTCGCTCAGGCCGTTCACCTTGTCGGCGCCTTCCGGCACGGTGATGCTGGAGCCGGCCAGGTCGTTGCCGATCGGTTGCACGCGGCCGCCCAGGCACTGGCCCAGGAAACCCTCGGTCACCGCGTTGAAGGCCTTGCTGTTTTCCGGGCGCCGGAAGCCGTGGCCTTCGTCCGGGAACAGCACGTAAGTGACCGGAATGTTCTTGGCCTTCATCGCGTTGACGATCTGGTCGCTCTCGGCCTGTTTGACGCGCGGATCGTTGGCGCCCTGGCCGATCAGCAGCGGCTTGCTGATCTTGTCGACATGGCTGAGCGGTGAGCGTTCGGTCAGCCACTGCTTGCCGGCGTCGGTGGCCGGGTCGCCCATGCGTTTGGTCAGCTGCTTGTAGAAGCTGGCCCAGTACGGCGGCACGGTGCCGAGCAGGGTATTGAGGTTGGCCGGGCCGACGATGTCCACGCCGCACTTGAACGCGTCCGGGGTAAAGGTCAGGCCGACCAGCGTGGCGTAGCCGCCGTAGCTGCCGCCCATGATCGCCACGTCCTCGGGCCTGGTCACGCCTTGCTTGACCGCCCATTGCACCGCGTCGAGCAGGTCGTCGTGCATCTTGGCGGCCCACTCGCCGTTGCCGGCGTTGGTGAATGCCTTGCCGAAGCCGGTGGAGCCGCGGAAGTTCACCGCCAGCACCGCATAGCCGCGATTGGCCAGCCATTGCTCATACGGCCCGTAGCCGTAGCTGTCGCGCAACCACGGGCCGCCATGCACGAACAGCACCAGCGGCACCGGCTTGTCGGCCTTGCCGTCGTGATTGGCATCGGCCTCGGCGGGCAGGGTGAGATAGCTGACCAGCTTGAGGCCGTCGCGGGCGGTCAGTTCCTGCGGCCACATCGGCACCAGCGGTTTGCCGTCGAGCGCGGGGCGGGCGGAGAACAATTTGGTCAGCTTGCCGCCGTCTGCACGGTCGTAGCGGTAGTAGGTCAGCGGTGTTTCTGCCGCCGAATACCCCACGATCCAGATGCGATCGTCGAGCGTGCGTGCGGCAACGCTGGCATCGCCGCTGCCGAGCGACTTGAGCTTGTGCAGGTCGGCGGCAATGCCGGTGTCCAGCGCCTTCCATTCCTCGCGCAGATAGTCGGTGGACACGGCCTGCACCACGCCGGTCCTGGGGTCGTTCAAGGTGGCGCCGACATCGGTGCGCGGGTTTTCGAACAGCCGCGTGCGGGCGTTGCTGGCAGTGTCGATGGCATACAGCGCTGCGGTGTCGCGATTGCGCGAATCCTGCATGTACAGCGTCTTGCCGTCGTCGGTCAGGCCGTCGGGCGAGGTGTTGGTGACATCCTCGAACGGGATGCGGTCCACGCTCTTCCAGCGCTTGCCGTCCGGCACCAGCAGCTCCCTGCCCGCATCGTCGGTGGCGCGCGTGGCATAGCGCAGCTGGTAGTTGCCATCGAGCAGGTAGGAATCCAGGCTGTCGGTGTTCTGCTGCACCAGGCTGCGCTTGCCCGAAGCCAGGTCCACCCGATACAGGTCATGCCATTTGGGGTCGCGGTCGTTCATGCCGGCCATGATCGAGTCGGGATGCTGCGCGCTGACGCGATACACCTCGGCGTTGGTCTTCTTGAACGGAGTGAGGTCCTTGCTGCTGCCATCGCTCAGATTCACCGAGAACAGATGGAAGTCTTCATCGCCACCGTTGTCGCGCAGGTACAGCAGCGTGTTGGGTTGATAGGTCCAGAAATAATTGCGGATGCCGCGCGCGGTGTCCTTGGTGATCGCGCGTGCCTGGTCCGGTGCATCCACCGGGGCGACCCAGACATTGAGCACGCCGTCCAGCGGCGCGACCCAGCTGAGGTACTTGCCGTCCGGGCTGATGCTCACGTTCGCCCGCTCCGGATTGCCGAACAGCGCATCGCGGGTGATCAGTTCGGGCGGTGCCGCGGGTGCCGCAGCAGCAGCCGGGGCCGGCGTGGCGGCCTTGTCGGTGGCGGGCGCGGTTTTATCGCTGCAGGCGGACAGCGCGAGCAGCATGCTGGAAACAAGAAGCAGGCGTTGCATGGAGGTCTCCGGTCTGGGGCGCGGCCATTCCAGCCGCTTTCTCCACGCTAGAGCCAAGGTCCGTCCCTGCGGACGTGCCGTTGGTCACGCTGCGATGCGTCGCTACGCAGACGCGGACACGAATTCCACCAACGCGACGCCCTCGGCGACCAGATCGCCTTCTGCCACCAGATACGCCGCCACCGTGCCGTCGCTGGGCGCGTGCAGGGTGTGCTCCATCTTCATCGCTTCGAGCACCACCAGGGCCTGCCCGCGGGTGACCGGCTGCCCTGCGGGGGCGACCAGTGACACGATGCGACCCGGCATCGGTGCGGTCAGGCCGCCGGCGTCGTGCGCGGGCTGATCGGCTTCGAGCAGCGCGTCATGGTGGCGGAAGCTCGCCCGCTGCGTGGCATCGCGCAATGTCAGTGCATTGCCGTCCCGCAGGGCCTGCATGCGCCATTGCCGGCCATCCATTTCCACGCGCAGTGCCTCGTCCTGCAGGTGATAGCGCAGCGTGTGGGTGGCGCCTGCAGTCGTGACCTGCCAGCCATCGCCAAGCGGGCGCACGCCGAACTGGCGGCGCTCGCCTGCGGCTTCCAGCGTCATGGTGTGCGCCGCATGCGCGCCGATGCGCCAACCATCGGTGTGCTGCCAGGGCGAAAACGGGTCGGCTGGATCGGCGGCGGCCTTCGGCAACGCGTCGGCAATCAACGCCGCTGCCAGGCACCACCAGGCATTGGCCGGACTGACCGCCTCGGGAAACAGCACCGCCTGCTCGCGTTCGATCAACGCGGTATCCAGATCGGCCGACGCAAACGACGCCGTGCCGATCAGGCGCGCAAGGAACGCGCTGTTGGTGGTGACACCCACCGCATGGAAGTGCGCCAGCGCCTGGCGCATGCGTGCCAGTGCGGCGGGGCGATCCACATCCCACACGATCAGCTTGGCAATCATCGGGTCGTAGTACGGGCTGATGCTGTCGCCTTGCTCCACGCCGGCATCGATACGTACATGCGCGCTTGGTGCAGGAAACTGCAGTTGTCGCAGCGTGCCGGTCGAGGGAAGAAAGCCGCGTTCGGCGTCTTCGGCATACAGGCGCGCTTCCAGCGCATGTCCATGGATATGCAGTTCCTGCTGACGCAGCGGCAGCGGTTCGCCCGCGGCAACACGCAATTGCCACTCGACCAGATCGGTGCCGGTGATCAACTCGGTGACCGGGTGCTCGACCTGCAGCCGGGTGTTCATTTCCATGAAATAGAAATCGCCATCCGGGCCGGCGATGAATTCCACCGTGCCGGCGCCGACATAACCTACGGCGCGCGCGGCATCCACGGCCGCCTTGCCCATGGCGGCGCGGCGTTGTTCGCTCATGCCGGGGGCGGGCGCTTCTTCCAGCACTTTCTGGTGCCGGCGCTGCACCGAGCAATCGCGTTCGAACAGATAGACGACCTCGCCCTGGGTATCGCCAAAGACCTGAATCTCGATATGGCGCGGCCGCTCGACGTATTTTTCCACCAGCACCTGCGCATTGCCGAATGCCGATTGCGCCTCGCGCTGGCAGCTGGCCAATGCTTCTTCGAATGCCGCGCTCGCATCCACCCGGCGCATGCCTTTGCCGCCGCCACCGGCACTGGCCTTGATCAGCACCGGATAACCGATCGCATCGGCCTGCACACGCAGGAAGGCCGGTGCCTGTTCGTCGCCATGGTAGCCCGGTGTCAGCGGCACGCCGGCGTGTTGCATCAGCGCCTTGGCCGCACTCTTGTCGCCCATTGCGCGGATGGCTGCCGCCGGCGGGCCGATAAACACGACGCCGGCCTGCGCACAGGCATCGGCAAACGCTGCGTTTTCCGACAGAAATCCATAGCCGGGATGGATTGCCTGTGCGCCGCTCCTGCGTGCCGCATCCAGGATCGCATCGCCACGCAGATAACTCTGCTGCGCCGGTGCGGCACCGAGATGGATCGCTTCATCGGCCAGCCGCACATGCCGCGCATCACGGTCGGCATCCGAGTACACCGCCACTGTCGCGATGCCGAGCTTGCGGCAGGTGGCGATGACGCGGCAGGCGATCTCGCCGCGATTGGCGATCAGGATCTTGTCGAAATACGGCTGTCTTGCTGCGGCGGTGGCGTCGCACTGGGTCATGGCAAGGGTCTCTGCACCCCGCCACGGCGGCGGGCATTGCGATGGGAAAACGGCTGCACGGAGTATGCGGGACACAGTGCGATGGCCGCCGCCGCCGCGGTGCCCGAACGCAACTTGCTGCTTGAAGCAGGCAACGTCCGCGCACTCATGTGATGCTCCAGGCAAGACGCGGCACCCCGTGTGCACGTGCACTTGCATGTGCAGTGCCGGGCAATGAAGAACCGCACGTGCAAGCGGACATCACCGCCTCACATCCGGAACACGCCAAAGCGTGTCGTCTCGATCGGCGCATTCAACGCGGCCGACAGCCCCAGCCCCAGCACGCGACGGGTATCGGCCGGATCGATGATGCCGTCGTCCCACAAGCGCGCGCTGGCATAATACGGATGGCCCTGCTGCTCGAACTGGGCACGGATCGGTGCCTTGAACGCATCCTCTTCCTCGCCCGACCAGGCGCCACCCTTGGCTTCAATGCCGTCGCGGCGCACCGTGGCCAATACGCTGGCGGCCTGTTCCCCGCCCATCACACCGATGCGCGCATTCGGCCACATCCACAGGAAGTTCGGCGAGTACGCACGGCCGCACATTCCGTAATTGCCGGCACCGAACGAGCCGCCGATCACCACGGTGAACTTGGGCACCTTGGCACAGGCCACCGCCATCACCAGCTTGGCACCGTCCTTGGCGATGCCGCCATGTTCGTATTTGCGCCCGACCATGAAGCCGGTGATGTTCTGCAGGAACACCAGCGGAATGCCGCGCTGCGTGCACAGCTCGATGAAGTGCGCGCCCTTGAGCGCGGACTCGGAAAACAGGATGCCGTTGTTGGCAATGATGCCGACCGGGTAGCCATGCAGATGCGCAAAGCCGGTGACCAGGGTGCTGCCATAACGCGACTTGAATTCGTCCAGCTGCGAGTCGTCGACGATGCGGGCGATCACCTCGCGCACATCGAAGGGTTTGCGCGTATCGGCGGGAATCACGCCATACAGCTCGTCTGCGGCATAGCGCGGCGGCAGCGGTGTCTGCAGGGCCAGCGATGCCGCCGGCTTGCGCCAGTTGAGCTGGGCGATGATGGCGCGCACGCGTGCCAGGGCCTGCAGGTCGTTGTCGGCAAAATGATCGGCCACGCCGGAGATGCGCGTATGCACATCCGCACCGCCGAGTTCTTCGGAACTGACTTGTTCGCCGGTGGCCGCCTTGACCAGCGGTGGGCCGCCGAGAAAGATGGTGCCTTGCTCGCGCACGATCACCGTTTCATCGCTCATGGCCGGCACGTACGCACCGCCAGCGGTGCACGACCCCATCACGCAGGCGATCTGCGGGATGCCGTTGGCCGAGAGGTTGGCCTGGTTGTAGAAGATGCGCCCGAAGTGATCGCGGTCGGGAAACACTTCATCCTGCAGCGGCAGGAACGCGCCGCCGGAATCGACCAGGTAGATGCACGGCAAGCGGTTCTGCTGCGCGATCTCCTGCGCGCGCAGATGCTTCTTCACTGTCATCGGGTAATAGGTGCCGCCCTTGACGGTGGCATCGTTGGCCACGATCACGCACTCCACCCCGGACACGCGTCCGATGCCGGCCACCACGCCCGCGCAAGGCACCTGATCGTCATACATGCCGTGCGCCGCCAGGGGCGCGATTTCCAGCAAGGCGCTGCCCGGATCCAGCAAGGCATCGATGCGCTCGCGCACCAGCAACTTGCCGCGTGCGCTGTGCTTGGCACGCGCGGCATCGCTGCCACCCAGCGCGGTCTGCGCCAGTGTGCGGCGCAGATCCTCGACCACGGTGTGCATCGCAGCCGCGTTTTGTTGGAAGCTCTCGCCGCTGACATGCAGCTGGCTGGTGATCACACTCATGGTGGCTCCGTCAGGCGGTGCGTTCGAACAACTCGCGGCCGATCAGCATGCGTCGGATCTCCGAGGTGCCCGCGCCGATCTCGTACAGCTTGGCATCGCGCCACAGGCGCCCGGTGGGGTAGTCGTTGATGTAGCCGTTGCCGCCCAGCACCTGGATCGCCTGGCCGGTGAGCCAGGTGGCTTTTTCGGCAGCATAGAGAATCGCACCGGCCGCATCCTGGCGCGTGGTCAGCCCCGCATCGCAGGCGCGCGCCACCGCATACACATACGCGCGGCAGGCATTGAGCCCGACGTACATGTCGGCCAGTTTGGCCTGCATCAGCTGGAAGGTGCCGATCGGCGCGCCAAACTGCTTGCGCTCGTGCACGTACGGCAGCACCACGTCCATCGCCGCGGCCATCAGGCCCAACGGGCCACCGGCCAGCACCACACGTTCGAAATCCAGGCCCGACATCAGCACACGCACGCCACCGTTGAGCGTGCCCAGCACATTCTCGGCCGGCACTTCGCAGTCGCTGAACACCAGCTCGCAGGTGTTGGAGCCGCGCATGCCCAGCTTGTCGAGCTTCTGCGCGGTGGAGAATCCCTTCATGCCCTTCTCGACGATGAAGGCGGTGATGCCGCGTGCGCCGGCATCCGGGTCGGTCTTGGCGTACACCACCAGCACATCGGCATCCGGGCCGTTGGTGATCCACATCTTGCTGCCGTTGAGCACATAGCGGTCGCCGCGCGCGTCGGCGCGCAGCTTCATCGACACCACATCCGAGCCGGAGCCGGCCTCGCTCATCGCCAGCGCGCCGACGTGCTCGCCGGTGCACAGCCTGGGCAGGTAGCGCTGCTTCTGCTCGGGCGTTGCGTTCTTGCGCAGCTGGTTGAGGCACAGGTTGGAATGCGCGCCGTACGACAGGCCGATCGCCCCGCCGGCGCGCGAGATTTCCTCCATCGCCACCACATGCGCCAGGTAGCCCATGCCGCTGCCGCCGTACTCTTCTTCCACGGTCAGTCCGAGCAGGCCTTGTTCGCCGAACAGGCGCCACAGCTGGGCAGGGAAGACATTGTCCTGATCGGCCGCGGCCGCGAGCGGGGCAATATGGTGGTTGGCGAAGGCCGCCACGCTTTCGCGCAGCAGATCAATGTCTTCGCCAAGCGCAAAATTCAGGGACGGCACGTGCATGGAGCGACTCCGCAGGGATCGGGATGTGCCGGATGGGAGCGGGCAGGCCGCACGGCATTTGTGCGCAGCCTAGCGGTCCGCAGTAAAAAAGTGAACTAAAATTCAACTATTGAACCAAGAATCACACCATGGCTTATCGACGCTCCGCCCTGATGGAAGAACGCCTGGCCGGCAATCGCGAGCGCATCCTGCACGCAGCCCGCGCCCTGATTGCCGAAGGCGGCTATCGCAATGCCCCGGTAACCGCCGTCGCCGCCGCAGCGGGCGTGTCCACCGGGCAGATCTATCGTCATTTCCCATCCAAGGCCGAGCTTTTCGTCGAAGTTCTCAACGAAGCGGTGCAGCGCGAGATGACCATCCTGCGCGCCATCGCCACCACCCAGGCCAGTGCTGCCGAGCGCCTGCGCAATGCGATCGCCACGTTCGTGCGGCGGGCCCTGGCCGGTCCCGCGCTGGCGTACGCCTTCATTGCCGAGCCGGTGGAAAGCGAGGTGGATGCCGAGCGCATCCGTG
The DNA here is from genome assembly GCF_020784175.1 of Xanthomonas campestris pv. asclepiadis. Lineage (GTDB taxonomy): Bacteria > Pseudomonadota > Gammaproteobacteria > Xanthomonadales > Xanthomonadaceae > Xanthomonas > Xanthomonas campestris_D. Next base: position 151,199 of record NZ_JAJGQM010000004.1, read on the forward strand.
GCCGACGGCTGTTCGGCGAGGTGTTCCGCCAACTGCTCGCCGAAGGCGTGGCGGCCGGCGAGTTCCCGCCGCAATCGCTGGACGCGGCGGCGGCCTGCATCGTCGGCGCCTTCACCGAGGCCCTGGTGGGACCGATTGCCCCCAGTCGCAGCGATCCACAGCAGGGCGAGCAGTTGGTCGAGGCGATCTGCGGGTTCTGCCTGCGTGCACTGGGAGCGCGCCAGCCGGTGGTCTGACAGTGCACTGACCAAGCGTCAAGCTGGGCTGTCTGGATGCGGATAACTGTGCATATACTGTGCGCTCGTCCTGCTGGGAGTCGCTCGATGGTCGCCGTTCTCAATCCCCTGGCCCTGACCGAACGCCTGCGCGTGCCGGATCGCACCATCCTGTCGCCCTCGGCCATGGCCGGCCTGCTGGATCTGTCGCAACAGGAGCTGGCCGAGCTGGCCGGCGTGCATCGCAACAGCCTGCGCGTGCATCCGGAAAGCCCGCGCGTGCAGGACCTGCTGCGCAACCTGTCACGCCTGCTGGTGGCGATGACGCAAGTCCAGCCGGACGAACGCCAGGTGGTGTTCCATCTCAAGAACACCCCGATCCCCGCGTTCGAATTCGCCACCTTGCTGGAAGTGGTCAAACAGGGCCGCACCGACGATGCGCTGACCTATCTGCGCACCATCGCCTCGGGGGCCGCCGGTTGAAGCTGAGCGCCCCGGCGCACTGCACGCTGTATCGCGCCTTCACTCCGCGCTGGGCTGCCGAACCGCTGAGCGGCGCCGGTGCCGCGCGCTCGGGCGGGCGCTTCAATCGCTTCGGACAGCCGGCGCTGTATCTCTCGCTGCAGCTGGAAACCGCCGCCGCCGAATACGCGCAGGCGGCGCTGTTCCTGCCGCCATTGACCTTGGTCAGTTATGCCGCCGATCTGCCGGCGCTGGCCGATCTGCGCCTGCTCGATGCGAGCTGGGATCCGCTCTGGGCCGATTGGACCGAGGACTGGCGCAAGGCCCTGGTCAACAAGATCGAACCGGTGAGCTGGGTGCTCGGCGACCTGCTGCGCGAGGCGGAAATCCCCGGCGTGATCTTTCCCAGCATGGCGCTGCCCGATGGCATCAACGTGGTGTTGTTTTTGGACATGCTGCAGCCCGAACACGTGCTGCGTGTGCTCGACGATGGTCGCCTGCCGCGCGACGGACGCAGTTGGGGCGATCCGCCGATTGTGGCGTAGCGACGTCCTTCAGCCCCCCAACAGCTGCAGCGCACCCGCCAGCACCGGCGCAGCCACAGCCGTGGGCAGAATCAATCCACGCCGATACGGCAGCAACCACAGCGACAGCAACGCGGCGGCGCCGGTCAATGTGCCCAGCCACAGGACCGGGCCGATGCCCCAGCCTTGCGCATGTACCGCCAGGCCGAAGGTGAGCAGCAACAGCAGCCAGCCCAGCACGCGCAGTTGCCGCGAACGCGCCGCGCCCAGCGTGCGGCCACGCACTTCCTGCTGATGCTTGTCCATCGCCAGGCACAGCGCGGCGAATCCGGAAAAATTCAGCGCCAGCAACAGCCACACGCTCATGCGCTTTCCTGCATCGGCACGCTGCCTTGCGCAGGCGTCGCGGCAGTGGCGCGTGCGCGTCGCGCCGATGCCGGTTGCGGCGCCTTCCACTGCTGCAAGCGCCATCCCGCCACGCCCAGCGACACGCCAAGGAACAGGCAGACCAGATCGACCCCGGCCAACGTCCATTGCCCGGCCGGCAGCGTCACGCCCAGATGCACCTCGGTGGTGAGCGCATTGACCACCGGCACCAACGCGAACAAGGCCGCGCCCAGATACAGCTGCCAGCTCCACATCGCGCGCCGTGGCCACACGAACGCAGCCAGCAATGCAGCGGCCCAGGCGGCAAAGAACAGATTGGCCTCCATCGCCGCGCGCGCCTCCAGGCTCACCGGCAACACCCGGTTGGCCCAGAAGAAACTGGCGAAGGCGATCGGCAAGCCGGCGACCGTGCCGATGTTGAGCGCATCCACCAGCCGCAGCCCGAAGCCGATGCGTCCGGCCTTCAGGTGTTTGGGGCGTTCTTTCACCGCCCACATCACCACGCCGCTGGCCACCATCAGGCAACCGAGCAAGCCGGAGCCGAAGAATAGCGCGCGCATCCATGGCCCGGCGAAGTGGGCGATATGCAGGCCCACCATCACCCCGCGCGTCTGGCTGGCGCCACCGGGCGGTCCGCTGCGCTGCAGACGCTGGCCGCTGACCGCGTCGAACAGGATGGACGGCGCATCGGTGGAGAGATGGTTGGCCAGCTGAGTGACGCCGACCGCCGCGTGCGCATCGTTGGGTAGTGATACCGCCACGTTGCCAACCGCGCCGCCGCGCCAATCGCTGCGCGCACGCGCCACGAATTGTTCCAGCGGCAGCATGCGTGCCGGCGTGCCGGACGCTTGTCGCGTATCGGCCACCCGGTTGGCGGACTCTTCGTAGAACCGCATTTCGTTGTCGGGGTACTGTGCCTTGATGCCCCACGGCAGGTACATGAACATCAAGGTCACGATGCCGGTGTAGGTGATCATCGCGTGGTACGGCAACGCGGTCACCGCACTGACGTTGTGGAAATCCAGCCACGAACGCAGGCCCTTGCCCGGGCGAAAAGTGAAGAAATCCTTGAAGATCTTCTTGTGCGTGATCACGCCGCTGATGATCGCCACCAGCATGAACATCGCGCAGAAACCGACGATATAGCGCGACCACATCACCGGCAGATAATGCAGATCGAAATGCAGCCGGTAGAAGAATTCGCCGCCCAGGGTGTCGCGCGCGGCAATCTCCTTGCCGGTGGCCGGGTCGATGATGGCGTTGCCGTACATCTCGCGGCGGCTGGCCGGTTTGCCGTCGGCTGGCGCAGGGTTTTGCCAGTACATGCTGACCACCGGATTGCGCGTGTCCGGCAAGGTGATGTTCCAGCTCTGCGCATCGGCGGCATGCGTCTGCAGATACTGCTCGGCACTGCGCAGTGCGGTCGCGTTGCTTACCGTGGTGGTGGGCAGTTCCGGGCGCATCCAGCGGCTGATCTCGTCGCGGTAATAACTCGCCGTGCCGCCCATGAAGATCAGCAGCAACACCCAGCCCACCAGCAGCCCGGTCCAGGTGTGCAGCCACGCCATCGACTGGCGGAATCCCTGCTTCATGCCACGCCCCGCTGCAGCCATGCGGCCAGTGCGAACATCAGCGCCGCCGGCACCGCGATGCCGGCCCAGGCGCGCCACACGCTGGCGGTGGCGAAGGCCCACAGCGGCGCGCAGGCGCACACCACGATGCCGACCAGCATGCTGGTCAACACCGCCTCGCTGCGTGGCATCGGCAACACCAGCGCCAGCAGCAGGTTGGTGGCGCTGGCGAGCGCATAGCCGCCAAACATCGCCGCCAGCGTGCGCGCAAGCACGCCCAGCCAGGGACGCCTGAACCAGGGAAGCGGCAGGGACGGTGCGCTAGACATCGGATCAGCGGCGCGTGTGGCCGGCTTACTCAGCCAGGAAGGTCAACGTGCTGATGTGGTGGATCATCGCCACCTGCTTGCCGGCGATCTCACGCTTCACCGGTTCCTTGTTGGTGGCGACCAGGATATGCCGGCCGGCGCGCAGCTTGGGCAGGGTCACCTGGCCCTTGGCATCGGAGGTCAGCGTCTTCTGCCACTTCTGCGGGTCGATCACCGTTACCTCGACCTTGGGCAGCGGCTTGTTGCGATAGAGCACGGTCAGCGTATTGCTGTTGGCAGCGGTGGGCACCAGCTCGAAATCAAGCTTGGCCGACGGCGTGGCGCGCCCGGCGCGTGCGTAATAGCTCACCGTCTCGAAGCTGCCGGCCTCGCCCTTCCACGGCTCGAACACGCTGTCGTCGCTCAGCCAGGCATCGCCGCTGCCGGACAACGGCACGGTGAGGAACTCACTGCCGCGCTGCAGGGCGCCGGCCTTGCCGGCCGTGCCGAACACGGTCGGCTTGACCACGCGCTTGATCTCGTCTTCGCCATGATCCAGGGCTTCCTGCGCCGGCTCGCCGAAGTAGATGCGCACCGGGCCGCTGCCGTCGCGTTCGATCCAGATCTCGTGGGCCTGGGCAGACAGACTGATGCTGGCCAAGGCCAGGCAGGACAGCAGGAAGGATTTCATCGCGGCGACTCCTCGTAAGCGGGACCGGGCGAGGCGAGAACCGCGTCACCGTGGATTGATGGGAATGATACGCAATTCCCTCAAGCGAGACCAACGTCTCATGCGGCATTGCGGCAATTCATCCGCGTGTGCCGGCGGGCGTGCGGGCCAGAGCCATAGCGCGGCAGGGCGCAGCGCACACCGCTGGAATAACTGTCATGCACAGTGGCCAGACGGGCGCGAACTGTGCTCTATACTCCGGCGCTAGCAGAGGTCTTCGACCAACAGCCAGGGGTGAGCGCGTGCGGAATTACGACCTCGAGTTCCTGAAGAAATTCTCGATGGTGATCGGACTACTGGTGGTGATCACCCTGGGCCTGATTGCCCTGGCAGCCTATTTGCAACGCGCCATTCCTGACGAGGTCTCGCCCACCGCAGCCAAACGCGTGCAGCAACGCATCGCCCCGGCCGGCGCGGTCTATGCCGGCACCACCGGCGCGTCCGCACAGGCCGCAGCCCAGGCCGCAGCGCTGGCCAAGGCCGCCTCGCAGTCCGCCTATGGCGGCAGCACCGACGGCAAGACCATCTTCGACAACCTGTGCACCGCCTGCCACACCACCGGCGTGGGCAAGGCGCCGACGCTGGACCATGCGCACTGGGACGCGCGCATCGCCCAGGGCAAGGACACCTTGTACAAGCACGCGATCGAGGGCTACACCGGCCCGGACGGCGGCATCATGCCGCCCAAGGGCGGCAACCCGGCGCTGACCGAAGAGCAGGTGCGGGCCACGGTCGATTGGATGCTGAGCAATCTGAAGTAAGCGCCTGAAGCACAGGCAAGCGTCTGCAACAAACGGCTGAAACAGACAGCTGCAACAAGCGGCCGGCGTGCGGCCAGGCAGCAGTGTCACGCGCCAACTGGCCGCCACTCGCAGCGTTTTGTTAGCCTCTCACAACGCCTTGTCTCCACGCGCCGCCTTCGGGGCGGCGCTTGCATGTGGTCTACGTCTTTCCGGAGTGTGTCGATGTCGCGTTGCTCGCTGGTTGTGCTCGGTGTGATCGGTCTGTTGGTGCCACTGCTGGGCAGTGCCGCCGAGGGCGCGCCGCAACGTCTGTCGATCGCCGACGTGCAGGGCGAAGACACCCGTAGCCCCCACGACGGCCGTGTGGTCGAGGTGGAGGGCATCGTCACCGCCGATACGCGTACCGGCCTGGCCGGGCTGTTCGTGCAGCAGCCCGGCTTCGAGCCGCGGCGCTCGCACGGTCTGTTCGTCACCGGTGCCGGCAATGCCGAGGTGGCGGTGGGCGACCGTGTGCGCATTGTCGGCACGGTGCGCGAGGTAGCGGCAGGTGGCGAGGCGAGTCTGACCACGCTGGAGGCCAGCAGCATCGAGCGACTGGCCAGCGGCCAGCCGGTGCCGGTGCCCATGCTCAGCGGGCCGCCGGCCAACTGGGAGGCGCTGGAGGGCGAGCACGTGCGCATCGCTGCGCTGACGCTCAATGGCAGCGATCGTCTGGACACCTATGGCGAGTTGGTCGCCGCGTTCGGCGGGCGCCTGTGGCAGCCCAGCGAAGTGGCCGCCGCCGGCACCCCAGCCTTCGCACAGGTGCAGGCCGACAACGCCCGTCGCCAGGTATTGCTGGACGACGCGCGTAACGGCCGCAGCCCCAAGACGGTGGCCTATCTGCCGGCCGATCCGGTGCTACGCAGTGGCAGCCTGCTCAAGTCGGTCGACGGCATCGTCGACCAGCGCTACGACGGCAACTACCGCATCCAGGTGCTGAGTCCGTTGACGCTGCCGGCCATGCCGACCGCGGTGGCGCCGCAGGTGGGCGGCGACCTGCGTATCGCCTCGTTCAATCTGGAGAACTTCTTCAACGGCAATGGCCGCGGCGGTGGATTTCCGACCAAGCGCGGTGCGCGCACGCAGGAGCAGTTCCAGGCGCAGCTGACCAAGCTGGTGTCCACCATCGTGCCGTTGCACGCCGATGTGGCCGCGTTGATGGAGCTGGAAAACGACGGCAATGGCGCCGATGCGGCCGTGGCACAACTGGTCGCCGCGCTCAACGCGGCCGGCACCGACAAGGACTGGCAGTTCGTCGATACCGGCAGCGGCCCGGGCGATGACGCGATCCGGGTCGGCATCTTGTACCGCAGTTCGCAGGTCACCCCGGTCGGCAAGCCGGCCACGCTGACCGGCGGCCCGTTCGACAGCCATAGCCGGGTGCCGCTGGCGCAGGCGTTTCGCAGCACCCGTGGGGCAACCTTCGTGGTGGTCGCCAATCACTTCAAGTCCAAGGGTTGCGGCAGCGCCAGCGGCGCCGATGCCGACCAGCGCGATGGCCAGGCCTGCTGGAACGCCACCCGCACCGAATCGGCCAAGCGCCTGCACCAGTGGCTGCAGACCGACCCCACCGGCGCGCAGACCAAGCTGGCCGTATTGCTTGGCGATTTCAACGCCTACGCGATGGAAACGCCGATGCGCAGCCTGCGCGCCAGCGGCTGGCAGGACGCCTTTGCGGTGGCCGGCGTGAAGCAGCCCTACAGCTACGTCTACGATGGCATGAGCGGGCGGCTGGACCACGCCCTGCTCAGCCCGGCGATGGCCAAGCAACTGCGCGGCGCGGTGGAATGGCACATCAACGCCGATGTCATGGACGATGCCGGCTATGCCAAGCGCAATCTGCCCGGCCCGTGGCGCAGTTCCGACCACGACCCGGTGCTGCTGGGTTTTTCGCTGTAGCGCAGACCGGTAGTCGATCCCGATGCGCGTGTGCCATGCGTGCTGCCTGCATCGCTTGCGCGCTGATGTGCTGCCAGGAAAACAGCACTCCGCCCGCGTGGTGCCTCCCCACCTAGCTCGTGCAACGCCCCTCGCGGCGACGTAGCCGCAGATTGACCAGGTGCGTGCTGGCCAGCAGCAGGCTGCCCGTGACCGTGATCGGGGTTTCCAGAGCGCCGTCGGCCACGCCGCTTGCGCCCAGCACCAGACCGGCCAGTCCGAAGACTGCCAATGCCCACACCGGTGCGGGCAGTGCGCGGCGGCGATGGCTGCTCCACAGCGCATAGCCGCTCAGCGGCACGGCTGTTGCGGCGAACACCATATGCACCCATTCGGCCCGGCTCCACGCGCCCAGCAGCGGCAGCGCGGCGGCCAGCAATGGCAAGGCCAGGCAGTGCAGCAGGCACAGACTGGAGAGAGCGATGGCCGAGTTGTCCAGCACAGAAGCGGTAACGCGCATGGAGCGAGTCCTGTCGAGTAATTGTTATATAGTAACACTTCACTCCAGCCAGGCTCTCAGGATGTCCCTGTCCCCCAAGCGCGATTCACGCCTCCCCGTCACCGTGTTGTCCGGCTTTCTCGGCGCGGGCAAGACCACCTTGCTCAATCGCCTCCTGCACAATCGCGACGGCCTGCGCGTGGCGGTGATCGTCAACGACATGAGCGAGATCAACATCGACGCGCAACTGGTGCGCGATGGCGGCGCGGCCCTGCGACGCACCGAAGAGACGCTGGTGGAATTCAGCAATGGCTGCATCTGCTGCACGTTGCGCGATGATCTGCTGCAGGAAGTGCGGCGGCTGGCCGAGCAGAAGCGCTACGACTATCTGCTGATCGAATCGACCGGCATTGCCGAACCGATGCCGGTGGCGGCCACCTTTGCGGTGCGCGATGCCGACGGCTTCAGCCTGGCCGACATCGCCCGGCTCGACACCATGGTGACGGTGGTGGACGGCAGCCGCTTCCTGCAGGATTTCGGCTCGGCCGCCACGCTGGCCGAGCTCGGCCAGCAGGCCGGCCCGGACGATACCCGCGGGCTGGTGCAGTTGTTGGGCGAACAGGTGGAGTTCGCCGACGTGCTGGTGATCAGCAAGTGCGACCAGATCGACGCACGGCAGTTGCAACGCCTGCGCGCGGTGTTGCGTGCGCTCAATCGCGAGGCGGCGATCGTGGATGCGGCGCATGGCGAGGTGCCGCTGGGTCAGTTGCTCGACACCGGCCGCTTCGATTTCACCCGTGCGCAGCTGGCGCCGGGCTGGATGCAGGAACTACGGGGCCAGCACACGCCGGAGACCGAGCAATACGGCATCAGCAGCTTCGTCTATCGCGCACGCCGGCCGTTTCACCCGCAGCGCTTCGCGCGCATGGTGCAAGGCGGGCTGCCGCAGGTGATTCGCAGCAAGGGCTTTTTCTGGCTGGCCAGCCGCATGGATTGGGTCGGCGAATTGTCCAGCGTCGGCGGCGCGACCCAGACCAGTGCGGCCGGCTTCTGGTTCGCCGCACGCCACCGCGTGGATGCGCACGCCATCGGCGAGCCGCTGCAGACCAGCATCACGCCATTGCCGTATACCGATATCGGCTGGCAGCGCCAGCAGACGCAATGCTGGACCGCGCCGCTGCCGCAACTGCACGAGGTCGGCGATGCCAGCGAATACGCCGCGATGCAGCGGCTCTGGCACCCGCTGTGGGGCGACCGTCGCCAGGAGCTGGCGGTGATCGGCGTGGACATGGATGCGCCACGCACCCGCGCCGCGCTGGATGCCTGCCTGCTCAGCGACCACGAACTGCGCCAGGGCCCGGCGCAGTGGCAGCTGCTGGACGATCCGTTTCCGCATTGGGAGCGGTGAAGCGACTTGGTCATACTGCCAAAGTCAGCCCGCCCGCAGCCCGTATGTCATTGGCTACACGCTGTGCAAAACCTTTCGTGGCCTGCAGGATGCAAAACCACATGGGCGCCGACTGCGGTCGGCATCTGCGCTGACCGCGTGGCTGCAGGGGCGTGCCGAGTTTCGACTTTCACAAATAGCCATTGTCGATTGCCTCTTGATGATCGTTACGTTCTATGTCGTAGGACCGCTTACGCTCTTGCGCTGTGGTTGGCATCAATGACATCTGGCGCGGCGCTCCAATTTTATGCAGATGGTTGTCTGTGTGCTTGGTGATTTCCTTCAGAGAAACCAGATTCCTGTAGCCATTCATCAGGCGTCCAAGGCGCACTGCCCCGGGGGAGCGCATGGCGCCTTCTTCAAGGGACTCCAGGTACCGCTCGGCGAGTTCATAATGCTTCTTTAACAGATTCCCATCGATATTTTTATTGATGAACTCCCACAACTTGGCGCTGTTGAAGTTTATTGCCTCTGCGTTGTCTGTGACCCATGACTTGTCGCTTTCGAAGTTCGCCGCGTCTTCGGCTGTGGAGGGGCGAGTGATGGGTTTGGGTGCGGGAACGTCTTCAACTGGTGCGAGCGCGGCCAATAATGTTTCGAGCTGAGGAACGCGGCCTTGCGATAGTGCGGGTGCAACCGGTACGAGCTGTGGTGTTGGCATGGTATGCAGCGGATGCTGACTCTTATCACGTCGCATTTGCTGGGGGAGGGGGACTTGCAATTGCGTTTCCGAACGTGAATCAGACGCCGCGTGCGGCGAGCGCTGCCCATCAGCACGGCGCACATTGTTGGAAGATGCCAGTTGCACTTTCCCGGCTTCCTTCAGGGCAAGCATGTTCTGGTAACCCTGCATCATGCGCTTCAGTTGGCGCACCTTGGCAGGCGGTGCGCCGCTTTCCTTCAGACTGTCCAGGCGCCGCGCTGCGCGCGTGTAGCTTTTTTTCAGCACCTGTTCGTCAACAAACTGGAGTTGTTTCTCAAGCGATTTCAACTCGCGCTGATTATGTTCCCTGGCAAACTGCGGTATTGCGCCGGTCGTGGCGTGTGGTGCAGAGATGTCTTGCATCGGTGCGAGTGCGGCCAACAATGCATTGAGCTCGCTGTCGCGGACTTCATTGCGCTTGGCGAGCAGCGCATTACGCTGCTTTGTCACCTGCTCTTCTGCTGGCGTTGCATCGCGGCCCTCAACATACAGCTCTTGGTTGATCTCGTTGTAGCGTTTATTGATCTCCGCAAAATCCTGAGTCAAGCGGCGTAGCGAGGGTTGCCGTTCCATGCGGGCGCGCGGAGAGGCCACTGTCGACGACGCTGGCTCTACTGCAGGCGGCACAGATCCCGCGCTCCCCGCGTTGTGTCGCGGCTTCGGCTGCTGCGGGGTTTCGCGATGCCTTGCGTTGGAAATGGACGCTTGCAATCCGTGTTCGGTGCGAGGTTGCCGCTGCCGTGCCTGCTGCACATGCCCGGGTCCGGGCATGACCGGCGATGTCGCCGGTGGCGGAGAAACTATCGGGATAGGTGCCTGCCTGATCGAAGCTGGCCGCGGTATCGAGGCAGTCCGCTGTGGTTCCGGCCCTCTGACGCGCGCCGACCCGGCGGCCTGTGGAGCAGACTGCTGCTGGCGCGCATCGACATACTGCTGCGCGACATGCCTTTGCGGTGGGCGATCCTGCGTGGCCACCTGCGTCACGTAAGGCCCGGGCGCATCTGAGGTGCGCGTTGGCCGTAGCGCTGAGGAGCTCATGTGCATTGACGGCAGCTGCTTGCGCAAGGACTCGAATGATTTGCGCGCAGACGCAAGAAAGGATTGGGTAGATGTTTTCGCCGCGCCCTGCGGTTTGCTGCGCTTGTGCGCTTGAGACAGCGGATGCTGCGTGGTCGTCTCAATGTGCTTTGTGGTCGTGGTCGTGGTCGTGGTCGAGGCGGGGCTGAGCGGTTCTGGAGCGACCCGATGGCGGCTGCTCGAAAACGGATTCAGGCGCATAACGAACTCCTGTGGGTCGTACGTGCCCACAGTAGCGACCGCCTCCGATGGCGTGATGCAGGCTGCGAACCGGCGTCGCGCAAGCCGAAATGTCAGTCTCAATCGATGCGCACGCCGCAGGCGATCGCCGCGCTTGCAGACGGCGCCCTCCGCTCGGCGTCGAGGTAAACAACAACGTGGTCATGCATGTCCGTCGCCTTGCTTCCGCTGTTGGCAGACTTCCTTCAGGTCACTTATCGAAGCCGCCAGGGTGCGGTAGCGTTGCATGAGTCGTTGCAGTTTCAGGATCCGCTCGCACGGCGCAGCGCTTTCCTGCAAGCCATCCAGCTGCACTTCGGCATGCCTGAAGACCTCGGCCAGGCAGGTCGAGCGAGCCATCGCGTTCATTACCAGCGGTCGCACGTGAGCGCGCTGCATCGCATCGTTGTGCGTATTCGTCAGCTGGTCGGCTGTCGTGGTCGGGGCATCCACTTGCTCCAACGGTGCAAGTGCTTGCAGCAGAAACTCCAATTGACTATCGCGTAACCGATTGCGCCGCGCCAATAGACGATTGCGTTGATCGAGCACGCGTTGTTCCTGCGGCGTCGCCTGGCGCTCCTCAAGAAACAAGCGTGTAGTAATGGCGTGGTATTGCGGGTTGAGTTGTATCAGACGGCAGTTCATGCCTTGCAGCAGAGACCGCATCCCAGCGCGCGGCAGTCGCGCAACGCTTGGCGGTGATGCGCATGACGCAACACCAGCCAAGGACGATGATGGAAACCAGGCCTGCGCTGCCTGCTGCTGCGTCCGTTGAAGCGTGCAGGCAGGTGCCTGCTCCTGTCGTGCGGCAGCCGCATGCCGCAAATTTACGCCGCCAGCCGCTGCAGGCAGCCTGCGCGGTTGGGTAAACAACCGTGACGTGCCTGAGCCGTAGGCACCGGTTGCATCTGCGGCAGCGCTCGTTGCCCGCCGTTCTTTCAACCAGGGATTCAGCCGCATGACCCACTCCAACCGGACGACAAGCCCTGTGTGTGGTCGCTACGGTATCGAGCTTGTTTTACCGAACCCGGTACGCTGCGAACAAAGGGCCCACTAACCGAACGGCTGTTCTCAAGCGGTGTACATGCCCCATGCAATGGCGGCGATCGACGGGGCCGCCAGCAGCAGACCCACGCGTACGCGTGTACCGAGACGCTCCTTGAACCCGAGCGCGCCCACCAGCACGCCAAGGACGACCACGCCGATGTTCATGCTCGCAAAGACCGTAGCGGGGCTGTGCGGCAATGCTTGATGGGCGCGCACATAGCAAAAGATGTTGCCGAAATTGAGCATGCCCAGCAGCACGCCGGCCATGACGTTGCGGCGGTCCATCCGTACGCCGCGTGTCCAGCGCAGACCCTGTAGCAGCGACATCAGGACGAAGTCGATGGCGAAGCACAGCGTCAGTGAGGTCAGCGACGACGTACCGGCCTGCGCGATGGTCTTGAGCAACAGATCGATCAGTGCAAAGCCCATCCACACGCCCAGTAGCCACAGCCACGCAGCCGAGGGAGCCGGCGCAGCACGGTCGCGCGGATCTGCGCGTTGCACGATGCATACGATGGCCAGCAGGCCCATGCCCAGTCCAGTCAGCTTCCATCCGTTGAACGGCTCGCCGAACAGGGTGAAAGCCGCCGCCAACGACAGCAGCAACGACAAACGTTGTGCCATCTCGGTACGCACGATGCCGGCGGTGGTCACGGCGCGCGCCAGCACCATGAAGATCGACGGCAGTGAAACCGAAAGCGCCAGCAATGCTGCCCACGGTGTAGACGACGCATGCAGCGTGTCCAACGCAGGATTCAGCAACAGCCACGCCAGGACGGCAGCGGTGGCGTAGTTCCAGGTGATGGTCTGGGCAGCGTCCAGGCGATAGCGCGGCAGCAGCTTGAGGACCACCGACACCAGGACACTGCAAACGACGGCAAACAGCAGGAAATACATAGGCAACGCAACGAAGTGTGCAGGCAGGGCGATGAACGCGGCCGGCGGGGCGGCTATTATGAGGGCATGTCCAATCTCCCATTCCCCACCGAATCGGCTGCACTGACGTTGGACGGGCCGGTCGGCCCGCTCGATATCGCGGTCGATCTGCCCGAGCCCGACGTCGCCGTGCAACCGGTCACCGCCATCGTCTGCCATCCGCTCTCCACCGAGGGCGGCAGCATGCACAACAAGGTCGTCACCATGGCCGCGCGCGCGTTGCGCGAGCTGGGGATCACCGTGGTGCGCTTCAATTTCCGCAGTGTCGGCACCTCGGCCGGCAGCTTCGATCAGGGCGACGGCGAGCAGGACGATCTGCGCGCGGTTGCCGCGTGGGTGCGCAGCCAGCGCCCGGGCGACACGCTGTGGCTGGCCGGTTTCAGCTTCGGTGCCTATGTGTCGTTGCGCGCTGCCGGCTCGCTCGAACCGCAGGTGCTGATCTCGATCGCGCCACCGGCCGGGCGCTGGGATTTCAGCGACGTGCAGCCGCCGGCGCAGTGGCTGGTGATCCAGGGCGATGCCGACGAAATTGTCGACCCGCAGGCGGTGTATGCCTGGCTGGAGACCCTGGAGCAGCAGCCCGAGCTGGTCCGCATGCCTGACACCAGTCACTTTTTCCACCGCAAGTTGATCGACCTGCGCGGTGCGATCCAGCATGGTGTCCGGCGCTGGTTGCCGGCCGCCATCTGACCGCGGCATGGCCCATGCGTATCGCCCGGCGATGCGCCGTTGAGCGGGCAAGGCAGCAGCCGGCCCGCGGAGAACACGATGAGTGAGATGACCCCGTCGCAGCGCTACGCCGCCGGCGTACAACGCGGCGACTGGCGCGCCGACCCCGCGCAGCAGGCGGCGCTGGCGGAACTGGACCGTATCCACGAGGCATTGGTGGACAGCGCGCAGGACGGCTGGCTGGATCGGCTGTCGGCGCTCTGGAAAAAGCCCGAGCCGGTGCGCGGCCTGTACTTCTGGGGCGGGGTGGGGCGCGGCAAGACCTTTTTGGTCGACCTGTTCTACGACGGCCTGCCGATCAAGCAGAAGTACCGCACCCATTTCCATCGCTTCATGCGCGGGGTGCACGAGCAGTTGCGCGAGCATGCCGGGCAAAGCGATCCGCTGGCCAAGATCGCGCAGCAGTGGCGCGAGAATCTGCGCGTGCTGGTGCTGGACGAATTCTTCGTCACCGACATCGGCGATGCGATGCTGCTGGCGCGCCTGCTGGAACGCCTGTTCGCCGAAGGTGTGACCCTGGTGACCACCTCCAACACCGCGCCGGAAAACCTCTACGCCAACGGCCTGCAACGCGACAGCTTCATGCCGGCGATCGTCCTGCTGCAGAAGTTCTGCGTGGAACTCTATGCCGAAGGCACCGAAGATTACCGCATGCGCGCGCTGACGCGCTCGCCGGTGTATCGCGCGCCGCTGGATGCGCAGGCCGATGCATGGCTGACGCAACGCTGGGGCGAACTGAGCGGAAATTCCGAGGCGCGCAGCGGCAATATCGAAATCGAGGCGCGCAAGATTGCTGTGCGCGCGCGCGGCAAGAGCATCGCCTGGTTCGATTTTGCCGCGCTGTGCGAGGGCCCGCGCGGCCCCGGCGACTACATCGAGATCGCACGTGAGTTCACCACCGTGTTGCTGGGCGGCATCCCGCACTTCGACCGCATGAACGAGGACGCCGCGCGCCGCTTCGTCAATCTGATCGACGAGTTGTACGACCGCCACGTCAACCTGGTCTGCACCGCGCAAGACGCGCCGCCGGCGTTGTACAGCGGCCAGCGCCTGGCCGGCGCGTTCGAGCGCACCGCCTCGCGCCTGATCGAGATGCAGAGCGCCGACTATCTGGCGACCGCGCATCGGGCCTAGACATGCAGACGCGTCCTGGGCCCGGACGCCACAAGACCGTTGTTGCCGCTTACCCCTGCAGAAGCGGCATATGAAAAATATCGCTTGCTATTAAATAGCGTACGATGTAATTTGCAGCCATGGACACCGCCACAACCACCACTGCCCGGACCGACGCGCTGCTGCAGCTCGACAACCAGCTGTGCTTTGCGCTGTATTCGGCCAACCTGGCGATGCACAAGCTCTACCGTGGGCTGCTGAAGACGCTGGACCTGACCTATCCGCAATATCTGGTGCTGCTGGTGCTGTGGGAAACCGACGGCCGCAGCGTGTCGGAGATCGGCGAGCGCCTGTTCCTGGACTCGGCCACGCTGACGCCACTGCTCAAGCGGCTGCAGGCCGCCGGACTGGTCACCCGCACGCGCGCTGCCAGCGACGAGCGCCAGGTGATCATTGCGCTGACCGATAGCGGCCGCGCGCTGCGCGCCAAGGCCGGCGCGGTCTCCGAGCAGGTCTTCTGTGCCTCGGCGTGCTCCCTGGACGAATTGCGTCACCTCAAGCAGCAGCTGGAGACATTACGCTCCAACCTCGGCGCGGGGTGAGGTGATCAGCATTGCCCACGCGCCATGCAACATGTTGCACACGATTCAATCGTCAACGATTCATCTACATCACGCGCTGACAGCGCTCACCTGGAGAACCACCATGGCCTCACCTGAAAAAGTCCTCTACACCGCCCACGCCACTGCGACCGGTGGCCGCGAAGGCCGTGCCGTGTCTTCCGACAAGGCGCTGGACGCCAAGCTGTCCACCCCGCGTGAGCTAGGCGGCGCGGGCGGCGACGGCACCAACCCGGAGCAGCTGTTCGCTGCCGGCTACGCTGCCTGCTTCATCGGCGCGATGAAGGCTGTCGCGGGGCAAGAAAAGCTCAAGCTGCCGGGCGAAGTGAGCATCGACAGCAGCGTCGGCATCGGCCAGATTCCGGGCGGCTTCGGCATTGCCGTCGAGCTGCGCATCGCAGTGCCGGGCATGGACCAGGCCGAACTGCAGGCGCTGGTCGACAAGGCCCACCAGGTCTGCCCGTATTCCAACGCGACCCGCGGCAACATCGACGTCACCCTGACTCTGGCCTGATCCACGCCAGCATCGCCACGTCCGATACGTGGTGAAGTCAAAAACGGTCCGGCGCATGCGTCGGGCCGTTTTGTTGCAGGAGCAGGAGCGCTGCTCTGGAGAAACATAGGCGACGGCGTCGCCGACAGCGCAGTCTGGTACGTCGGCGGGACAATACGACAGACGGGTCGATGCAACCTGCGCCCGGATGCGCATGCACGCGCTGGCGATGGGCGTCACCGTGCGGCACACTGTTGCGATGACAGTGCCTGCTTCTGCGACCTCGATCGCACCCTCCTGCGCATGAGCGCAACGCGTCCCACCTTGTTGCTGCTCCCCGGTCTGCTCAACGATGCGCAGTTGTGGCACGCGCAGCGCGTGGCACTGGCCGACGTTGCCGACTGCGTGGTCGGCGACATCACCCAGGGCGAGCGCATGCGCGCGCTGGCAACACAGCTGCTGGCGCAGATGCCGCCGCGTTTTGCACTGGCGGGATTCTCGTTGGGTGGCTATGTCGCGCAGGAAATCCTGCGTATCGCACCGGAGCGTGTCGAGCGGCTGGCCTTGCTGGATACCTCCGCCCGTGCCGATGCGCCCGAGCGTGCGGCACAACGGCGCGCGCAGGAGGCGAGCGTACGTGGCGCCAGTGCCTTCCACGGATTCGGCGAACGGCTGCTGCGGCATTACGTGCACCCCTCGCGCTGGCAGGACGAGGCCTTGCTGGAGCGGGTGCGAGGCATGACCCAGCGTCTGGGCGTGGAGGTGTTTTTGCGGCAGAACCGGCTGGAGCGGGAAGACGGCCGCGCGCTGCTGCGCGCCTATGCCGGCCCGCTGCTGGTGCTGTGCGGTGAGGACGATGCGATCACTCCGCCTGCATTGCACGAGGAAATGGCCGCACTCGCAGCACAGGCGCGGCTGGTAAAAGTGCCTGCCTGCGGGCATCTGTCGCCACTGGAGCAGCCGCAGGAGGTATCGGATGCGCTACGGCAATGGTTGCTCGCCTGACACTGCGATAGCCGATGTGTAGTTGCGCTTGCAATGCCGCTTGCAATGTATCGTCGCGGTCAGTGCGCCGCCGTCACCACAACACCGTTGGACACCGGCGCATCGGATTGGTCTTTTTCGTCTTTGTGCTGGCGCGTGTTGAGTTCCAGCATCTGCAGCCGCTCGCCCTGGAAGCGATATTCCAGCGCCTGCTGCAGCCCATACAGTGCCTGCGCCTGCGTGCACAGGGTCTGTGCCTGCGCTTCCAGCGCCTGACTGCGGGCCTGCATCTGCTGCTCCATGCGCGCGTCAAGTTGCTCGCCACGTCGCTCCAGCTGCGTAGCGCGTCCGGTCATCACTGTCCACATGACGCTGCGGGTCAGGCTGCCGGCCAGGTCGTCGGCAGCGCGTTCGACACTGGCCTGGAAACGTTCGTCGAACAGCGCCTGTTCCCAGCGCCCACGCCCCAGCGTGGCATCGACCTGCGCAAGCGCAGTGCCGCGCAGGCGCTCGACCTTGCGCTCCTGGCGCGTGCTGTCGGTGAGCATCTGCACCACTCCGGCCAGTGCGTCGAAGCTGATATCGACCACCGAGCGGGCAATGGCGGTTACCGCCGGCATCAGTGCGCGGGCACCTTGCTCGAGGTCGCGCAGGCGTTGCGCATCGGCAGCGCTGACGGGTTGGGGTTGGCGATCGATGTTGAGCTCGCCACCGTGGAAGAAAATCTCGCGCGGCACGCCTTGCTTGCGACGCAGCCAGATGCCGCCGCTGTCGGCCAGCACGTCGTAGGAGGTACTGACCTCGCACTGCTCGGCGGACACCTGCGGCCTGGCGGTTGCGGCCTGTGCGCTACAGGCCGCCAGCAGCAGGAGCGGGGCCAGGACGGTGGGCAAGCGCATAACGGATGCCTGGGAGTCGGGGATGCGGCAGCATGGCGCGCGGCTGCGCGCCTTGCCATGGGCAGGAAGTCAGGGTGCCGCGGCGGCGGCCGGGGCCTATGGCGCACCGCGTGAGCGTGGTCGAGCATCGGCGCGCCGACATCTTTCAAACGTTTGGCTCACTTGATACTCACGGTGTATGGTGTGAATTATGTTGCACAGCAGCATCGGAGCTCAGCAATGCGCGACTCACGCATCGACAAGGTTGATCTGGCACTCACCGAGATTGCCAAGGACCCATCGGAGAAGGTGGCGCTGTGGCAGTGGGCGTGCCGCGAGATGCTGCACGAGACGCTGATCGGCATGCACCAGCTCTCGCATCTGGCCGGCATCTCCCAGCAGGTTGCCAACGATTGGCGCGCACCGGTGGACGTGATTGCACCGGAAAAGCCGTACCTGGCCGCGTCCGCCCTGGCCGACCGCCGTCTGCCGCAGGTGCTCGATGGCCTGGGCAATACCCACGACGACAACGACCGCGCCACGCTGTGGCGGCTGCGCTACGCCAGCCTGATCGCCGCCACCTTGCAGGGCATGCAGGCGCTGGCCGACAAGCACCGCATCGATCGCTAGGCGATGGCGCTGGGGCAGTGAGCTGAGGCGCTGCGCGGCCGCACGGGCTGCGCAGTGGTCGCAGTGGTCACGTTACGTCAGGACGCTCGCTTCAATGCCGGACCGCGGCTTCTTCCAGATCGCGCCAGGCATGTCGCACGATCCAGCGCGCCTGGTCCCAGGGCACCGACAGCATCGGTCGATAGTGGTAATAGCCGTCCTGCAGCACGCGATACAGCTGTGCTTCGGTCGCGCGCGGATAGGCCAGATAGATGTCGTAGCCGAGCGTCAGTAACCGGGCGTAATCGGCAAAGGCGTAGCCACCCAGATGGCCTTCGGCGTGGACATTGCGCCAGTAGGCGATCTCTGTGTCGAGATTGACGGTGCGGCGGGTCAAGACGGATGCGCTGTGCATGGGTAGGACTCCGTTGCCGAGGCTACCCCCCTGTGCCTGGCACCGTAGCAGCGCGTGCCGTGTGCAACCAGCACGCGACGACGAGCGGTCGCCGCGGGTGGCTGCGCCACGGACCGGACAGCGCCGAGCCGTGGCCACACCGGGACCTCAATCCCAGTCGGGTGCGATCGCCTTCGGATTGGCCAGGCGCTGACCGCGGTCCAGTGCGGCGATCTCGGCCATATCCTGCTCGCTCAACCGCAGCGTCTGCGCCTTGAGATTGCTTTCAAGATTGTCGCGCTTGGTCGAGGACGGAATCACCGAATACCCTTGCTGCAATGCCCAGGCAAGGGTGACCTGCGCCGGAGTGGCGTCGTGGCGCGCGGCGATCGCCTGGATCACAGGATCCTTCAGCACCTCGCCCACGGCCAGTGTCATGTACGAGGTGACATGGATGCCTTGCTCGCGCAAAAACGCGATCAGGGTGCGGTTCTGCAGGTACGGATGCACTTCGATCTGATTGGTGGCGATGGTATCGGCCCCCAGGATCTCGATGGCCTGCCTGATCAGCGCGATGGTGAAATTGGACACACCGATCGCACGGGTCAGACCCTGCTGCCGGGCCTCGTTCAAGGCTTCCAGGTAGTCGCGCATCGGCACCTGATCCTTGGGCGAAGGCCAGTGGATCAGGGTCAGATCGACATGGTCGGTGCCCAGTTTACGCAGGCTTTCCTGCAGGCTGGGCAGCAAGGCGCTGCGCTCGAACTTGTCGACCCAGATCTTGGTGGTCAGGTACAGCTGGTCGCGCGGCAACCCGGAGGCGGCGATGGCCTGGCCGACCTGCTCTTCGTTGTCGTAGATCTGCGCGGTATCGACGGCGCGGTAGCCCAACTCCAGTGCGTTGCGCACCGAGTCGATGACGACCTGGTCCTTGAGACGGAAGGTGCCGAGGCCGAATGCGGGGACTGTCATTGTGTTCCTTTGGTAATCGGGAATGGGGAATCGTAAAAGCGGGGAGCGTATTTGGCGCTGCGAGTCGAGCTAGTCGAGGGCGACGACGGCCTTGCCGAAGTTCTCGCCGCGCAGCAGGCTGATTAGGCCCTGCGGGGCACTGTCCAGGCCGTGCAGGACGTGTTCGCGGTACTGGATCTGGCCCTCGCGCAGCCACTGGCCCATCTCGCGCAGGAAGGCGGGCATCAGGCGGATGAAGTCGTGCTGGATGAAGCCGCGCACGGTCAGTCGTTTGCGCAGCACCTGGCCCATGAACTCCGGCAGGCGATCCGGCCCCGGCAAGGCCTGGCCGCGGCTGTTGTAGGTGGCGATCACGCCGCAGACCGGGATGCGCGCGAAGTCGTTCAATTGCGGCAATACCGCGTCGAAGACCTTGCCGCCGACATTCTCGAAGTAGATGTCGATCCCGTCCGGCGTGGCCGCGCGCAATTGCTCGGCAAAGTCGTCGGCGCGATGGTCCAGCGCCACATCCACGCGCAGCACCTCGCGCAGATACCGCACCTTTTCCTCGCCACCGGCGATGGCCACCACGCGCAGGCCCTGCAAGCGCGCCAGCTGGGCCACGGTGGCGCCGACCGGCCCGCTGGCTGCCGCCACCACCAGGGTTTCGCCGGCCTGCGGCTTGCCGATTTCGTGCAGGCCGGCGTAGGCGGTGAAGCCAGGCATGCCGTACACACCGAGCGCGGTGCTGAGCGGCAGGGCGTCGTCCTTGGGCAGCTTGCGCAACGGCGTTGTGGGCGTGAGCAGGCTATGGCTCTGCCAACCGCCGGGCAGCACCAGCAAGTCGCCGGGCTGATAGCCGGCATGGTGCGATTCGAGCACTTCGCCGACGGTGCCGCCTTCCATCACTGCGTCGATCTCCACCGGTGCGGCGTAGGACGGACCTTCGTCCATGCGTCCGCGCATGTACGGGTCCAGCGACAGGAAGCGGTTACGCACCAGGATCTGCTCGTGCCCGGTGGGTGGCAATGCAACTTCTTCAATGCGGAAATTGTCGGCGCTCGGCTCGCCGTGCGGGCGTGAGGCCAGCACGATGCGGCGGTTGGTGATCGATGTCATGGGATTCCTTGCGGAAAGGGCCGCGCGTACGCGGCCGGAAGGCACAGCCGCGCTGGCGGCTGCGCGCGGGAAGACGTCTGTCCGTCTTTGCAATGCGAGCGTGCTGCGAACCGATGCGTCAGGCCGCGTCAGCCGGCTCGGGGGCGCTTGCGGCATCGAGCTGTGCGATCTGATCGGCGCTCAGCGATACCTGCGCGGCGGCCAGCACATCGTGCAATTGGGTCACGCTGGTGGCACTGACGATCGGTGCGGTCAGGCCCGGTCGTGCGATCAGCCAGGCCAGTGCGATCTGGGCCGGCGTCGCGTTGTGAGTGACCGCCAGATCGTCCAGCGCCTGCAGGATGCGCAGACCGCGCGGATTGACGTATTGCTTGACTACCGAGGCGCCGCGCGCGCTGCTCTTGCCGGCATCGTCGGCGCTGCGGTATTTGCCGGTCAGAAAGCCGCTGGCCAGCGAGTAGTAGCTGATCACGCCGAGCTCGCGTTCGCGCACCAACGCCTCCAGCTCGGCTTCATAGCCGGCGCGGTCGTAGAGGTTGTATTCCGGTTGCAGGCTTTCGTAACGCGGCAGCTTGTACTGCTCGGAAACATCCAGGGCATCGCGCAGGCGGGCGGCGCTGTAGTTGGACGCGCCGATCGCGCGCACCTTGCCCTGTTCGATCAAGCGGCCGAACGCGGCCAGCGTGGCTTCCAGCGGAATCGATGCGTCGTCTTCGTGCGCCTGGTACAGATCGATCACATCGGTCTGCAGACGGCTGAGCGAATCTTCCACGGCAGCGGCGATATTCTCCGGCGACAGGCCCGGATGCTCGCTCCACTTTGCCACCTTGGTGGCGATCAACACCTTGTCGCGTTTGCCGCTGCGTGCGAGCCAGCGCCCGATGATGGTTTCCGACTCGCCACCGCGATTGCCCGGCACCCAGCCGGAGTACGCATCGGCGGTGTCGATCAGATTGAAACCTGCATCGACGAAGGCATCGAGCAACGCAAACGAGGTCGCCTCGTCGGCGCTCCAGCCAAACACGTTGCCACCGAACACGATCGGTTGAACCTGCAGGCCGGAGCGGCCTAGCGCGCGGGAATGGGTCATCACGGATGCTCCTGATTCGAACTGCCGACAGGATAGTCATGCGTGCCGATGTTGCGTGTGACACCTGCGTGGATTCTGCGTTCCGCAGATCGCCCTCATCGACTCACGTCATTTGAACATGTCGCTTGCCGCCTGGTGCGGCGCGTCATGCGGCGCCTTGATCCATGCACATGGCAGGCTTCGGGCCGCATGCTAGGCTCGCGCTACTTTTTCCCGCAAAGGGCGCTGCGATGATCCGCAACAAGCTGGTGTGTGCATGTGTGGTGGGGATGGCAGTGGCGATGAGCGCGCCACTGGCAATGGCCATGAAACCGGCCGATAGCGCAAGCCTGCCGGCGCCCGACGCGGCGCTGCAGAAAGCCATCGACGGCACCTGGCGCGATCGTGTCTACGTGCAGCGCGATGTCTACCGTCATCCGGGCCAGACGCTGGCGTTCTTCGGCATCAAGCCGACCCAGACCGTCATCGAAATCACGCCGGGCGGCGGCTGGTACTCGGAAATCCTGGCGCCCTACCTGCGCGACAAGGGCAAGTACGTGGCGGCAGTGGTCGACCCGGCCGCCGTGCCGGAAGGCCGTGGCCGCGACTCGGCGCAGCGCGGGCGCGACGAGCTGGAGAAGAAGTTTGCCGCCAAGCCGGAGGTGTACGGCAAGCCGTCGTTCGTCTCCTATGTGCCCAAGACGCCCTCGTTCGGCGTGGACAACTCGGCCGATCTGGTGCTCACCTTCCGCAACGTGCACAACTGGCGCATGGCCGGCAATGCCGAGGCGATGTTTGCCGGCTTCTACAAGGTGCTCAAGCCCGGCGGTGTGCTTGGCGTGGTCGAGCACCGCGCCAAGGCCGACGTGCCGGCCGACGACAAGAGCGGCTATGTCGGCCAGGCGCAGTTGATTGCGATGGCCGAAGCGGCCGGATTCAAGCTGGCCGGCAAGAGCGAGGTCAACGCCAATCCGCGCGATACCAAGGACTATCCCGGTGGCGTGTGGACCCTGCCGCCGAGCAACAGCCACGACAAGGCCGACGATGCCAAGTACAAGGCGATCGGCGAGAGTGACCGCATGACCTTGAAGTTCGTCAAGCAGTGAGGCACCGCCTGCATGCCGACGCATCGCGCGTCGGCATGCAGGCCTTTGGCGGTCCGCTGCGGCGCGTCGATGCTGGGATGACGCGCGGCATCCGATGACGGCGCGAGCAGGCGCACGGCCGCACGACCGGCGCGGGTAGCGCAATGACGGCCAGCCAGACCGACGCTGCGGCGTTTGCACGCAGCACGCCAACGTTGCAGAACCGCCCGCGTCGCGATGCTCGCTGCGTCAGCGTTCAACGCCGTTGCAGGCAGCATCACATCGCCTGTCGCTGGTGGCGTGACCTCTTCAACCCGGTGCACGACCCACGCGCCACGCGCGTGGCCTGCAACGACCTTGCGCAACAGGATTGGCATGTTGGTGTTGTTGAACAAACCCTATGGCGTGCTGTCACAATTCAGCGACCGCTCGCAGCCGCCCAAACGGACGCTGGCCGAATTCGGCCTGCCGGCCGATGTCTATGCGGCCGGTCGACTGGATCACGACAGCGAAGGCCTGTTGCTGCTGACCGACGATGGCGCACTGGCGCACCGCCTGACCGACCCGCGCCACAAGCAACCCAAGACCTACTGGGTGCAGGTGGAAGGCGAGCCGGCGCCTGCGCAACTGCAGGCCTTGCGCGATGGCGTGCTGCTCAACGACGGCCCGACCCGTCCGGCCAAGGTGCGCAGGCTCGACCCGGCACCGGACCTGTGGCCCCGCGATCCGCCGGTGCGGGTCCGCAAGACCGTGCCCGATGCCTGGCTGGAACTGCAGATCACCGAAGGCCGCAATCGCCAGGTGCGGCGCATGACCGCCTCGGTCGGTCTCCCGACCCTGCGTCTGATCCGCGTGGCGATCGGCGACTGGACACTGGATGCGCTTGCGCCCGGCCAGTGGCATATTGCACAAACGCATGCCGCGCGCCCGACCAGGACGCGACGCTGAGCCCGATGCATCCGGTACGGCGGTCGCTTCACCGCACGCGACGCGGAATTGCTGCATTCGGTCCACCGGTCGCTTTGCCGCACCGCCCATGCAGCATTACCCGCTGGATTGGTAACGCAAGCAGAGATGGGACGGTTGCGTGTCTGGATGGCCGATCCACTCCAACGATGCGTCGACCCGCTGTGCTTCAGGACATGCATGGATGACAGGGGCGCGAGTGCGAAAAGGCAACGCGATTACACGCGATCGTTAATGGCCCCGGACCCGCACATGTTGTGCCGCATTCTTCGACCACGCGCGTGGGTGTCGATGACTTAAGGATTTGATAGTCACACCGATCGTCGTCCACAAACAAAAACGCCACGGCGCAGGGCCGTGGCGTTTTTGTTTGTGCCTGGAAGGGCGGCTTATTCGATGCCGTCGCTCGGCGTCACTGCACCACGGCGCTGGTAGGCCGCGCGACGTGCGCTGGCATTGCTGGCGTTTTCACGATCCAGGCGGTGCACGTTGCCGCCGAGCACCTGCTGGTCACGCTGGCGCTTACGATACACGGCGTAGCCGATCAGGCCCAGGCCGGCGACCGCAGCAGCCACGGTGACAGCCGGATTGCGCTTGACCACTTTGCCGACAACCTTGCCGCCGGTACGCACGGCACCCAGTGCAGCGCCGGTCTTCAGCCAGTCGCTGGCGCCCGGGCTGAAATGACGCAGGCTGCTGCCTGCATTACGCGCCTGATCACCCGCGTTGGATGCGGCGTGACGGAGGTGGTCGCCAGCATTGCCAGCCAGTTCGAGGGCACGCTCCAGGGCGCGTTCGGTGATCACAGTCAGCTTGCTCATTGGAGGCGTTTCCTTTCTGAGTACGTGGGCCGCAGTGTGTGGGCTGGTGCGTATAGACGGTGTTAGCGGTGGTGGAGCTTGTTTGGCTTGCGGTTAAGTAATGATGCAGTGCGCGTTGGGCGCGGGAGTCTGAGGTAGCGGTAAAGAACAGAGCGACGCGCATGCGCGGCGCTTCCCTTCTCCCAACGGGACAAGGTGCCCGAAGGGCGGATGAGGGTACGGGCGAAGCCACGTGCGCTTGAGCAGCGCGAGGGCTTCGCTCGCACCCTCACCCCAACCCCTCTCCCGAGGGGAGAGGGGCCTTAAGTGCCACGCGGTTTCGCCCTATGCGTTGCCGTTGCCGTCCATGGATCTTCCGGCCGCGCCGCAGGAGCCTTTGGAGCCCTGCAATTCTTCACCGCCGCTGCGGGCCAGGGTTTATCAGGTGCCACGCGGTTTTGCTCTATGGGTTGCCGTTGCAGTCCATGGATCTTCAGGCCACGGATGCCGCGGATACCGCCCCTTCATCTCCTTCCTGACATCCGGATACGTCGTGACCCAGAAGCTCTTCAGATCCTGCGTCACCTGCAACGGGCGCCCGCCGGGCGAGAGCAGATGCAGGGTCAGCGGGATGCGGCCGTCGGCGATGCGCGGGGTTTCGACCAGGCCGAACAGTTCCTGCAACTTGACCGCCAGCACCGGCGGCAACGGCTGCCCGGTGTGGTCGAGGGCATAGACGATCTGCCGCTCCATGCCCGAGGGCACGCTGATGCGGTTGGGCGCGTGGCGGTCGATCAGCTGGCGGCGGTCCCACGGCAAGGCGGCCTTGAGCGCTTCGCCCAGATTGGCTTCGTCCAGCGCATCCAGGCGGGTCTTGCCGGCGAAGGCCGGGCGCAGCCAGCTGTCCAGCGTCTCCAGCAACGCGGCGTCGGACAGGTCGGGCAGCGCAAGCTCGGGCATCCAGACGCGCAACGACTGCAGGCGTGCACGCCATTGGCGCAGGCCGTCGGTCCAGGGCAAGGCATCCAGGCCCAGCTGACGCACAGCCTCGGTCAGGGCGCCGGCGGCTTGCGCCGGATCGACGCGGCCGGCCGGGCGGCTGTCGAGCACGATGCGGTCGAAGCTGGATTGCCGGCGCGCAACCAGGGCGCGCTTGTCCGCATCCCATTGCACCAGGTCCTGCTGCACGAAGCGCTCTGGCACGCTGCGGCGCAGATAGCCTTCGTCCACCGGCGCGGCGCGTAGCAGCAGCGCGTCCTTGGCTTCGTAACGCAGTTCGCTGGCGACCAGCCACGGCTCGCCGCGCAGGTCGCTGTGGTCGAACAGGCGCGCGCTGCGGCCGTTGGCGAGCAGGTAGCGCAGCGGGTCGTTGGGGTGGCGCGCGGCAATGCGGTCGGGGAAGGCGTGCGAGAGCAGGTCGCCCAGTGCATGCGCCTCCACGCTGGCAGGCGGGGCGCTGTCGCAGCGCAGCCGGCGTCGCCATTGCTTGGCGGCGCTGTCGATCGCGGCCAGGCCGCCGCGGTTGGCATCGTGCGCGCTGCGGCCCTGCCGGAAGGCAGCCAGTGCGCGCCAGCGCGCGGCCAGCCCATCGCCGCCCTGACGCAGCGGGTCGCGCGCTTCCAGCAAGGCGGCCAGGTCGCAGGCCAGCGCCACGCGCGTTGCATCGCCGGCCTGCGCCAGCATCGAGGCCAGGCGCGGATGGGTGCCCAGCGCGAGCATGCGCCGGCCCAGCGCGGTGATGCCGCCGCTGCCGGTGAGCGCGCCCAGCCGCTGCAGCAATTCGTGCGCGGCGGCCAGCGCGCCGGCCGGCGGTGCATCGACGAAGCGCAGTGCGGTGCTGCCCCAGGCGGCGAGCTCCAGCGCCAGGCCGGCCAGCTCCACCTGGGTGATCTCCGCGCGCCGCTGCGGTTCCAGCCGTTGCGATTGCGGCCACAACCGGTACGCCCAACCGCTGGCCACACGCCCGGCACGGCCGGCACGCTGGTCGGCAGAGGCCTGCGCAATGGTGGTGATGTCCAGCCGCGAGAAACCGCTGTTGGGATCGTAGTGCGGCTCGCGCGCCAGCCCGCTGTCGACGACCACGCGCACGCCGGGCAGGGTCACCGAGGACTCGGCCACATTGGTCGCCAGCACCACGCGGCGGCGCCCTGACGGGTCGGGTTGCAGGACCTGGCTTTGCGCCTCGACCGACAGCTCGCCGTGCAGCGGCAGCACCTGCACCGCCGGGTCCAGCACGTCCTGCAGCGCGCCGTGCACGCGTGCGATCTCGCGCTGGCCGGGCAGGAACACCAGCACGTCGCCCGGATGGGTGGCCAAGGCGTGTTCCACTGCGCGTCGGGTCTGCGGTTCCAGCGCTTCGTCGCGGCGCGCGGGAAAGTGCGCGATCTCCACCGGGAAGCTGCGTCCGGCGCTGCTCAGGCGTGGCGCGTCGAGAAAGCCGGCCAGGCGCTCGCCATCGAGCGTGGCCGACATCGCCACGATGCGCAGGTCTTCGCGCACCTGCGCCTGCACGTCCAGCGCCAGCGCCAGGCCGAGGTCGCCGGCCAGATGGCGTTCGTGGAATTCGTCGAACAGCAGCGCGCCGACGCTCTCCAGCATCGGGTCGTCCTGGATCAGCCGGGTCAGGATGCCCTCGGTGACGACCTCGATGCGGGTGCGCGCGGAGGTCTTGTTCTCGAAGCGGATGCGGTAGCCCACGGTCTCGCCGACCGGCTCGCCCAGCTGGCGCGCCATGAACACCGCGGCGCTGCGGGCGGCCACACGCCGCGGTTCGAGCATCACGATCTTGCGACCGGCCAGCCACGGCGCGTCCAGCAAGGCCAGCGGCACCTGGGTGGTCTTGCCGGCGCCGGGCGGGGCTTCCAGCACCAGCCGCGGATGGGCGGCCAGGCTGTCGCACAGCTGCGGCAGCAGGGGAGAGATCGGAAAAGCAGGCTCGGTCATGTGCGGGAAGGATACGGGGCCGCCACAAATGGCGCGATGGTCGGGCGGTCGGGTGAAGCCTGTCGGGGAATCCGGAAGTGCGCACCTCTCCGGGCATTCAAGGCAGATGTTTGGCGCCGGCCGCTGCTTCAGATCGGTAAGACACATGTCGATAACCGGTGTAACCCCCGCTTTGGATGCACCATGTCTGCTGCCACCCCGAAATTCGTCAGCCTGCAAAGCAAGCTGCTCGGCGCGCTCGCGCTGGGTCTGTCGGTCATCCTGCTGTGTGCCCTCGGTGGGTTGGGCACGGCCTGGCTGAGTCTGTCGGGCAAGGTACCGCCGGAGGTGGCGCAGGCCTCCAGCAGCGAGGAGATCACCCGCGATTTCCGCCTGCAGGTGCAGGAGTGGAAGAACGTGCTGATCCGCGGACGCGATCCGGCGCAACTGGACAAGCACCTGAGCGCCTTCCGCGAGCAGGGCAGGAAGGTGCAGGCAGGCACCGAGGCGCTGGCCAAGGCAACCCGGGACCCGCAGGTGCGGACGCTCGCGCAGGACTTTGCCAAGGCGCATCTGGGTTTGCAGCGCAATTACGAAGCGGCGCTGGGCAAGTTTGCCGAGACCGGCTACGACACCCAGGTGGGCGATCAACTGGTCAAGGGCCAGGACCGCGCGCCCAGCCAGACGCTGGAAGCGCTGGTGACGCGCAGCAAGACCCCGGCCGATGCCGCGGTGCTGGCCGGTTCGCAATCGGCGCAGCACAAGCTGGTGCTGTCGGCGGTGGCCACCGTCGTTGCGGCGCTGTGCCTGGTGGCGGTGCTGGGCTGGTGGATCCGTCGCTCGATCGTGCGCCCGATCGAAAACGTCGCACGTGCGGCACGCCAGGTGGCAGCCGGCGATCTATCGGCGCGTGCAGCGGTGAGCAATCGCGATGAAATCGGTCTGCTCGGCCAGGCCATGGGCCAGGTGGTCAACACGCTCACCGACGTCTCCACCGCGCAGGCCGACATGGCGCATCGCTACGAAGCCGGGCAGATGAGTTACCGCATGGATGCGCAGGCCTTCCCGGGCGCGTACGGCCGCATGGTCGACGACACCAATGGCTTGATCGGCGCGCAGGTCGGTCTGATCGGCGACATGCTGCAGGTGATGCAGCACTACGCGGTCGGCGACATGTCGGTGGACATGCCGCGCCTGCCGGGCGAGAAAGCGCAGATCACCGAGGCGATGGACACCACCAAGCGCAACCTGGCGGCGATCAATGGCGAAATCCGTGGCCTGGTCGACGCGGCTGCGGCCGGCGACTTCGCCACGCGCGGCAATGCCGAGGCCTACCAGTTCGAATTCCGCGCCATGGTCAGCGGCGTCAACGGCCTGATGCAGAACGTGGACCAGAATCTGGCCGAGCTGTCGCAGGTGCTCAAGGCGATCGCCGATGGCGACCTGACCGCGCGCATGCACGGCAACCAGCAAGGCGTGTTTGCGCGCATGCGCGACGATGCCAACGCCACCGTGCAGCGCCTGACCGATATCGTCGGCGACATCACCCTGGCCGCGCAGACCATTCGCACCGCCTCGGCGGAGATTGCCGCCGGCAACAACGACCTGGCGCAGCGCACCGAACAGCAGGCCGCCAACCTGGAAGAAACCGCCGCCTCGATGGAAGAACTCACCTCCACCGTGCGCCAGAACGCCGACACCGCGCAGCAGGCCAGCCGCGGCGCGCAGGCGGCCGCGGAGATCGCCGGCCGCGGCGGCGAGATGGTGGCCAGCGTGGTCGACACCATGGGCGAGATCGAAGTCTCGTCCAGGAAAATCGCCGAGATCATCAGCGTCATCGACGGCATCGCGTTCCAGACCAATATCCTGGCCTTGAACGCGGCGGTGGAAGCCGCACGTGCGGGTGAGCAGGGCCGTGGTTTCGCCGTGGTCGCCTCGGAAGTGCGCGCGCTGGCGCAGCGTTCGGCCGGCGCGGCCAAGGAGATCAAGCACCTGATCGATGCCTCGGTGGACAGCGTGGAGCGTGGCAGCGCGCGCGTGGATCAGGCCGGGCAGACGATGCAGCAGATCGTGCAGTCGGTGCAGCAGGTCACCACCTTGATCGCGGAGATTTCCGCGGCATCGCGCGAGCAGTCCTCCGGCATCGAGCAGGTCGCCCGCACGATCAACGACATGGACGAAACCACCCAGCGCAATGCCGCACTGGTGGAAGAAGCTTCCGCCGCGGCACGTGCAATGCAAGAGCAGGCGGTGGAACTGAGCGAAGCGGTAGCGGTGTTCCGCCTGGATGCACGCCGGCCGCGCCTGGCGGCTGCGGCGTGACCGACGAATGTCGTAGTCGCGGTCGGTGCGAGGGAGGTCATGGTCGGGCTCCTTCGCGCCGAAGTGCGTAGAGCAGCAGTGATCAGCGTGTAGGCTTGTGCAGAATGGTCAAAAAAACGCGCACGCGTCTGTTTTCGATGAGGTCTTGTTACGGTGCGACATAGTCGCGCCGGGCGCGTGACTGCGAGCAGTTGGCCTGATCAAGCAAAGATTTACGTAGCGCAGTGCGTACGTGGCCCGATACTGTAGTGACGCCGTTTCTGGTCTCACTGATCAAACAGCTTGGAAGGAACTGGGTTGAGGCAGACTCTGCTGTCCTCTCACTTCGCTCGCGTGATTGGCGGATCCATATCGCCCTGGTACTGCTTTCCGAAGCATCTGCGCAATCGCTGATCGCGCTCGCGTTGGTTGCAGGGTCGTTCCAGCGCGCCTGTTAGCGACAGCGCGGCACCGGCGAGCTTGGAACGAAAGGCCCAGGTCTGCTGAATCTCGCCGCCGTCCGGCGTCCACTCGTTGGCAAAAAGGGTGGCCTGATAGTCCACCGGCGCGGTGCGTTGCATGAAATTGCGTGTGGGCGTTGCCGTATCGACGACGGTGGCCGGTATTGAAAGATTCAACGACTGCGAAGTATTACCAGATGTAGCGACAGGGCTGTCGGATGAGTGTGCTGATCGCCGCATGTCTACCTGTGGCAGTGTTTGCGTGCTGCGAGGCATCGCCGCGCTCGCTGTATTTACCACGCGTCGCGACGATGGCGACCGAGTGATCATGCCGGGCGGTGGTGCCTGTGGACCGGCTGCTTGAAGCGGGCGCGGTAAAAAAACCAGCGTCATTCGCGGCGAGCTGCTGCGCTGGCGATCGGTTACAGCGACCGGCGGTATGCGGCTTAGCCAAGGCGCGAATACACCATGCAGTGCGAGCACCAACAAGATAGCAAGGGCGGGTTCGCCTTGCCGATCGCGTGGACGGTGCTGTGTTGCAGATTCCATCCGATCACGTCCGTGTGCGCTGAACGCGAGCGTATCGACAGCGCCATTGGATTTGCGTTACGCGCCGCGGCGAGCAGGCGCACTTTGCCTGCAATCTCGCTTGGTCCTTGCCTGCCCACCGTCGCGGGACCTTGAGCGGCATGGATGCCGCGCCAGAGCCTTATCTGTTCGGATTCTGGCAGTTTGGGCGTCGAGA